>JBKJUR010000060.1:0-16405 GCA_046590165.1 Methylotenera sp.
TGACCTTTATCGTGACCGACTTTAAGGCGTAATGCACCTAGCGCTTCGTTCACGACTTTAGTTTTATCTGCGCCGAAGAATACGATATCGCCATTTTGTGCACCTGTACGGTCGATAATCGCTTGTAATGCAGCGACATGAATGTTTTTAACGATAGGGCTTTGTAGACCTTCTTCGTTTAATTTTGTTACATCGTTAATCTTGATATACGCCAAGCCTTTAGCACCGTAGATTTTTACGAACTCTGTATAAGCATCAATCTCACTACGGGCAATTGCCGCGCCATTAGGCACACGCAAGGCGGCCACGCGACCGCCTGCCATATTCGCTGCACCTGCAAACACTTTGAAATCTACATCTTTCATCACATCTGAAAGCTCGGTGATTTCTAACGTTACGCGCATGTCTGGTTTATCTGAACCGTAACGCGTCATCGCTTCATGGAATGACATGCGCGGGAATGCCGCTGGCAAATCTACGTTTTGAACAGATTTCAGCATTTGACGAATCATCTCTTCAACGATGTCCATGATTTGGTTTTCGGTCATGAACGATGTTTCGATATCCACTTGAGTGAATTCTGGCTGGCGATCTGCACGTAAATCTTCATCGCGGAAGCATTTTGTGATTTGGAAATAACGGTCGAAACCTGACACCATGAGCAATTGTTTGAACAACTGTGGTGATTGTGGCAAGGCGAAGAACTGACCCGCATGCACTCGGCTAGGTACTAAGTAATCACGCGCACCTTCTGGGGTTGAGCGTGTGAGCATTGGTGTTTCAACTTCAATGAAGCCGTTGGTATCTAAATAATCACGCAAAGTTTTGGCGACGCGATAGCGCAACATCATGTTTTTTTGCATCGCTGGACGACGTAAATCAATATAACGATGTTGCAAACGCACGGTTTCAGTGAGGTTTTCGTCATCTAGTTGAAACGGCGGCGTGAGTGAGGCATTGAGAATTTCAATCTCAGTGGCAATCATCTCAACTTCACCAGTTGCCAAGTTTGCATTGGTTGCGCCTTCTGGGCGTGCTTGTACGACACAAGTCACTTTAAGCACGTATTCACTACGCACACTTTCAGCAATGGCAAATGCGGCTTGTGCATCTGGATTCACCACGATTTGCGCCATACCTTCACGGTCACGTAAGTCAATAAAGATCACGCCACCGTGGTCACGGCGACGATGCGCCCAACCACATAAAGTAACAGTTTGGCCGATGTGTTCGCGGTTTAAATGGCCGCAGTAATGTGTACGCATAATTTTAAGTCTTGTTGAATAATTCGTTAATATTTATTGGTTGATGTTTAATGACTTGGTTTTGTATTTGCTTGGTTTTGTAATTGCTTGGTTTTATAATGAGTTGGTTTTATTAATGGTTCATTTTAATTTTGGCATGCGGCGCAACCACGCCCATCGAGATGATGTATTTAAGTGCTTCATCAACGCTCATTTCTAGCACGACTACCTCAGCCCGCGGCAACATTAAAAAATAGCCGCCCGTTGGGTTTGGTGTCGTTGGCACGTAAACACTTACGTAATCACCATGCAAATGATTCGCCACATCGCCACCGGGTGTGCCTGTTACAAAAGCAATCGTCCAAGCGCCTTTACGCGGAAACTCAACTAATACCGCTTGGCGAAAGGCATTGCCAGAATCTGAAAATAGTGTGTCTGATACTTGTTTAACACTAGCGTAAATAGATTTCACTACTGGAACGCGCGCTAGCAGCGCTTCCCAAAGTAGTATTAATTGCATACCAAAAAAATTGGTAGCGATTAAACCTGTGACAAAAATAATAAGTAATGTGAGCAATGCGCCTATGCCTGGAATCTCTAATCCCAGTTGCGCTTTTGGTCGCCAGCTTTCTGGCAACAAAAACAGACTTTGATCCATCATGCCGATTAAGCTACTAAGCACCCATAGCGTAATGAACAATGGAACCAGCACCAACAAACCTGTAATAAAGTATTTTTTCATGCTTTTGATCGAATATATTTAATGGGTCAAGATACTAGATTAATGGCAACCACAGCCTGTGGCACAAGCAGCTGGCGCTGCCTCAGACTTTTTTTCAGCCACCGTTTCGGTCTTACTGGCGCTGTCTTTACTACTGTCTTTAGCCGTTGCGCTTTTCGAGCCGTTTTTGAAGTCAGTCGCATACCATCCACTGCCATTTAGCTGAAAGCTAGGCGCAGATAATTGTTTGCTAAACGTTTCGGCCGCGCATTCTGGGCAAGCCTCTGTACTTGGTGCGCTAATCTTGCGCATCACCTCGGCTTTAAAGCCGCAACTACTGCACTGATAATCGTAAATTGGCATAAGTAAAATTCTAGCTAAAATCTAAAAATGAAATTATACCTTACAGCGTTAAGCAATGCGACGAAACACGTTGAAAGCAGGCAATGGTAGTATAAAATCATCCCCTGACAATGACTTAACGATGGAATTTAGCTTTGAAATTTAACGTTTGGATTAAGCTTTTATCATGATTGCTATTTTACTAGCCGCTGGATTTTCACGCAGGTTTGGTGATGCTAATAAGTTAATGTACCCACTTGCAGATGGAAGACCCATTGCATTAGTCGCCGCGCAAAATTTAGTAGCCGCTGTCCCTAATACTTTCGTGATGATTCGACCTGACAATACCGAATTGGCAATACAGCTAAAAAATGCTGGTTTGAGTGTGTTAACTTGTAAAGAACACCACCAAACGATGGCTGATAGTCTCTCAATGGCTATATGCCTAGCTTCTGAAATTATAAACCCTGGCGCAGGATTTATAATCGCACTGGCTGATATGCCTTACATTCGCACTGAAACAATCTCAGCCGTGGCTAACCAGCTACGTTCAGGCGCTAATATAGTTGTACCGACATACCAGCAGCAGCGAGGTCATCCCGTAGCGTTTGCGGCTCAATACAAAGAGGAATTGCTAAACCTGCGTGGAGATGAAGGTGCGCGCTCAATACTAAAACGTCACGAAAATGAAATGCAGCTGCTTGCATGCGATGATCCGGGCATTTTGGCAGATATTGATACCCCTAGCGATTTGTAGACTTATTGATTATGTAGCACAAGTTTGCTTAGTTTGAGGTGCTACGCTGCTTACCTCTCCGGCAACAAGTCTTTGCTGAGCCCGCACTTGTATCAGCTCCGCCAAAATGGAAACGGCAATTTCAGCTGGGGTGCGGCTACCGATTGATAAGCCAACTGGCCCCCTGAGACGCGAAATTTCAGGCTCGCTCATATCAAACATGCGCATACGTTCGCGACGCTTTACTTGGCTTTTTTGCGAGCCTAGTGCACCTACATAAAATGCGTCACTTTTTAACGCTTCCAGCAACGCCATATCATCAAGCTTCAAGTCGTGTGTAACTGCAACAATAGCGGTATGCATGTCTGGCACTATATCCAGCACCACATCGTCGGGCATGCCATACATCCAAGTTACACCTTCTACTTGCCATTCAGCGCGCATATCTTCACGTGGATCACAAATCAGCACTTCAAAATCTAGCACTTGCGCCATACTGGCTAACAAAGAACCAAGTTGATTCGCGCCAATGATGAGTAGACGCCATTTTGGGCCAAAGTAAGTATGGAACCAATCACCATCGATTTTTGGCGGGCCTTCAGGCAAGACCTCCATAACCTTTACCTGCCCAGTAGTTAAGCTAACCGAGCGTTTTATTAATTTTCGCTCTTTTAAACTTTTCAACAAAGGCAACAATTGCGCTGAAGTATTTAATGGCTCAACAAATATCTGCAAACGACCACCACATGGAATTCTGAATCTTTGTGCATCATCCCTGCTTACGCCGTATTCCATTACTGAAGGCGTTTTTGGTAACTCCAGATTTCGAGCTTTGTCCGCTAAATCATCTTCAATGCAACCGCCTGAAACTGAGCCTACAAGATGACCATCCTCGCGCACGACTAACACCGCACCTGGCAAACGCGGCGCTGAGCCCCAAGTCTGCACCACGGTGAACAAATGTGCTTTATAGCCATCATTCAGCCATTCAAGCGCACGAGTTAATACTTCTAAATCAGCGGATTTCATAGATATCTCTTAAAAAGTCCACCCAAATCTAAGCCAGTTGATTCCCAATTGGCAACGCACGGATTCGCTTACCAGTCGCCGCGAAAATAGCATTAGTGACCGCAGGTGCCACAGGAGGTAACCCAGGCTCGCCAACACCGCCCATTTTCTCTGTACTTTGGACGATATAAACCTCTACTTTTGGCATATTGCCCATGCGCATCACCTGGTAATCATGGAAGTTAGATTGCTGCACCATGCCATCTTTGAAGGTAATTTCGCTTTGCATTGCAGCGCCTAAACCAAATGAGATTGATGATTCCATTTGTGCCTTCAGTGAGTCTGGGTTCACCGCAAGGCCACAATCAATTGCGGATACCATCCGATGTACTTTGACTTCGCCTGCAACCACAGAGACTTCTGCAATTTGCGCAACGAAACTGCCAAAAGACTCATGCACGGCAATGCCACGGAAAACGCCTTTTGGTAATGGTCTACTCCAATCTGCTTTTTCAGCAGCCAAATTAAGTGCTGCCAAATGACGTGGATGATCTTTAAGGAGTTCTCGACGATACTCTAGCGGATCTTTTTTCGCAGTATGTGCGAGTTCATCAACCAGACTTTCCATCACAAACGCAGTATGACTATGACCCACTGAGCGCCACCAAAGCACTGGTACACCAGTTTTGACAGTGTGCAAACTCACCTGATAATTGGAAATGCTTTTTAAATAAGGTGAATCCGCACTACCTTCTACCGAGGTAGCATCGACGCCGTCTTTAATTTGATAGGCTTCAAATGGAGTACCTAGCATGATTGATTGGCCAACAGTCACATGCTCCCAAACGGTTGGCATACCATGAGCATCTAGGCCAATTTTGGCTTTATGTAAATACATTGGTCGGTAATAACCGCCTTTCACATCATCTTCGCGGCTCCACACTGTTTTAACTGGCACGCCTGCCGCTTTAGCGACTTGTACAGCTTCAGATACAAAATCAGCTGCTGGATTAGCACGTCGACCAAAACCACCGCCGAGGAATAATGTGTGTATTTTTACTTGCTCGGGTTTGAGCCCTAATATTTTTGCCGCAGCCTGCTGGTCAGTACCTTGCATTTGCGTACCAGTCCAAATTTCACAAGCATCTTTGTCAATTTTTACTGAACAATTGAGCGGCTCCATCGGAGAATGCGCTAGGTAAGGTAAAACATATTCGGCTTCTACAAATTTTTCAGCTTTGGGCATAGTCGTTTTAATGTCACCCGCTTTTGCCGCAGTTAAGCCTGGTGTCGCCGCCATTTTCCTGTAGTCTTCAAGCAGCGTTTTAGAATCAAGACCCGCGTTTGGACCTAAATCCCAATCTACTTTTAATGCGTCGCGACCCTTTTTGGCAGCCCAGTAATTATCTGCAATAACAGCTACGCCTGTAGGCACTTGCACTACTTGGCTCACACCTTTAACTTGTTTAGCAGCACTTGCATCAAACTTTTTAACTGTTCCGCCAAAGACTGGCGAGCGAGCAACCATCGCCGTCATTAAGCCATCGAAGTGAATATCTTGCCCAAATATTGCCGTGCCATTTATTTTTTCAGGTCCATCAAGACGTTTAGTCGCTTTGCCAATAATTTTCCAATCTTTAGGATCTTTCAGTGTCACGGCTTTAGGCGTTTCCAGCTTAGCCGCAGCTTCTGCTAAATCACCATAACTGATTTTTTTATCGCCACTGATGACAAAACCATCTTCTGTTTTGAGACTTTCAACAGGAACTCCCAGTTGCGCCGCTGCCGTGCTAACTAATAATGCGCGTGTTAATGCACCTGCCTGACGATAACGGTCGAACTCAGACCAAGTGGTTGAAGAGCCGCCTGTGATTTGAATGCCATAAGCGGTATGAACATATTCTGGAGCAGCTGAGGCATGTTCAACTTTAATTTTGCTCCAGTCTGCATCTAGTTCTTCGGCAATCAGCATGGGCAATGTCGTCCAAATACTTTGCCCCATCTCACTGTGCGCAAGCATGACAGTAATCGTATTATCAGTACCAATACGCAAAAAGGCGTTTGGCGCAGGTAGTTTCTTGCTGTCATCTTTACCCGCGCCAGATGCTCTATCTGGCGTAGTGCCTGGCATTAAAAAGCGCTTAGCATGAGGAATTGTGAATGCGATCACAAGGCCACCGACAACTAATGCAGTAGCTTTGATGAAAGTACGTCTTGAAATATTTGAAGGGGCATTCATAGTTGGCTCCTTAAACTAACTTAGTTGCAGCAATATGTATGGCGGCACGGATGCGTGGATAAGTACCGCAACGGCAGATATTGCCGCTCATCGCTGCATCAATGTCTGCATCGGTTGGTTTTTTATTCGTAGAGAGCAAAGCCGTCGCAGACATAATCTGACCAGACTGACAGTAACCACATTGCACTACATCAATTTCACTCCATGCCGCTTGTACAGCTTGGCCCACTTTATCGTTTTGAATATCTTCTATCGTGGTGATTTTTTTACCGGCAGCCGCAGAAATTGGCGTGACACACGAACGTATGGCTTGCCCATCAAGATGAATAGTACAAGCGCCACATTGAGCTATACCACAGCCAAATTTTGTGCCAGTAAGATGCGCCACATCTCTTAATGCCCATAATATCGGCATATCATCAGGCGCATCAAGCTTCTGCTCCTTGCCATTAATATTCAAAATAATCATGATAGTCAGCCCTTTATTTTGTCATTCTGATTCTATAATTTTGACGCGAAAATTATCGTCTAGAAACTGAGAACAATTAAATCCAAAACGACATAATCGCATAGTGTTAATTATCATTGTATGGAATAATTTGGAATTGATAATTCCAAATTATGGATTAATCCCAATATGCAAAATCAATTAGAAATGCTCCGTATTTTTAAAGTTGTTGCAGAGTCTTCAAACTTTAAAGAAGCCTCTATTAGACTGGGCATTTCACCGCAGTCTGTGACGCGCGCTATTAAAGAGCTCGAAGAGTTGGTAGGTGAGCCACTGTTTTATAGAAGTACGCGAAACACTACGATCACTGAATTTGGCAAACAGATGGCACTGAAAAGTGAAGGCGTAATCGACCAGGTGGATGCCTTGTTCAAGCTCAATAAAAGCCCCAACTCCCAGCGTCTAGAAGGCATAGTAAAAATTACTATGCCCAATTCATTAGGTCAGCGATATTTACTACCAGCGCTTACTGATTTTTTTAAAGATCATCCAGGTATTCAGTTAGATTTAAGATTTTCTAACCTGATTGATAACGTAGTGGCCGATCAAATGGATATTGGCGTACGTGTAGGTTTTTTTACTAATAATAGAAACGTTGCAAGACGAGTCAATGAAATGAAGTTTCATATTGTAGGTACTCCAGAACTCGTCGCAAAAACCGGCAAGCCTAATAAAGTGGATGATCTCTTCCAAATGCCCTATACAGGGTTAATTGATCTAAATACAGGCAGAATGTGGCCTTGGACCTTTGCAAATGCTTCAGATAGTTTTTCGACTGCTCCTGCATTTGTCACCGATGACCCGGAGGCTGAATTAGCCGCAGTGCTTGCTGGCATTGGCTATGGGCAACTTGGTGATTTTCTGTGCGAAAAATATATTCGTACCGGTAAGCTGGTGTCTGTATTACCTGAGCAGGCACCAACGCCGTGGGGTGTTTACGTCTATCGTCCACAGCTTGGGCCAGTAGCAGAACGCGTAAGAATAGTGTTTGATTATTTAGTCAAAGTACTGAGTGAAATGACGTTTTACGAGCATTGAAATTTAGACTTTTGTAAAGTCAGGCCTCTAATAATCTCCTTTGTGTCTTTTTCTACCTGCCAACTTTCTAAGAATTTGATAATTATCAGCGGCTACTCACCAAGAATTGTGAATGACAAGAATTAGGCATTAGAATTTAATTATTTAATATAGAAAAAATCCCATGTAAACAGTGGCTTAGTGTTAATCCTTTATATCAATCAGAACGGTTAAATATACTTGTTAGTATGAAAGTACTGAATATTTCTTAATGTATCATTAACTTAAAATTTAAGTGTAAATTTTTGTGTAAATTAGCTTAAGGATATAACTTATTTATGCCCTAAATAGTTTACATTTTCTTAAGTGGCTGTTTGCAAAATTCTAATATGCTTAACTTTTAAAGTGTGTTTAAGTGACACTAAAACATTATCTGTACATCAGCATTTATGCTTATGTCTCAAAAATCATTTACTACAAAATTAAATGCCTCAATTAAATTAGCTGTCACAGCTTTTCTTAAAATTTTACTTTCAAATACAGGCATTATTGGAGTACTTATTTCGTATTTTGGACTGTCATTAGATAGCTAATTGTTAGTTTGCTAATAGTACAACTTCTAATCTATTAAAATCAATTGCTTAATCTTGGTAACGATACCATAACAAACAATTATCAAGCTCCATAAAGTACAAGTTACTTCTTAAATTAACGCATACGATACAACTTGCTTTTTAGTCTTCTTAAAAAGACTATGTGAAAATAAGACAACTTATTGTGATTAATCAATTAACGCGCAAAATTCGTGACAATCCATCAAGCGCCTGTCCATTTGCGTAAAAGCACACTTGCATTTACCCCACCAAAACCAAAACCATTAGATATGGCATATTCGATCTCCATTGATCGCGGTTTGCCTTTGATGAAATCGACTGCTTCGCCTGCGATATCTGGTTTAGAAAGATTTAATGTGGCAGGAGCGATCTGATCGCGGATTGATAAGGCCGTGAATATGGCTTCAATACCGCCAGCTGCGCCTAATAGGTGACCGGTAGCCGACTTGGTGGAACTGACTGCTGGTGTTGCACCTCCGGAAAATATACTCTTGATGGCATTAATCTCGCCTAAATCGCCTATTGGTGTTGAGGTGGCGTGTGCATTCAAGTATTGGATATCAGCAGCTTTGATACCAGCCATGTTGATTGCAATCTGCATAGCGCGTCTTGCGCCATCTCCATCTTCTGGACCTGATGTTATGTGATAGGCATCGGCACTCGTGCCATAGCCGACAATTTCAGCTATCGGTTGCGCACCGCGTGCTTGTGCATGTTCCAGTGACTCTATGACGAGAATACCTGCACCTTCGCCCATAACAAATCCATCGCGACCCTGATCAAAAGGTCGTGATGCTTCAGTGGGGCGATCATTATATTTGGAAGACAAAGCTCGTGCGGCGGAAAATCCACCCAGACTCACTAAATCTATACAGGCTTCGCTGCCGCCGCAAATGGCAATATCAGCTTCTCCTGAACGAATAAGCCTGGCCGCATCACCTATCGCTTGTACCCCTGCTGCGCAGGCAGTCACTGGTGCACCTAACGGGCCCTTAAAGCCGTGGCGGATCGAAACGTGTCCTGCAGCCATATTCACTAAAAATGAAGGTATGGTAAAGGGGGAAAGACGCTGTATGCCTTTGCTATCAGTAACTCTGACAGAATTTGTGATGGCAGTAAAGCCACCTATGCCGGAAGCAATTATTGTAGCTGTGCGTTCTTTAGCCTGCTCATCAGGTGGAAACCAGCCGGCCTGCTGAATGGCTTCTTCAGCAGCGACAATGGCAAACTGGATGAAACGGTCCATTTTTCGCTGGTCCTTCACCGGAATCAACGCATCTGGATTAAAACCAGCTATGGAATCCTTTTCTAGATTCGGCACCATGCCTGCCACTTTAGTATTCAAAGTAGCAGATATTTCTTCTGGTAAGGTGCTGATGCCTGACTGCCCAGCCAGCAGCCTTTTCCATACATGCTCGACACCGCAACCTAACGGCGACACCATACCCATGCCTGTAATCACTATACGCTCCATTATGACTCCTTATTTATCTTAACCATACATCTAGTTACTTGTAT
Source organism: Methylotenera sp. (assembly GCA_046590165.1). GTDB lineage: Bacteria > Pseudomonadota > Gammaproteobacteria > Burkholderiales > Methylophilaceae > Methylotenera. The sequence goes on from JBKJUR010000060.1 coordinate 9,948, forward strand.
TATGAAAGTAACTATACTACAATTACTTTCATAATGAAAGTTACTTGCTGAATGTGATAAGGGGGTTGTTATGAAAAATAAGAGTTTTGAGAACATGCAGTGTCCTATCGCCCGCAGTTTGGATCACATCGGTGAGTGGTGGAGCATTTTGATATTACGCGAAGCCATGATGGGTTGTACACGTTTCGATGACTTCCAGAAACATCTCGATATTGCTACTAGCACCCTGACTAAACGCCTTGCAACCCTAGTTGAATCTGGGCTTCTAGAACGCCGCCTGTATTGCGAACGGCCGCAGCGTTATGAATATATCCTGACCGATAAAGGCAGGGATTTCAGGCCGGTGATACTTTCACTACTGGCATGGGGTAATAAGCATTTTGCAGAAGAAGGCCTGAGTATTGTGCTAATCGATAAGGAAAGTGGCGAGCAGGCGGATATTGCTTTATTCGATAGAAATACCAATAAGGAAATCACTTTCGACTCGCATATGACTACGCTCGGCCCTGCCGCGAATGATGAACTGAAGCAACGTTATCAAACTAGAACCAAAAGCTAATTCTGCTAATTGCTCATCAATATTAAATAAATAGATATCTCGACAGGATTGCTAAATGACAAGTGAATCAAGCATTATCAACGCCAGCGCGGAAAAAGTAGTTTCTCCATGGACTATCTTCTGGATTGCTAGTATGGCGGTGTTTCTTGTATCAATTGACACCACAGTGCTTTATGCGGCTTTCAACAAAATCCTGTTGAGTTTTCCCGAGTCTTCGCCAGCCGAAGTATCTTGGGTATTGAACGCCTATACCATCGTCTACGCCACCATGTTAATACCCGCTGGTGGCATCGCAGATAAGTTCGGCAGAAAAAAGATATTCATGTTGGGTGTATTGTTGTTTCTGCTGGCATCACTAGCTTGTGGTGCAGCTACCAGTGTGGATTGGCTAATAGGCGCGCGAATACTTCAGGCGATAGGAGCATCTCTGCTTTCTCCAGCATCACTTTCACTGATTCTTGAAGCTTTTCCACAGAGCAAACGTGCTGTAGCAGTCAGCTCATGGGGAGCAGTAGGTGCAATGGCTGCAGCATTAGGGCCAGGGCTAGGCTCTTTTATTATAGACACAGTTGGGTGGCAATGGGCCTTCTATATCAATATTCCTGTAGGTCTCATCTGTCTGTGGCGTGGTACTACAATATTGAAAGAGTCTGTCAATCCAAGAGACAAAATCAGGTTTGATCTGATTGGGATGTTGATACTGATATTTGGTGTAGGCGCAATAGCATTTGGCATTGTCGAGTACAATTCGACACATCTAGTTAAACTGGATTTGATTAAAATAATCATATCTGGACTGTTCATGATTGCAGGGTTTGTCTGGTGGGCTAAATTTAAAAAAGACCCTCTCATAGACTTAAGCTTATTCAATAATCGAACATTCCGCTATGTGAATTTTGCAAGCCTAACTTTTAGTATTGCTTTTTCAATGATGTTTTTTGCATTCTTCTTTTGGATGACATCGATATGGCATTACAGTTTGCCAGAAGCCGGAATCGCTATTACACCTGGCCCGCTTACGGTTATACCATTTGCAATAATTGCTGGTAAAATTGCCTCGCGCATTGGACATCGCCCCTTACTCATCACAGGGTGTATCACGTATGCATTAAGTGGACTGTGGTATATGCTAATCCCTGATCAGACTGTGAGCTATGCAGCCCACTGGTTACCGGGGTTATTTTTGAGTGGTATGTCAATAGGTTTGGTAATGCCATCCTTATCAGCAGCTGCAGTGCATGGATTACCTGCTAAAGACTACGCAATTGGCAGTGCAATTAATCAGGCTATCAGGCAGATTGGTACGGTAATAGGCGTAGCAGTTACTGTCTTATTACTCGCTCACCCCAACCTTAGCTATACGGATTTTAAATCAGTCTATATGTGCCATGTGGTTTTGGCCTTGATTTCCGCCGTGCTCGTGGTTCCTGTTAGCACCCGCCCAAATAAATGAGATATCAGGTGCTAAATTTAATTAGTTAAGCAGCCTAAGGCATTAACACAACTTCCAATAGCTTTTTGGGGTTATCTACAAAGCCAAAATGCCCAGAATTTTTGATTGTGATGATGTTTGTGTTTCCCAGCTCACTAGCTGTGCGCTGTCTTTCTTGCAAGGTTGACCAATCATGGTCACCATACACTAACGTAACAGGTGCTTTAACTCCAGAATAAAGCGCTCTTGCTTTACCCCATGATCTCCAGTTCGCGAATACATTACGTTCTACATAGCGAAACCCTTTTCGATAACCTGCGCGATTTATTTTAGATAACAATTCATTTGGCAACCAACTTCTATTTTTTAACCCACCACGCATCACAATACCTAAAAATAACCAATTTTCTAGTGCTGCGAATATAGCGCCATGTATTGGAATTGCATAATTTGCAATAACAAGGTTTGCAAACAAATTGCCGCGGCGCACACCATCTGCATATCGCGTATCGTAATCGTATGTATTGGAAGCCACCACCTTAGTAATGCGCTCTGGTATTGTGCTTGCTACAGTTAGCGCTAATACAGCACCTATTGATTCACCAACCAACGTTACATTATTCAAGTCTAGATTTTTGATTACGGCAACTACAGCTTGCCTCATATATGGTTCATCGTAATTAGTTTGCTTGTCTATGGATGATTGTCCGTGACCAGGTAAATCCAATGCATACACTGTGTAATGTTTAGCGAGTTCAGGGATTACATCTTTAAAATACTCCAACTGCGTGCGTATGGTATGCATCAAGATAAGTGGCTCACCTGCGCCAGCTTTGAGCACTCTTACTTTCTGATCATCATTTATATTGACAAATAGTTCAGTTCCGCTAAATTTCAAATCCTTAGGTTCATTCATTTTGTTATCCCTTTATGATTTCAATTGTTTCATTGGTTTAAAAAGTTACAGCTTTATAACTGATACAACATCAAATACTAATGCTGTGGTCAACCTCTAAGAAGTTGTTGACCACGGCTCACATGGTTATTGAATAGGTTTCTTTACTTTGAACCAAATTGCATAAAGCGTTGGCAAGAATAATAAGGTAAGTACTGTGCCGACCGCAGTCCCGCCAATCAAGGTGTAGGCCATGGAGCCAAAAAACACAGATGATGTCAGTGGAGTAAAGGCTAACACCGCTGCAAGCGCCGTCAGAATCACTGGTCTTGAACGCTGTACAGTGGCTTCAATCACAGCTTGATAGGTTGGTAAGCCATTTTTCTCGTTGGTGTTAATTTGACCAATCAAAATGAGCGTGTTGCGCATCAAAATCCCTGATAAACCAATTAATCCGAGAATTGCATTAAAGCCAAATGGCTGATGAAAGATGAGCAAGATAGGCACCGCTCCCACAAGGCCAAGTGGCGCAGTTAAGAACACCATAAACATCCCTGAGAATGAGCGCACTTGAATCATGATCACCACCAAAGTCAGGATGAGCATTATCGGGAAGATCGGCGCCAGCGCATCATTAGCTCTGGCGGCTTCTTCGATAGAGCCATCCAACTCGATTCGATAGCCGTAAGGCAGTTTTTCAATAATTGGCGTTAATGATTTCCAAATTTCCATAGACACCTGGGGCGGCTGCAGGCTTTCATCAATATCGCCACGTACAGTGATAGTCGGTAACCGATCTCGTCTGATGAGCTTGGGTGCCTCATTGCGAATTTCGACTTCACCCACCTGACTCAGTGGAACTAACTGACCTGAACGGGTCGTTAAGCTAAAGTCCTTAATTCTTGACGGGTTGAAACGCTCAGCACCGGCGCTTCTGGCAACGATATCAACTGTACGAATATCCTCACGCACTTGTGTAATCGGTACGCCAGTCAGTAAAAACTGTAATTGTTCTGCGGCTTCATTGGGAGATAGCCCAATGAGCTTTAAACGCTCCTGATCAAGTTTAAAGTGCAATGTGGCTTGTAGCGCACCCCAATCCTGGTTAACTTGACGCATATTTTTATTATCACGCATCACCGTGCTTACTTGATTGGCTAACTCTTTTACCTTTTCCACATCAGGTCCCATGATACGGAATGCCACAGGAAATGGTGAGTAAGGTCCAAACACTAATTGGGAAGCACGAATTTTACCTTCGGGGGCTAGGCCTTCGGACACCACTTTACGAAAGCGAAGTTTTAGCTCATCACGCGCCGCTTCGTTTTTAGTTAACACAATGATTTTAGCGAATGATGGATCAGGTAGTTCTGGATTGTATGCCATGAAGAATCGTGGGGCACCGCGTCCAATATAAGTGGTTACGATTTCTGACTCAGGTTGTTGTTTTAACCACGCTTCAACTTTAATCGCCGTTTTACTGGTCGCCTCAATACTTGTTCCATCCGGCATTTGTACTTCTACCAGTACCTCAGGACGATCGGATTGGGGGAAGAACTGCTGTTTCAACGCCCCCACTCCAACACCAGACAGCAGAAATAAGCCGACCACTAAGCCAGCCACTGTAAATTTATGATCTACAGCCCATGTGATTAATCGACGTAGTTTTTTGTACCCAGGAGTGGAGTAAATGGCTTCGTGCCCCCCCTCAACTGGCTTGATATTTGGCAAGAGTTTATAGCCAAGGTATGGTGTAAAGTAAACAGCTACAATCCAAGAAATAATCAATGCAAAGCCTACAATCCAGAAAATATTCCCTGCATATTCTCCAGCGGTGGATTTAGCGAAACCAACGGGCGTAAACCCGATAATCGTAATCAAAGTGCCAGATAGCATCGGTGCTGCAGTATTACTCCAAGCATAGGCGGCGGCTTTAGAACGCTCGTAGCCTTCCTCCATCTTCACTACCATGATTTCAATGGCAATAATCGCATCGTCCACCAACAGCCCGAGAGAAATAATCAAAGCGCCTAGTGTGATTCGATCAAACACGCGATCGGTAATCAACATAATAATGAATACACAGGCCAAGGTGAGAGGCACTGCGGCTGCAACGACAATCCCCTCTCTCCATCCCATACTGACGAAGCTCACAATCATCACAACAGCAAGCGCCACAAAGAATTTCAACATGAATTCATCAACAGATGCTTTGATATTGACAGCTTGATCACTCACTTTACTGAGCGATAGCCCCAAAGGAAGACTGGCTGTAATTTTTTTTGATTCGGTTTCTAATGCTTTGCCTAGTTCAAGACCGTTCCAACCTTCTTTCATGATGACACCTAGCAAGAGGCTGGGCTCGCCATTATGTCGAATCAAAAAGGTTGCTGGGTCTTCATATCCACGCTTTACTTCTGCAATGTCGGAAAGCTTGATGCTTTTTGTCCCAGAGGTAATCGGCGTGTTTCTAATTTTATCTAAATCGTCATAGCTGCCTTCTAGGCGCACAAATACTTGCGGCCCTTTCGTCTCGACAGAGCCGGCTGGCGTGACCAGATTCTGACGTACCAACGCATCAAAAATATCTCTGGCATTGATGCCTAGGGTAGCCAGTTTTTGATAGGAAAACTCAACAAATATGCGTTCGGGTCTTTCCCCAATCAAATCAATTTTTTTAACACCATTCACACGCAATAGCTGTTGTTTGATGGCTTCCGCATGTCTGGCAAGCATACGGGGCGCCATGCCATGCGCTTCAACACCGTAGAGGGCAAACGTCACGTCCGAGTATTCATCATTAATAAATGGGCCTAATGCACCGTTGGGTAATTTTCGAGACTCATCCCCAAGTTTTTTGCGTGCCTGATAAAACTGTTCGGGCACGACTGCTGGCGGCGCAGTATCTAGCAACTTTAAAGTCAGTAAAGCGATACCGGGTCTCGTGATTGTTTCTACCCTGTCATACCAACGAAGCTCCTGCATGCGTTTTTCAAGTGGCTCAGCAACAAGGTCTTGCATTTCTTGCGCTGTAGCCCCTGGCCAAACAGCAGAAATAGTCATCACTTTTACGGTGAACGATGGGTCTTCCGCACGTCCCAGTTTAAAAAAGGCGTATAAACCCGCTACACTAAGCGCGATAATCAGGAATAAAGTGACGGCACGTTCACGAACGGCTAATGCTGATAGGTTGAAGCCACTCATAGCGCCCCCAACTTGTTATCAAGCTTGTTATCTATGACGCGAACCACTTCATTTTCATGCAACAGATGTGCGCCTAACGCTATAACCTCATCACCAAGCTGTAAACCATTAGCAATCATCGCCTGCTCATCCGTAATATTTGCTACCTTCACTTTCTGGAAATGCACATTAGAGGCTTGACGATTGAACAGCCATACGCCAGTGCCTTGACCTGCGTCGTGCAATGCACCGAGAGGTACCACAAGCGAGGCACTTACTTTATGCGCAAGGCTGATGGTAATGGTGGACCCCAAAGGAGCGTCGGCTGCCGAGCCTTGTAAGATGTATCTTGCAGAAAACGTTCGCGTACTCGGGTCTGCAGAATCTGC
>JBKJUR010000044.1:0-33976 GCA_046590165.1 Methylotenera sp.
CATCTTAAAGCTTGTAGATAAGCTTGCACCCCGTTATATGATAGACACCAACTTAGCGATGGCCTTTATTGCTGTGGAATCAGGCTTTAATGCACAAGCAACCTCACCTAAAAATGCACAAGGTCTAATGCAACTCATTCCAGAAACAGCTGAACGTTTTGGTGTCAAAAATGCTTATAAGGCTGAAGAGAATATCAAAGGCGGGCTAGCCTACCTACAATGGCTACTTGCTTACTTCAAAGGTGACGTTGAGCTAGTTGCGGCTGCCTATAACTCTGGTGAGCGCGCTGTAGACAAATACAAAGGCGTTCCTCCCTATGCTGAAACACGGATCTACGTAAAGAAGATTGCTAGTCTTTATAATAAGACTTCGCATCCTTATCAAGAAGACTTGGTCAAAGCTTCGCCTATTCTTAGTTCAATCAAAAGAAGATCTATTTGAGTGAATTAAAAATAAAAAAGCGGCCTAGGCCGCTTTTTTATTTTTGTTAGTAAATTCTTACGTCACTTGTAATCATTACCTTAATTTCAATATCTTATTTTTGATCCCAAGAATCTTCCCACATACAATGTTTGATTTTATGACGGTTTGCAATCAACTCATCAATCGTTGGCTCGTCATTTAATGCACGCTTAATCGCAAGTTTTGTCGCATCATAGTTATTTTTATACATATCGGCTTTGTCTAGGTTCGCGTCTTTTGCTGCACCTGGATCAATCCACACCAAGCTGATAATACATAAATCGTTGACTTGATCTTTCGGGATAATGCCTTCGATAACGCAATCCAAAATAGCATCGGCAGTGGCGGCTTGAACCAAACCACCAAACAACTCAATATTTGCGCTGTCTTTTAATGTCACTTTCGGCACCATCATGCAAGCAGGGCGCACTAATTGATTGATATCACGCACGGCAAACATTGCTGTGTGGCCTTTACTTTGTGCCATCATATTAGCGAACGCCTGGCCTACCGGGCCATCAACGCTACCAATTAAAATTTCTGGCATAGCTGCACTAACGTCTTTACCTTCGGTAAATATAGTGGCTTCGCCTGCTTTAAAAACGATTTTTGACATGAATAATCCTTAAATATTAGTAAATAATGGTGAATAAAAGTTAACTATGCAATTTTATAGAATCGCCTAACTTTAAGCAATTCTCAAAAATTTTATTAGATGTTTTGTGGAGTCTACACTGGCAAGAATAGCTGCATATCGACATGTGGAATATTCGCATCTTGATACACAGCGCTAGTTTCAACAAACCCCGCTTGTTTATAAAAAGAAATAGCATGGGTTTGCGCGGTAAGGTATACCACTTTACTGCCTCGTGCTTGGCAAATACCAATTGCTTCAAGCAATAGGGCACGGCCAACCCCTAATCCTCGCCAAGCTTTTAGTACTGCCATACGGCCAATTTTTTGATGTTTGATGACACGCGCGCAACCTACAGGCTGATTATTAATGAAGGCCAGTAAATGTATGGCAACGGCGTCTATGTCATCCCACTCAAAATCCGGTTCTACTTCTTGCTCAACGATAAAGACTTCTTCACGCACAGCCATTAATTGCCTTGCATGCGTAGCCCAACTTACCTGAATCACCTGAAAATTTGATAACATTTATCGTACTTTAATTAGAAAACCCACTCTGTGTTATAAGTAATGTGTGTCGCGGCTTGCGGTGTAAGCTTGCAGTCTAAAACAGTTCCGTGCATCATGCATCTTTTATTCAATTCACGTTAGTTCCATTAAATTAGTTAACTTAAAGGTTTAGTATGCAAAAATATCAAACAGCCGCCGCACGCATCTTGTTATCGCTTGTATTCTTAGGTGCAGTTATTCTAAGACTATTAGCCATTACCAGCCATCCAAATGGCTATATTGATTATCAAGTCACTTTGGGTCAATTAGGTTTACCAAGTATCTTCGCACCATTGCTCATTCTAGTAGAATTAGTAGCAGGTTTTGGCTTATTGGTAGGATACAAAACAAAATTATTTGCGTATGTATTAGCTGGTTTAGCATTATTCCTGGCAATTGTTTTAGGTAGATTCGATTTCCAATCCATGTTCATCTATTTCGGTATTGCGGGTGGTATGTTGCTTTTGGCCGCACATCCTCAAACCAGCTGCAGTATTGATAACCTAAAAAAATAGGCTTCAGATAGAATTTTTACTGATAAAAAGTGGTTAAGAAACTAATCTTAACTGCTTTTTACTAGCTTAATAGCGTCGTTGACGCACTACTATTCCCACTCAAGTCCAGGGAAAATGGTATTCACATTACGTCGGTTCGCAATATCAAATAACAACCACTTGTCTTTTTCACTCGCCGCAGCAGTATCCATCGTTATCTCCATGCTCACGCCTTTCTTGATATTAGTGCGGATGTCAGCTAATAGTAAATTCAAATAGCGTTGTTCATTATCAAGTGCCTTCACCCAGTCTTTAGTAAATGGCCCATGACCCGGTACCACTTGTTTGACAGGGTAAGTTTTTAAGGTATCGATTGCGGCAATCAAACCTTTAATATCACCTTCAATCACTGGTGTACGATCAATAAACAATAAATCTCCAGTAAATAAAGTCTGCGTTTTGCTATCAATCACAGAAATGTCGGTATTGGTATGCGCCACTGAATAAGGCGTAACTTTTAGGTTTCTACCACCCAAATCTAAATCCATCACTTCTTTTACTAGCAAGGTTGGCTTAACAATCTCACTGCCTTTTGCATCAGCGCCCAAGTATTTGATATTAAGCTTATCATAAGCCTCTTTGCGTAACTGCATCGCATCGGCTAATTTAGCGTGACCAACAAACACTGGCATTGCTTCACTTGGATTACTTGGTATAAAAGCCGCATTTCCAAAAATATGATCTGGATGCACATGGGTGTTAATAACGTACAGAATTGGTAATTGCGTTACCTTTTTAATCGCGGCACGTAGCTCACTCCCTATCTTAAAGCTACCACCGGTATCTATTACCGCTACACCTTTGTTACCCACCACAAAACTAATGTTGCAAATATCTCCCTGGTAGCCTGTGTCTATATCTAAATGCTTACCATGATGTACGTAAATACCATCACCTACATGCTCAATCGCAAAGTTTTCAGGCTTTATTTCTGCATAGGCACAGCCCACTAAAGAAAAATAAGCGCACATTAATATAAAAAAATAGTTAAATCTTAGCTGCCTGTTAATATGCATTTTTACTACCTTCTGAAAGTGTTGCAGTGAGGATTTATTCCTATGATAATAGCTCAAATAACGTTTACGTGTGACTGTTGTCACACATACTCCTAACAACAAAGAATGAAGGATTTTGTATGGCAAATAGCACTTCACGTTACACCAAAACCGCAGTGATATTGCACTGGCTTATCGCAATTTGTATTTTTGGCATGTTTGCCTTAGGTTGGTACATGAGCGACCTACCTAAAGAAGCACCGAAACAAATAGCCTACGATTTATTTGACTGGGGCATTTACACTTGGCAATTAGCTGAGGAAGCCTCTCCCAGAACCTTCTATTTCAATCTACATAAGTCATTGGGCGTTACCATATTTGCGCTCATCGCTATCCGCATTCTATGGCGCATCACGCACCGTCCGCCAGCATTGCTAAGCTCCTATAAAGCTTGGGAGCGTAAACTAGCCACTGGTACTCACCATTTTCTTTACCTCCTGATGATAGCCTTGCCAGTAAGTGGCGTGATTATGGCAACCTACAGTAAATATGGAATCAAATGGTTCGGCGTGCCATTCATTAAAGGACTAGATAACAACCCAATGCGTGAACTCTTTAAAGAAGTGCATGAAATTGTTGGCGTGATTATTTTAGTAATGGTAATTTTGCATATTGCTGGAGCGTTGAAGCACAAATTCATAGATAAGGATGACACGCTCAAACGTATGTCACTTTAATTCTCAGTAATAAAAAAGCCCGCATCGTGCGGGCTTTTTTATTACTGATGATATTTTTTACTGTGTTCACGCACGGCCGATAACATAGCTGCCGCATTTTCAGGTGGCGTCCACTGCGTAATGCCGTGACCCAAATTAAACACATGGCCAGCTCCGTGGCCATAACTGGCAAGAATACTAGCGACCTCTTTTTCAATTGCCTCAGGGGTTGAAAGTAGAATTGCAGGATCAAGGTTGCCTTGTAGCGCCACCTTATTACCGACACGTTGGCGTGCAGTACCAATATCTACCGCCCAATCTAAACCTAATGCATCTGCCCCAATATCCGCTTGCGCTTCTAGCCACAACGCACCGCCTTTAGTGAATACGATGCGTGGTACGATGCGGCCTTCATGCTCTCGCGTTAAGCCATTTACAATTTTTTGCATGTAATTGAGTGAAAATTCTTGATAGGCATTATGTGAAAGTGCGCCCCCCCATGAATCGAATATCATCACCGCTTGTGCGCCTGCTGCAATTTGTGCGTTGAGATATTGAATAACGGTTTGTGCAGTTGTCTCTAAAATATGGTGCAGTAAATCTGGCCGCGCATAGGCCATTTTTTTAATGGTTAGAAAGTCAGTACCGCCTTTGCCTTCTACCATATAGGTCGCTAGTGTCCACGGGCTACCTGAAAAACCAATTAAGGGCACACGACCATTAAGTGTTTTGCGAATTTGACTCACTGCATCAAATACATATTGTAGACTTGCCATATCTGGCACTACCAGTTTTTTAATATCGGCTTCTTCTCGCAAAGTACGCTCGAACTTTGGACCTTCTCCTTCTTCAAAGTAAAGCCCTAAACCCATAGCGTCCGGTACTGTGAGAATATCTGAGAATAGAATAGAAGCGTCCAGCAAGGGGTAGCGATCTAAAGGTTGCATAGTGACTTCTGTTGCAAAACTAGGGCTTTTACACAACTGTAAAAAGCTACCCGCCGTTTTACGGCTTTCACGATACTCTGGCAAATAGCGACCAGCTTGGCGCATCATCCACACTGGCGTGTAGTCTGTAGGTTGGCGCATCAGCGCTTTTAAGAACGTATCGTTTTGCAATTGATTCATCATTGACTACCTAATTTACAACTTAATAAAAAAGGACACAAAGCAGTTTTACTTTGCATCCTTTGTATTTGTAACTAAATTTATTAACTAACTTTAAACCTAAAATTGTCAATTTAACGAGGTAATGTAGAACAGCCCATTAAAAATTCATCTACTGCTTTAGCAGCCTGACGACCTTCGCGTATCGCCCAAACCACTAATGACTGACCACGGCGTACATCACCCGCTGCAAATACCTTAGCCTTACTGGTTTTATAGCTTTCAACACCTTCGGTAGTCGCTTTGGCATTACCGCGATTATCTTTTTCTACACCAAATGCATCAAGCAACTTTTGTACTGGTGACACAAAGCCCATCGCTAACAATACTAAATCCGCTTTAATCGTGAATTCGGTACCAGCAACATCAGCCATCTTGCCGTCTTTCCACTCGACTTTGCAGCCTTTTAACGCAACGACTTTGCCGTTTTCACCAATCAGTTCTTTAGTCGTAATAGACCAATCACGGTTTGCACCTTCTTCATGTGAACTTGAAGTACGCATTTTGAGCGGCCAGTTTGGCCAGACTAATTCTTTATTTTCTTTTTCTGGCGGTTGTGGCATTAATTCGAATTGCGTAATGCTTAAGGCACCATGACGATTTGAAGTACCTACGCAATCTGAACCTGTATCGCCACCACCAATGACCACAACATTTTTATTAGTTGCCATTACTTGATTAGATACAGTATCACCTGCCACCACTTTATTTTGCGGTGTTAAAAAGTCCATCGCATACATCACACCATCTAACTCACGACCTGTTACTGGCAAATCACGTGGATGCTCAGCGCCACCAGCTAGAATCAAGGCATCAAATTCGGCCAACAAATCTTCAGCCTTAACGTTTTCGCCCACGTTTTGATTGACGCGGAATTCAACGCCTTCAGCTTCCATCTGCGCCATGCGACGATCAATATGAATTTTTTCCATTTTAAAGTCTGGAATACCATAGCGTAACAAACCGCCAATACGGCTACTTTTTTCTAGCACCACAACATCATGACCAACACGTGCTAATTGTTGTGCTGCGGCTAAACCTGCTGGTCCTGAACCGACGATTGCGATACGTTTACCTGTTTTATGCGTAGGAATTTGTGGTGTAACCCAATTGTTTTCCCATGCTTTATCAATGATTGCATGCTCAATCGATTTAATACCGACTGGATCTGCATTGATATTCAAAGTACAAGCCGCTTCACATGGTGCTGGGCAAATACGGCCGGTAAATTCCGGAAAGTTATTAGTTGAATGCAATACATCAATCGCACCACGCCAATCTTGGCTGTAAACTAAATCATTCCAATCAGGAATAATATTATTAACAGGGCAACCTGTAGTACAAAACGGAATGCCGCAATCCATACAGCGCGCCCCTTGCTGCTTGGCTTGCTCGTCTGATAAATGTAGCACAAACTCTTTGTAATTTTTAACACGATCAACCACTGGCAGATTTGCCTCTGCCAGCCTTGCGTATTCCATGAAGCCTGTTACTTTGCCCATACTAATAAGCCCTTACCCATATTTAATGTTTTATCTGTTCTGAAGCTACAGTTTATGCAGCAACCAGTGCTTTATCTTCAGCAAGTTCAATTAAGGCACGTTTATATTCATTTGGCATCACTTTTACGAACTTGTTTCTGTAATGTACCCAGTCGGCCAACATTGCGCTAGCACGTACACTGCCCGTATAAATTGCATGCTTTTCAATCAAAGCTTTAAGTGTGATTTCATCTGGTTGGTCCAGGTGATGCACTTTACCAATGCTAGCTTCTGCACTTTCTATTTTCTCTAGCGCAACCATGCTCATATTGCATCGTTTTGCAAACATGCCATCTTCATCATAAACATATGCCACGCCGCCACTCATACCTGCAGCAAAGTTTTGGCCTGTTAAGCCTAAAACAACAACCGTACCGCCAGTCATATATTCACAACCATGATTACCTAGTCCTTCAACCACTGCAGATGCGCCTGAGTTACGCACACAGAAACGCTCTCCGGCAACGCCTCTAAAGTAGCTTTCACCAGTAGTTGCGCCATACATGACCGTATTACCGACAATGATATTTTCATGGGCAATGCCGCGGAACGCAACTGGCGGCTTAATTATAATGCGCCCGCCACATAAGCCTTTACCGACATAATCGTTACCTTCACCCGTTAATTCAAAGGTGATGCCTTTAGCTAAAAAGGCTGCAAAACTTTGACCTGATGTTCCAGTAAAATTGATGTGTATCGTATCGTCTGGCAAACCAGCATTACCGTAGCGCGTAGCTACCTGATTAGATAACATCGTGCCGACTGTGCGGTTAGTGTTAGAAATTGCAATGTCCAAGACTACTTTTTGACCTGTTTCTAATGCAGGTTTTGCCAATTCAACCAATTTATTATCAAGTGCATTCACTAAGCCATGGTCTTGCACATCATTGTTTTTACGTGAAACGCTAGCTGGCATCTCTGGCAAATGGAAAACTTTGCTAAAGTCTAAGCCATTGATTTTCCAGTGATCAATCCCTGCTTGCATATTCAATAAATCGGCACGGCCAATCAAATCATCAAACTTGGCAATACCAATTGAAGCCATAAATTCACGTACTTCTTCTGCAACAAAGAAGAAGTAATTGACCACATGTTCAGGCTGACCTGTGAAACGTTTACGTAATTCAGGATCTTGCGTAGCCACGCCTACAGGACAGGTATTTAGATGACACTTACGCATCATGATACAGCCCTCGACCACTAACGGTGCGGTTGCAAAGCCAAACTCATCTGCACCTAACAATGCGCCGATTAGCACATCGCGGCCTGTTTTCATTTGACCATCAACTTGCACTACCACACGACCACGCAATTGGTTCAGCACTAATGTTTGCTGTGTTTCAGCCAATCCTAGTTCCCACGGCGTCCCCGCATGTTTAACTGAAGATATCGGTGATGCGCCCGTACCACCATCATGACCAGCTACTACAATATGGTCTGACTTAGCTTTTGCTACGCCCGCAGCGACTGTACCGATGCCAGTTTCAGACACTAATTTAACTGAAATTGATGCCTTAGGATTTGCGTTTTTAAGGTCATGTATCAACTGTGCTAAATCTTCAATCGAATAAATATCATGATGCGGTGGCGGTGAAATCAAACCCACGCCCGGCACTGAAAAACGCAATTTCGCGATATATTCACTTACTTTGTGACCGGGTAATTGGCCGCCTTCACCCGGTTTTGCACCTTGTGCCATTTTGATTTGAATTTGGTCAGCAGAGGCCAAGTATTCTGCAGTCACACCAAAGCGACCAGATGCAACTTGCTTAATGCGTGAGCGCATAGAATCACCGGCTTTAAGCGGAATATCACGCTCAATATTCTTCGCACCAATCACATTAGCCATGCTGGTGTCATGTGCAACAGCAATGAAGCGTTTAGCATCTTCACCACCTTCACCAGTATTTGACTTACCGCCAATACGGTTCATGGCAATCGCCAAAGTTGCATGCGCTTCAGTCGAAATTGAACCTAAAGACATCGCGCCCGTAGCAAAACGTTTAACAATTTCTTTGGCTGGCTCCACTGAATCCAGTGGAATAGCTGCACCCGCTGATTGAATTTCAAACAAACCACGCAACGTCATATGGCGGCGCGTTTGGTCATTAATTAATGCAGCATATTCTTTGTAGGTGGTTGCCGAATTGGTACGTGTAGCATGCTGCAATTTTGCAATTGAGTCCGGCGTCCACATATGCTCTTCACCACGCACACGGAAAGCGTATTCGCCACCGGCGTCAAGGCTACTTGCCAACACAGGGTCATCGCCAAAAGCACTCAAATGTAAACGCTCTGCTTCTTCGGCTACTTGATCTAGTCCAATACCTTCAATATTGGTTGCAGTGCCAGTGAAGTATTTATCAACAAAAACTGTATTTAGGCCAATGGCTTCAAAAATTTGTGCACCACAGTAAGACTGATAAGTAGAAATACCCATTTTTGACATGACTTTGTACAAGCCTTTACCGATGGCTTTTACAAACTTCTTAGCGGCTTCATAATTATCTTTAGTGCCCATGTGGTTAATGGTTTCAAACGCTAACCATGGACAAACCGCTTCTGCACCATAACCGGCAAGCAAGGCAAAGTGGTGTACTTCGCGTGCAGAGCCAGTATCTATCACCAAGCCGGTACTGGTTCTAAGGCCACATTTTACTAAATGTTCATGCGTTGCAGAACAAGCTAGCAATGCTGGAATCGCTAAACGCGCTTCACTAATGTTTCTATCTGACAGAATCAGAATATTGAAACCATCATGCACGGCTTTTTCAGCTGCGCTAGCAATACTTGCCACCGCAGCAGCCATGCCATTTTTACCTTGAACAGCAGGATAAGTAATATCCAACACCAAAGATTTATATTGGTTTTGTGTTAGTGTCGCAATGGCTTTTAATTGTTCAAGTTCATCCAACATCAACACGGGCTGGCTAGCCTCCAAGCGCATAGGCGGCGTGGTTTCATCCAAGCCTAGCAAGTTTGGCTTAGGACCAATAAATGTTACCAATGACATCACTAACTCTTCACGAATCGGGTCAATCGGCGGGTTAGTTACTTGCGCAAATAATTGTTTGAAGTAGTTATAGAGTAACTTTGGTTTAGCAGATAACACGGGCAATGCGGCATCATTACCCATTGAACCAGCACCCTCTTCACCATTTGCAACCATAGGCGCCATCACGAACTTGATGTCTTCTTGTGTATAACCAAACGCTTGTTGCGTATCTAATAGACTAGCGGCCATTTCTAGCCCGCCCTGTACTTTTGGCATATCGCTCAAAAAGTAACGTGTTTTTTCTATCCATTGCTTATAAGGTTTAGCAGTGGCAAGGGCGTTTTTCACCTCAGCATCGCCAATAATGCGGCCTTGCTCCATGTCAATCAGCAACATTTTGCCTGGCTCTAAACGCCATTTTTTAACGATTTTTTCTTGTGGGAAAGTAAGTACACCCATCTCAGAAGCCATCATTACGATATCGTCATCGGTCACTAAATAACGAGCAGGGCGCAAGCCGTTGCGGTCTAGTGTTGCGCCAATCATGCGGCCGTCGGTAAAGGCTACTGCCGCAGGACCATCCCATGGCTCCATCAAGGCAGCATGATATTCGTAAAACGCACGACGCTCTTCATCCATTAATGGATTACCAGAACCGTCTTTTGCACCCCACGCTTCAGGAATCAACATCATCATGGCGTGCGGTAATGAATATCCACCAGCCACTAGTAGCTCTAAACAGTTATCAAAACAAGCTGAATCCGACTGGCCATCAACAATCAACGGCCATAGTTTTTCTAAATCTTCACCAATCACGCTAGATTTCATGGTCTCGTGACGCGCCGCCATCCAATTGACGTTGCCTTGCACAGTATTAATTTCACCATTATGCGCAATCATACGGAATGGATGCGCTAGGTCCCATGCTGGGAAAGTATTGGTTGAAAAACGCTGATGAACGAGTGCTAACGCTGAAACGACACTCTCGTCATTTAAATCCTGATAATAAACACCGACTTCATTCGCTAACAGCATACCTTTGTAAACAATGGTACGGGAAGATAGTGACGGTATGTAGAAAGCCGCGCTGTCTTTAATATTAAGCGCAGACACTGCATGTTCGATACGTTTACGAATAACAAATAATTTGCGCTCAAATATGTTTTGATCTGTTGACGTAGTCGCGATGATAACTTGACGCATCGTTGGCTCAACATCACGCGCCGCTTGGGCAATATTACTGTTGTTCACCGGCACATCACGCCAACCAAGGAAAGTTTGATTTTCTTCGGCGATGATGTTGGTAATTAACGCTTCGCAAGCTTCACGGCTTTTTGCCACTTGCGGTAAAAACACGTTACCCACTGCGTATTTTCCTGCATCTGGCAGATTGATATTAAGCTTTGCTGCCTCTTTACGCATAAATGCGTCTGGCATCTGCATCAGCAAACCCGCACCATCACCCAGTTTAGGGTCATAACCTGTTGCGCCTCGATGGGTCAGGTTAGTAAGCAGCTCCAAGCCTTTTTGCACAATCTCGTGGCTTTTTTTGCCCTTGATGTGCGCAACGAAACCAACGCCACAGGCGTCACGTTCATTAGACGGATTGTATAAGCCTTGCTTAGCTGGCTTGGTTGAATTAACAAAGGTTGAATTACTTAAATCTAATGCCATATTATCTAATCACAAAACATTTAGCGGAACCTTCAAGTTTACCGTTAAATGCCTATGTGTTCAATAAGATAGAGCCCAAAGATAGTGATTATTTGCACAAATAACATTAGATACATACTAGAGCGTTATTTAGCACAAACAATCCAACATCATGTTGCGGCTACCAACTGAAACGCTTTTTTCGCCGCCTCGATTGTAAATGCAATATCTTCATCCGTATGGGCTGCAGAAACGAAGCCCGCCTCAAACGCTGAAGGACCTAAGTAAATACCGCTATCCAGCATGCTGTGAAAGAACTTATTAAAATGCTCTTTGTTAGATTGCATCATCTCATTGAAGCTTGTTGGACACTTTTCACAGAAATATAGCCCAAACATGCCACCTACATTTTGCGCATTAAACACCACACCCGCATCTGTTGCGGCAGCTTTTAAGCCATCCACCAGCTTTTTGGTTTGTGCTGCTAATTTAGTATGAAAATCAGGCGCCTGAATCAAACCCAACGTTTTCAAACCAGCCGTAACTGCCACAGGGTTACCAGATAACGTACCCGCCTGATACACTTTACCCAATGGTGCTAAGCAACTCATAATATCTTTACGACCACCAAACGCGCCAACCGGCAAACCGCCGCCAATCACTTTGCCTAGCGTGGTCATATCTGGCTTAATGTTGTATAGCGCTTGCGCACCACCTAAATGCACGCGGAAACCTGTCATCACTTCATCAAAAATCAGCACTGCGCAGTGTTTGGTGCACAAGTCGCGTAAGGTTTGCAAAAACTCCATGTGCGGCACAATTAAATTCATGTTGCCCACCACAGGCTCAATAATGACACAGGCAATTTCATCGCCCAATTTGCTAAACAAATCTTTTAGCGCTTGCGTGTTGTTATATTCTAAAGTAAGCGTGTGCGCCGCCACTTCTGCTGGAACACCCGCAGAATCTGGCTCTCCGAAAGTGAGTAAACCAGAACCTGCTTTAACCAACAAAGCATCCGAGTGGCCGTGGTAACAGCCCTCGAACTTAACCAATTTATTACGACCAGTAAAACCACGCGCTACACGAATGGCACTCATCGTGGCTTCCGTACCGCTACTGACCAAACGCACTTGCTCCATGCTAGGAACCAGCTTATTGATGAGTTCAGCCATTTCAAGCTCTAAACCTGTAGGTGCGCCAAATGACAAACTGTTCTCAGCAACCTCTTGTACTGCTTTGATTACTACGGGATGCGCATGACCGACAATCATGGGACCCCAAGAGTTGATATAGTCAATATATTGCTTACCATCAACATCCCAAAGTTTAGAACCCAAACCTTTTTTGAAGAATATTGGTGTACCACCCACACTGCGAAACGCGCGCACTGGCGAGTTCACGCCACCAGGGATCAGTTGTTGAGATTTTTCAAACAGTGTTTCATTATTAGAGATATTGGTAGATGTCATGATTTAGAAATTAATTGGTTAAGTATTGAATAATTTTGTGAATTGCTGAGTCGTTGATTCTATATCAGCCGCATTAAAAATAGCATTGATAACTGCAATCGAACTCGCGCCTGCCGTAATAGCCAAAGCAGCATTTTCTAGCGTAATACCACCAATGGCAACCGCCGGAATTGAGAGCTGTGATTTCGCAAGTTTAAATAAATCTAAACTTGCCACAGGGGCACTCGGCTTAGTGCTAGATGCAAAGCAGGCACCAAATGCCACGTAATCTGCACCCGCTTGTTGCGCCTCTAGCGCAAGGTCAAAACGGTTGTAGCATGATGCACCTAAAATTTTACCTGCGCCTAATCTGGCGCGTGCCTCGATTAAATTGCCATCGTCGCCACCTAAATGTACACCATCAGCGTCTAGCGTTAAGCAAAGTTTAATAGAGTCATTAATGATAAACGGCACTTGATATTGCCGGCACAAAGGCAAAATAGCGCGCGCTTGCTGAGTTTTTAGCTTGTGATTTGCAAGTTTATTACGATATTGCAACACACTGATTCCGCCCTGCAATGCTGCTTTTACCTTGTGCAGCAGTATATCGGTATCAGGTTCATCTGGCGTTACTGCATACAAACCACTAATCATAAAATGTTAAACATTGCGCTAGTAACAATTGATTAAATTTTGATTAACATGCTTTTAGTGCGTCTTAGCGCTACCGTCGCCGCCGGTTACCACCACGTCTTCTTCATCACGCGCCCAAAACATACGGTCTGGAATGAATTGCCCCATGCCTGGCCTAAAGCCATTTTTAAGCGTTTGCCATGTGTATTCTTGCGCTTCTTCAATGGCTTCTTCTATGCTTAAACCATGTGCCATACACGCAGCAATCGCACTAGTCAGCGTGCAGCCAGACCCATGATAACTACCCACCAAGCGCTCCCACTTGTAAGCTTTAATCAATTTATTATCGCCGTACAAGGTATTAGTCACCTCTAAGGTGCGCTCATGCGTGCCTGTAATCAGCACGTACTCACTACCCATTGCCAACAAACGTGCAGCACTTTCATCTAGTGATGTCAGCGCTATTTCATCAATATCATCTGCAAAAGCAAAACGGCGCGCTTCTAAACTATTTGGGGTAATTAAAGTTGCCTGTGGAAAAAGTAACTCGACCATAGCGTCCATCATCTCATCATTGCTCAAATCATCACCGCGTCCTGAAGTTAGAATCGGGTCGATTAACAATGGAATATCTGGATAATCCGCCATGATTTCTGCAATAACGGCAATGTTTTCAACCGAACCTAGCAATCCTAATTTAAATGCAGAAACCTGCACATCTTCTAAAATCGCACGCGCCTGGTCATTTACCCAATCGGCATCCATCGCTAATACACTATCCACACCTATTGTATCTTGCACGGTAATCGCAGTAACCACTGACAGCGGATGGCAGCCAATGCTCGCAAACGTCAAAATATCTGCCTGCAAACCAGCGCCGCTGCTAGGGTCTGTACCTGCAAAGGTTAAAACTGAAGGTGGTGCTTGATTTGCCATAATATGTTTATCGTAAATTGTTTTGTCAATAAAATTGGAGCGGGTGACGGGAATCGAACCCAACATTTCAAGTTGCTGTTAGTAAAGAGTTCTTTATATTCTCATGGGGTTTGTGACTGAGTTTGTGTGACACATCTGTGTGCCACCTAAAACTAAATTCTACAGCGTATTAGGTCTTTTGTGCCTTAAATCTAGCCATATCATTTCCACAGTGAAAAATCTAGGTATTTACCAAATTTAGCTTTTACTACTTGACTTTGTTGACGCGCAAGCCATTTTTCGCTCTCCCACGCATCCTTATTTTCTTCGGATGAAGTATTTCCCACTTTCTCTCTATGTCTTAACTGATTTATAAATTTCCTTACCAACTCTTCCATATAATCTTCAATGTCTTTACCGAACAGAAAGCCTGCTTCAGTCAGGAACTCTGAAAAATGTTGGGCTTGTTCTGCATTTCGACCCGACGTATTCAAATACCCTTTTAGGAATAAATTGGTCTCATTGTAAATTTTCATACGCTTTTCAAAAAGATCTAGGTTTAATTTTGCTTTAGCTACACGATATTGTCGCCAAGCTATATAAACTGCTAGTATCCCAATTATAAGTGTTACGAATGCAGCTGGAAGACCCTTAATCAGCTCAAAACATATTGTTCCATCTATGCAGTTATAAACACATGAATCAGCATTTATGTCCATATCAAAGACCTAAAAAATCTTATAGCACTCATTGTCTTTGATTTTGATGAAAGTGACTATAACTTAAAAATGAAAGGTTTATTTTCAAGATGATGTTCTTACAAATGCTTCAAATTATTAAATGAAATCACTACTCGTAATATGGCTTTTTCCCTTTTGTATTAACTCCGTCTATGCAGACATTATTTCAGGTCGTGTGGTCGGTGTCTCTGATGGCGACACAATTACAATTTTAGATAATACCAATACTCAATACAAAATTAGGCTTGGTGGCATCGATGCGCCGGAAAAGAAACAAGCTTTCGGCAACGTTTCAAAACAATCACTATCAAATATGGTTTATGGTAAGGATGTGGACGTCGATTGGCAGAAGCAAGACCGTTATGGGCGCACAGTAGGTAAAGTCATTGTTAATGGTTTAAATGCAAATCTGGAGCAAGTTAGACTGGGGATGGCTTGGTATTACAAAAAGTATCAAAATGAATTAGTCTTGGATGACAGATTAGATTACTTGCATGCCCATGAGAATGCCGAAAAAAGTAAGGTTGGTTTATGGGTAGATAAAAGTCCTGTGGCACCATGGGAATTTAGACACACGAAAAACTAATCAAACGGTTACTTGAGTTGAAAGGAATAGTTGTTTATGTGTGCCAACTACCAACCGATTAAAAATCATCACAACCCTTGGGTTAGACAACATTTCAGTGTAGACCTTCCTGATAACCCGTGGATTGAAGAGGTCTACCCAACCCATGCCTCTCCCTTTATAAGCCTCGATAAAGGTGTGCCTCGGTGTGATATTTCACACTTTGGACTGGTGCCATTTTGGGCAGCTGATAAAAAGAATTTTGGGTTGCATACATATAACGTAAGAACCGAAACAGTTGCAGAAAAACCAGCTTTTCGGTCAGCATGGAAAGAGCGGAGATTCGGTGTAGTTTTGCTTGAAAGCTTTTTTGAGCCAAACTGGGAAACAGGTAATTCCATACGCTGGCGAGTTCAACGAGCGGATGGACAGCCTATAGCTGTGGCTTCCATTTGGGACCGCATAGTTAACGAAGAAACTGCAGAAGTCATCCACTCGTTTTCAATGTTAACCATCAATGCTGATGGTCATGAAGTCATGAAGCATTTTCATAGACCACTTAAAGAGAAGCGATCTATAGTAGTGTTGCATGATAATCAGTATCAAGACTGGTTAAACGCCACCCATGAAGAGGCGATGGGAATGTTAACGTTAGCACCACCAGGTTTCCTTGTAAGTGAGCCGGCACCGAAACTTGTTCGTGAAGGAAAACTGGTAAACAATAACATTTCTGTAGTTGGCGAAGAACGTGATGAATTCTGAAAGTTGAAATACATTAATGGAGTTAAGTGTGCGGTTGACTACTGTCGTTGAGAAGATTCTGGAAGTAAAAGAATCCGGTCAGCAGATCTAATCAATATGCATCCAACTTTCAAGAACAGTAAGACTGGTGAGAAAATGGAGATTTTTTAGGTCGCTAAGTAACTTTAACGACATCTTTCCATTTTGTCGTATAGCTTGGACTTTTGTTGCCTTGCTTCATATTCCAAAGTTTAGTAAATCCTTCACTAGCTAGTTTGATAGCTTCTTTACCCATTTTTCCATTAATTTTATCCATAATGCCCATTAATGCTTTTGATTTGGAAGAAATTTGCTTGTGGCTAAATAAATCGGTTTGCACTCCTTCTGAAGGAACGAGTTCAGAAAGCATGACACCTGCTTTAGCATAATTAAAATTCGGTCTGTAGAGCTGTTTTAAGCCCCATAGAGCGACGTTTACTAATTGTCTACTATCATCTGTATGCGTAGGCATTGGTAGCGTCATACCCTTGCTATAACGAAGATGCTTAGGTATGTGCTCACTAGTCCTTATAAATACATAAACAGATCCAGCATAATGTTGTTGCTTACGTAGCTTCTCTGCTGCACGGCTCATATATAGCGTAATAGATTCAGCTAGGCTATTGTAATCATAGACTGCATGGCCAAAGCTCCTAGAACTTACTATCTGTTTCTTAGGTGGAGCAACTTCCTCCATTTCAATGCAAACAATGCCATTTAGCTCATGTATAGTTTTCTGCATGACAACGCTAAACTGCTGACGTAACGCATCTCCATTAGCAAGTTTGAGATCTAACGCACTGTTGTAGCCTAGTGCTTGAAGCTTTGGAGCTAACTTGCGACCTACGCCCCAAATCTCGACAACTTCTATTTGATTTAACAGTTCGTCCAGCTCATTCACTGACATAGTGTTAAAATTGCATACGCCATTAAATATCGGTCTTTTTTTAGCGCAATAATTGGCCAGCTTGGAAAGTGTTTTCGTTGAAGCAATGCCAACGCATACAGGCAGCCCTGTCCATTTAAGGATGCGCTGACGCATTTGTTGGCCATATTGGATTAGATCTAGCGATTTGAACTCGGTGAGATCCAGGAATGATTCATCTATGGAATAGATCTCTTGGTCTGGGCTAAACTCACTTAAGATATTCATTACTCGATTGCTCATATCAGCATAGAGTGCATAGTTGCTTGATAAAGCTTTGATGCCATGTTTCTCGGCAAGCTCTTTAAGCTTAAACCAAGGAGCCCCCATATCTATACCTAGTGCTTTGACCTCATTACTTCGAGCTACTGCGCAGCCATCATTGTTTGATAAAACAACAACTGGGATGTTATTTAGCTTGGGATTAAATACACGTTCACACGAAACGTAAAAGTTGTTTACGTCGATAAGGGCAATACTGCGCATACAACACTACTTTTGGAAACGTCTAAAGGAGCCAGTGCAGACGCCCCATATTTCGAAATTCATTTCTTCAGTAATTTCGATTAGTGAATAGGCACCTGTAGAGTTTGCGGGTAGTAGTCGTGGCGCTTTGGTTTTAGTATGGCGACCTAGGATTTTGATAGTGAATTCACCATTCACTATAGCTAATACTATATCGCCAACAGAAGCATCTTTAGAGCGATCTATGACTGCTTTATCACCGGGTAATAATCCAACATCAATCATTGAGTAACCCTGTATGGTTACGAAGAATGTAGAGTCTTTTTGATCAATTAAGAACTCGCTCGGATCAAGACGTGTTTCTACATGATCCTCAGCTGGAGATGGAAAGCCGGCTGACACTTTTGATGAATATAAGGGCAGTGAAACTGGTAATGCCTTGAAGTCGGGCAATTCAAACTCTGTAACTGCGTCTAAGTTATCTGATAGTTTTTTACGCTGATATGCGACTAAGAAATCTTTAATCACTGGTGCTTGGGTTTCAGGAATGCGCAACACAGTGGTAAGTTCTTTAAACTTACCAGAGCCAACCTTACGGCCTGCACCGTCACGTTGGCCGCCGTGAGCCGAGCAAGTAGAATTTTTTTGATTATTTAACATTTGATTATTGTAACAATAATCAATTCGCAATTTCAACTAAATTATGTTCTAATTGTCATAGTTAAGTTAAGTAATAATTTAGGTGAGTAATACAATGAATTTAGTTGGAGTAGGTCTTTACACATTTAGGGAGGCATCAAAGCTGACGAAGGTTCCTGTTGCAGACCTTAATCGCTGGTTAAAAGGCTATGCCTACAAAAATAACAAAACCAAATTAACCAAAACTGTTTCCGCTATTTGGACGCCCGATTTAGTTGATGAAAATCTACAAGCAATATCATTTTACGATCTTCTTGAGATAAGGTTTGTAATTGCTTTTCAAAAACACGGCGTTAGCTTAAAAGCCATCAGGATAGCGAGCCAAAACGCGCGTGAGTTATATAACCATTCGCATCCGTTTACATGTAAAAGATTCCAAACAGATGGTAATTCTATTTTTGGCGAAGCATTAAAAGAAGCTGGGGAAATAGAACTACTTGATCTTGTAAAAAAACAATATGCTATGCCCCCAATAATTGAGTCATCCTTATACAAAGGAATAGAATTCGATAATAATGATTTAGCCTCTAAGTGGTATCCGCTAGATAGAAGCAAATCAGTTGTATTAAATCCAGAGATAGCCTTCGGCAAACCTATAGTTTCAGACGGGAACATTAGAACATCAATTTTGTATGATGCATTTAGAGTTGAAAAGAACGCTCGTAGCGTAGCAAAAATCTTTGAGATACCGATTAAAGCTGTTGAAGCAGCTATTAAATTTGAAGAACAATTGGCTGCGTGAAGTTTTTTTTCGACAACAATCTTCCACCGAGCTTACCAAGAGCGCTAAACGAACTCTGCGAAAGAGAGTCTCATCAGGCGGTCGCACTTAAGGACAAGTTTGATCAAAACATTAAAGACGTTGAATGGATTGAATGTCTATCAAACGAAAAAGACTGGATCGTTTTAACTCATGATAATTTAAATAAAGGCCTCGAAAGAGAGGCCTTAAGACGAGCGGGGTTAGTAGTTTTTTTCCTAGACAAATCTTGGGTAAATCATAATTATTGGGAAAAAGCTTCACAACTGATTAAATGGTGGCCAAAAATAATGGAACAAGCTGAAAGAATTCAAGGCGGGGCTGCTTTTAAAGTGCCTTGGAACCTGAGCGGCAAAGGTAAGTTTGAACAATTGAGGTTTTAGTCATTTAATTTTGAATCCCCCTTTCGAAATAGAGCTATATTTCGAGTTTAGGTAAATTATTAACGATTTTCATAGTTTCTAGGCTCACCGTAATCACATGCTGAAATAACTCTAGCGGGTAGCGAGGGTTACCCATAGTTTCAACTGCCCAGTCATTCGCATCATTCACTATTCCGCTCTCTTTATGAGTTGTTACTGCTTGACGTTCCATAACCCATTCCAAGGCAGGCTTTCCGTTAACTATATATTCATAAGCCTTTAATGGGATTTTAGTCATTGTGATTTTATTATTGTAAATGACTTTAGTTTTATCGTATTTTTCGCCGTCTTTACCCTTTGCAAACTTCATTTGAGTGACATGGAAATCCTCGTTGTTAAACATTTCAATTGCAAGCTTGCCTTCTTCATATTCCACTGGGTAAGGTGCAACAGTTTCATAATTGATATGCAAGTCAGCTAATGCACGACCAGCCTTGCTAAATATCCAAAAATCTTCTGCCTTTTTAACGATGGGGATTCTTGGTAGTTCTTTAGTTAAGTTATCTGCATATCGAGATTTGTAATCCTCGCTGTGAAGCAAGCCATACACATAGTAAAAAATATCTTCTTTAATGATTTTTTCAGTTGGATAGGCTTTTTGGAAATGCGCTAAACCTTGTGTGGTAATTGCATCTCGACGATTTAATTTAGTAGCGCTATTTGACTTACCAAATAAATCATTCTCAATTTTGGTATCGTTGCTTTCGTAAAGATATAGAGGAAATCCCTGACCTCCTGAATGCTGCATATTTAAATCTGGTAGAGTGTTTGAAATTAAAGCCGAACAACCTTTACCAGCACCTCCAACTCCAGAAAGATAAATAATTAAATTATCAGCATTTGAAAATGGAAACACCCTATTCATTTGGTAAACCATATCATTAAGATATTTACTGAAATATAAATGTGATTTTGTATAAGGCCTATACATAGAAACATATAGGTTTTTATCCTCAAATTTATAAGTCACTAATCTTTTAAGGTCATTTAGAAAGCCTCTATTCCAGCTTATTCTTGTAGCGTCGTATTTAACAAAGCTATCAACTTCAATTTGATTTTGTAAATGACTAAATCTTTTAACCTCAGAATTATAAAAATCAATCATGGAGTTAATATTTTTTTTTAACTTTACTTTTGAGGAGTTATAACACCAAGCGTCCCTACTCGTTTTTACACCACTTGAATAATTCTCAAACAACACAACCGAGCTTTTATCTTTCTTATCCCCCAAGCTAATATGCTGACTAAAACTATCGTCACGTTGATTTAACCAGTCGCCATGTTGATCGGGGAATAATTCCGTCCAAGCCTTGCTATCAGAAATGCCTTTTATGCTTACAAGCTCGCTTATCTTTTCAAGCTTTTGTTCACGAGTTAAATAATCGCCAATATCGTTGAAATAGATCTTGCCGTGCTCTTTTGCTTCAGGATTTTTCACTAAAATAGAAATGGCGATTGGTGTGCGCGTTCCTTGCCCAAATACGTTGTCCTTTTCTTTTCTACGTTGCTCGCCAGAGGTTCTGGCATTACCCCGCAAATGAAAAACATAGATATTGCTAAATTCCTCAGTCAAGGACTTTCTCAAGCCGTCGGCTGTATTCGCTTCAACAAAACCAGCATTTGTTACAAAACCAATGACACCAGCATTCTTAATGCGGTCGCTTGCCCAACGGATAGCCCTTATGTAGCTATCATAAAGAGCATTTTTATTGGTCGCTTTAGAAAATTTAGCGTAGGTATTGCGTATCTTGCTATCCAATTGTGGGTAGGCAACATTTTGATTATTGTCATTAGCACTATCTTGACCGGCAGAATACGGGGGGTTACCAATAATGACCCGAATATCCAAGGCTTTTTGTTTTAATCTACGCTGGCTATTGTCTACCAATAATTCACTTACTAAATCTTCTTTTTCATGAAGTTGGAAAGTGTCTGTTAAGCAAATACCATTGAAGGGAATGTATTCGCCACCCGCAAGATCATGATAAACACTTTCAATATTGATTGCCGAAATGTAATAGGCCAACAGGACAATTTCATTAGCATGAATTTCGTTTTTATATTTATAGGTGAGCTTTTCTGGTGGAATTAATCCACTTTGCAATAATCTAGTAATAAACGTGCCGGTGCCAGTGAATGGATCAATGATATGAACATTGTCGCTTCCTAATGTTTGCCCGAACTCACTTTGTAAAACGTCATTTACACTGTGTATAATAAAATCAACTACTTCCACGGGGGTATAAACAATACCCAACCTTTCAGTCATTTTGGGGAAAGCATTGCGGAAGAATTTATCGTATAACTCGACAACAATTTTTTGCTTACCAGCAGCGTTATCAATACCCTGCGCGCGCATTTTTACGCTGTCATAAAATCGTTGTAAAGTATCTGCCTCCTTTTCAATATTATGTGCGTGCAGGACGTTTAAAACGTCTTGCATGGCCAATGACATTGGGTTCTGTGAAGCGAAGCTGTAGGTTTCAAAAAGCGCATCAAACACAGGCTTAGTAATCAAGTGCTGTGCCAACATTTCAATTATTTCTTGGTTAGTAATTGAGTTATTGAGGTCATCTCTTAACTCTTCTGCAAAAGCATTAAACGCTTCGATTTCTTTGACATTTGAAGGGGTTTTTAAAATCGCATCAATACGCGTTATGTGGGTTTTAGCGATTTTTGCAATGTCGTTTGCCCAATCTTCCCAATGGCTACGATTTCCGCATTTTTGAACTACTTTTGCATAAATGGCACGTTCAATTTCACCAATATTAAATGCAAGCTCACTTTGGTCTTCTTTGCTCTGCTTTTTGACTGGGGTGCCAATTGAATAACTATTTTTACCTGCATCTTTGTTTTTAGTTTTACCGTCCTCTTTTTGGGCTTTTCGATTAACCTTATCTGTAATCGCTATAACTTCCATTTTGCTTATATCAGCAAAACCATTGATATCAATTTTATTGGTCATCGCATCAAAGCGGTCATCATGACTTCGTAGCGCTTGAAGCACTTGCCAAACCACCTTAAAGCTCTTGTTATCGTTTAGTGCTTCATGTGCTTCCATCCCAGCGGGAATAACCACTGGTAAGACTACATAGCCGCGCTTTTTACCATCAGCTTTACGCATCACACGTCCAACCGATTGCACAACATCTACTTGTGAGTTTCTAGGGGTTAGGAAGAGAACTGCATCCAATGCAGGCACGTCAACACCTTCGGATAAACACCTAACGTTTGAGAGAATTCGACATGTATTCTCAGGAGTCGCTGCTTTGAGCCAAGTAAGTTTGGCTTCTTTTTGACTGGCATTCATACCACCATCAATATGCTCAGCCTCGCAATTTAACTTAATTGAAACTGGTTGGTCAGCTGCATCAAACTCTTCCTCACTCTCCTGGTAAGCCTCTACTACTTTGGAGAATATACTGGCAATATTCTTGGAGCTAACTTTATGCGATGTTGCTTTTATGCTCGGCTCAATCACCTGACAAAATGCAACTGCTCGCTTCATGGGGTCTGCGTCATCAACTATATCTTCTTGAGTATCTTGCTTAGATAGTGCCTTCCAACATCCAATGATTTTGGCCGCGTCATCAACTTTTAATTGGTTATCCTCATCAGCTAATAATCTTTGTAAATTTCTGCTTACGTGCGCTTCATCTACAGCAAGGACTAGCACCTTGTAATCAACAAGCAAGTCTCTTTTGACTGCCTCTGAGAAACTAATAACATAAAGTTCTTTACCATACAGCGATTCATCGTCCATTGAACATAGCGTCACGGCATCTTTGTCTGCGCTTGCTTTTGCCATTTCACCATAGATTCGAGGTGTAGCAGTCATGTATAAACGTTTGTCTGATCTTATAAAGCTTGCATCATGAACTTTGACAAAGTTACTTTCGTCCTCATCATCAAAAGTTGCACCAGTAGTTCTGTGTGCTTCATCGCAAATGATTAAATCAAAGTCAGTCAGTTTAAATTGAAGCTGCGCTTTACTGATTACGCTTATTGAATGGTAAGTGGAGAAAACCACACTCATGTGATGTGCATCGTGCCGCTTACTCATCTCTGAAGCGAGTCTTGATGGCTCGGTAGTCGCTGGGTAGCGTAGCTCATGTATGAAAGTCTGAACAACTTCTTCATCTTTTTTGCGCTTTTTACCTACATCGCTGTCAGAACAAACGGCAAAACTATGAAGTGGTGTTGAGCTTTCTTGCGTCCACTCGGTGAGTGTTTGAGATAATAGCGAGAGACTAGGGACTAGAAATAAGACACGCTTACCTTTGCCGGCAAATGTCTCAGCAATTTTAAGGCTAGTAAAAGTTTTACCTGTGCCACAAGCCATGATGAGCTTGCCACGTTCAGCTGATGTAAAGCCAGCCATAACTGCATTTAATGCAGTTTGCTGATGCTCTCTCAGCTCCTTTTTGCCTTTTAGTATTGGATCATGTTTAGGCTGATATTTAGCCCAGTCAATCTGACTGTTTTCTAAATCATTGAGGTCAATCTTGCTTACTGGTGGCTGTTGGTTTTGTAACGCGTCTTCTGCATGCTCAGACCAGTTGTTTGTAGTTGTGATGATAATGCGATGCGTGAAAGGGTTTTTGCCAGATGCAGTAAAGAAGCTATCAATGTCGGTTTTTTGAACACGGTAAAGTTCATCATAAAATTTACATTGAATTGCATGAAGCTCATTTGTGCCTTGGGTTTTTGCAACAAGATCGATACCGGTGTCTCGCTTATCTAAACCGTTTAAGCTTGCCCACTCAGAGTAAGTCCAAATATTAGAATATAAGTCTTGATAACTTGCTTCGTTCTTTAAATATTGAACGATTAACTCTTCAAAATAAGTGCCTTTCTCACGTTCAGACACTGAAGCCATTCGAAAGTTATTTAATAAGTTTTGGAGTGCGAACATAAGATTTATTTAATGTTTTTTTGTAATTGTTGCATGATAATAATATATAAATTGTTTCTGTAAACGTAATATCGACTTATGTTGTAAAACAAATTGTTTTACCTACTTGATGTCCTTTGTAATTATTGTAAAAAGGTAACATTCATGTCCGATATGAGTCGATTTCAACAATATTTATTAATAAGCGATCAGCTTGCTCAAATGGCTTCGAAATCAGATTTGGCAGAGTGTGCAAGATTACTGGCTATGAATGTTGCGCATTACGAATCAAAATATGGCCAACTTCCTCTAAGATGAAACTCTTGAAATGGCTTACGCAGAAGAACCAAACGATGAGCAAGTAAAATTACTGACTAAAGGTCTGGAGACACTAGTCGGCGTGCTCGGTGGTATTGTGCAGGGCTTTGATGAAAAAAAGCATCATTAACTGATTGGTTAAAAACACAAATATGACATCTAATAATACCGAAATTGAATTACAACTTCATAAGCTTTCAGCACTCGGCTACAAGTTTACTCGGCCACTAGTTATTCGGGATACATATCTTACTCAATCTTCAGAAAATGCAATGCTGAGGGGCGTAATTCTTGATACGGAAACCACAAGCACAAACTACAAGACAGACAAAGTCATTGAACTCGGTATGGTGGCGTTTGATTTTTGCCCAAAGACTGGGTTGATTGGAAAAGTGCACGGCACTTTTAATCAGCTTGAAGATCCCGGATTCCCAATTCCAGCTGAATCAACAAAGGTGCATCACATCACAGATGATATGGTAAAAGACCAACTTATAAATGACGATGACGTTAATGCTTTTGTTGAAGATGCAGTTATCATCATTGCTCACAATGCACGCTTTGATCGACAGTTTGTAGAACCTCGGTTTGACATATTCAAAACCAAAGCATGGGGTTGTTCATTCGCAAATATCGATTGGTCTGCCGAAGGCTTAGGAAGCGCTAAATTAGAGTTTCTAGCTTATCGCTCAGGTTTTCATTACGAAGGTCATAGAGCATCAACTGATTGCCATGCTTTACTAGAAGTGCTTCATTGTGCACCAACAGAATCTGGTATAAAACCACTTAAAACTTTGCTTGATAGCGCGAGAGTTAAAGAATATAAAATATCGGCATTGCAAGCACCGTTTGACTCAAAAGATCTTTTAAAAGCAAAAGGCTATCGCTGGAATGCAGAAGATAAGGTATGGTCAGGACATGTATCAGAAGCTAACTATGAAGATGAAGCAGCATGGCTAAGAGCTGATATTTATTTTAATAAAGGCCATAAAATTCAACGCGAGAGAATAGATGTATTTAATCGCTTTTCAGATCGAAAAGGACAAATAGAAGTTGTTGATAATTAGGGTAATTAATTACTAATTAATCAACTTAAGTATTATTTAATAGTGGAGCTTGCAATATCAACACCATCACATTTAATCATCTTAGCTTTTGCGCAAGTTGCGTCTTCGCTAGCACTCAGTTCTC
The DNA here is from genome assembly GCA_046590165.1 of Methylotenera sp. GTDB lineage: Bacteria > Pseudomonadota > Gammaproteobacteria > Burkholderiales > Methylophilaceae > Methylotenera. The sequence continues at coordinate 26,024 of JBKJUR010000044.1, forward strand.
GTGCTTTAGTATAGTAAACTTTAGCGGACTCTTTCATGCCTAATCCTCTAGCGGCCTCTCCAAGATAGTAATAAGACAGATCAAACTTGTAACCAACTTTAATTACTTTTTGCGCTAATCCACGCCAATCTTGTTGCGCATGCAGTTTTTTAATATCACTGTGTTTTAGATAGAAGCTGAAGCTACAGTTTGTGCACTTCAACTCTGCCTCACCGTCTTTAATAGCATCATAATCTTGTGAGTAAAATGCCATCGCTTGAGTTGGGTCAATCGTTGGCTTTTCAGAGGTTAGAGATGAAGATGCATTTGGATCAATCACTCTAACGTTAGATGATGAGAAACCAGATGCATTTTTTACAGATCTGACATATTGCACAGAAGGCTTATATTCCGCATATTGCGAATATCGTGAGTCATAAATCTTCTTCATAGGTGGGTTAAGCGCTTGAAGAGCTTCAATACGCTTTATTGATGAAGGGTGTGTGTTCATAAAGTCACCACGAGTTTTTTCTCCACTAGCATCCATCATTTTTTGCCAAAGAGTGATCGCGGCGTCTGGGTTGTAGCCTGCCTGCGCTGCCAGCTCAATGCCTAGCTTATCCGCTTCAGTTTCTGCACCACGGCTATTTGGTAATGTCACAAAAGCAGCAGCTGCCAGCATGGACATATCTTGAGTTGATTGCATGTTGCGATTACGTTGCGCTTGGTTATTACTTGTGTCGGCTGATGCAACTGCTATTGTGACAGCGGCCACTGCAATTTTACCAAGCATATCAACTGACATTTTCTCAGCAGTATGGTTAGCAAGTGCATGAGCAATCTCATGGCCCATCACTTGGGCTAATTCATCATCTGTGGGATTTATTTTCTCAAGTAAACCTGTATTCACAACCATCTTTCCGCCAGCCATGCAGAAGGCATTGATATTGTCGTCTTGCACAACATTGACCTGCCAATCCCAGGATTGAGAATCAGGTCTATATAAAATTGCGCGTTCAACAAGACGATTTGTAATTAGTGTGACGCGGTAATTCACGATGACGTCATCACTAATCTTGCTTTTCTTATCATAAGATTCAATCATTGAACTGTAATGCTTTGCACTCTGCTCAATGGCAGATTTTTCGGAAACAAAAATAAGCTGCGATCGGCCCGTCATTGCGTTAGTAGCGCATCCTGTGAGCATTATTAAGAGTGCTAAAAGAACTAGTGGAATCGTGATCTTCATGCTTTTCCCCTTTTATTTTTTTTGTGAGTTTAACAACGTTACAATCAGTTTTTTTAGCGAAAGACTTACACTTTAATTGTATTTCTGTATTTGGAAAATAGCCCGTTTGCTTTTCTTTATTTTGGCTATATAAGGATAGAAATCCTACAGATCCAAAAAAATTTCTAAGCACTACATTGGACGGTTTCGCACCACCTCTAGGACTTCACCCTTCACTCACATATAAGGTTTTAAAAGGCTGAAATCCCATATCATTTCCCTAACACTTCGCACACATTTAGAGGGTATATTACCGGAATATTATCATTATTAATCAATTGCTTACCATGTAAAATGATGGGATTTATGATTTTAGATAAATTTTGATAGATTCGGTGCGTAAATTTCTTATATACGGTTACATAGCCATACATTAATTCCGTTAACATTTTTCCATTTTGAAAAATTGGGTTTGAATCATCCCTACAGCAATAAAGTAACCCATGACTAGAATATAAGAACAATTGCTGATAACTAGATCAGTTTTTTTCTTGAGGGTCACAAATGGTTAAAAAGAATATTGTATCTGTCGCCGAGTTTCTTTCACATTACATTGATAAAAGCTACAAAACGCAAAGAGAGATTGCAATAGAAATCGGTTACTCAAATCCGAACATGATTACTATGTTGAAGCAAGGCCTTACCAAACTGCCCTTAGATAAAATAGGGGTTATGGCAAAAGCTCTAGGAATCGATCCTGGCGTGTTATTTTATTTTGTGATGACAGAATACATGCCAGAGACATTAGACGCTCTAGCGCCCATTATGCAAGGATTACAGCTATCCAAAGATGAGAGACAGTTGATTCATAATTATCGGACTAAAGAAAAGTTAAAAAAACTGCTTTAACGTAATAAATAGAATGGACATTAACAGCTTATCATTCCTCAATATTAACCTTTTGCGAATGGTCGGATAGTCCTAGCACCAGCCAGTATATGGTGTTGAGGGTAGCGCACCTACATTGCAACAATGTAAATGGTCTTCAAACTGATCAGACATATCGGGTTTGGTAGATTTCATTTCATTTAAGACAGCCTACAGTCAATCCGAATGAATATGGATTACTGGGAAAACCTATCCATACACTTTGACCAACCTATCATGTAGGCGCGAGGTTGTTCAAATTCTTTTAGGTCATATCCCTGTAAAAATAAGGCTATGATTTCATCACCAAACTTATTTTGAAAGATTGATGATTGAAGCGTTGCACGTTCAACTCCCTTTTTCTTGAAGTTCACACCATCAACCGTGTAATCACCCATTTGTTTACATACAGACGCTTTTCGTTCGGCAATCTCGTAGTCACCCGCCGAGGCATACCCCGAGATCAGTAACAGCAGCATGGCATATTTATTCATTATTATTCCTTATTAAAAATAACCAAATTGTAGTTATGTCACGATTAGTGCGTGGTCATTGAGTATACATTAATGGATATTCTTAATGGTGAAACCTTCATTAAGAATAGTCTTAGGACAAAGAGTCAAAGAGCTTCGACACGCCTCGAATCTCTCACAAGAGGCATTTGCTGATAAATGCGGATTTGCTCGTTCTTATATGAGCCGGATTGAAAGAGGTAAATCTAATCTTTCATTAGATGCAATTGAGATTGTTGCCACTGCTTTAGGTGTAGAAGAAACAGAGCTCTTAAAACGTTAGGTATAGTATTAAGGTAGTTAATAGAATCTTATAGTCAATTATAGTAAAAACAATAAGTTAGTATTGCATAACTACCGCAATTTCCGCATACGACTTGAATTAAGACGTTTAGTTAAATTTCTAAGTTGGTCATAAACAATTCGATTTAGTTGAGTATCAGCGTGTGTCGATTTACTGAAAAGTCTAGTTCCACCTTCTTTACGTGAACGCTTGGCCCTAGCACCAATCTGTGGAATGCCTTCAGCTACAATCTGATTGAAGAATGGAAGATTTTCATTTATTGCCCTGAACCGAAAAAAATCTTTCAATTTACTCATTTCAAACTGTCTTGCCGATTGCACCGAATCAAACGGACAATCCTTATTTACTAAAGTAATCTCAATTCTTGCACGATGTTGCTTTTCTGGGAGTGGTGCATCTTTATCTGTCGTTTTAAAATAAATGCGCATAGACTGACTATCAGAACGTTGGTCACCAATATAAATAGTCCCCCCTGCTTTTAGTTTCTTAATCATAGACACTATGTTACTTAAGCCTTGCGTTGTTCCTTTATACCCGCGAGTAAATCTTCGATTTTCACTTACAGGATTCGCAAGCAACCAATAGTAGTATGCAACCTGCTGTATCATCTCGTCATAAGAAGCACCATCGGCGTATGCATCAAAGCTTACCTCAACCCCACTTATTGTGGGTTCTGACTCTAGCTCATACCTACTTCTGAGCATTCCAATCATATTTTCAACTTGTGACCAATGCTGGATATCATACAATTTACAACTGAAATTATTCGCAGCACTTCCCGATTGTTTATTTATAGGCTTGACATACGTAATGCCAGTTTTTCTTTTAATACTAAAAGCATTGGTGCTTTTAACTGTCTTAAAATCTATTCGAACGAAATCTATGCATGCCCTGTATCTGAATCGGCTTTTAAGAATAGTCAAAAAACACTCCTGATATAGTTAGGTTTAAGTCATCAATGACTTACTTAAACATATTATAGTCAGGCCGAAGCTTATCTAAACAAAACGGCTATATAGTGGAGTTTCTTGCCTTAAACATCATATTTAATATGGCTTTCCATTTCGTCTTTTAAGACTTCCGTAACGTGATTTTTGCCATAGCGCTTGTAACTAATTCCGCCATGTGCATGACCCAAAATTTCCGCTGCAATGGATTCATCAACCTTAGCGCGCTTAAGCATTGTCGCAAATGTATGCCTAAAACTATGAAGAGTTTTTCCTTTAATACCGACAATATTATTGATGAAGTAGTTTGCTTTTTTCCCTAAATTCTTTCCTGTCCGTCCATCACGTATTGTGGAATTGGGAAACAATCTCGATGATTTTGTTTTAATTTTTTCAATGTAAGCCACTAATCCCATACTAATAAGCTGGCTATGAACAGGTATTAAACGTTGAGATGAGTTGTTTTTTAATGATTTCCCATTCCTACTATTAATATCAAAAACAAGTATTCCAGCAGCATCTTCATAAATATCATCTTTTGGATCGAGCTGGGTGATTTCTTCCAGGCGCATGCCGCTAAATAATGCAATACAAATTAACCAATACTTTTCTGTATCACTTACACGTGCTTTAAGAAATTTGTCATGGCTCAAGATAAGTTTTATTTCCGAGACTTCAAACATTTCTCGCTCTGCACTAGCTGACTTGATTTTTTTATACCTCAAAGAAGTGAAATCTAATTTAGTGTGACCTTCTTGCGAATGGATTCCAATAATGTAATTGCTAAATTTAGATACTGAACTCATATGATTGTTAACAGTATTTACTGATCTTACTGTGCCTTTTCTTTTATACGTTAATACTTCTTTAGAAAACAAAGCTGCATCTGATTGTGTGACTTCGTTTATAGGTTTGTCATTAGTTACGCCTATAAAGAGTGATAGTGCGTCACGATCTTTTCTTACTGTAGCGGGCTTGTCACCACGTCTTTTCACTTCACCTACAGAAAGAAAATCTTGAATTAGTTCAGATAAAAATGGAGCTGCTATAGGCTTTTTATGACTTAACACGGAGGGGGAGAGTGCAAGAGATCTTAGAGTATCTAGCTCTTTAAGGTCTAACTCTATTTTGTGCCTTTTATTAAGAGTGATTCGTTCATGCTCTAAATCTTCGACCTTTTGAAATAACCTTATCTCTTTTTGTTTACTTTGAATTAATTGTTTGAACTTGTGTTCTAAATCATCAGTAGTCATATTGTTTTTGAGTTTAAAGAAGAGGTTTTCACTATCATTTGCAAGAATTCTAGCACGTGCAATTGCCACTTTTAAGTTTGAAGTGGCTAAACTTTGACGTATTTCGTTTGTATTGAAAAAATGCCGGACATCATCTGAAATTCTTCTCCGGAAGTAATAAATATTATGACGTGATAGGTGGAGGTAGCTAGAAAGTTTCATCTTTATGTTCCATTCTTGTGCGCCACTTTCACTACAAGAAGGAAATAAAGCCTAAATATCCATTACATTTCAGCTACTTAAAATTTTTTGGAGCGGGTGACGGGAATCGAACCCGCATATCGAGCTTGGGAAGCTAGCGTTCTGCCACTGAACTACACCCGCCTGATATAGCATTTTACTGCATTTTATTGATTGTCAGTTAATTAGGACTAGTTACTGCATCAACTAACTAACCCTTTAATTACAAGCTAAAACTCCAGCGGATCAACATCAATCGCCCATCTGACTTTGTTAGCAATAGGCTGCCCTCTTAACTGATTGACCAAATTTTTCAGTAAGTGTTGCAAAGCAGGGCGCTGATTCGCTTGCATCAAAATATAACCGCGCTCCATACCTTTTAAGCGCTCCATTTGCGGGCGAATCGGGTCGTATACCATTACGTCATTATTGAAACCGCGCGCTATTTTAAATACATGATTTAAAAATTGTTCTACCAATGCAAATTCATTAGCTTCTGCGCGCATTAAGGCAGTAAACACATGCGGTGGAAACTGTACTTGTTCGCGCTCCTGCAGCATGGCATTGGCGTAGCTCACATAATCTTGGCTGCGTAGTGCATTAAATAAGAAATGTTCAGGAAATTGCGTTTGAATAATCACCTGACCTGCTTTATCTGCACGGCCAGCGCGACCAGCCACCTGCATCAACTGTGCAAACAAACGTTCACTCGCTCGAAAATCAGGGCTATGTAGGGCGCTATCAGTATCTATCACACCAACCAAAGTAAGGTTAGGGAAATCATGTCCTTTAGCCAGCATTTGTGTACCAACTAAAATGTCTATTTCTTGGTTATGTACTTTATCTAAAATCTCAACCAAAGCGTTTTTGCGGCTTGTACTGTCACGGTCTACCCGTGCGATACGCGCGGTCGGTAGTAATTGTGCCAGTGTTTGTTCTAACCTTTGTGTACCGTGCCCAGTTGGGTGCAAATCCGCATCTCCACAGCTTGGACATTGATTTGGAATTTTTTGCTCATGCCCGCAATGATGGCAACGTAATTTTCTTTGTCCCAAATGTACCACTAATCGACTGCTGCAGCGCGTGCAGGGAGCAATCCAATGACAGGCTGAACATAACAACACGGGTGAATAACCACGGCGATTGATAAACAGCAAACTTTGCTCTTTACGAGCCAACCTTAATCGTAAAGCAGCAATCAATTGTGGCGTTAAGCCGTGTTGCAGATTTACTTTGGTTGTATCTATACACTCAATATTGGGCAATTGTGCGGCCGTTACTGCACGCTGATTTAAGCTGAGTAAATTGTACTTTGCAACTTCTGATTTAACTTGCGCATTATGCCAACTTTCCAGTGCTGGGGTAGCGGAGCCTAACACCACTGGAATATTCAACCGCTTGGCACGAACCAGTGCCACATCTCGGGCATGGTAGCGCATGCTATCTTGCTGTTTATACGAACTATCGTGTTCCTCATCAATAATAATGAGCTTCAAGTTAGGTAAAGGTGTAAAAATAGAAAGCCGCGTGCCGATAATGATTTTTGCAGCACCAGATTGTGCTAATTGCCAGTGATGTAAGCGTTCACTCTCGCTCAAATTGCTGTGTAAACTCACTAATGGGTAATTAGGTAAGCGGCTTCTAAAACGCGATTCTAACTGTGGTGTTAGGTTAATTTCTGGCACCAGCACTAATATTTGAGCATCCTTATTTAGCAAAACATGCTGCATTAAACGGATGTAAACTTCTGTTTTGCCGCTTCCAGTAATGCCGTGCAATAACCAAGCTTTGAAGGTTTGCGAATCTTGCATAATCTGCTTAACCGCAAAAGCTTGTTCTTCATTGAGTTCTGGCGTTAGGGCAGGCGGCATTTCAGGCAAACTTATAGTTGCCTGTATTTGCCTGCTATTCGCCCATCCATCCATCACTAGCTGTTTTGCCGCTTTGCGTGCACTGCTAGAAATGACGTCTAAATCTGCCTCGGTGAGTAAGTCATTCTCTAGCAAGGCAGAAAAGACACGGCGTGTCACCAATTGACGCTTTGGTATTTGCTCAATCGTTTGTGCTCTGCCCAAATCCGTTAAGTGATACGCATACTGTTTACGCGATACCGCAGGGGCAATTTGCCGCAAACGCGCAGGCAAGGCAGATAACAACGCCTGACCAAACGGGTATTGGTAATAATCCGCACTAAATTTAACCAAACTTAACGTTTCAGTATCTATTGGTAATTCATCTGCAAACACTTGTGTGACTGGTTTTAGCTTTTCAATAGGAAAATCAGTTGTGTCAGCCATGCCCATCACAATACCAATCTGGCTTCTACGACCAAAAGGCACCAGTACGCGCTGACCAATTTTTACCGATTCACCACCGCTTAAGTAATCAAATAGGCGGTCTAACGGCACATCCAAGGCAATCTTTAATATTGGTTTAGGCAATGTAATGATTTGATTATCAACTGATTAAGGAAAAAATAACGGCAGTAGGTTAAAATGTTGTTTTTACTTAGCTGCGAATTTGTTTTGAAAGCACATCTTACCCAATTACTAGCCACCGCCGCAAAAACTATTGTGCCAGACTC
>JBKJUR010000025.1:0-14037 GCA_046590165.1 Methylotenera sp.
TCATAAAAGTGGTGGCTAACAAGCCTAGTCATGGCACGCTAGATTTGATTGTCAGGCCGTCCAATAACGAGTTCTATAGCCCTTCTTGGCAATGGGATGGCAACTTAGCCATTCCGCCAACTTGGCCGCAGCATGCCATTATCAAGTATCAGGAAGAACCCGTTAATTTGGCATTGGTAGACCAATATGTGCCTCAGTTGTTTGCTGATGAAAAAATGAAAGAGTTACTAATCACGCCAACAATGGTGAGGCTGACTTATATGGTGAATCAAGCCGAGCGAGGCGAATATCTCATTATGCGTAATGCTGTTTATGAAGATGCACCCATTAGTAAAAATGCCGTAGAAATTTTACTAAAACAAGCAATCGCTATACGATTAAGTATGGAAAATTCTGAAATTAAAACAGTGTAAAAGGTGCTTATGACAACCGTTAACAACAACGCATTGCAACAGCCAATGAATCCAAAATTAGTGTTGCTGATTGCCATATTATTGCCAGGCATGGGGCAAGTCATTAATAATGCACCAAAACGTGGTTTTTTCATGGCGTGTTTCATAATCATACTCGGGCTGATAACATTTAATCTAGCTCAACCAAATATTTCCATGGTAGGGAAGCTGGCAGGCGGAATTTTTATCTATGCGATCTCGATTATGGATGCCTATTACTGGGCTAAATATCGCACGGAGTTATTTAAGCGTAGTATCTAGTAATGCCACGATAAGTTTTTTATGGTCGTCTCATTAATTTCAATAATAAGTGAATTAAAAGTACTTATAGACACCACAAAATACCTGAACGGGTCATTTAAAATTTGTTAAAAATTTTGTAACATATTGTAAACAACTAACTAAAAATATTTTTTATGACTTATTTGAAATATATTTATAGAGAGATATCACTCCTATTTTCAGATAATAGTATTATTCATTTTGCTAAGCGTTTATTTGTTGTTTTGTATTGCTTACCAAACTCCCGTATAGCATCCACCTGGCTTAAATCTATCGATAACCCGCTTCTTGCAAAAGAGCTTGGGCAAAGGGCTAGACTTAGAGAGTTTCTTTTTCGGCCTTACCTCAATAATTATTGGAAAATGGCCGAACGGCTGGAAGTCATTGCAAATCACTATAAGCTTGTTAATAGTAATGCCCCAATTTTAAATCTTGCGCGTGATGAATCTTTGGAACTCACTCAGTTTGATATGAATGATGGAAAGTTAAGGGTGGTCATTGACCGACCAGAATGGATGCGTCGTGAAGGTGAAATTGGCCTGAGTTTCTTTCTAGGCGTTGATAGAATTTATACCATTATGTTTTTGCTAGGTGGCGACTCAAGTAATTTGAAGTTAATAGTTGGTAACTTGCAAGGGGATGGAAGGGATAAGGCTGACATTTACAAAGAGCTTACCAAGGCTTTTTATGGCATGCGCCCACGTGATTTTCTAATCAATGTATTAAAGGTAATTGGTGGAGAGCTTGGCTGTAAGGCAATTTATGGCATCTCTGACGAAGCACATAGAAGTAATCTTTGGTATTCAAAAGCATTTAAACAAACCAATTACGACACAATCTGGTTGGAGCATGGTGGAGTAAAGGACGATAAAGGTTTCTTTGTCTTACCTTCACACATTGCAAAACGAACTGATGATGAAATTCCAACCAAGAAACGTGCCGTTTATAGACGTCGCTATGAGTTTTTGGATGAATTGCAATTAGAGCTTAAAAAAGTTGTGTTAAATCCACCCCCAAAAAAGCATATAGATGTGATGCATAGGCAAGTGATTAATGACTTTAAAGTCAAAAGTGCTGTCTGGCAAGCTTATTTATAAGCCACGATATAGTGATTAAATCTAAGGATTTATATGAATATTGTGATATTAGGCGGTGGCGGTTTTATTGGCTCAGCAATTGCAGATCGATTTTTACTAGACGGACATCATTTGAGGATTTTTGAACGCCCACGCGTGCAGCCTTATCGAAAATTCAAAGGGTTCGAACATGTAGAATGGGTCACTGGGGATCTATCAAATACCCATGAAATTAACAATGCAATAAGAGATATGGATATTGTATTGCACTTGATTTCCACTACCTTACCAAAGGGATCAAATGATGACCCTATTTATGACGTTAAGAGTAATGTAGTAGGAACAATAAAAATGCTTGATGCCATGCTTGCTCACAATGTACAGAAGATAATATTCATTTCTTCTGGAGGCACAGTCTATGGAATTCCTAAATATCTACCTATTGATGAAAAACACCCTACCAATCCTTTAGTATCATATGGCATTACTAAACTTACCATAGAGAAATATTTACAGATGTACAGTCATTTGTATGGCATCAAAGCGATTACTTTAAGAGTGGCTAATCCATATGGGGAACGTCAGCGTATTGAAACGGCCCAAGGCGCTATTGGTGTTTTTTTATATCTAGGGCTTATGGATATCCCAATAGAAATTTGGGGCGATGGCAGTGTCACGCGGGACTACATTCATGTGAGCGATGTTGCTGAGGCTTTTATTCGAGCTGTGGAGTATTCAGGTGAAGAGTTTTGTTTCAACATCAGTTCGGGGGCAGGTACAAGTTTGAAAGAACTTATTCAAATGGTTGAAAATGTAATTGGCAAATCAGTTGAGGTTCGCTATAAGTCAGGTAGAGCATTTGATGTGCACACGAGTGTATTAAGTAATGATTTAGCATGCAAAAACCTGAATTGGGCTCCTTCGATTTCCATGAAAGATGGCATTGCGCTTACCGCGGCATGGATGGAGGCAGAGTTAAGTAGATTGCATCACTAATATTTTGGGCGTTACCTGATTTACTAGAAATTTATATCTTTCATTTAGATTTTCCTCATTTTCTAACTTTTCAAATATCATCCATTGAAACACTTCACAGCATTTAAATTTCACTGATTCAGTGCCATTTTCATACCATATTCAATATCAATTACCACCACAAAAACTTATCCAAACGGAGTAATCCTTTAAGAGAATTGTGTGGTTTTGAGGTAAGGATGAAAATGCATTACGTTAACTGTTAGACGATTTTGTCATCTCCAATTTGACGTAATGAGCAGCAACTTTAAAGGGGGCTTGCATTTGCCCCCTTCTTTTTTTAGTTAGTGCTTTTAATGCGTTTCTGAATCTTTTTAAGTCGTTATGGATAAAGACTAAGTTGATTCAAACATTATTCTAACTAGCTGTAAGAAAACAATTTAAGAGAGTTAATCAATATGAATCGACCAGTAGATTTTTCGATTGAGGATGTTCAAAACTTACCTGACATCCGTCAAATAGCGATTGATAAAGTTGGCATCAAAGCGATACGCCACCCTGTAAAAATTAAAGATAAAACTGGTGGGGCGCAGCACACGGTTGCAATGTTCAATATGTACGTGCAGTTGCCGCATAACTTCAAAGGCACGCATATGTCGCGCTTTGTGGAGATTATTAATCATAACTCACGGGAAATTTCAGTGGAGAATTTCCCCGTCATTCTGAATGAAATGGTGCATAAGCTTGAAGCTGAAGCAGGCCATATAGAAATGGCATTTCCTTATTTTGTAAATAAATCTGCACCAGTTTCAGGTGTTAAAAGCTTGCTTGATTATGAAGTGACTTTTATTGGCGAAATTAAGAGTGGTAAGCACGACATTAAAGTTAAGGTATTGATTCCTGTGACTAGTCTTTGTCCATGCTCAAAGAAAATTTCTGCTTATGGTGCGCATAATCAGCGCTCTCATGTCACGGTCACCCTCCAGCTTAATGATTTTATGTGGGTTGAAGACATTATTACTATGGTGGAAGAGCAGGCCTCATCTCAACTTTACGGCTTACTAAAACGCCCTGATGAGAAATATGTAACTGAGCGCGCTTATGATAATCCGAAGTTCGTAGAAGATATGGTGCGGGATATTGCTGCAGCATTTAACAATGAACAGCGCGTAAAAAATTACATCGTTGAATGTGAAAACTTTGAATCCATTCATAACCATTCGGCCTACGCTTGTATTACTAGTACTTAATCTTAATGCCTAAATTTTGGTAGATAAATCATGAATGATATAGTTAATTTAAAGTTTTTAGAGCAGCCAAAGCCGATGCTGCCATTGGACTTGTTATCCATCAGCCCAGTATCAATTAGCCCGATTGTTGAAATTATTGAAGAGTTACGCCAAGGACGTATGGTGGTTTTGCTCGATGATGAAGACCGTGAAAATGAAGGTGACTTGGTCATGGCTGCAGAATTTGTGACAGCCGCAGATATTAACTTTATGGCTAAGCATGGTCGTGGCTTGATATGTCTGACCCTTAGTGAAGAAAGAGGTAAGCAGCTTAATCTAGAGCCGATGGTGACAAAAAATGGTACGAAAATGGGTACCAATTTTACCGTCTCAATTGAAGCTGCAGAAGGTGTTACTACTGGAATCTCAGCTGCTGATAGGGCGCATACTATTCAGGCTGCTGTGAACGTTAATGCGAGACCTGTGGATATTGTCAGTCCAGGTCATGTGTTTCCATTGATTGCACAAAAAGGTGGCGTGCTGGTTAGAGCCGGGCATACAGAGGCTGGTTGTGATATAGCGAAATTAGCAAATCTTGAACCGGCCGCTGTTATTTGCGAGATTCTAAAAGATAATGGTGACATGGCACGTTTGCCCGATCTGCTCAAGTTCGCAGCAGAACATGATCTTAAAGTAGGCACCATCGCAGACCTGATTAAACATCGCAGTCAAACTGAGCGTTTAGTTTCTCGCGTTGCTGAGCGATTGGTTGAAACAGCATACGGTCAATTTAATTTGATCGCATTTCATGACTCTATTGCTAATGAAACGCATCTTGCTTTAGTGAAAGGTGAAGTTGACCCCAGTAAGAGTGTAATGGTTAGAGTGCATGAACCTTTATCTGTATTTGATTTACTCGATGCAAGCAGTGCTAGCCACAGTTGGAGCTTACCCCATGCCATGCAAATGATTAGCGAGGCAGAAGTAGGCGTGATTGTGATGTTAAGACGTGATGAAAAAAGTGAGGACCTTATCCATGCAATTAAATCAGCAGATCAGCCAGTTAGCAATAAACACACGCTTAAGGATTATGGGATTGGTGCGCAGATATTACGAGATTTGGGAGTGGTAAAAATGCAATTGATGGCTGAGTCCCGTAAGATACCAAGTATGGCGGGTTTCGGCCTAGAAGTGACCGAGTTTGTTGCCAGTAATCATTCACCCGTTCTTAAGAAAAAACTCGCCTAGTTAGCCTCACGCTAGTAATAACAGTTAAGACTAGCGTGTTAGTGGCAGGTTTTGCGCAATCTGACGCTGCCTTGAATTTCACTGACGTCCTGTTACAGTAGCATCGTTTGCTATAGTGATTGGTTCTTAGTGACTATCAATCGTTATAATTGACCAACCGCTCAGCAATTATGGTGAAATTAGCCATAAGCTTTTGTTTTGTACCCGCTTCCAGTTCTATATCGTCAATCGCCATAGACATGCAGTTGAGCCAGATATCTTTTGCTTCATGGTTAATTTCTACATGCTCATGCATGGTTCTGACGTTAGAGTGACCATGTTTCTCTATATAGAGTTTTGGCCCGCCTAGAAATGCTGAAAGAAAATTGAATTGCTCGACACGTGAATGAGCAATGCCATTGCCACGCAGGTGCAGCAGGTGCAATTTGTGGGCTTCTGGGTGAGTTTCAATAATGTCATAAAAGACTTTGACTAGCTTTTGGACACCCGCTTCCCCACCAACCATTTCGTATAAAGACTGGCGTAAATCGTTCAGATTTGGGGGTTGGTGATGTGTCATGCTTGCAGCCTCAATTTGAGTATCAATATTTACAACTACCTTGAAGGCAGATGTAAGCAATGTTAGCTGGCAATTCTGTATTTAATAATTATCTTGAGGAGGTAATACCAAAGAGGTATTTTGATTTTAATTTAGCCATGGAAAATAACAAAATAAAGAGAATCTTTAGCTACCTCTTTAGTAGTAATCCGTAGTGAGAATTGTAAGCAGTTAACGTTAGTCGTCAAATGGTTGTCAATGCGGAAATGTTATCTAGGCCGTATACAAGTTTTATTAACTAGACGGCAACGTCTGATTCTTATGTTTCACCCAGGTGGGCAACCCTTGATACAGTAATCAGGGTTGTAAGGGGTAATTTTTAAAAAAGGGGACCTAAATTGAGCGTAAATTCTTCAGTTGATGCGATTTCAGCTGATCTCTCTGAAAACATTGCGGCACAAAGCGCAACGTTACATCGAAAGATCGGTTGGCAAGGCGCATTCTGGGTGGCAAGTGGTGTACCAGCACTTGTCTTGTTTTCAATCGGCGCTATTGCAGCAACAGTGGGCAAGCCAGCCTGGATGGTATGGGCAATATCAATTGCGTTTGGCTTTATACAAGCATTTACTTATGCGGAAATTGCAGGATTGTTTCCTCATAAGTCAGGCGGTGCCTCGATTTATGGTGCTGTAGCATGGGTTAAATATAGTAAGTTTATTGCACCTGTCTCGGTGTGGTGTAACTGGTTCGCTTGGTCGCCGGTCTTGGCAATTGGGTCAGGTTTGGCGGCAGGGTATATGTTGAGTGCATTGTTTGCGCCTGATGCGGTGATTAATACCTGGCAGATTACCTTAATGGACTTAAGCATGATTAAGGATGGATTAGCACTAAGAATCAACGCTACCTTTATTTTAGGTGCCGCTGTCCTGCTAACAGTCTTTTCAGTTCAGCATGGCGGTATTTTACGTTCTGCTAAAACGACCATGGTGCTTGGTGTTATTGCACTTATTCCGCTGATGCTCATAGGCTTGGTGCCAATATTAACTGGCGATGTAGCACAAGCTAACTTTTTCCCGCTTGCACCTATTGCTTATGATACTGCAGGCAATGTGGTTGATGGTCTTTGGGGTATTGAAGGCTGGAAACTCATGGCAGGCGGGCTGTTCATTGCAGCTTGGTCTACTTATGGTTTTGAGACTGCTGTTTGCTATACACGGGAATTCAAAAACCCAAAAACAGATACTTTCAAGGCTATTTTCTATTCAGGCTTGCTCTGTGTTGCAGTATTTACATTGGTGCCGATTGCCTTCCAAAGCCATTTAGGTCTAGGCCAACTGGTTACACCAGCAGTGGTGGATGCCGCTGGCGTAGTGACTTCTCCCGCTGTATACAACGGTATGTTAGAGCCCTCAATTTATAGCGGTATGGGTGTTGCAGCAGCGTTGTCTGAAATGGTGGGCGGCGGTGCATTCGTCGGTAATTTGATGGTGATTATGTTAGTGCTGGCATTATTGCTATCTATCATGACATCTATGGCAGGTTCTTCACGTACCTTGTATCAGGCGTCCGTAGATGGCTGGTTGCCGAAATATTTATCTCATGTGAATGACCATGGCGCGCCAACCAAGGCAATGTGGACAGATCTTTGCTTCAATCTGATTCTATTAATGATGTCCGACTACGTATTTATTCTTGCAGCTTCTAATGTGGGTTATATCATTTTTAACTTCCTTAACCTTAACTCTGGCTGGATACATCGTATCGATCGTCCAAAATGGGATCGCCCATACAAAGCACCAACCATACTTTTAGCTTTAGGTGGTGTGCTTGGTTTTGTTAACTTGGCAATCATGGGTTTAGGTGCTGATGTATGGGGTGCAGGTACCCTGAAAGTCGGATTGATATTTGCCTCATTGATTATCCCTGTCTTTATTTATCGTCATTACGTGCAGGATAAAGGCAAGTTCCCTAAACAAATGCTGGAAGATATGCATATTGCCAGCGATGAACCTGGAGTATCTACACGGGCTGGCGTATTACCTTATGTAGCGCTGATTGCTGGTGTAGCGGTAGTTTGGTACATGCATAGCTTGTAGTAGAGAACTTGCAGCACCTAATCTAAGTATTAAAAATATATTAGAAATACTTTAAAAGTATCAAGTAGATAAGTGCTGGAAAAACAAAACGAACGAGGATTAAAACCCTCGTTCGTTTTTTTTGTAAGACGCCTATTAGCAATTAATCGGCAGTAACACCTTAGTAGTAAGCCATGAGGAGAATTGTTTGTCTTCGGTCTCGCGATGAGAATAACACATCAGCAAATTCCTTTATAACGACCATAAAGACCGGAGAATAATATGGCACGCGATCCAAAACATGACATTCTGTTTGAACCTATTCAAATAGGCCCTAAGACTTTACGTAATCGCTTTTATCAAGTGCCGCATTGTATTGGCGCTGGTTCTGATAAACCTGGTTTTCAGGCGGCGCATCGTTCAGTAAAAGCTGAAGGCGGCTGGGCAGCAATGAACACCGAATATTGTTCTATCAATCCTGAATCTGATGATACACACCGTTTATCAGCCCGTATTTGGGATGAAGGTGATGTACGTAATTTGCGTGCAATGACCGAGGAAGTGCATAAATATGGTGCCTTAGCTGGTGTAGAGCTATGGTACGGCGGTGCGCATGCCCCTAATATGGAATCACGCGCAACAGCACGTGGCCCAAGCCAATATGCATCAGAATTTGAAACTTTGAGCTATTGCAAAGAGATGGACTTAAGCGATATCGCTCAAGTACAACAATACTATGTAGATGCCGCTAAACGTTCACGTGATGCCGGTTTTGACATTATCTATGTCTACGGTGCTCACTCTTACTTGCCGTTACAGTTTCTAAACCCTTACTACAATAAACGTACTGATAAATACGGTGGCTCATTAGAGAACCGTGCGCGTTTCTGGTTAGAAACATTAGAGAAAGTAAAACATGCCGTAGGTGCAGAATGTGCCATTGCTACCCGTTTTGCGGTAGATACTGTCTATGGCCCAGGTCAGATTGAAGTTGAAGTTGACGGTATGAAGTTTGTTGAGTTAGCAGATCCATTGGTTGATTTGTGGGATGTGGATGTCGGTGATATTGCCGAGTGGGGCGAGGATGCAGGGCCATCACGTTTCTATCAACAGGGTCATCAAGTACCTTGGACTAAGTTCGTTAAGCAGGTTTCTAAAAAACCGGTGCTAGGTGTAGGCCGTTTCACTGACCCAGAAAAAATGGTGGAAATCGTTACTAAAGGTTATGCCGACATTATTGGTTGCGCACGACCTTCTATCGCTGACCCATTCTTACCTAAAAAGATCGAAGAAGGCCGTTATGACGATATTCGCGTATGTATCGGTTGTAACGTGTGTATTTCTCGTTGGGAAATCGGCGGCCCGCCAATGATTTGTACGCAAAATGCGACTGCTGGTGAAGAATATCGTCGCGGTTGGCATCCAGAGAAATTCCCTAAAACAAAATCTAAAGATTCAGTACTGGTAGTGGGTGCGGGTCCTTCAGGTTCTGAAGCTGCGCGTGTATTGATGGAAAGTAACTACATCGTTCACTTATATGACACTGCTGAAAAAATTGGCGGTCACTTGAATGAGTTGGTTACATTGCCTGGTTTGGGTGAGTGGGGTTATCACCGTGACTATCGTGAAACGCAGCTTACTAAATTAGTGAAGAAAAATAAAGAAAGCCAGATTGCCCTTGGCCAAAAGCCGATGACAGCTGACGAAGTGTTGCAATATGGTGCTGACAAAGTGATTATTGCTACAGGTTCTTCATGGAATACCGATGGTAACAATTGCCTAACACATGATGCAATTCCAGGCGCTGATGCTTCGTTGCCAGACCAGCTTACCCCAGAGCAAGTGTTTGCCGGTAAAAAGAAAATCGGTAAACGCGTAGTGATTTTAAATGCAGATACTTACTTTATGGCACCAAGCTTGGCAGAGAAATTGGCTGCAGACGGTCACGAAGTGACAATCGTTTCGGGTGTGCATCTCGCTAACTACATGCACTTCACGCTTGAGTATCCAAACATGATGCGTAGGTTGCATGAGTTACATGTGGAAGAGCTTGGCGACCATTTCTGCTCAAAAATCGAGCCAGGCCGTCTTGAAATCTACAACGTTTGGGGTGATGGTTCAAAACGTACCTATCGTGGTCCGGGCGTTTCACCGCGCGATGCTAACAAAACACATCGCTGGCTTGAGTTTGATTCATTGATTTTGGTCACTGGGCGTCATTCAGAAAACAAATTGTGGAACGAGCTTAAAGCCCGTGAAGCAGAGTGGGCTGCAAATGATATCAAGGGTATTTACCTGGTTGGTGACGCTGAAGCACCGCGTTTGATTGCGGATGCAACTTTCAGTGGACATCGTGTGGCGCGTGAGATTGAAGAATCTAATCCACAGATTGCTCTTCCGTACAAACGTGAAGTAGCTGTTTGGGGTTCTCCACACATGCCAGGCGGTACGTTCAAAATAGAGTACAAAGTTTAGTGAGTGAGAGATGACCGCTTCAGAATCATGAGGCGGTCATATTTAACGCTAAAACATAGTCTTTAAATGCCAAGATTTAATGCTAAGAAAAGATGTAGTGCAAGTTTCAAGATTGATTAAAAAACCACTATAAAAAATCAGGCGATGCCAAATGAATAATCCTAGAGAAATCACCAGAATACTGTTTGAGAACTTCCATCCGCAGGCAATACACCTGTTTTACGCGTTCGGTTATGCGGCGATTGCAGTTTTTATCTATGGCACTTATGTACAGATACGAAAATACCGTCGAGGTAAGCCTGATGGTTCTTGGGGTGAATTGCTGCATCGTTTTATTGGTATGGTCAAAACAATGGCGACGCATCGTACCTTGGTACGCCGTGATAAAAGTGCAGGTCGTGCGCATGGTTTGATATTTCTAGGTTTTGTGCTGTTGTTCATTGGTACATCTACGATTACTTTAGAGTACGACATTTTAGAGCCATTATTTGGCGTGCATTTTTGGTACGGTAATTTCTATTTATGGTTCTCGCTAGTGTTAGACCTTGCTGGCCTAGGGTTAATCGTAGGTTTAATCTACATGATGTACCGCCGTAAATGGTTACATTTGCCTAAACTTGATTATGCAAGGGTGGATAGACAACCTGGCGATCCTGATTTTGACCGTAGTGCTTATCGTCGTGAAGACTGGGCATTTTTATGGTCATTCATATTGATAGGCATCACCGGTTTTATCCTTGAAGCGACACGACTAGTATGGCTTAGCGGTCGCCCAACAGTGTGGGATTACCGTATGTGGTCGCCAGTTGGCGCATCACTTGCACACCTGATGCAGGCAGTTGGTATGACAAGTGAAGGTGCAGGGGCTTTCCGCCCTAGTTTGTGGTGGTTTCATGGTTTGCTCTCGCTGACCTTCATCGCGTGCATTCCATACACCAAGATCAAGCATATTTTCACGGCTGCAGCCTCGTTAATGTTCAAAGATCCATTGGCAGGCAGACGCTTACCAAGAGTGCCGGATGACCAAAAAACCGCGGGTTATAAGACTATTACCGATTTAACCTGGAAGAATCTGTTACATCTGGATGCCTGTACCAAATGTGGTCGTTGCCAAGAGGCCTGCCCAGCTAACGCTGTGGGCGCACCGTTATCACCACGCGATGTGATTCTGTCGCTGCGTGAATTCGCTAACCATACATTAAACGCCAAAGAACTTCCTAAAGAGGCCGAACTTGATATTCATGGCAAGGATATTGGCCAGGTATTCATGGAGACGCTATGGTCATGCCGCACGTGCCTGGCGTGTGTGGAGATTTGCCCAGTCGCCGTAGAGCATGTGCCAATTATCGTACAAATGCGCCGTAACCTTGTAGAAGCAGGTGAGATGGATCCGCTGTTAGAAAAAACGCTGCAGACCATACATAAAACAGGCAACTCGTTTGGCGAATCTAAACGTAAAAGAGCCTCATGGGCTAAGGAACTGCCTTTTGAAATTAAAGATGCACGTAAAGAAGCAGTCGATATGTTGTGGTTTGTTGGTGATTATGCCTCGTTTGACCCACGAAACCAAAAGGTAACACAGGGCTTTGCACGGCTCATGCATAAGGCTGGTGTTGATTTTGGCTTGTTATTTGAAGGCGAGTTGAATGCTGGTAATGATGTGCGACGTGTGGGTGAAGAAGGTCTTTATGAGTTTCTTGCAACCTCTAATATCAAGTCATTAGATGACTGTGAGTTCAAGTCGATAGTGACGACAGACCCACACTCTTACAACACTATCCGTAATGAATACCCAGACTTTGGCGGAACTTACGAAATACAGCATTACAGTACAGTGGTGAAAAAATTGATAGAAGAGGGCAGATTGCCATTAGTCAAAAAGCTCAATTACAAAGTGACTTTCCATGACCCTTGCCATTTAGGCCGTTTCAACAAAGGTTACGATGCACCGCGCGATATTCTCAAAATGTTGGGTTGCGAGCTGGTGGAAATGGGTCGTAATAAAGATAATTCATTCTGCTGCGGTGCTGGTGGCGGTCGTATTTGGATTCCAGATCCTGTAGGTAGCGAAAAGCCTTCGCAAAACCGTATGAAAGAGGCTGCAGTCATTGAAGGGCTAGAAGTGTTCGTAGTGTCCTGCCCGAAAGACCTGACCATGTTTGAAGATGCGCTTAAAACCTCAGGTTATGAAGGCAAGTTTATCGTGCGCGAATTGATAGAACTGATTGATGAATGTATGGAGTATGACGTACCTGAAAAAGAGGTGTTTCAAGAAGTACATTTGGTGAACTGATTTGGTAACCGTAAAAACTGCATCCACCTTAGTGAATAGGGCGATTAAGACCAACGATGTTTATTGTGCTGCGGCAGTGTACGGCATAGCCGCTCATAAAAAACGTAAGGTTTTGGAAGCCATCATGTTTGGTAAACGTAAAGATGCATTGATGCTAGCGCGGTGGGAACATACTCCAGCCGCAGTGTTGCAGGCATTGTCTGAAAATAATGCTGGAACAGTTAAGTTGGATAACGCTGTTACGCAGCGGTTGGATAAGAATCCAAATACACCGGCTCAGGCTTTATCAAATCTATATATTGAAGGTATTAAGGACAGCAAAAAGAATGCAAGTTTGACGTTGTTGATTGCACAACATCAGCATACGCCAGCTAATGTGTTGGCAAGTATTGTTCAGTTTGATAGTAGTTTAGAAAACCTTAAAGCTGTTAGCCGTAATCCTGCCGTGAGCGAGCAAGTATTAAGGTGCTTAGTGAGTCATCAACCAAATACTGAGATGTATAAGGTTTTTGATAAAAATGTGGCGACTAATCCATCAGCGCCAGCGGACGTACTAACGTTGATTTATGCAAGAGGTGATGCATTTTCGCGGGCTGCTGTGATCGCACATGCAAATTGCCCGCAATCTTTGCTAGAACAAGCAGTGAATGATAGTGAGTTGTTAGTACAGCGCCAGTTATCACGTAAATGTACGCAGGTAGTTGTCTTGGCGAGAATGGTCATGAATAAAGATACGGCAGTGCGATGTGGTGTAGCGGCGAACATGTATGCACATAGAGCATTGATTGGACATTTGTTGAATGACGCAGCTTGTGCAGTAAGGCGTGCCCTAGCAACGAGGAGCGACTTGTCGGCTGCAAGCATAAAGCGCTTGATGAATGATGCAGATCATTGGGTAAGACTATGGTTAGGTAGAAATCCAATAGTCTCACGCAATGTATTGAAAAGACTTTCCGCTGACCCTTGTTATGAAGTGCGGCGCGCGGTAGCTAGAAATCCGCGTTGCCCAATTGCGCTACTGGAAGTGTTGGCAAAAGATGAAAATGCGTGGGTGCGCTCAGCCGTGGCTTACCAGCAAAATGTGCCTAAGCGCTTATTGGTGGCGCTAGCTAGAGAACTGGATATTGATGTGTTAAGTGGCGTTGCGGCTAATGTGCATACACCGCAGCGTATTTTGCAAGCGTTAGTAGCCTATCCAGAAGCAGATGTAAGGCGGGGCGTTATTCTTAACCCTAAGGCAAAGCGTAAAACCTTGCTGCCATTGCTGGAAGACCCGTATTACTTGCATAGATTATTGTTGGTTGGTAATCCAATGCTAAAAGAAAGGGATAAATGGCCACTTTGTGAGGACCCCGATTTTAATGTCAGGTTTGCAGCATTTAAGTGGTTTGCGG
>JBKJUR010000037.1:0-55165 GCA_046590165.1 Methylotenera sp.
CATTGTTGCAGGTGAGAGCTTGAACGTTGGCACGGCTTCTGGTACTTTTAATAGCAAAAACGTCGTCAATGCCAACACAGTCAATATTAGCGGCATCACCCTTGCTGATGGCGCTGATCTAGCCAGCAATTACAACTTAACCAACACTAATGCTTCGGATGCGGCTGTTATAACGCCTAAAGCGCTCACAGTGACAGCAGATGCTGGTCAAACCAAGGTTCTTGGAAGTGCTGACCCTGCAAGCTTTACTTATGTTAGTGGGGGTTTAGTGTTCGGGGATGCATTGACAGGCGCTTTAATCAGAAACTCAGGAGAAGTCACTGGTAACTACGCTATTAATCAAGGCACGCTTACCGCTGGTTCAAATTATGCGTTGACTTATATTGGCAGCAATTTCACCATACTGGCGCCATCTACATCACCTAGAAATGATGCAGGCCTAGTAGATTTAAATCCTATGCTCAGTAATTACACGAATCAGCAATTATTTGTTTTAAATGTTGGATTTACTGCGGCCGGAAGCGGTGCTGATGGCAATGGCGCTGATTTGTCAAATTGCGAACAAAAACCTGAGCCGCTTGCGAAAGATAAAGACTTCATTTTGATGTTAAATTTTGGGTTGAAGCTACCCAAAGGGATGAGTACGACTTGTATTTAATCAACTTATAACTTGAACAGTTGTGGTTGTCATAGACATGATTTATATTGTGTTAAATCATTCTGAAAGAGCAAAAAATTGTTGACAATCATCACTACAAAAACGCAGCCGTTTAATGATCAAAAGCCCGGCACATCAGGTTTGCGTAAAAAAGTAAAAGTTTTTCAGCAACCACATTATTTAGAAAACTTTGTTCAAAGTATTTTTGATGCGTTGCTGGAACATGGCGAATTGCCAATTGGCGCTACGCTTACTGTGGGGGGCGATGGTCGTTACCATAATCGCGAGGCTATCCAAACTATCATTCAAATGGCTGCTGCCAATGGTTTTGCTCGTGTTTTAGTGGGACAGGCAGGCATTCTGTCTACACCTGCCGCTTCACACGTGATTCGGAAATATCAAACGTTTGGCGGCATGATATTGTCTGCTAGCCATAATCAAGGCGGTATCAATGGCGATTTTGGTATTAAATACAACATTAGTAATGGCGGCCCTGCACCTGAAAAAATAACTGACAATATCTTTGCGATAAGTAAAGTCATCACGCAGTACAAAATTGCAGATTTACCTAAAGTTGATATCGATACGTTAGGCGAAACGATTTTTGAAGGCACAGGTAAGAATGCTAACTTCACTGTAAAAGTGATTAATGCTGTAGATGATTATGCTGATTTAATGCAAACGTTATTTGATTTCCCGGCGATTAAGCAGTTGTTAGCCACGAATTTCAAAATGAAATTTGATGCGATGCACGCCGTAACTGGACCGTATGCACAAGAGATTTTTGTGAATCGGCTTGGAGCATCAGCAACAAGTTTGATGAATTGCGTACCATCAGAAGATTTTGGCGGTGGACATCCTGACCCTAATTTAACCTATGCTGAAGACTTGGTAAAAATCATGTTTGCTGGTGAGTCAGCGTTAGATTTTGGTGCTGCGTCGGATGGCGACGGTGACCGGAATATGATATTGGGTAAAAACTTCTTTGTTACACCATCCGATAGTTTGGCCGTCTTAGCCGCAAATGCCACTTTAGTTCCCGCTTATGTAAAAGGCATTGCCGGCGTTGCGCGCTCTATGCCTACCAGTGGGGCAGTTGACCGCGTGGCTGAAAAGTTGAATATCCCTTGTTTTGAGACCCCTACAGGTTGGAAATTTTTTGGCAATTTGATGGATGCAGGCAAGGTGACGTTGTGCGGTGAAGAAAGCTTTGGCACTAGCTCTAGCCACGTGCGAGAGAAGGATGGTTTGTGGGCGGTATTATTTTGGCTGAATATTCTTGCACAAAAGAACACGGCTAATGGCGCGGTATCGGTAGAGCAGATTTTAAAATCACATTGGTTAGAATACGGTCGCAACGTGTATTCTCGGCACGATTATGAGGCAATACCAACGGATGCTGCCAATGATGTGATGCAGCATATTAAATCGCAATTTACCAGCTTACCGGGTCAGACTTTTGCTAAAGAAACGGCTAAAAGTTATACAGTTAAAACTTGCGATGATTTTAGTTATCATGATTCAATTGACGGTTCAATTAGCAACAATCAAGGTGTGCGTATTTTGTTTGAAGATGGTTCCCGGATTGTCTTTAGGCTTTCTGGTACTGGCACTGAAGGTGCGACTTTACGCATTTATTTAGAGGCATTTGAACCAGACAGCACGCAACACGACTTGGATGCGCAAATTGCTTTGGCCGAAATGATACGAATCGCCTTACAAATTTCGCTGTTAATAGAAAAAACAGGACGAAATACACCTACCGTCATCACATAGATGATTAGTAAGCAGCACAAAAATAAAGCCAGCTAAAAGCTGGCTTTATTGAGAGCAACCTACGTTTACTAATTAAATATTACTGACCAGCTACGTGTTTTGCTACCCATTCTTGTGCACTAAGCTCATTATCGCCAGATGTATCCATGTGAGCGAAAATAGCTTTATGACCAGCTAAGAACTCTTCTTTGGTCACTTTGTGGTCACCATCTTTATCCATTAAGCCCATCATTTTCATTGAGCGTAATTCGCGGCTATAACCACCTGTAGTCAAATCAAGTTTTGATTTGCTAGTAGGACCAGCCCATTCTTTTGCATCTACAGAACCATCAGCATCTTTGTCTAACGCTGTAAAAATACTATCGTAATAAGCGTCAGCTTCAGCCGCTGTCACCATGTGGTTGCCATCACCATCTAACATCTTCATCATTCCCATTTTTTGTAACTGGGTTGCGTAGCCGCCCGTACTTAACATTGGCTCAGCTGAAAATGCGGGTGCAGAAAATATTGCTGTTGATAATAATGTTGCAATCACTAGTGCTGCACTTTTAATTTGAAAACTCATGATAAACCTCCAGGAAAACTTAATTAATGTAAAAAACTTGCCGGCAAACCTTAGTCTTAAGTTCGGCGTATTACTTACATTTATTTTAGCTGGATATATTTTTTATAATTAAATCAATGAGATGAATGTGTATAATTATTCTTCGACCTGTTTAATGGTCATTTGTCCCTTATAAAGCCGCACATCCATACGACCTAAAAATGACATACCAAGCAGCACGTCGCCATCTAGGCCTGGTGCAATCATTGCCGCTACATTGTTTGCCTTTACTCCACCGACTTTGACTTCATTCAAACGTACCATGTAACCGATGCTGTCGCCGTTCGCCGTATTGGTGCGCACTGCGTTAAAGCTTTCAAGCTTGAGTTTATCTGCAACGCGTTGCGAAATAGCCACGCCAGTAGCGCCAGTGTCTACCAGCACATCTACTTTTTCGCCATTGATCAGTGCTTCGGCACGGTAATGACCATCTAGACCGCGCTTTAACATCACAGTGCTATCAGACCCTAAGCGATTAATTTTATTGGGGTTTTGAATATTATCGACCAAGTAGAAAATTAGCCCGGCGAGTGCAAGCCAAATGATAGTGACTACTAAAGTGTTTTTAGACATGAATTAAGCAGTATGTGATGTGCATACTACTGAAATTGGTACGTTTTAAATAATTGCAATAGACTTAAAAGCAAGCGCAACAATCGCGAAGTAAGTCAGGTGATGAAGCAATTGATCGAAGCCTAGTAATATCCAAAACCATTCACTATTATCAGGCTTAAGATCCAGTTTTCGGTTAGCATTCATTTTCCCCCAGTCAATGTGGTAATGCACCAATGCATCAGTCAGTGCATATAGCCACGCATCTGTACCAAGCCAAAAAGCCAGCACTATAAACGTTCCAAGGCCATGTAACGCGGAATGCGCTAAGCCGCCAGCATGACCGTAAGTGCCTTTGTTGCGATACATCCATGAAAAAACCTGCAATGGAAAGTCGCAAATAAAATGTTTAATGAATAACCATAACAGGGCTTCAAACATTATGTGGGCAATTGATGCATGATATTAATCGTGACAGTTAATCATTAAGAGTTGCCTATTGCAAGTTACCTTGATAGTCATTCTGCTTCTTCAATCCAGGCTAGCTGAATGGCTTCTAGAATTTTCTCACCACACTTATGCGGGTCATCATCAAAGCCTTCTAGATCCATTACCCACTGCATTAAATCAGTGAATCGTATGGTTTTTGGGTCAACCTCTGGATGTGTGTCGAAAAGAGTTTCGGCGATGGTTAAAGTGTCAGTCCATTTCATGGCAGTGTGTTCCTGGCAATATGCAATGCTTTGATTATAGCGCGGCTAAATGATAGGTATCAAAAAAAGACCCGCAAAAGCTTATAAGGCATTGCGGGTTAAGGGGGCGATTTTTGGAGATATACGCTTAAATTTATTAATGCAATACACATGCCAAATATAAAGTAGTTTATTTTCAAAGGGTTATGAATTAATAGGGGAATTAGGTTGCAGTATAATTAGCCAATTGGTTGATTTCAGCCACCAATTTGATTGATCACATTGCTTTTCAATCAAATTGGAGTTGGGACAATTTAGCTAGGTTGCAAACTGATGCGTTGCAACTTGACTTTAATGTTCATGTCACAGCGTGGTAAAATACGCCGATAACTTTACTAATTCAACTAAAGCCTTTGGAAAACTAACGCTATGTCGCAAGCACCATTTAACTACGCTAATACTTTGAACCAAGCTGACCCTGCCTTATGGGGCATGATAGAAAAAGAAGTTGTGCGTCAGCATGACCATATTGAATTGATTGCTTCAGAAAACTATACCAGCCCAGCGGTGATGCAGGCACAAGGTTCACAGTTAACCAACAAATACGCAGAGGGTTATCCAGGTAAACGTTTTTACGGTGGTTGTGAGTTTGTAGACCAAGTGGAACAACTGGCGATTGACCGTTTAAAAGCGTTGTATGGTGCAGAGTATGCCAACGTACAGCCACACTCCGGTTCACAAGCGAATCAAGCGGTGTATTTTTCTATTCTTAAACCTGGCGATACCGTCATGGGTATGAATCTTGGCCATGGCGGTCATTTAACGCATGGCTCTCCTGCTAACTTGTCTGGTAAGTTATTTAATATCGTGCCGTATGGCTTAAACGACAAAGAAGAAATTGATTACGATGAGATGGAACGTATAGCAGTTGAATGTAAGCCAAAGCTGCTAATCGGTGGTGCTTCAGCTTATGCGCTACGTTTTGACTGGGCACGCATGAGTGAAATCGCCAAAAAAGTAGGCGCCTATTTCATGGTAGACATGGCGCATTACTCAGGTTTGATTGCCGCTGGTGTATATCCAAACCCAGTGCCGCATGCCGACTTCGTGACTTCGACTACGCATAAAACATTGCGTGGCCCACGTGGCGGTATTATTTTAGCTAAAGCTGAATTTGAAAAATCAATCAATTCAAACGTATTCCCAAGTTTGCAAGGCGGCCCATTGATGCACGTGATTGCTGCAAAGGCGACTGCTTTCTTGGAAGCAGCTCAACCTGAATTTAAAACATATCAGGCGCAAGTGATTAAGAATGCACAAGCGATGGCAGAGGTCTTAACAGCGCGTGGTCTGCGTATTATTTCAGGTCGTACTGAATCTCATATGTTCATGGTGGATTTACGTCCAAAAGGCTTAACTGGTAAAGCGGCAGATGCAGCACTTGGTTTAGCGCATATCACAGTGAATAAGAACGCGATTCCTAACGACCCGGAAAGTCCATTCGTGACTTCGGGTATCCGTATTGGTGCGCCAGCGATTACAACACGTGGCTTTAAAGAAGAAGAAGCTAAACAAGTTGCCAATTTGATTGCAGATGTGTTGGACAAGCCAACCGATGAAGCTTTGATTGCCGCGACTAAAGCTAAAGTACATGCGTTAACTACTAGATTTCCTGTGTATCAAAATTAAGCAAAAGGTTAATTAAGTGAAATGTCCATTTTGCGGTGCCGACGATACTCAAGTCATTGACTCCAGAGTCAATGATGAAGGTGATTCTATACGCCGTCGCCGCAAATGTAGTGCATGTGATAAACGTTTTACTACCTACGAAACCGCGGAATTACACATGCC
Organism: Methylotenera sp.; assembly: GCA_046590165.1. Lineage (GTDB taxonomy): Bacteria > Pseudomonadota > Gammaproteobacteria > Burkholderiales > Methylophilaceae > Methylotenera. Next base: position 6,134 of record JBKJUR010000037.1, read on the forward strand.
GCAGGTGGTGAAAACCAATGGTACACGTGAAGAATTTAGCCGTGAGAAATTACGTTTGTCATTCTCACGTGCGTTGCATAAACGTCCAGTGCCTACAGAGTATGTAGATCATGCTTTGGACAGGATTTCACAAAAATTATTGAGCTTGGGTGAGCGTGAGATTCCAGCTAGGACTTTGGGTGAGAGTGTGATGCACGAGCTTAAGCTCATGGATAAAGTGGCTTATATACGCTTCGCATCGGTCTACCGTAGCTTTTCAGATGTAGATGATTTTAACGATGCCATTCGTGATTTGGATAAGCCAGTGTCGGCAGTAAAGCGTCGTATCTCGGATGATTGATTTTAAGAGTCTATTTAATTCAAGTTTTATGAAGGATACAAAATGAAGTTGATCAATTGGGCCTCCATTGCACTTGCGGCATTTACAGTGTTGCTGACCATTGTTTTTTTTACTTGGTGGTCAATGAAAGACAGCGTGGTATTTGGCAATGAAAAATTTGACCAAGTGAAATGGATGCAAAGTGTCGCGACTATTGAAACTGAGTGTAAACGCGGTGATATGGCGTATCATTTGCAGCAGAAAATTTTGGCTGTGGGGACGCAAAAAGATGCAGTGAAAGCACTTTTAGGCCGCCCGAGCTATGAAGACAGCAACGCGATTGAATATGACCTTGGTAAATGCATGCATGTTTATCATGGCTTACGTATTTTCTTTGATGAAAATAATCGTTTGATGCACAGCCGTATTTCATCACACTAATTTAGTGTGGCGGTCTGAAAGCTGTTTTGGACTAAGCGATTTAAACATACCTATACAAATACATGTTATTAACATTAAGTGTTCACCATAGCTGATCATCAATATATGACGCTTGCGTTGCAGCTCGCAGCGCAGGGTTTATATTCCACGCAACCCAACCCTAGGGTGGGTTGCGTTATCGTAAAAAACAATCAAATAATAGGTCAGGGCGCTCATCTTAAGGCGGGCGAGCCACATGCAGAAGTATTTGCATTACGTGAGGCAGGCGCCGATGTAAAAGATGCGGAGGCTTATGTCACACTTGAACCTTGCAATCATCATGGACGCACGCCGCCGTGTGTAGATGCACTCATTAATGCGGGTGTAAAGCGCGTTGTAGTTGCGATGCAAGACCCAAATCCACTTGTTGCGGGTAATGGTATAAAACGCCTGCAAATCCATGGTATATCAGTTGATGTGGGTTTAATGGAGGCTGAGGCACGTGCTTTAAACCCAGGTTTCATTTCTCGTATGACGCGCGAATTACCTTATGTGCGCAGCAAAATTGCGGCTAGTTTAGATGGCCGTACGGCGCTTAAAAACGGTAAAAGCTTGTGGATTACTGGCGAATCAGCGAGGCTGGATGTACAGCATTGGCGTGCGCAGTCTTGCGCTATTGTGACGGGTATTGGTACGGTGTTAGCAGATAATCCTACTATGAACGTCAGGCTTCAGCCATTAAGTTTAAATCACTCATACCGCCAGCCGCTGCGAGTGATTGTAGATAGTCGTTTGCAGACGCCGGTTAACGCTAAAATATTGCATGTAGAAAGCATTAAGTCTAGCCCCGTTACGATTGCTTATAGCGTAGATGCAAATGATAATGCTGCTGCGCTCATCAATACTGGCGCGACTTTATTGCATCTGCCTGATGCTTATGGACGTGTGGATTTAATAGCCTTGCTTAAGCATTTAGCGCAGCAAGGGATAAATGAAGTATTACTGGAAGCGGGGCAGGGGTTAAATGGTGCATTTTTAAGTGCTGATTTAATCGATGAATTCATTTTTTATTATGCACCGAAGTTAATGGGTGCTGATGCCAAGGCGATGTTTGCTATTCCCGAGTTAACCGAGATGAATTTAGTCACCAACTTGCAGGTATTAGATGTGCGCCAAGTAGGGCAAGACATTCGGTTGCGCGCTAAGCCCATTAAGGCCGTAAGCTAACTATTTCTAATTATAGCAATGCTCATTGATACTCATTGCCATCTTGATGCTAGCGAATTCGATGCGGATAGAAGCCATGTTGCTTTGCAGGCCATCCAACATGGCGTTTCAAAAATCGTAATCCCCGCTGTAGCGCGTTATAATTTTGATGCCGTCATTCAGCTATGTAATCAGCATCAAAATTGCGCATACGCGCTTGGCATTCATCCTATGTATGTGGATAACGCCACTCCTCAAGATATTGAAACGCTAAAAACGTATGTAGAAAAATATAACCCAGTTGCGATTGGTGAAATAGGCCTCGATTACTTTGTGACTAAAGCCAATATTGAGGTACAAACCTACTTTTTTACTGAGCAACTTAAAATTGCCAAAGAGTACGATTTGCCGGTAATACTGCATGTGCGCCACGCGGTGGATGATGTATTGAAGTATTTACGTCGCTATGAAATAAAAAGTGGCATTGCCCATGCATTTAACGGTAGTTTTCAGCAGGCTGAGCAATTTATCGGATTAGGCTTCAAACTTGGCTTTGGTGGTGCGATGACCTATAGTCGTGCATTAAGAATCCGTGAACTCGCAGCTAAGCTACCTTTAGAGGCGATTGTTTTAGAGACAGATTCACCCGATATTCCACCAGAATGGATAGGGAAAAATGGCAGAAATACCCCGCTGGAATTACCTAAAATTGCGCAAGTGTTAGCAGATTTAAGATGCGTAAATGTCGCTCATGTGCTTGAGATTACTAGTGCCAACGCTATAAAAATATTACCGAAACTACTTGACTTATGCACACCACCTAATCCATTACTTTAACTATGGTAAAAAAACCTTAGTAATCAATGGCCATTATTTAAGTTATTGATTATTAACAAGTAAATATTAGGTTAAAATTTAAGCGATTTGAAAAAACCCTTTAAAATTGGTATGTTACATTTTCAAGTCACAATTATTCACAGAGTTATCCACAGATATTGTGGAGAGTATTTTCAACTTTAGGGAACTTTTTAAAAGTCAACTTTTGAATTATTTATTTTTATGATTGTTAACCAACAAGCCTACCGCACGATATGGCCAAATACGCAAGCAGAGTGTGTAGAAATCATCGATCAAACCAAGTTGCCTTTTGACTTTGAAATTGTGCGTATCCGCGATTTGCACCAAATGATTACCGCCATAAAAACCATGCAAGTTCGTGGTGCGCCTTTAATTGGCGCAGCTGCGGCCTATGGATTGGTGTTGGCACTTGAACTGCGAACTGATGATACACACTTGCATGATGCGGCTGAGCAACTGGTAAAAAGCCGTCCAACCGCCGTGAATCTAAGGTGGGCAGTGCAGCGGATGCTGGGTGTATTGTTGCCACTACCTGATAATAATCGCAGGGCCGCAGCATGGAATGAAGCGGCAGCGATCTGCAATGAAGATGTGCTGCTCAACCAAGCGATTGGACAGCATGGACTAGGTTTAATTAACGCGATGTCACAAACTAAATTTTGTGGACAATCGCGCCCGCTGAATATCCTCACACATTGCAACGCGGGCTGGCTGGCCACGGTAGATTATGGCACGGCCTTAGCGCCTATTTATATAGCGCATGATGCAGGCTTAGCGGTGCATGTATGGGTAGATGAAACGCGTCCGCGCAACCAGGGCGCAAGCTTAACGGCATGGGAGTTAGCGCAGCACGGAGTGCCGCATACTGTGATTAGCGATAATGCCGGCGGGCATTTAATGCAGCATGGGCAGGTTGATATGGTCATCGTAGGGGCAGATCGCGTGACGAGCACTGGTGATGTATGTAACAAAATCGGTACTTACTTGAAGGCGCTGGCAGCATTTGACAATGAGGTGCCGTTTTACGCGGCAGTCCCTAGCCCCACGATTGATTGGGCGATGGTTGATGGCATTAGGGAAATTGAAATTGAAGAACGCAGCGGCGATGAAGTAAGCTTAATGCGCGGCAAACTTGCCAATGGCGAAATTGCTGAAATCAATATTCTGCCCGCCAATACAAAAGTAGCAAACCCAGCGTTTGATGTAACACCAGCAAGGTTAGTCACGGCAATTATTACTGAGCAAGGCGTATTTACACCCGCTGATTTAAAGCACATGATAAAAACTTAACCGTTTTTATAGGCACATTTTTAATCATATTGAATGCCATGCAAATACAACGCCAACAATTATTACAAGCCTGCCAAACCCTAGATAAATTAGGTCTAAACCGCGGAACTTCTGGCAACGTAAGTTTGCGAATGATTAATCATGAGCATAATCATAATGGCGAAGCTGGCTTCTTAATCACGCCCTCTGGCATGCCAGTACAAAACATGACGGCGGATGATTTAGTGTGGATGGATTTTAACGCCAACGCCACAGGCGCCCGCAAACCCTCAAGCGAATGGCGCTTTCATTTAGATATTTTAGCCGCGCGGACGGACGTCAACGCCGTCGTCCACACCCACAGTATGTTCGCCACAACCTTAAGCACGTTTCGGCAAGACATGCCCGCGTTTCACTACATGATAGCGCTCGCAGGTGGCAACAGCATCCGCTGCGCACCGTATGCGTTGTTTGGTAGCCAGCAACTCTCAAACAATGCGCTCACTGCACTCCAAAATCGTAAAGCCTGCTTATTATCAAATCACGGCATGATAGCCGTAGGCGAAACTTTAGAAAAAGCACTTAACATTACGCAAGAAGTGGAAACATTGTGCGAGCAGTATTTGCGGGCTTTGCAAGTGGGTAAGCCTGTGTTGTTGACAGATGCGGAGATGGAGGAGGTGATGATGCAGTTTAGGAGTTATGGGAGTTGGGCAGAGAAGTGATGGCTGTATAAAAGTATGCATAAGACCTTAAGTCCATATAAATTTAAACGAATTGCATCTGAGTCTTTGCGTAACTCTTTACGATTACACGCAGATTCAATGCTGCTTTATGTACATGCCTCTTACCCTTCAGCGTATCTACTCTCGGTCCTCGCTCTTGAAGAGCTTGCCAAATGTGAGGCAGTAGCACATTACTATTACACTTCAATAACAAATGATGGTTTTCCCGAAGCAGATTTTGAGCAGGAGTGGTTAAGTCTTCTATATTCACATATATGGAAGCAGAATCATTTTTTAGCTAAAGATTTGTTCAAATATTCGCCTAAACTCATTAAGTTGATTCAGTCAAAGCAGTTTGAGGCTAAAAAACATAGAGCAACATATGTTGGTTTAGAACGGCTAGCTAAAAAAGTCGACGTGAACGCAAAAATTTCAGTACCAGCGTGTGTTAAAGAAAAAGACGCAAGGCAGCTAATCTCACTTCTTAATTTAGAGTATTTACAGATTCATGACACAGTTCAAAATCACGGGCAGTACTTTGGTGTCAACGAAGCTGATATTATTATCAATCCTGATGAGCATCAATTTATCTTTTCTTGGCCACATAAATCTAGTCTTAAATCGAGACGATACGTCAAATTAAACACTAAGTAGTCGCTCTCGCGCGACATGCGAGATACTTTCTTTTGCTTAGCCAAAAGAAAGTAACCAAAGAAAAGGCTACCCTCTACCGCTTGTTTCCTGTGCTGCTACAAAAAGCTGGGTCGCTCGGGAAACTCGCTACGCTCAAACAGCCCGAGCTAAAAATCCCCCAGCTTTTTGCATCATCACAGGCGCGGTAGACATGGGATATAAAAGCAAAATCACGCTATTTTAAAAAGTGTGTAAAAAAACTTAACGGTTTTTACAGATACATTTTCCACAATTTACTTTAGTTTTACCTCGCTGCTTGATTGTTTGAAAAGTCGCTTTGCAGTAAAATAGATTCCCGTCTGCAACACATCTTATAAAGCCTTTCCATGACCAAATATGTATTCGTAACCGGCGGTGTAGTTTCTTCTCTTGGTAAAGGCATCGCAGCCGCCAGTCTTGGAGCAATTTTAGAGTCGCGTGGTATTAAAGTCACCATGCTAAAACTCGACCCTTACATTAACGTTGACCCTGGCACTATGTCGCCTTTTCAGCATGGTGAAGTATTCGTCACTGATGACGGCGCTGAAACTGACTTGGATTTAGGTCATTACGAGCGATTCATTAGCCAGCGTATGGCCAAACGTAATAATTTTACTACGGGTCAAATCTACGAAACAGTCATCAAAAAAGAGCGTCGCGGTGAATACTTAGGTAAAACCGTGCAAGTGATCCCGCATATTACCGATGAAATTAAAGCGCATGTAAAGCGTGGAGCTGAAGGTGCGGATGTTGCGATTGTTGAAGTGGGTGGCACGGTAGGTGATATTGAATCATTACCGTTTCTTGAAGCGATTCGCCAAATGGGTTTTGAAGAAGGTAAAACCAATGCCTGTTACATCCATTTAACGTTATTGCCTTGGATTGCTGCTGCTGGCGAGTTAAAGACTAAACCTACGCAGCACTCAGTAAAAGAGCTGCGCGAAATTGGTATTCAGCCAGACATTTTACTATGTCGTGCCGACCGTAACATTCCAGATGAAGAACGTAAAAAAATCGCTTTATTTACTAATGTTGCGCCAGAAGCGGTAATCAGCGCAATTGACGCTGACTCTATCTATAAAATCCCTGGCTTGTTGCATGACCAGATGTTGGATGAGATTGTGTGTCACAAGTTAGATATTCTGGCTAAAGCGGCTGATTTATCTAGCTGGGAAAAAATCTCCTTCGCACTTGCGAACCCTAAGCATTTAGTTAACATTGCTTTTGTAGGTAAATATGTTGATTTAACAGAATCATATAAATCACTGACAGAGGCATTGATACACGCAGGTATTCATACCGAATCTAAAGTTAAGATTCATTATATCGATTCTGAAGATATTGAAACCAACGGTACAGATGCATTGAAGGAAATGGATGCGATTTTAGTGCCAGGCGGTTTTGGTAAACGCGGTACCGAAGGCAAGATTGCGGCGATTGGTTATGCCAGAAAAAACAAGATTCCCTACCTTGGTATTTGCTTAGGTATGCAGCTTGCTGTGATTGAGTTTGCAAGAAACAAAGCTAATTTAGCCGAGGCTAACAGTACTGAATTTAACCCTGAAAGCCCGCATCAAGTGATTGGCTTGATTACTGAATGGCAAGCGGCTGATGGCAAAGTTGAAACGCGTTCTAGCGACTCTGACCTCGGTGGTACGATGCGTTTAGGCGCACAGGCTTGTCCTATCGTGCCAGATACTTTGGCAGCGAGCATTTACGGCGTGCAAGTGAATGAGCGTCATCGCCATCGCTATGAAGTGAATAATAATTACGTAGAGCAATTAAAAGCGGCTGGTTTAGTGATTTCTGCCAGAACGCCGACTGAAGATTTGTGTGAGATGATTGAGTTGCCACAAAGTGAACATCCGTGGTTTATAGCTTGCCAATTTCACCCGGAATTCACTTCAAATCCAAGGTCAGGCCATCCTTTGTTTACCGCTTATGTGAATGCGGCTTTAGCTAACAAAAAATAAAGCATAATTGAAGAACTGGTTTTTTTGAAAACGTAAGGTACTGTTGCAAAACTAAGGTCACAGAATGAAACTATGTAATTTTGAGGTAGGTCTTGAGCATCCTTTATTTTTAATTGCGGGGCCTTGTGTCATTGAATCACAACAAATGGCGATTGATACAGCTGGGCAGTTAAAAGAGATTTGTGCTTCAATTGGTATCCCGTTTATTTACAAATCTTCATACGATAAAGCTAATCGCAGCTCAAATAAAACGTTTCGTGGTTTTGGTATTACAGAAGGTTTAACGATTTTAGATGAAGTGCGTCGCCAAATTGGTGTGCCAATCTTGACGGATGTACATACAGAAGAGCAAGTGCCTGAGGTAGCAAGTGTGGTGGATGTGCTTCAAACCCCAGCATTTTTATGTCGACAAACTGATTTCATTACTGCTGTTGCCACTTGCGGTAAACCAGTGAATATCAAAAAAGGCCAGTTTTTAGCGCCGGGCGATATGCGTCAAGTGGTGCAAAAAGCCAAAGAGGCTAATGGTGGCGCAGACACGATTATGGTCTGTGAACGTGGTGTGTCGTTTGGCTACAATACTCTAGTTTCTGACATGCGCGGCCTTGCTATTATGCGTGAAACGGATTGTCCAGTGGTGTTTGACGCTACGCATTCTGTACAGCAGCCAGGCGGGCAAGGCGATAAAAGCGGTGGTCAGCGTGAGCATGTGCCGGTACTAGCCCGCGCAGCAGTAGCTAGTGGCATTGCCGGTATTTTTATGGAAACGCACCCGGACCCTTCTGTCGCATTATCTGATGGCCCAAATGCTTGGCCATTACATAAAATGAAAGATTTACTAGAAGTGCTGGTGGATTTAGATAGATTAGTGAAAAAAGCTGGGTTTATTGAATCGACGCTGTAAGCACCAGTGCATCAAATAACCCTGTTAATTAAATCAAATGAATTTATTAAAGTTTAAGGAAAAGTTATGAGCGCCATTGTAGATATTATCGCCCGCGAAATTTTAGACTCACGTGGTAACCCAACTGTTGAAGCAGACGTATTACTTGAAAGTGGTGTGATTGGCCGCGCAGCCGTGCCTTCTGGCGCATCTACTGGTGCAAAAGAAGCGGTGGAGTTGCGTGACGGCGACAAAACTCGTTATTTAGGTAGAGGTGTTTTGCAAGCAGTTGAAAACGTGAACACTGAAATCACGGAAGCGATTATTGGCTTAGACGCTGAAGAGCAAAGTTTTATTGATAAAACCTTGATTGAGCTTGATGGTACAGAAAATAAAGACCGTTTAGGCGCCAATGCGATTCTAGCTGTTTCTATGGCATGCGCACGTGCTGCGGCAGAAGAGTCTGGCTTACCGCTTTATCGCTATTTAGGTGGTTCTGGCGCGATGCAATTACCAACACCAATGATGAATATCATCAACGGTGGGGCACACGCGGATAACAGTGTAGACATGCAAGAGTTCATGATTATTCCAGCAGGCCTGCCAACATTCCGTGAAGCGATTCGCTGCGGTGCGGAAGTGTTTCATGCATTGAAGAAAACTTTACATAAAAAAGGTTTGGCTACCACGGTTGGTGATGAAGGTGGTTTCGCACCAAACCTACCTTCTAATGAATCAGCCATTCAATATATTTTAGAGGCGATTTCAGATGCAGGTTATGAGCCAGGCCGCGATGTGTATTTAGGTCTGGATTGTGCAAGTACTGAATTTTACAAAGATGGTAAATATCATTTGGAATCTGAAGGCTTAGCGCTCAGCTCAGCTCAGTTCACTGATTATCTGGCCACTTGGTGTGATAAATATCCAATCATCAGTATTGAAGATGGTATGGGTGAATTCGACTGGGATGGTTGGGATATCCTGACTAAGCGCTTAGGTAAAACGACGCAATTGGTAGGTGATGATTTATTTGTGACGAATACCAAAATTCTGCGTGAAGGCATTAAACGTGGCGTTGCTAACTCAGTATTAATTAAAGTGAACCAGATCGGTACTTTGACAGAAACGTTCCAAACCATAGAAATGGCGAAACGTGCTGGCTATACGGCTGTTGTTTCACATCGTTCTGGCGAAACAGAAGACACGACCATTGCTGATATTGCTGTGGCGACTAATGCTTTACAAATTAAAACAGGCTCACTCTGCCGTTCAGAACGCATTGCTAAATACAATCAACTACTTCGTATTGAAGAAGAGTTAGGTGATGCAACTAGCTACGCGGGCATGGCTGCGTTTTACCAGTTATTTAAATAGTATTTTAGTTAATTGATATTGGTTAAGTAGTTGAAAGCATTAACGTTAATCTTTGTTATCCTCATCGCCTTGCTGCAGTACCCACTGTGGCTAGGCAAGGGTAGCTGGTTACGTGTGTGGGATTTAAGTCGGCAAGTGGCTGCTAGTCAAGATAAGAACAAAGCGCTAAAAGCGCGTAACGAAACTTTAGATGCTGAAGTGCGTGATTTAAAAAGTGGTCGTGCTGCTATTGAAGAGCGTGCCAGAAGCGAATTAGGCATGGTCAAACAAGACGAAGTGTTTTACCAAGTGCTGGAAAATACTTTACCTAAAACTCCTACACTATTACCAAGCTCAGATCCAAACCCAAAACAAACAGTTGCTCCTATAACGCCTTAAAATAGCAGTTATTGACTTTCATCTAGTTGATAAGGTAATGGTTTTATCGTTAAGGCTATTCCGTTCCAAAACACACCATTTTCTTTCACATGCTCTAATCTGCATTCAGCCAGTACGTCAAAACCAGTGTCAATCGCAGGCGCACAACGCACAATTTTACCAATCACTTGATTTGCTGCATCCATCACATCATCACCTAATGCAGGCATTGTAGCGCTTGCAATATATGCAAGCTGCGTACGGCGTTTTACCTTACCTAAATAATGTGTACGTGCGACAATCTCTTGGCCTGTGTAACAACCTTTTTTATAGTTAATAGCATTAAGTGCATCTAAATTCAACATTTGTGGCACAAACTCTTCTTGGGTTTTTAACATGATTTCAGGAATGCCTGCTTGAATTTCTAACCATTCCCAACATGTAGCGCCAACGGGCTTGGCGTTTTGTTTAAGTGCGTTCCAAATGATGGGTGCGTTTATGGAGTCAGTAAAAATTTCAAAGCGTGGCATTGCGCCAGTCAGTTTTAATAAAGCACCGTTTTCTAAGCTCACTAGTTCATAATCATTTTGCGGTATCTGGCTAAATAACGGTTTAAGTAATTCAACGGCATTATTACCGCTCAAGCCTATTTTGATAATTGATTCTGATTCATCTGTAATGATTACTTTGCTGCGCATCACGTACATTTTCAGGCGTTTAGCGATGGATTCAATTAGCTCTTTTGGCATTTGTAAATGCACATGGTCATAATGCGTAAACGCTAAAAATAACGCCAACATGCGGCCTTTAGGGTTGCAATAAGCTGTGTAGTGCGCATGATGGCCACCCAGTAATTTAACATCGTTAGTCACTTGGCCTTGCAGGAATGTGACCGTATCGGCGCCTTGTAGCTGCAATAAGCCTAAATGCGAAAGGTCGCACATCACGGTTTGGTTTAACAGCGCTTGGCGCTCGATGGCGGGCTCGTCAAAGCGAATGACGATATTGTTTTCTATGACTACATTTTGATTGCTAGATGCTGATGAATCTTTAAGAAATTGATGCCATTGTTGCATGTGCATGCTAACCTTTATCTAAATAACAAACTAATATTCTACAGATGAAGCCAATACAACTCGATTTCAAGCCTTCAAAGATTGCGAGTCTTTTATTGACCTTGATGAGCCTAGGCGCATTGTCCATTGTAATGCTGCTGAGTTTACCTTGGCTAATTAAATTAGTACTAAGCATGATGATTGTTGTTTCCGCTAGCTATGCTGTATGCAGGCATGGTTTGTTGCTATTGCCATGGGCATGCGTAGCACTAAAAATCAACAGCAAGAATGAACTTCAGTTGGTGCGTAAAGATGGCAGGGCATTGCGAGTGATAGTGCAGCCAGACTCTGTAGTGACACCTTATTTAACGGTGTTCAATAGTCAGTTAGATGATGGCGCATCATGGCAACAGCGCCTTTTTGTACAACATGTGATTATATTGACTGATGCTGTAGATGCAGAGCATTACAGGCAGTTTAGGGTTTGGTTGCGTTGGGGATATGCACGCAAAGATTAATTTGAATATTTAACCTTGCTCATCAAACTTTACTCAATAAGCAAGGTATTTGTAATTCTAAATAGGCTTGGTTTTAAATAGGCTTGCGACGACGTGTAATCAAGCTGCGTAATTCTGTTTTGAGTGATTGCACAGGATGTTTGGGCGTATAAGCCAGTATAAATAATATGCCTGCAAGTCCAGCCAAAATCCAGCGCAGTTCAAATCCAGCTTTGTCACGACGCGCTGGCTTTTGTTTTTTCATTGCGCCTAATACGTCTTGCACGCTATCACCACGCACATACATGCCATTCACTTCTTTTGCTAATGTTTTTAGATAAGCTTCATCTAGCTTAGATAAATAGCGGTCACTAGTACCGCCAGCCACGTTGTCGTCACGTACGCCGATATTGGCTTCAGAAATCTGCGCGATACCTGGTTGCATCGCAAAGCTTTCACCGGACCAATAACCAATTAACTGATTGTGTTCGTCCAATTTAGGTATAGGTGCGCCTTGTTCACCACCAATACCAACGAACAGCCAGCCTTCGCCACCTTGAAACGCAGTAAGGTCTTGTGTGTTGAATACATGTAATTTTGGTGCTTCTTCGCCATCGGTAAAAAACACTGCCTGTGCAGGTTCAGGAAATGAGCGTATGGTTCTTGCCAGCCCTAACATGCTGGTACGAACACGGCTGTTGCCAGACCAAGCGGTGCGCCAATCTAAATGATCAATGGTATCGTTAATTGAATCGAAGTTTTCACACACTTCAATAGGCGTATAAAGTGCCGCAACGCTCACGCCAGCAAATAAACCTAAGCTTACGTTAGTGCCGCAGGGCAGTTCACCAATCAATTTATGCAAAGTATCTTGCGTAAACGCCATGCGTGTAGCTGGTTTACCATTTAATGTTTTATCAATCACGTTCATGCTTTGTGATATATCAACCACAAAAATGTAGCTGTAAATATCACGCTTAATCGGTATTTTTGGGTTAAATAGGGCGATTATCAGCAGTAGTAATGCAGCAAGTAATAAGGCTGCATCGTGACGGTGACGAAAGTAGTTAAAGAGTTTATGTACGTTATTCATATTATTACGGCAACCCTACTGGAATACTGCCCATAATCAAGCCCGGTGTATCGCTTTCGCCCACGCCTGGCGTTGGTGTACCCGGCAACATGGTTAAAATCCGATCCATGTTGTGCCGTGCATCCCAAAATGAGTTATCCAGTCTTAATGACTGTTGATAAGCTGTTTTGGCTTGACGGAATAAATATTCGGCTTCGTCACGCACGGTCATGTTTGCGCCGTTGATGATTAACCCACGCCTAAAGAATATATTGCCCAAGTTATATTGAATGGCGGATTTCTGCGTCGTATCAGCATGATTAAGCGCTTTGTTGAATAGCAAAGTGGCTTCTTTGTAGCGCTCGTTACTTGCTAACCAATAGGCTGTTGCAAATTTAGCTTCAAAACTTTGCAAGTCGGTTTCAGGTGGTTTACCAGAACTTATCGCTAAATTGAATGCATCAATCTGCTTGGTACGGTTATAAAAATAGCCTGTGCTAATCACACTGATTACCGCGATTAATATCAACAGCCAAGTGATTTTGGTCACGGTAAAAAAATGTCTCATTCTGCTAATAATCGAGACTTTAATCGCATATGGGTTTTGAGTATTTGATGAGTTTAGTGCCATGTTTTAACCTCTAAGTATTTCACACCTAACAACAGACCAATCATAATTGCAGCAATAATAAAACAAGCATTTGAATACTCGCGACCTGGAATTCTTTCCAAGTATTTAATTGGTTTTCTTTCACGATTATTAATATCATTCATCGCTATTTGTAATGATTTTGGGTCTTCCGCTTCATATGCTTTAAAAGGCGTTCTGAGTGTTTTGAAAAATTCATTCAGTTCAATTTCTGCTGGCAATGCTGCATTTTCAGGTGGTACATAAGCGGTATTAAAAATACTCAAGCCGCCAGGTTGACGCAGCACAATCCAGTAAAGACTAATATGCAGTTGATCAAACCAGTCTTTGACTTTCTGCTGTGTGCCGGCATCCATTCTGCCTGCACCGTCTGAAAGCAAAATGACTGCACGTGAACCTGAATCAGGAATTTTGTTGAACAAGCCTGCGCTGCTGGTTAAGCCGCTGCCGATATTTGTTTGAAACAATGCATTACCGCCAGTCGCTTGTACCGCAGCAATGATGGCTTTTTTGTTTTCGCTCAATGGCAGTACATACATGGCAGAATTACTAAAAGTAATCATGCCAAACATGTCTTGCTGACGTGATTTTACAAAGTCAGTGATGAGTCTTGCAGCGGCTACGGATTTTGTTTCACCAACGATTGTGTTGCCTTTGGTATCAGTTGTACCAGAAAATGGATCATCCATACTGGCGCTACGGTCTAAAACTAATGCAATTTGTGCACCTACACCAATACGTTCAACTTTCTGTTCATTAGTATGTGGTGCAGCTAGGCCAAGAATAATAAATAACAAGGTGCAAACCGCTAATATTTTTAGCAATAAACCAATCAAGTTTGATAGTGGATCTGCTGGCAGCATATCTACCCATGAGTAGTGTTTAGCATGCGTACGCTCTAATAGTAGAGGCAAAAAAGCCAGTGGTAATAACCATAATAACCATGGGTGTGAGAATGCCATGCTTTAAACCCCAGCCTTCAGAGCTTTAGAAGACAACACTTTATTTTCTACAGTTTCAGGTGTTAAGCCACGCTCACAGTCACGGCACCGACGCGTAAAAGCTTTTAACCAAGTTAACGGCTCATTGCCTAAGTTGTGTGCTATTTTTGGTTCAAAGTACACATTGCGAGACAAGCTAAAAAATTGTTGAATCTCCGATTTCATAGAAGAGAAATTTGGTTTCTTAGCTAAAAACTCCTCTAAATTACTACTGAACACGCTCATCCCAGCGGTCGTGTTAATCGCTTCGTGTACCCTTGATACTGCTAATTTTAAACCTTCTGGTGTGTTGGGCGCTTTTCGTAGAACGCGATATGCTTTTGCAAAAGCACCACCCATGCGCGGCAGCCAGGCATGCATACCAAGTATGTAAAGCAAGCCTAGCAGACTAATTGCCAAGATAATGCTAGCAACTTTAAGCCATTTTTTCTCTTGAACATCGCTTAACAGCAGTGGCCCACGCCATGTACTCATATTGTTTTCGATTTTCACCTGGCCAAAAATCGCAATAGGTGAAATAGCAATATTGATACTCGGTATACGATATTTAACAAGGTCCTTGCTATCTTTAGTATTAATTAAGTTAAGGTATTCTGGTCCTAGTGAGGCAGTTTTTGCGACTACGTTATTAGTAAATACTTGGTAGGCTAGTTTAATGTCAAAGGTTGTACTGTCCTTATTGTTTTTTTTGGTATGGGTGACGCTTTTCATTTCAATACCAATCACTTGCCCTTTATAGCGTTTTTCGTACCCTGTAATAGGTAGCGACGTCTCAATCAGCTTGTAAGGTGTTTTAATGGTCAGAATCACCTCACGCTCAATCACATCTCCAACGGTATAACCCACCAATTTAATTGGCTCTATCGTTCTAATCGTGACATAACCTTCAGGAATATCAGGTAGATTCTGACTATCTAACGCAGAAGCTACATTTGGTGCGAGCGTGAATGCTAGCAAGCAATAAAAGATACGGATGAATTTTGTCATAGTGTTATTTACTTAAATTAAGTAGTTACTTTGTTGGTCTGTAATAAACTGGTTGATTAGGCCGCTACAAATTGGTGAAAGTACTCAGTCAGTGAATCTGCATCGAATTCACCTTCTACATAAAAAGGCGGCATATCGAAACGCATAAATAAATCGTAGATTTCTTGCCGCCGATTTTCAAATGAAGCCACAATCTTTTCACGTAGGTTTTTGCGCAAAAATAATGTACGTTTTTCACCAGTTTCAGCATCTGAGACATTGGTTAAACCAAATTCCGGTAAATTTTTGTACTCCGCTGAATCCCACAGTACAACAGGTACGATGTGATGACGTAACAGATTTGAAAGCGACTTTTCCAGTACGATATTGGGTATATGAAAGTCAGAAATTAAAAACACTAATGAGCGCTCGCGCGGCAAATAGCGATAAACCTCGGTAATGCCCTCACAACTCACTGGCTTTGGATGATAGTCTTTTAATGACTCAGCCATCTCGATTGCCCGATATGACTTAAACGAAGACGAGCTAATCCAATCTTCACGTACGATTTCATCAAAACCAATAAAGCCAAATGGGTCATGATTTTGACTAGCTGATTGCGCAACCGACTCTGCAATTTCTGCAGCTAGTTTAATTTTGCGTTTTTTTGCACCAAAATTCATGCTGCCTGATAAATCGCAAATTACATAAACAGGTGTTGCACTTTTTTGATTAAAAAGTCGCACATACACTTGCTCAAGCGGGTCGCGTATCGTTTGGCGTATATCAATACGGCGAGGGTCCGGGTAAGAGAGCAGCGTGGTATGACCACGGAACTCCATGCCCATGCCGCGCTGTGTACTGGCATGATGCCCAGGATGGCGTCCACGGGAGCGCCAGCCTATGTGATAACTAAACGACTTAATGTCTTCAACCATGTAAATTTACCGTTGGTAGTTGTTGAGTTTTTAAATTAAGGCGCTGCAACTGCATTAACAATGCCTGCCAACATCTCACGTGCAATTTCTGTACGGCGCATTTCATAAATCGGGCTAAATACGAGTCGATGCGCGACTGTAGAGTGAAATACCGCATGAATATCTTCCGGCAAAACTGCGCTGCGTTCGTTCATCCAAGCATTTACACGCGCAGCCCGTAGCATCATACTCATACCGCGTGGACTAGCGCCCGATAATACTAAGCGGTTCATATCTACCCCCGCCACTTTTACACCAAAATCAAGCGGCGCTTTTGTGGCTTTCCATAAATTCAATGCGTATTTTTTAAGCGTATCGCTTGCTTCTACACTGTTTTGTAAAACGCTGGAGAAGGCATTGAGTTGATCAAACTGCAAAACATCTGGTTTTACAGTATCTACCAACGCATCTACGTTATGGAATTTAGTGTCGAATACTAAAGACTCCATGATTGCGTCATCACTTGGCACAACGATTGGAATTTCCATCATGAAACGGTCACGAGCGGCTGATGGAATTTCAAACGTTTCTTCTTTTTCCACTTGGTTGCGATCCGCAAACACAATCATGTGTGGAAAGTAATGTTCTGTATTAAATGCAGATAAGCTACGTTCAGCCATTACACGTAGCAATAATGAGTGAACTTGTGGACGTGCACGGTTGATTTCGTTAAAGAAGAAAACTGATAAGTTCTCACCAGACATCAGTAACGGACCCGGGCTGACGTGTGGCTTGCCATCCTCACCAAGGTAGGTGTGATAGACCAAATCGTTGGGCATGAGGTCAATCGTACCTTCAATACGTTGGTAACCACCACCAATGCCACGTGTGAATGCGCGTAGTAATGTGGTTTTACCTACCCCCACATCGCCTTCAAGCAATACGTGACCACGTGCAAAAATGGAAGTGGTAATTAAGCGTATAGGTGTTTGTTGACCCACAACGACTTTATTCACTTCTGATTCTAAGGTAAGCGCATGGTTGCGCCAATCGGCTAGCTGACGGTCACTCATTGAATTTTCCCGACTTAGTTAAAAATTATAATTAAAGTAAAGCTGAATAGTTAAAACTGCAAACTTAATGCATAGTAAACGTTTTTTTGTTAGGGGTAAACAGATCTGTATACCCCTTCGTTACATTTTGATAACATTTGGTGAAAATATATTGAAAAAGATGATTATCTAATAAAAATAAGTGATTAAAATCAAACAAAAAGCGATAAATATAGTTAAAAAGTGAATAAGGCTTTCGTAAAATCGGTTTTCCAGCGAAAATAGCATAAATCTAATTGAACTAAAATAATCTAAATTTAAAATAATCATAAATAAGATATACGTATGCAAAAACAAAATAGTTTCACTAAAGAAGAATTACTTAAATGCGGCCGTGGCGAAATGTTTGGTGTCGGCAATGCGCAATTACCTTTGCCACCCATGTTAATGTTTGACCGCATTATTTCAATTACAGAAGATGGTGGCGCTCATGGTGCTGGACAGATTATTGCTGAAATGGACATTACGCCAGACTTATGGTTTTTTGAATGTCACTTTCCAGGCGACCCAGTCATGCCAGGTTGCTTAGGGCTAGATGCGATGTGGCAATTAGTCGGTTTCTATCTAGGTTGGAAAGGTGGGCTTGGGCGTGGTCGTGCTTTAGGTGCAGGTGAAGTAAAATTTACTGGTCAGGTATTGCCTACACATAAAACGATTACTTATACTATTGATTTGAAGCGCGTTATTATGCGTAAATTGGTAATGGGGATTGCTGATGCACGTATGTCTGTCGATGGACGTGAAATCTATGCGGCGCAAGATTTACGTGTAGGGCTGTTCACGCGTACAGATAATTTCTAGTAGATTTAATAAAAACTAAATTAAAATTAGTTAAAATCTCAATAGAATAAAATAATTAAATTTTTAGGGAGTACACGATAATGCGTCGTGTTGTTGTTACTGGTTTAGGGATTGTTTCCAGTTTAGGAAACAATAAATCTGAAGTGCTAGATAGCCTTCGCGAAGGTCGTTCAGGGATTACGTTTCAGCAGGAATATGCAGATCGTGGTTTACGCTCACATGTGGCGGGCTCAATTAAAAATCTTAATATTGAAGATTTAATTGACCGTAAATTATTGCGTTTTATGGCCAAAGGCCATGCTTATGCTTGGCTTGCCATGCAAGAAGCGATTGCTGATGCTAGTCTTGGTGATGATCTTGTTTCCAATGTGCGTACTGGCATTATTGTCGGTGGTGGTGGTCCGTCTACAGAAAGTATTGAGCAAAGTAATGCCGTGCTGGCAGAAAAGGGCATTCGCCGAGTTGGCCCATACATGGTTACTAAGGCCATGTGTAGCGGTATTGTGGCGACTTTAGCCACTGGCGCCAAGATTAAGGGTGTTAACTACGGTATCAGTTCAGCATGTTCTACCAGCGCACACTGTATCGGCGCAGGTATGGAGCAGATTCAGCTTGGTAAGCAGGATATTGTGTTTGCTGGCGGTGGTGAGGAAGAGCACTGGAGCCTGTCATACTTGTTTGACGCTATGGGTGCCATGTCCACCAAGTACAACGATACTCCTGACAAGGCCTCGCGCACTTATGACGCGAACCGCGATGGTTTTGTGATTTCAGGCGGCGGCGGCATTGTGGTGCTTGAGGAATATGAGCACGCTAAAGCACGTGGTGCAAAAATCTACGCTGAAGTGATTGGTTACGGGGCAACGTCAGATGGCTACGACATGGTCGCACCAAGTGGTGAGGGTGCAGTACGCTGTATGAGGTTAGCACTGGAAGGTATCGCTGATGACATCGATTACATTAATACGCATGGTACCAGCACACCAGTGGGTGATACTAAAGAGTTAGAAGCAATACGTGAAGTGTTTGGTGACAGTGGCAGAAAGCAAAATCCAGCGATTGCTTCAACTAAATCACTTTCAGGTCATGCGCTAGGCGCGGCAGGGGTGAATGAGGCAATTTATACCTTGCTTATGATGGAGAATAGCTTTATTGCCGCTTCTGCAAATATTGATAATTTAGATCCAGCGGCAGAAGGTTTAAACATTATACGCAAACGCATTGATAACGTTAAGGTAGAAACTGCACTATCGAACAGTTTTGGGTTTGGCGGCACTAACGCTACCTTGGTTTTATCTACTAAAAATATCTAATCAGATGTTTTCATATAACAAGCTAACGAAAATGGTTAGCTTGTTTTTGTATGCGATTTATTTTCATGGTGCTTGAGTGCCAAATAATTAGCGCGCCGCCCAGCAATATAGTGAAACGGAAATAGCAATAATAAACCGCCGCCAATGACCCAATGCACCCAAAGTGCAACCTCACGTGTCTCATCAGCATAGTACAAAAACAAGCCGGAAATCAGCAGCAAGCTCATTACCGTAATCATCAAGCCGCCAGATATTCGATTACGCTTTGCTTTCCAAGCTGCTTTTATGTGTGTTGGTATCACTGCGCCAAATAGTAAAACGAATAAATAGGCCGAAATGCCATGTGCCATTAGTACGCTGTGGTTTTCAATAGCCAACGGCATGATTTCAAATTCATGGCCGAGCAAATATAGGATCCCAGAACTGGCACAAATTAAAAAGATAGTATGACTTGATATGGATTGCCACTTTGGTAAATGCGCTATGCGACTTCTTTTTTTATATAACATAAGTTTTTATGTGGATTTAATTAGGCTTGCAGATTACTTATTTTAAGTGAGTGATAAAAAATCTGTGATTAAATTTATACAATAAGAGCCACGGCTACATTTCGACCTTCACCCATCAAGATGTTATAGGTTCTGCAGGCAGCATTCGTACTCATACATTCTAGGCTAATCCCGATGTTAGTGAGTGAAGTGGTTAATTTTGGATGAATGAATCTATGTTTAACGCCTGTGCCAAGAAGTACAACATCAGGTTTTAATGCAGCAATTCTTTCAAAATGGTCTGCTTGAATATTTTCAAAACTCAAAGCTTCCCAATTTTCTATAATTTGATTCGGTAGCAAAATCAAATTGTTGGTATAGCGTTGTCGATTAATTTCTACCCAACCTTGATCATAGCCTGTGATGAGATAATTGCCATCTGAATTTGTGAGATGAAGTTTCATGTAAACATTTTAACGAACTTAAGTATCCAACTGAAATATTTATATTAAAAAATATAAAAGCCAGATTTTTCATAGGGTTAATACCACTGCTAATTTGATGTTGCAAATGATAACGAGTATCATATAGTTTTTTATTAACTTTAGGAATAGAAATGAAAACAAGCCATCGTTATGTAGTTGCTGCATTATTGGGGTTGGGGTTTTATACAAATATTGCAAGCGCTGATGAAAATTTATTTGGTTACGTTAAAGGCGCAGAAACGATGCCAAAAGGCTCGTTTGAGTTGGATCAACAACTGACCTATCGTGCAGATAAAGGTGTCGGCAGCTACCATGCATGGGATAGTAAAACTGAATTAGAATACGGTGTAACCGATAGATTTGAGGCAGCTGTTTATGTTAAAGCACAAGCCATTGATACTAAAGGTATCGTAGTAAATGCTTACATTCCCGGTGATGAGCAGTATGGACCACGCCTGTCAGGTGTTGGTACAGAGTTTAAATATATGTTCTTAAGCCCGGCTAAAGATGATTTTGGATTGGCTGGTTACTTAGACTTAGGCTATAGCTGGCTAGATCCACATTCTGGTTTAGATAAAGATACCTACAGTGTAGAGGCAAAATTAATTGGTCAAAAATACTTTATGGAAGGTCAGTTAGTTTGGGCGGGCAATCTGGGGGTTGAGGCTGTTTATGCTAAACGCGATTCATTAAGTGCTAGCAGACAAGCTTCTTTACCGGCAGATTTTGATTGGCCAATAGATAATGAGATGGAAGTAGAGCTTAGCGTAGGTACAGGCTTAAGTTATCGCTTTGCACCAAACTGGTCGGTAGGTGCTGAGGCACTTTACGAATCTGAGTACGAAACTACAGTTGGTCAAGAACGCTGGTCAGTCTTTGCTGGTCCAAACATTCATTATGGAGGTGAAAAGTTTTGGGCAACTTTAACTGCATTCCATCAATTAAAAGGCTATGGCAACCCAAACGATGCGCAGCTTGATAATAATCTACAGTTAATCGAACGCACCAAAAATGAGGTGAGATTAAAAGTAGGTTTTGATTTTTAAGCTTTTAAAAACACCTCATAGAGATATATGAAAAACATTCATAGTTTGTGGTTGCTGCCAGTGGCAGCAATCGTTTCACCTGTTTATGCCGCAGATTATTTAACTGCTGAGCAAGCGCAGAAAGTAATATTTGCTGATGCACAGTCTTTCGAGGCGCATCCGGCAAACTTTACTTCAGATCAAAAAGATAAAATTAAATCTTTATCTGGGTTGCGTCAACGCTGGGATACGCAGCAAATTTGGCGTGCCGTTAAAAATGGCAAAACCTTGGGCTGGTTTATAGTGGATGAAGTGATTGGTAAGCATGAGTTCATTACCTACGGCGTGGGCGTGAGTCCTGATGGCCATGTTGTTGGGGTCGAGATCATGACGTATCGTGAAACTTACGGCGGTGGTGTACGTGATGCAATCTGGCGTAAACATCTGGTAGGTAAAATGCTGGCTGATCCATTTAAGTTGGATGAAGATGTGCCTAATATCAGTGGCGGTACGCTATCTAGCCGTAATGTGATGGATGGCGTAAAACGGGTACTGACGATTCAAAAAGTCTTAAATCTTGGTGAGTAAATTGGCTTAATAAAACTGGCTTAATAAAACAATCCAATAAGTTAAGATGGTCGAATTTTTTAATTGTTAGGTTTCAATGGCTAGTCTTAAAAGAATGCGGCCTTTGCTTGGTACTTTTGTTGAGATTGGCTGTGAACAATCTGACAAAAGTGCTGAACAGGCAATTTCAGCAGCTTTTGATGTAGTAGAAAAACTACATCATTTGCTTAGTTTTCATGAAACTACCAGCGATCTCACACGACTGAATCAGGCTAATGGTGAATTCATCGAAGTGCATCAGCATACAGTACGCGTAATGAAGCTCGCGCGTAGTATGACGATTGCCAGTAATGGATTGTTCAACTGCACTTTAGGTGGTGCGATGATTCAAAACGGCGTATTGCCAGACCATAGCAGTCCCAATCAATATCATGCTGAAGTCCAATCTACGGGCGTGGGTGAAGATATTCAAATCAATGGTAATAAAATAAAATTTAATAAATCCATTAAAGTGACATTGGATGGCATTGCTAAAGGCTACGCTGTCGATTGTGCAATTGCTACCTTAAAACGCCATCACATAAAAGCGGGTTGGGTAAATGCTGGTGGGGATTTACGTGTATACGGTGATTTAGTGTTGCCAATTCAGCGTCGCGAAGTTAATGGCGAGTATGTTGCTTTAGGCGGTCTGCAGAATGCCGCGCTGGCAACTTCTACAGTCACTGCTGATTACGATAAAACGTTTCCAGGTAAAATTATCAATCCTCTGGTTTCTCCTAATGTAGGTGGTTGGAGTGTCATGTCGCATTATGCATGGCGCGCAGATGCACTCACTAAAGTCGCTTGTCTGGCAAATGCGGCTGATAGAGCGACGATTGTTAACCAGCTTGGTGGCGCTATTATTGATCCCCAAGATTTACATTAGTTTGATTGTGTACTTCTAATCGAAGTATAAAACATGGCTGTTCATAAAACACTTCTGATTCATTGCCTGCAAGGGCCTCGCAAGGTAAACTAGCATACTTTGCTAATGCATTTATAAACCGTACTAATTTTACAAAATAAGCTTTTAACAGAAGCGGTTATAGCACAATTGCACATATGAAACCTACAATATGAGAACTTTAGAAAAATCAAATAAGCTAAGTAACGTTTGCTACGACATTCGTGGCCCGGTGTTGCAGCGCGCCCGCCAGATGGAAGAGGAAGGTCAGCGCATCATCAAACTCAACATTGGTAACCCAGCCTCATTTGGTTTTGAAGTGCCTGAAGAAATTCAGCAGGATGTGATTCGCAACATGAGTAAAGCCGGCGGGTATACCGATAGCAAAGGCTTGTTTGAACCGCGTAAAGCCATTATGCATAGCACGCAAGCAAAGCATATTAGCGGTGTTACGGTAGATGACATCATCATTGGTAATGGTGTATCCGAGTTGATCGTGATGGCGATGCAAGGCTTGCTCAATAATGGCGATCAAGTATTGGTGCCGATGCCGGATTATCCGTTATGGACTGCTGCCGTTACCTTAGCTGGCGGTACTGCTAGGCATTACGAGTGCGATGAAGCCACAGGTTGGATGCCAGATTTAAAAGATATGGAAGCCAAAATTACTGCCAATACGCGTGGTATCGTAGTGATTAACCCAAATAATCCAACTGGCGCATTGTATCCACGCGAGATTTTAGAGGGCATTATTGAAATCGCACGTCACCATGGCCTGGTGATTTTTGCTGATGAGATTTACGATAAAGTTTTGTACGATGGCAATATACATACCTCGATTGCTTCGCTTGCAGATGATGTGTTGTTTGTCACATTTAATGGCTTGTCAAAAAATTATCGTACCTGCGGATATCGTGCTGGCTGGATGATATTAAGCGGCGAGAAAAAACACGCCAGCGGCTATATCGAAGGCCTGAACATGTTAGCGAGCATGCGGTTGTGCGCTAATGTGCCTGGGCAACTAGCCATTCAAACCGCGCTTGGTGGTTATCAAAGCATAGAAGATTTAGTCGCGCCTGAAGGTAGGTTATGTAAACAGCGTGACCTTGCACACGCCATGCTCACCGCTATTCCAGGGGTAAGTTGCACTAAACCTGCGGCTGCGATGTACTTATTTCCTAAGTTAGATCCTGCGATCTATCCGATAGAAGATGACCAGCAATTTATTCTAGATTTATTGCTTGAAGAAAAAGTGTTACTTGTGCAAGGCACTGGTTTTAATTGGCATTCACCAGACCATTTCCGTGTAGTGTTTTTGCCTAACGTAGATGATTTGACTGAAGCGATTAGTCGCATCGCGCGATATTTAGAAAATTATAGAAAAAAGTATGCAGAAAATAGTAAGCAAATTAAAAGTGCTATAAAAGTAAGTACTCAGAAAATAGATTTGGAGCAAAAGTTTGAAACAACTTAATGTAGGTATTTTGGGCGTCGGGACAGTCGGCGGTGGTACATATACAGTATTAACACGTAACGCAGCTGAAATTACTCGCCGTACTGGCGTGGCGATTAATGTAGTGCAAGTGGCAGATAGAAACATTGAAAATGCAAAAATAGTCACTGGCGGAAATGTTGAAATCACTGACGATGCGTTTGTGGTGGTGAATAACCCAGCAGTGGATGTAGTTGTAGAATTGATTGGTGGCTATACATTAAGTAAAGAGTTGGTGTTAAAGGCAATTGCCAATGGCAAGCACGTAGTGACTGCCAATAAAGCATTATTAGCATTGCATGGCAATGAGATTTTTGCTGCAGCACAAGCCAATGGTGTGATTGTTTCCTATGAAGCCGCTGTAGCTGGCGGCATCCCTATCATTAAAGCTTTACGCGAAGGTTTGGGTGCAAACCGTATTGAGTGGGTGGCGGGAATTATCAACGGCACTACTAATTTCATCCTGACTGAAATGCGCGAAAAAGGCCTAGCTTTTGCCGACGTATTAGGCGAGGCGCAACGTTTGGGTTATGCAGAAGCTGACCCTACATTTGATGTAGAGGGTATTGATGCTGCGCACAAGCTAACAATAATGGCTGCTATCGCATTTGGCATGCCAATGAAGTTTGAACAAGCGTATACCGAAGGAATCACCAAGTTACAGCAAACCGATATTAAATACGCTGAAGAGCTAGGCTACCGTGTTAAATTGTTAGGTATTACCAAGCGTACCGATACTGGTGTTGAACTCCGAGTGCATCCTACTTTGATTCCAGAAAAACGTTTGGTGGCAAATGTAAATGGTGCGATGAATGCAGTGGTGGTGAAGGGTGATGCCGTAGGTCCTACGCTGTATTACGGCGCAGGTGCCGGTGCCGAGCCTACTGCCAGTGCGGTAGTGGCAGATTTAATGGATGTAGCGCGCTTAAGTAGCGCAAGTGTAGAACAACGTGTGCCTTATTTAGGCTTTCAAGCAGGCCAGTTAAACGATTTGCCAATTTTACCTATTGGTGAAATAAACAGTGCTTACTACTTACGTTTACGCGCATCGGATAAGCCAGGTGTGCTTGCAGGCGTCACAAAAATTCTAGCAGACCGTAATATTTCTATTGATGCACTTTTACAAAAAGAACCAGACGATAACGAAACGGAAGCGGATATTGTGATTTTGACGCATATCACGATTGAAAAAAATATGGATGCGGGCATTGCTGAAATTGAAGCTTTACCTGCGATTG
Organism: Methylotenera sp.; assembly: GCA_046590165.1. Lineage (GTDB taxonomy): Bacteria > Pseudomonadota > Gammaproteobacteria > Burkholderiales > Methylophilaceae > Methylotenera. Next base: position 31,811 of record JBKJUR010000037.1, read on the forward strand.
TAGGTAACGTGATTAAGTTGCGTATGGAAGAATTGGCTAAATAATCTGTATCGTCATTCCGTGCTCAACGCGGAATCCAGTGATTTTATGCAGTGGATGTTAACGGCGCTAGATACCGACTTTTATCGGTATGACAGGATAAGTTTTAGAGAGAATAAATGAAATATATTTCTACCCGCGGGCAATCGCCCGGATTAAGTTTTAGCGAAATTTTATTGGGAGGCCTCGCGCCAGATGGCGGTTTGTATTTGCCGGAAAGCTACCCACAATTCACTGATGCAGATTTAACTGCAATGCGCGGCATGGGCTATGCTGACTTAGCCTTCGCAATATTAAGTCGTCTTGTAGATGATATTCCAGCGACAGATTTAAAATCAATTATTGATAAAACCTATCGTGCTGATGTCTATGCTTACATGCGTGCAGGTCAAAATGCAGCAGATATTACCCCTACAGTGAAGCTAGAGGATAATTTGTATCTGCTAAGCCTTTCAAATGGCCCTACCTTAGCGTTTAAAGACATGGCGATGCAGTTACTGGGTAATCTGTTTGAATACGTGCTGACTAAAACAGGTAAAACAACCAATATTTTAGGTGCGACTTCAGGTGATACTGGCTCTGCTGCTGAATATGCGATGCGCGGTAAAAAAGGCATTCGTGTCTTTATGCTATCTCCGCATAAGAAAATGAGCCGCTTTCAAACTGCACAAATGTTCAGTTTGCAAGATGAAAATATCTATAACATTGCCGTCAATGGTGTGTTTGATGATTGCCAAGACATGGTGAAAGCCGTATCAAATGATGCAGGATTTAAAGAAAAATACAAAATCGGTGCAGTTAACTCTATCAATTGGGGCCGTATCATTGCGCAAGTGGTGTATTACTTTAAAGGCTACTTTGCCGTAACTAACAAAAACACACAAAAAGTGAGCTTTTCAGTACCTTCTGGTAATTTTGGTAATGTATGTGCAGGACATATTGCCCGCATGATGGGTTTGCCAATTGATAAATTGGTCGTCGCAACCAATGAAAATGATGTACTTGATGAATTCTTTAAAACTGGTGTATATCGTCCGCGTGGTTCAGCGAATACCTACCATACCAGTAGCCCTTCTATGGACATCAGTAAAGCTTCTAACTTTGAACGTTTTGTGTTTGACTTGGTTGGCCGGGATAGTGACAAAGTGCGCGAGCTTTGGCGTAGCGTAGATAATGGCGGTGCTTTTGATATTAAGAAATTAATGCCAAAATTAGCTGATTATGGTTTTGTATCAGGTAGTAGTAATCACGCGAATCGGATGCAAACCATACGTGAAGCGTATGCAAAATATGCTGTGACCATAGATACACATACCGCAGATGGTTTAAAAGTCGCACTAGAGTATCGTGATGCTAACGTTCCTATGGTTGTGCTAGAAACTGCATTACCTGCTAAGTTTGAAGACTCAATTGTTGAGGCACTCGGGTTTGTGCCGGAGCGCCCAGCCGCTTTAAATGGTATTGAAGCCTTGCCACAGCGTTTTGATGTGATGGAATTTGATAATATGGCAATTAAGCAATATATTATGGATAAAACGAGCTAGCGAATATGCAGGTTTATCACGACTTACTTAACCATGTTTTGCAGCATGGTAACAAAAAAGAAGATCGCACAGGTACGGGTACGCTTTCTGTATTTGGTTACCAAATGCGCTTTGATTTAGCAGAAGGTTTCCCACTACTCACTACTAAAAAAGTACATTTAAAATCCATCATTCATGAGCTACTTTGGTTTTTGCAAGGCAGCACTAATATTGCATACCTTAAAGAAAATGGCGTTCGTATTTGGGATGAGTGGGCTGATGAGCAAGGCAACTTAGGCCCAGTATATGGTTATCAATGGCGCAATTGGCCTAAGCCAGATGGCACGCACATTGATCAAATTACTCAAGTAGTGACCAATATAAAGAACAACCCAGATTCACGTCGTTTGATTGTATCCGCTTGGAACGTGGCAGATGTAGATCAAATGAAATTGCCACCTTGTCATGCGTTTTTTCAATTCTATGTTGCAGATGGAAAGTTAAGCTGTCAGCTATACCAACGTAGTGCTGATATTTTTCTCGGCGTGCCATTCAATATCGCGTCATATGCTTTACTAACCATGATGGTGGCACAGGTTTGCGGTTTGAAAATTGGTGATTTTGTACATACATTGGGTGATGCACACATTTATACCAACCATATGGAGCAAGTGAAGGAACAACTTTCACGTACACCAAAACCGCTACCTACGATGCGTATTAACCCAAGTGTGAACAATATTTTTGATTTTAAGTTTGAAGACTTTGCTCTAGAGAATTACGATCCTTATCCAGCCATCAAAGGTGCAGTTGCCGTTTAGAAAAAAATTCTTATAAAATTGGTTTAATACAACCATTTTTGTAAATTTTTTGTAACATATTCAAAAGCTTATTGAGTTTTCAATCGTAATCTTTATATAATCAAAAACAGGAATTTGTACGGATATAGATGTATTTGTACTTTTTAATTAAATCAGTTTTTGATTAAACAACATTGGAGATTATTATGATTCGTTTAACCGTAGGCGCTACTTTGGTAGCCGCTGCATTTTTTGCAAACACCGCAATTGCAGGTCACGAAACCATTAAACCTAACGCTAGCGATAGTTTGGGTAAATGCGTTAAAGCGGCGTTGTCTAAACATGAAGGTAAAATCGTTAAGCTTGAGCTTAAATCTGAAAAACACGTTCCTTTTTATGAGTTTGATATTGAATCAGCAGACGGTACGGCTTGGGATGTAACATGCAACGTTAAAACTGGCAAGATCACTGAAATCGAACAAGAATTTAAAGCAGATGATGCTAAATTCAAAGCACTGGCAAAAGTAAGTGAAGCCGATGCTAAGGCAACGGCATTAGCCGCACATCCAGGAACTATCGCTGAAATTGAGTATGAGCTTGAGTCAGATGGTAAAGCATCATACGAGATTGATATTTTAGAAGCTGATGGTGAAGAAGTTAAAGTTGAAGTAGACGCGACAACAGGGAAAATTGCTGAGGTAAGCTACGAAGTGTATCAGGTTGGTCAAGAGAAGTAATCGCAATAATTTTTAATTAGCAAAAAGCGTTCGCAAGAACGCTTATTTATTGGTGCTGTATAATTTGGTTATGACCACACTTTCTTTAATTGTTGCGGTGGCTCGCAATAGCGTTATTGGCATAAATAACACACTGCCTTGGCATCTATCTGAAGACCTCAAACGCTTTCGTGCGCTTACTACAGGCCATCATATTATTATGGGCCGTAAGACCTATGAGTCATTAGGGCGGTTGCTACCAGGACGCACTACAGTGATCGTAACGCGTAATAAAAACTATCAGTTGGAAGGTGCACTAGTTGCACATTCATTACAAGCTGCGATTGGTTTATGTAAGGATGATACGGAATCTTTTGTGATTGGCGGTGCTGAGTTATATAAAGATGGGTTGGAATATGCCAGCAAGCTATATATGACTGAAGTTGAATTAGAGGTTGCTGGAGATGCATTCTTCCCAGCGATTGATTTAGGCCACTGGCAAGAAACCTCGCGTGAAGCACATACTTCAGCGCAAGGTTTAGCGTTTAGCTATGTTACCTATATTAAGTTATCAAAAAATCAGTAGCTTACTTACTGCTCAACACAATCCACATAATAAATTGCTTTACCATCAACAACCTGTTTCACCAAACCGTGGTTATCCGTTTCAAAACCTGGGAATTTTTCATTAAAATCGCGAGCGAATTTTAAGTAATCCACAATGATTTTATTGAACTGTTCGCCAGGAATCAGTAATGGAATGCCTGGTGGATAGGGCGTTAATAGTACCGCGGTAATGCGGCCTTCTAGGTCGTCAATTGGCACGCGGTCAATTTTACGGTGTGCCATTTTAGCGAACGCATCGGTCGGTTTCATGGCTGGTACCATGTCAGATAAATACATTTCAGTCGTTAAGCGTGCAATGTCATGCGCTTTGTATACAGCATGAATTTGTTTACATAAATCGCGTAAACCCACTTTTTCGTAGCGTGGTTGTTTTTGCACGAATTCTGGCAATACTTTCCAAAGTGGCTGGTTCTTATCGTAATCATCTTTAAATTGTTGTAGCGCCGCTACCATAGTATTCCAGCGGCCTTTGGTAATGCCGATGGTGAACATGATAAAGAATGAATATAAACCAGTCTTTTCAACAATTACGCCATGCTCAGCTAAGTATTTGGTTACAATCGCTGCAGGAATACCAAACTCATCAGAGAAGTCACCTTTAATATCAAGTCCGGGTGTGATGATGGTTGCCTTGATTGGGTCTAGCATATTAAAGTTTTTAGCTAAATCGCCAAATCCATGCCAATCCTCATTGGCTTTTAACATCCAGGCATCGCGCTCTTCCAAGCCTTCTTCTGATAGGTCATCAGGACCCCAGACTTTAAACCACCAGTCAGAGCCCCATTCTTCGTCTACCTTGCGCATTGCGCGGCGGAAGTCCAACGCTTCCATCAGGCTTTCTTCAACTAACGCAGTACCGCCTGGCGCTTCCATCATCGCGGCCGCTACATCACAACTGGCTACAATTGAATACTGCGGGCTAGTGGAGGTGTGCATTAAATAAGCTTCGTTGAATACATCACGGTCCAGCATATTATTTTGTGCATCTTGTACTAAAATCTGCGATGCTTGGCTTAAGCCAGCCAGTAATTTGTGGGTAGATTGCGTTGAAAATACCATAGATTCTTTACAGCGCGGCCTATCGGCACCAATCGCATGGTAATCACCATAAAAGTCGTGGAAAGTCGCGTGTGGTAACCAAGCTTCATCAAAATGCAAAGTATCAATTTTGCCGTCGAGCATTTCTTTGATTTCTTCTACGTTATAAAGCACACCATCGTAAGTAGATTGGGTGATAGTTAATACGCGTGGCTTGGCATTTTTATCCGTCGCAAAAGGATTGCGGTCAATTTTCTTTTGAATATTTTCCCAAGCAAATTCTGACTTTGGAATAGGCCCGATGATGCCGAAATGGTTACGTGTAGGCATTAGAAATACAGGAATAGCACCCGTCATAATAATGGCGTGTAGCACTGATTTATGGCAGTTACGGTCTACCACCACCACGTCACCTGGTGCTACGGTTGAGTTCCATACGATTTTGTTACTTGTAGACGTACCATTGGTAACAAAGTACAAATGATCGCAGTTAAATATACGTGCAGCATTGCGCTCTGAAGCGGCTATTGGTCCAGTATGGTCGAGCAATTGTCCAAGTTCGTCTACCGCATTACATACGTCCGCACGTAGCATATTTTCACCAAAAAACTGGTGAAACATTTGGCCGACTGGAGATTTTAAGAATGCCACACCACCTGAATGCCCAGGACAATGCCATGAGTATGAGCCGTCCGCGGCGTAGTCGGTGAGCGCTTTGAAAAATGGCGGTGGCAGGCTGTCTAGATAGGCTTTAGCTTCACGCAAAATATAACGTGCAACAAATTCAGGCGTATCTTCATACATATGAATAAAGCCGCTCAGTTCGCGCAAAATTTCATTGGGAATATGCCGTGAAGTTCGTGTTTCACCATGCAAGAAAATTGGTATTTCTTCATTGCGATAGCGAATTTCATCTACAAAAGCACGCAGGTTAGCGAGCGCCTCTTGGCTTCCTTCAATAAATTCGTTGTCATCAATAGAGAGGATGAACGCTGAAGCACGACTTTGCTGTTGTGCGAACGAGGTAAGGTCGCCGTAACTGGTTACTCCCAGTACTTCAAAACCTTCAGCTTCAATGGCTTTAGCAAGCACGCGAATACCTAAGCCTGACGAGTTTTCAGAGCGGAAGTCTTCATCGATGATGACTACGGGGAACCTAAATTTCATTCAATTTCCTTAATTAAATCTGCTGCACTAACTAAATTTTAGCTAAATTTTAGGCAGCGTAACGCCTACTTGTCCTTGATATTTGCCACCACGGTCTTTATAGGATGTTTCGCAGATATCATCTTCATCAGCTTCAAAAAACAACACTTGCGCGCAGCCTTCATTGGCGTAAATTTTCGCAGGTAGCGGGGTGGTGTTGCTGAACTCTAATGTGACATAACCCTCCCACTCTGGCTCGAATGGCGTCACGTTCACAATAATGCCGCAACGCGCATAAGTAGATTTACCCAAGCAAATCGTCAGTACATTACGTGGAATACGGAAATATTCAACTGTACGTGCGAGTGCAAATGAGTTTGGCGGAATGATGCAGTAATCTGCATTTACTTCTACAAATGAATTTGGGTCGAAGTTTTTAGGGTCAACGATCGTGCTGTTAATGTTAGTGAATAACTTAAATTCTGAACTACAGCGGATGTCGTAGCCATAACTTGATGTGCCATAAGAAACCATGCGTTCACCGCTTGGCGAAATTTTAACTTGGTTAGGTTCAAATGGCTCTATCATGCCATGCTGTTCCGCCATTTGGCGTATCCACTTATCCGATTTTATACTCATAGTTCAATACTCATCATCTATGTCTTACCCAGTTAGAAAAGATAAAAAGCGGAGTGAAAACTCCGCTTTTGACAAAAACAAATAATAACAATAATTAGCGTTTTATTTGTTAATTATTTTAGACAGCTACATTATAGAGATCTAAGATATTTATGCTGCTTAATGTTTATCACCATCTAGTTCGATACTGTAGCGCCAGAACTGGTCTTCAGCTTCAAAAATCACTTTAGATGCTTCAGGATCCTGGCTACCGGCTGGGTATTGATGCACTGGTTTTCTATCGGCTGCCCAGGCTTTTACCACAGGGTCTACCAAGCGCCATTGTGCTTCAACTTCACTGATGTGTAGATAAAGTGAATTATCGCCTTCCATCAAGTTAAGCAATAAAGCCTCGTAAGCATCAATCGTTTCGTCTGCATCTTGACGATTCGCTGCATCCAGTTGAATAGTACGTGTTGAAATATCTAACCCTGGGATTTTGGATTGGATTTCCATTTTGATACATTCTCTTGGTTGAATACCAAGCATCAGCCAGTTTTGATCTTGACCACCCTTGATTTGCAGCGGTGCTTTTTTGAAGCGAATCGAAATACGTGTATCAGCTTCATGCAAACGCTTCGCTGTACGAATATAGAATGGCACACCTTGCCAGCGTGGATTATCCACAAACAATTTTAAAGCAGCATAAGTTTCTACCACGCTAGTATTGTCACCTAGTTCTTGCAGATAACCTGGTACTTTTTCACCGTTAATCTCACCAGCAGCATATTGCGCACGAAATGCATGTTTATTCAATTCATTTACTGGAATCGGACGAATCGCTTCCAATACTTTAATTTTCTCAGCGCGTACACTTTCTGGCGATAAATCTGTAGGTAGTTCCATCGCGGTCAGTGCCATGGTTTGTAAAATATGGCTTTGGATCATGTCGCGCAGTGCACCCGTACCATCGTAAAATTGCGTACGGTCACCTACACCTAACATTTCTGTATTGGTGATTTGTACGTGATCAATATATTGGTTGTTCCAAATTGGCTCTAACAATGCGTTGGCAAAGCGTTGCAGCATAATATTTTGCAGTGCGGATTTACCTAAATAATGGTCAATACGGTAGATTTGGCTTTCTTTAAGATGCTTGCTGATTGAAGCCTGTAGTGCTTGTGCACTAGGTAAATCAGTACCAAATGGTTTTTCAATCACCACACGGCGCCAGTATTTGTCTTCTTGTGTTAAACCCACTTGCGCTAATTGCTCAACGACTGGTGCAAAATCTACCGGACGTACTGATAAAAAGTACGCTAAGTTTTGCGGGAATATTTTTTCGTCACTTAATGTAGCCTTCATTTTAATGAAAGCTGTGTCGTCATTTGGTGGATTTGCATGGTAGTGATTACGTGCAATAAAACGTTCAAAAACTTTTGCGTCATAGCCTTTTTTAAACTTGGTATCTAGCATGCTTTTAATGTCAGCTAGCCATTCTTCCCGTGATACTTCACCGCGACCGACAGAAAGAATCGCCATATGATCAGGCAGGCGGCCTGCTGCATCTAGCCGAAACAAGCCTGGCATTAGTTTAACGCGAGATAAATTACCTGCAGCGCCAAACAACACTAGTGTGCAGGGGTCGATTTTTTTAGCCATGATTTACAAGTCTTTCTACTGTAGTTTTTCCATCGCTTATATTGATAAGCTGAGGTGATTAGATAAATTATGAGTTGGTTTTGCGTAAATTATATGCGCGTTTTAAGTTAAAATAACGAGTTAAATTTAACAACATTATAACGCAAAGGCACCACCGTTTTATGCAAAATCCACAAACAAACCCACTTGAAACACTGACGCTTGCCAACCATCAAATTTCGCGCTGGCATAACTTCAATACGCAAGCTGAAATCAATCATGCTGCAGTTCAACGTATTTTAGCGGCAGCGAAAGCGGCGATTCAAGCACGAGGACAATTTTTGGTGGTTTTAGCTGGCGGCAGCACACCTAAAACGGTATATGAACTGTTAAGTAAAGAGCAGGCAGATTGGGAAAATTGGCACGTATTTCACAATGATGACCGTTGTTTACCAGCTAATCATAAAGACCGTAATAGTTTAATGGCACGTGAGGCGTGGCTCAATCATGTGGCAATTCCAGAAGCACAGATTTTTGATATTCCAGCAGAGTTAGGTAATGTAGCTGGTGCGATAGCCTATGCAGAAACTCTAAAAAATGTTGGTGCGTTTGATTTAGTGATTTTAGGTTTAGGTGAAGATGGTCATACAGCATCGTTATTTCCTGATCAAACCGTAGATAATAGCGCGTTAGCTGTGCCCGTATTTCACGCACCTAAACCGCCAGCAGACCGTATTACCATGAGCCAAAACCGCTTGAATAATACACAGGAAGTGATGTTTTTGGTAACAGGCGCAGGTAAGCAAGAAGCTGTAAATCATTGGCGTAAAGGTGTGGCAATTCCGGCAACCTTGATTGCACCTAAAAATGGTGTGGATGTTTATTGTTTTGGTGTAAAAATAGTTTAAACGCTAAAATACAACTAAGGATGCTGACGCCATTTAATACAGATTAATCAAATCAGGTATTTTTTTCTGTGGTTTTTTCTATTAAATGGCTCAGTAACTTCAGTTGTTCTTTTTGAATAACTATTAATTCACTCCATTGCCCCTCGCGTAGTAAATCTACTTTTTCATGTAACAGCATGATTTCTAGCTCGGCTTTCAAGTTAACTTCGTAATCATGCTCGGCGTTTAAGCGGTCTTTTTCGCCTTGCCTGTTTTGCGACATTAAAATGACAGGTGCTTGGATAGAAGCCAGCATAGACAAAAACAAATTCAGTAGAATATATGGGTAAGGGTCAAACGCCTTGCTGTAGTTAACAAGGATATAAGAGTTTAGAAGTACCCAAAAAATTAGGACAACCGCAAACAGCATAATAAATGCCCAAGAGCCGCCAAATCTGGCTACGGCATCGGCAGCGCGTTGCCCAAAGGTCACATTTTTATCAAATGTTTGTGATAGATTTGTTGAGATATGCTTACGCTCGGTGATATGACGCGCGACTTTCTGTGTGCGCTCATCCATAGACTCATAAGACGAACCAAAGAGTTTCTCTGCGGTGCTGTGTTTATTAATAGCGGCTTGCTTTTTCTGGGTCATCTTATTGTGTGGTTATGTATTCTGAATCACAATATTCGGAAACTTACTGCTGTGGTCCAAACTAGTGTTTGCGATTTTAATCGCTACCGTGCGAGCAATTTGTTTATAAATATTAGCAATTTTGCTATCTGGCTCGGCAACTACAGTTGGCTTTCCGCCATCTGATTGTTCGCGAATTTTGATATCTAATGGCAAGCTACCTAGTAAATCTACGTTGTAGTCTTTACTCATTTCTGCTCCACCACCAGCACCAAATATATGTTCTTCATGACCGCAATTACTACAGATATGCGTACTCATATTTTCTACAATACCTAAAATCGGAATACCGACTTTTTCGAACATTTTTAAGCCTTTACGCGCATCTAGTAACGCGATGTCTTGTGGTGTGGTAATGATAACTGCTCCAGTGACAGGAATTTTCTGTGAGAGGGTCAGTTGAATATCACCTGTTCCTGGTGGTAAATCAATTACTAAATAATCTAAATCCCGCCATTTGGTTTCACGTAGTAATTGCTCAAGCGCCCCGGTTACCATTGGCCCACGCCACACCATCGGGGTATCAGTATCAACTAAAAACCCGATTGACATGGCTTGTATGCCATGTGCAATCATTGGCTCCATGCTTTTGCCATCAACACTATCTGGACGACCGCTAATACCTAGCATTTGCGGTTGGCTTGGTCCGTAAATATCTGCATCCAGCAGGCCTACAGTTGCTCCTTCTGCTGCCAGTGCTAATGCTAAATTGACTGAAGTGGTTGATTTACCCACGCCACCTTTGCCAGAAGCCACCGCAATGACATTTTTTACATTAGGAATTAAACTCACGCCACGTTGTGCACTGTGGCTGACAATTCTGCTTCCGATATTGACGGTGATATTGTCAATGTCAGCAATATTTTTGAGTTGCTTAACAACCAATGCCTTCAGGCTTTCAAGCTGACTTTTGGCGGGATAGCCCAGCACGATATCTAGGCTGACATTATTACCATCTAATTTGATATTTTTGGCCGATTTGCTGGCGATAAAATCACGACCAGTATTTGGGTCTATCAGTGTCTGTAGTGCGTTTGTAATGCTTTGCTCAGTAATGCTCATGGTTTTAATTTCTAGTGATTTTCAAAACTCCATTTTAGCCTACATTATTTCAGTGTAGTAGAGAGTTTAATTACTACATTAGATGCACATTTGCTAAAATGGACAATTCAATAAAAATTTATCATTTAAGCCATTTATGACGCAGCAAACCGCAAATAAAATCTCTAAGAAAATACTCGTCACTTCAGCTTTGCCTTATGCAAATGGCAGTATCCATTTAGGCCACTTGGTGGAATATATTCAAACGGATATTTGGGTACGGTTTCAAAAAATGCAGGGCCATACTGTACATTACGTGTGTGCCGATGACACGCATGGCACGCCAATTATGCTGCGTGCTGAAAAAGAAGGCATTACCCCAGAAGCGTTGATTGCTAATGTCCATCAAGAGCATAGTGCAGATTTTGCAGAATTTCTGGTGGATTTTGATAATTACTACTCAACCAATGCACCTGAAAATAAAGAACTTTCACAAAGTATCTATAAAAAGCTTAAAGCGGCTGGCAAAATTACCACTAAAACGATAGAACAGTTCTATGATCCAGTTAAGAACATGTTTTTGCCAGATCGCTTTATTAAGGGTGAATGTCCAAAATGTCATGCTAAAGACCAATATGGCGACTCTTGCGAAGTGTGCGGCGCGACATACAACCCAACTGAACTGATTAATGCTTACTCTGCCGTGTCTGGTGCAGCCCCTGTTCGTAAAGAAACTGAGCATTATTTTTTCAAACTTTCAGAGTGTGAAGACTTTTTGAAGCAATGGACACGTCAAGGCACAGGAACAGATAAAGCTACATTGCAAAGCGAAGCCGCCAATAAGATGGGCGAGTGGTTTGCCAGTGGCTTAAATGATTGGGATATTTCACGCGATGCGCCTTATTTTGGTTTCGAGATTCCAGACGCACCAGGCAAGTATTTTTATGTATGGCTAGATGCACCGATTGGTTACATGGCGAGCTTTAAGAAGCTGTGTGCAGATAAAGGATTAGATTTCGACGAATATTGGAATAAAGATTCAGATACTGAGCTTTATCATTTCATCGGTAAGGATATTCTTTATTTCCACGCCTTGTTTTGGCCTGCTACATTGGAATATAGCGGTCATCGTACGCCTACCAAAATTTTCGCCCATGGTTTTTTAACTGTCAACGGTGAAAAGATGAGTAAATCGCGTGGCACGTTTATCACAGCGCGTAGCTACTTAGACCACATTAAAAATCCTGAATATTTGCGTTATTACTATGCCGCCAAATTGAATAGTACGATGGAAGATATCGACTTGAATCTGGAAGATTTTACAGCGCGAGTAAATAGTGATTTGGTGGGTAAATACATCAATATAGCGAGCCGCACTGCAGGTTTCATCAACAAGCGCTTTGAAGGTAAGTTGCAGCCATCTGATAACAACACAGTGATTACAGAGTTGCAATCAGCGGCCGGCTTTGTAGCAAGCGCATATGAAGAGCGTGAATATGGCAAAGCACTACGTGAAATCATGCGTTTAGCAGATCTTGCGAATGGTTACGTGGCTGAAAAAGCTCCATGGGTAATGGCAAAGCAGGAGGGGCAAGAGGCTGCGTTGCAGCAAGTATGTACTGATGCACTAGAAATGTTCAGATTGCTAACTTTATATTTAAAACCCGTTTTGCCGGAACTGGCAGGCCATATTGAAAAATTCTTAAATATTTTAGCGTTAAGTTGGAGCAGTGTGGAGTCATCTTTAACTGCCCAACATACGATCAATGTTTACGACCATTTAATCACTCGTATCGACCCTAAGTTGATTGAAGCTATGACAGAGGCCAACAAAGAAAACCTGACTGCAACGCCTGCCGTTGCGCCAATAGCTGTAAAAGTGATTGAAGCATTACTAGAAGCGGAATATATAAGCATTGATGACTTTACCAAAGTGGATTTGCGCATCGCTAAAATTGTAAATGCTGAACATGTAGAAGGTGCTGAAAAGCTGTTAAAGCTTTCATTAGATATTGGTGAAGAAAAACCTCGCCAAGTATTTGCAGGCATTAAATCTGCCTATGATCCTGCGACATTAGTGGGGCGCTTAACTGTAATGGTGGCAAATTTAGCGCCGCGTAAAATGAAGTTTGGCATGAGTGAAGGTATGGTTTTGGCAGCCAGTGATGAGCGTGGCGGACCATTTATTTTATCGCCTGATGTCGGCGCACAAGCGGGTATGCGCGTTAAGTAGAGTGTGCTAAATCAAGCCTCATGTAGGAAAAATCCTACATTGATCTCAGAGTTATCTGATGTTGTCGATTTTTTTATCTTGTAAAATAGTTGCGACTAAAGTGTATTTTTTATATAAAAAGGAATGAAGAATGAAATTAATTAATGGTTCATTATTAGCAATTCTCTTATTTTCAGGTCAAGTCATGGCTGCGGATAGTAATGCTAAAACAGCAGTTGGTGGTGGTTTAGGCGCCGCTGCAGGAACCGCACTTGGCGGTATTGTGGGTGGTAGCAACGGAGAGGTATTAGGTGGTGCTGTAGGTGGCGGTCTAGGCGGTGCAGTCACTACTAAAGGAGAAGGCCAAGCTGGTGCCGTTATCGGAGGTGCTGCAGGCGGTGCAGGTGGCGCTTATGTTGGCCGTAAGGTGACTGGAACTGGAACAGGTGCTGTAGTAGGCGCTGGACTTGGCGGAGCTGGGGGTGCAGTGACTGGTAAAGTCATTGATGAGTCAACTGGTACTAGAGCTTCTACTGGCGTTGCTGTTAATGCAGGAGGCTATGATGATCATGGCTATAAAAACAAGCATAAACATAAGCGTGGTAAAGGTCATTACAAAAATAAACATCACAACCATGATGATTAATTAAATTCAGTAATAAAAAAGCCCCGCATGCGGGGCTTTTTTATTACTATTTTTTAAACAATTACTTAGTTGTTGCTTTTACATCAGCCGTTGCTGCTTTATCTGACTTAACGGCTTTCTTTGCATCTGCAGCTTTTTTAGCGGCCTTTTTTTCGTCAGCTGCGGCTTTTTTATCAGCTTTAGCTGCATCTTCTGATTTTGTAGATTTAGCTTCAGCAGTCTTTTTGCTGTCTGCCTTCACTTTATCTGTCGTTACTTTTGCTGCCTTTTCGGCTTTAGCAGGTTTTGCTGCTGGTGTAGCAAGGTCTGCTGGTTTTGCTTCTTTAGTTTTAGTTTCTTTAACCGCTTTAGTTTCTTTCGCAGGTTTTGCATCTTTAGCTGCCGTGCTCTCTACAGGTTTTGTAACTTTGGTCATGCCAGTGACAGAAACATCTTTTCGCACATTTTGTAATGTAACAGGGCCAACACCTTCTACTTTTTCAAGTTCATCTACGTTTTTAAAACCACCATTTTTTTTGCGATAATCAATAATGGCCTGTGCTTTTACTGGGCCAATACCATCTAAACTTTCAAGTTCAGCTTGCGTAGCCGTGTTAAGGTTAACGCCTGCTAATGCGCTAAGGCTGAAGCTTAAAAAAGTCACTAATGCAAACAACATCTTTTTCATTTTAATTCTCCGTAGTTTGTAAACATACAACGTGTAAATTTTATAACGCATGTAATTTTAATATTGATTATTAAGCGTTATCGATTGCATCATAGCTTAATTCATCAATATATTACAGCCTAGCCTCAAGGTTAAGCTTAAGCCCCACATTCCGCGTTAATAGCCTCTAGTGCTTTAAGCGGATCAGTCGCTTGTGTGATTGGTCTGCCGACGACTAAATAGCTCGCACCCATACTTAACGCATCTGCGGGAGTAACAACACGTGACTGGTCATCTTGATTGACATTTTCCGGGCGTATGCCCGGTGTGACTAAACAAAACTCACTGCCCAATTGACTACGTAACATTTGTGCTTCAAGCGCTGAACACACTACGCCATCTAAACCTGCTTGCTGCGTCAGAGTTGCAAGGTTAAGCACATGCGTTGCTAAATTAGATTGAACACCAATTTTATTAAGCCCGGCCTGATCCATGCTGGTCAATACAGTAACGGCAATTAGCAATGGTTTTGTATCAGTGCTATCTACAGCCTTGCGTGCTGCCTGCATCATCTCTAGACCACCACTTGCATGTACATTGAGCATCCAAACTCCTAAATTACTGGCGGCAGTACAAGCTTTTGCTACCGTATTGGGAATATCATGAAATTTCAAATCTAAAAATACACCAAAATTTGCACGTGTTAAGGTTTCAATAAATTGTGGTCCAACTGCGGTAAAGAGTTCTTTACCAACTTTTAGCCTGCATAGCGTTGGGTCGAGCTGTTTCACTAGCTTGAGTGCGCTTGCAGCATCAGCATAATCAAGGGCGACAATAATTTTAGGGTCGTTGTAGTTACTAAGTGTAGGTAGATTAGTCATAGTCAATTATGTATTCGTAAACGCAGCAATATTAATTGTGTCGCACTAAATAGTTGCTGGTTCGGCAGGTAATGCTTCCCAAGCGTTACAAGCAGGACATTGCCAGTGGTGGTATTTAGCTTTAAAGCCACATTGTTCACAATGATAAGCAGTCTTATTGCCAATGGCATGGCGTACGGCTTGTTGCATCAATTGCGTGTCTTGATTTGCACCCTGTGGATTGTGAGTTTCTACAATTGCACGTGCTTGTAGTAGTTGGTCTAGTGTATTTAAGCTTGGCTTCTTAATCAGCTCATTACGCGCTAATCTGGCAGCACTCTCAGCGCCTTCTTCAGCCAATGTGGCTTCATATAGCACATTGATGAGAGATGCTAATTTATAAGTTTGTAGATAAGTTTGCAGCAAATTTAAGCCATCTTGAGTTTGGTTCAAGGCACGATAACTGCTCAATAATTTAGGTGCGATTAAGCCTAAATATTCAGGTTTCTGAAACTCAATGCGCTTCCAGGTAGAAATCGCTTCTTTATGCGCACCAGCTTCGGCTTCTAAATCACCTAAGAGCACATTGGCACGTACACAGTTTTTATTAGCATTCAGCGCTTGATCTAGTTCGAATCTGGCGGTATGTGCATCATTTGCCAATAAAGATTTAACAGCCATTTCGCAGTAATAATGTGAAACTTCAACCCGAAACGGTACACCAGACAGACGTTCTAGTTCAGTTGCGGACTTGATTGCACGCTCCCATTCGCGTTCACGTACATAAATTTCAAGCAAAGCGCGTAGGGCGGGTTGACGGTATCTGTCATCATCTAATGATTCAAATAATTCCTCAGCACGGTCTAGCAATCCTGCTTTAAGATAATCTTGCGCTAACTCAGCCGTTACCGCTATTTTTTGCTGTGGTTCGAGTTCATTTTTCTCAAGCAAGTTTAGATGTAAATGAATCGCGCGATCTACTTCGCCGCGCCGTCTAAATAGGCTACCTAGTGCAAAATGCAGCTCAAGTGAATCGGTATTGGCTTGCACGGCTTCACTAAAAGCTTCAATCGCCTTATCGTGCTGATTGGTGATTAGGAAGTTTAAGCCCTTAAAATAAGCGGCAGGCAAGGCGGTGGATTCAGCCAGCAGTTGTTTAAGGTCTACCCGGGCGGCCAGCCAGCCTAGGCTGAAAAATAGCGGCAGTGCTAATAACCACCAAAATTCAAATTCCATAAGGATTCACTTTTTTATTGAAGGAGTGCCATTGGGCATGGATATTTTGGCACTTGACCAAGTAGATGTTATTGATGAATTGCATATATGTGTAATTTTAGCGCAAATCAGGCTATGTGGTTGATATTAGCTATTTTCCCTATATTTTTTACTAGAATTTATAAGAGGTTGTATAAGGTTTGTGGCAATAAAAAACGGCAGCTTGAGGCTGCCGTTTTTTATGAAACTACAATTTAAAGCAAAAGCTCTAGTTTAAATAACTTAACCTAGGTTTAAATCAACACGCTCACGTAACTCTTTACCCGCTTTAAAGTGCGGTACATGTTTCTCAGGTACTTGTACTTTACTGCCAGTTTTAGGGTTACGACCTAAACGTGGTGGACGATAATTTAAACTAAAGCTTCCAAAGCCACGTATCTCGATACGCTCGCCAGTAGCAAGGTTATCAGACATCGCATCCAAAATCGCTTTTACTGATAGTTCAGCATCTTTCACCACTAATTGCGGAAAACGCTCAGCAAGCAGGGTGATTAACTCAGATTTAGTCATGCTCATGTGCCTTCATTTACGGTGCCTTTATCTACAAAAGTGCTTATTTTTTGCTGTCAAATTTGGCTTTTAATAATGCGCCAAGGTTGGTTGTACCAGCAGTTGCAGCACCGTCATCTGGCACTTGCGCAGCAGCTTCTTTAGTTTTTGTAGATTTAGCTTTTGGTTTAGCATCAGCTTTATCTTCAGTAGTAGCGCCTGATGGATCAGCAGAAAGTTGTTTCACGCCTAGTGAAATACGCTCTTTTTCTACATCAATTGCCAAGATAACTGCTTGTAGCTCGTCACCTTTTTTGAAGTTGCGGATTGCTTCTTCGCCAGTTTGTGACCATGATAGATCTGACAGGTGAACTAAACCGTCAATACCGCCTGGCAAGCCAATGAACACACCAAAGTCAGTGATAGATTTGATTTGGCCTGAAACGATATCACCTTTGTGATGCGTTGCAGAGAAATCATCCCAAGGATTAGCTTGGCACTGTTTCATACCTAATGATAGACGACGACGATCTTCATCAATCTCAAGAATCATCACTTCAACTTCATCGCCTAATTGTGCGATTTTGCCTGGGTGAATGTTTTTGTTCGTCCAATCCATTTCTGAAACGTGTACTAAACCTTCGATACCTGGCTCGATTTCAACAAACGCGCCATAGTCAGTTAAGTTAGACACTTTACCGAATAAGCGTGTGCTTACTGGGTAACGGCGAGTTAATGCAACCCATGGGTCATCGCCTAATTGTTTGATACCTAGTGAAACGCGATTTTTCTCTTGATCGAATTTCAAGATTTTTGCTTCAACTTCTTCACCTACTGTAAGCACTTCTGATGGGTGCTTAACACGGCGCCATGCCAAATCAGTAATGTGTAGTAAACCATCAATGCCGCCCAAATCAACGAATGCGCCATAATCTGTAATGTTTTTAACAATACCTTTTACAACAGCACCTTCAGCTAATGTGCCCATCAATGCTTCACGGTCTGCGCCCATGCTTACTTCCATTACAGCGCGACGTGACACAACGATGTTGTTACGTTTACGATCGATTTTGATTACTTTTAGGTCACACTCTTTGTTTTCAAAAGGAGTAGTGTCTTTTACTGGACGTACATCAACTAATGAACCTGGTAAGAATGCCATGATGCCATTTACAGAAACGCGTAAACCGCCTTTAACTTTACCGCTTACGAAACCTTTGATGATGCGGCCTTCGTTCATAGCATCTTCAAGGTCTAGCCATGTTTCCATGCGTTTTGCTTTTTCGCGTGAAAGTAATGTTGAACCAAAGCCATCTTCCAGCTTTTCAATCAATACTTTAACAAAGTCGCCTACTTGAACTTCAAGCTCGCCTTGAGCGTTGTGGAATTCAGTAGCAGCGATAACGCTTTCAGATTTAAGACCAGCGTTAACAATCACGTGATCGCTATCAACAGAGATAACTTCAGCAGTGATTACTTCACCAGAACGCATTTCTTGGTGAACTAAGCTTTCTTCAAAAAGCGCAGCAAAAGATTCCATCGGTGAAGCAGTAGATTTAGAAGTAGAAGCCATTAAATAAAATTACCTAAAAGATATTCCCACCTAGCAGTGGGTTGATTAAAAAACCGCGAATCTGTGAGACGCACGGATGACAAATAAAATACATATTGCAAAGAATAGAATTATAACTAAAACATTGAAAAATAAAAGACTATTCGTAAATTTTATGATGAAAATGTTGCAAAATAACATCAACTGCAGCTGAAATGGTCAAATTATCCGTTTCTAGCAAAATGGCATTGTCTGCCATCACTAAAGGCGCGCTTGTTCTGCCTTTATCTCTAGCGTCTCGTTCAGTCAAATCTTGCAAAATTTCTTCAAAGTTAGCTGGCTGGGTTTTACCCAATAACTGTTGATAGCGCCGTTCCGCCCGGGTTTCTGTTGAGGCGGTAAGGAATATTTTTAATTGCGCATCAGCAAATACCACCGTTCCCATATCTCGACCATCCGCTACTAAGCCTGGTGCTTGGCAAAAACTATGCTGCAAATCAAGCAATGCAGCGCGTAATGGCGCATGCACTGCCACTTGTGATGCGCCTTTACCTATAGCTTCAGTGCGGATTTGATCTGAAATATCTTCATTATTTAATAGCACTTGGTCATTATTGAACTTAATTTCGAGCGTTTTAGCACATGCTGTTATAGCGGCTGCATCTTTCCAAGAGATATTCTGTTGTTGTGTCGCTAATGCGACTATACGATACAGCGCACCAGAATCTAAATAATGGAAGCCAAGTTGTGCTGCGACTAATTGTGCAACTGTACCTTTGCCTGATGCAGAAGGGCCGTCAATAGCAATAACTGGAATTGTATTAACTGACAATATTTTTAAACTCGTCAAAATAGTTAGGGAAGGTTTTGTTAACGCATTTAGGGTCGTTAATCGTAATTGGTACACCGCCTAAGGAAACCAATGAAAAGCACATTGCCATGCGGTGGTCGTCGTAAGTATCTATCACGGCATTAGGCGTTAATTGGGCGGGTGGCGTGATTTTTATATAGTCTGTGCCTTCTTCAACGATAGCACCTACTTTACGTAACTCAGTTGCCATGGCGGCGATACGGTCAGTCTCTTTTACGCGCCAGCTAGCTATATTACGTAACGTTGTAATGCCATCGGCAAATAGGGCAGCAACCCCCAATGTCATTGCAGCATCGGGTATATGATTGCAATCTAGGTCTATGGCTTTTAGATTACCGTTAATTGGACCTCTAGACTCTACATAATTATCACCCCAGCTAATACTAGCTCCCATATAACTTAAGGCTACTGTAAATTTCACATCGCCCTGAATACTATCTTTGCTTATACCTGTGATACGCACAGGCCCACCACCAATAGCCCCCGCAGCTAGAAAATAAGAGGCTGAAGAAGCATCACCCTCAACGAAATATCGACCAGGGCTTTGATAACTAGCGTTGGCTGGAACAGTAAAGCGCTGCCAGCCTTCGCGCTGAACTGTAACGCCGAACTTCGCCATCAGGTTCAAGGTGATTTCGATGTAAGGTTTGGAAATCAATTCGCCGACCACTTCAATGGTCGCAGTCTGTTTCGTTAGCGGCAAGGCCATCAGTAAAGCAGTTAAAAACTGGCTGGAAACATCGCCACGAATTTTAATGGTATTAGGTAAATCAAGTTTTGCAGGAGCAATCTTTAATGGCGGGAAACCATCGTTAGCTAAATACGCTATGTCAGCGCCAGCTTGGCGTAGGGCGTCTATCAAGTCACCAATCGGTCGCTCGTGCATGCGCGGCACACCAGCAAGAGTGTAATTGCCGTCAGAGAATGCCAGCGCGGCAGTGAGCGGTCTAAACGCAGTACCTGCATTGCCGAGAAATAACTCGGCTTGTTTGACTGGTAAATTTCCACCACAGCCTGTTACTCGCCATGCATTTTCAGCAAAGTTTTCTAAGTTAATGCCTAGTGTCTCAAGCGCCTCTAACATGCGAGCTGTGTCGTCGGATGCTAATAAGTCGCGGATTTCTGTGGTACCTGTGGCAAGTGCAGCCAACAGTAATGTGCGGTTTGAAATGCTTTTAGAGCCAGGTAGGGTAATGCTACCAGAGGTATGACTAGCGGGTGGTAGAAATAGTTGTTCCATTTATTTTTACTATCTTATCTTGATGATTTTTAGGCTATTTTTTATCTTGTGCCCAAGCATTACGAGCAACACTGGCACGTTCAAACAAGGCTTGTAAGCCAGTGCCATCTTCATTTTGCAGCATGGTTTTTAAACTTAAGATTTCGGCTTGATAAGCTGTTAACTCATTTAAAAGTGCATCTTTATTCGCCAAGCTAATGTCGCGCCACATTTCGGGATGGCTACCAGCTATGCGAGTAAAGTCTCTAAAACCACTGGCAGCAAAACTAAACAACTGTGCTGCATTTGGCCTAGCTGCAATGTCGCCCACCAATGCAAAAGCGAGTAAATGGGGTAAATGGCTCACAGCGGCAAAGATGCTATCGTGTGTTTCTGCAGTCATTGGACTTACTTTTGCACCGCAAGTTTGCCAAAGTTGAGTGACTGCATCTATAGCTTGTTTACTGGTATTTTCAGTTGGTGTGAGCACCACATTTTTATTGGCATATAAATCTGCAGTTGCTGCCGTAACGCCACTTTTTTCTGCACCTGCAATCGGGTGGCCACCAATAAACTGGTTGAATTGCGTGCCTAAAATTTCTTCTGCACAGCATAAGACATCACCCTTTGTGCTACCTGCATCAGTAATGATGGTGTTTGCTGACAGAAAAGGTTTAATCGAAGCCAATATTGATGGTGTTTGAGCGACTGGCGTTGCTATTAACACGACATCGGCATCTTTGAGCGCATCAGCAATATTGCTAGTTGCAACATCAATTACACCTAAATTTAATGCAGCGTTGAGGCTCTCTTGTGTTCTGCCTACGCCAACAATTTGCGGGCTATTCCCTGCTTTTTTCAAAGCAAGTGCAACCGAGCCGCCTATCAGGCCCACACCAAAAATAACGAGTTTTTTCAAAAAGAAAAAGTTTTAAAAATTAAAAATAGAATTGTAACATTTTTGGAATTTAACTTTTTGCAAATTAATGGCTAAATTGCTGACATAGTTAATAGTGAAAAATTAAAGTATAACGAGTGCAACCGCTATCTCAATCCTGCAATCTGGATTAAGTGCTCGTAGGTGTTGGCCAACTCTTCATTTGTCCATGGTGGCTCCAGCACTCTAGATTTGTCTCCGCCCATGATAGAAAGAAAAATTTCACGGCTAGCTCGCATTTCTTCCTCCATACCTAGTAACGCATAAGTAGTGCAAAGATAGACATAGTTAGGAGGGAAGGTCTCGTTCAATGCGCAACCACGTTTGAATGCTGCGATAGCTTTGTCATAATTTTTCAACACGTAATGGGCCTGCCCTAGCGCGAATTCATAAAAAGGTGAAGAATGCGGATTAATTCTTTGCGCCTTTTCAATGTAATACAGTGCTTCTGCTCCGAATCCTGCCGATGATAGGGTCATTGAAAGAAACATGTGCGCCTCGAAATTGTTCGGGTCCAGCGCTACCGCTTCGCGACATGCCGAGATAGATAAATCCATATGTTTATACCAGAGATGCGCCCAGCCGAGCATGCATAACGCGAATGGTAAGTGGTTGTTAAGCGCTACCGCTTTTTGCGCATGCTCAAAGGCTTGCTCTCTAATGTGGGTGTCCAAATCCCATTTCATAATCCACTGAAACAGCAAAGTTCTGGCTAACCAAGCTTGTGCAGATGCATAGTTTGGATCAAGCGCCACCGCTCTGGTGAAATGCACTCGGGCTTCTGCAATGAACTTCGGTGAGTATTTCCAGTGACAAGCCATGCCGCGCAACAATGCATCGTGCGCTTCGATACACTCTGTGCCTTCATGGCCGAATAAATCGGCTTCAGTTGGTGATAGCTTGACTTGCAATACTTTGACTATACTCAGGGCAATTTCATCGTGCAAGGCAAAGATTTCTTGCAGATTGCTTTCATACCGATCAGCCCATACATAAGCCTCTGTGTTAGCCTCAATTAGCTTTACCGTTACTCTTACGCGCTCACTAGAGAGCTGAACACTGCCTTCTAGCAAATACTTAACCCCCAATTCAGCACCTATTTCTTTAGATGATTTTTTGGCGTCTTTGTACCTGAATGACGATTGCCTCGAAATAATAAACAACCCAGAAAGTCTAGATAGTTCAAAAATAAGGTTATCAACAATGCCATCTACAAAATATTCTTGCTCAGCATTTAAACTAATATTGGTAAAAGGTAGTACCGCTAAAGACACATCCCGCTCAAAACCGCTTGGCCATGTTTTAGGAACGACTGTGGAGGCTTGCGCTGGAGAAGAATTTAGAACATTAGCTTGGTCACGCAAAGTGATGTTCATCGCATATCTGCCTTTGGGCAGATCGAACAATAAGACATCCGATTGCCCATGCAGGCTGTAATACTCGCGCAACATGGCTCTTAATCTACCCACCTGAACGCGCACAATAGCATCCACAGTTGGATCAAAATCTGCACTACGGTCGAAAATTTCGACGCCTAGCGTATAACCCTTAAGGCGATGAGCATTACCAGCAAGGGTTTCTTTAACTAAGTAGCGCAGCAAATCCTGCTGACGGTGAGATTTTTCGAATACTGGGCTAAACAAGACCTTGTCCAGACACTGATTCAAAAGTGCGGGATCGTTTAGGTTCCAGGTAGTTACTGAGTTAGTCATCCCTTGTTCTTGTTAGTTTTTAAAATATAACAGGTAACAATTAAGCATGTAACCGCAATGTAACAGTAAGTAACTTTTTAATTATTTTATCTCAAGATACAGTGCAGTTGTGATTTTAATTAATTCGATAAGAGAGTCGCCATGAAACTGACTGACAGCAAGCCAA
>JBKJUR010000022.1:0-29337 GCA_046590165.1 Methylotenera sp.
CATTAAAATTGATGTATCAGTCATTCGGGGCATAGATACTAACGAAGCAAACAAAACGCTTTTGAGAGGTTTATGTATGATTGCCCACTCGATTGGCATACTTGCAATCGCTGAAGGTGTGCAATCAGATAATGAATATAATTCTCTAAAACAAATCGGCATCGATGGCATGACTGGCCCTGGCATTAAAAGACCTACTATGCTTGCATAGTTTTTGTTAACTCAAGTTCGAGCTATGAGTAAATAAGCTTTTAAAAGAACTCTAATCTAAATAGATATTTGATAATGCCTATTTAGGTTTTTGTAAAAATCTACAAGTACTCTTTATAAAATCTACATGTATTTTTTCCACTCTTCTTAGCTAAATACATCGCTTCATCAGCCTGCCTTATAAGGGTTTCAGAGTTATCGGACTCGTCTGGATAAAATGAAATGCCAATACTTCCCCCAATATGACAAATTTGTCCATCCAAATCAAATGGCTCGGAAAGTACAGTAATTATTTTATTAGCCACTAGTGATGCATTCACTCGCGAATCTATATTGTTCAGTATGAATGTAAATTCATCACCTCCAATACGCGCTAAAACGTCGGAGCTTCTAATTGATCTTAGCAATCTTGTTGCCACCTGCTTTAAAAGCAAATCCCCATGACCATGGCCTAAAGTGTCATTCACTTTCTTAAACCCATCTAGATCAAGAAAAAATATAGCAAGCTTGTATTTATTCCTCTTTGCAAGAGATAGTGCATACTCTAACCGATCTAGAAATAACGCTCTATTTGGAAGATCGGTTAAGTAGTCATAATGCGCAGCATGTTGTGTATTTTCTTCAATGGTCTTGCGCTCGGTAATATCTCGGACGATGCTAATGAAATAACGCTGTCCTTTCAAAATCATTTCTGACATAGATAGCTCCATCGGAAATTGTTGACCATCTGCACGTGTGGCAGAAACTTCACACCCCCGTTTACCGACAAGCGACATCTCTCTAGAATGTAAAAAACGATTGATGAAGGCTTCATCTCCACTCTTGATTAACTCTGGCATCAGCACTTGAATACTTTTGCCTAATATCTGCGCTTCTGAATAGCCAAAAATCAGCTCTGCTGCAGGATTAAAACCTTGAATCACACCATCGTCACTAAAAGTAATGATGCCGTCTAAAGCATGATAGATAATGGCATTTAATTGAATTTGGCTACTTTCAAGTTCATTTTTCATCCGCTTTAAATTCATCACAATCTGCCAAAATAACTTAGCTTCATGTCCATCTGTTACTTTTTTATCGCCAAAAACTTGAGCAACCTCTTTAACAATCTCATTATCATGCGTCAAATTATAGATAATGCAATCTGGGTATTTTTTGCAAGCTTTCAGCCCTTCAATCGTGTTAGTGTAAGTTGGAATTTGATAGAATTTAGCAAGCTTGATCCCCTCTGCGTTTGGGTCCCGATCAATCACTGCAACCACTTCAACCAACTCATCTTCTGTAAACATTTCAAGAAGTGCAAAGCCTCCACGGCCACCACCAAGAATTAAAACGGGTTGTCGATGAAGTGCTCGCTCCATAAAAACTCCTTTATTTTTTGTTACAAATCACGATTGAGTATATGCTTACAAGCTGAGTATAGGCGAATAGTGATAATTCAAGCCAGAAGAATTCATAAAGCACAGATTATCAAATTCAACCTATTTAAATTTGATATCAATAAATAAGCGTTGGTAATAGGGATATTAAAATGAATCTACAAATTAGCAAACCTGGTTTACCTCATAAAATGGCATTCGAATGGCCAACACCTCCCTACTTTAATGTAGCGATTGAGAGTGATGTTGGAGAGCCAGAGACCTGTTTAATCTACATGCGTAACGGCACTAAGGTGCTTGGCAACCTCATTCAATTTCTGCCAGAAGAGTCTAGTATTCTATTTTTGCCAACGCGTAGTGAAGTGAACGAGACTATCCATTTAAATGAAATTAAGAGCATGAGACTGGTGAAGTCGATACTCTTGCAAAAACATCAAACTCCTTTGGAATCACGTGCTGAAGAAGTGTTTCCTGCCTCTGAAAGACAACTATACAGTGTTGAATTTCTTGATAAGGAAATTATCTGCGGAGAAACGATTGGTTGTTCTAATACCGTGAATGGCCTTTACCTTTTCCTACCCACAACAGATGAAAAAATTGTGCGTTGTTTTATTCCACATCAGTCAATTGCACATTACCAAATTGGAATGCGCATTGGCGAAATACTCATTGATGAAAAACTGGCAAGCAAAGAAGAAGTGGATGTCGCTTTAACGCAGCAGCGCCAGTTGCGAACGCAACGCATCGGTGACTATTTATCTGAGCATCAAATCATCTCTAGCGAACAGCTTGAGGCGGCCATCAAATACCAAGAGAGCCAACCAATCCTTAAGCTAGGCGAGGCTTTACAACAACTTGGCTTAATGACACAAGCACAGTTAGAAGAAGCCTTAGCGAAACAAAAAGAAAACCGTAATGTGCAGCTTGGCCAGATACTAATCAAGATGAAAGTCATTGACGAGCGCACGCTTAAGGGTGTGCTAGCAAAAAAAATGGGCATTCCTTACGTAGGGCTTTCTAAATTTAATTTTGATTTGAATGCCATTATATTAATCAACGAGTCGCTAGCACGCAGATTTATGCTGATGCCACTTTGCCTGCACGACACTACTTTAATCGTGGCTTTAGAAGACCCTTTAAATATTAAGGCCTTGGATTACTTACGCTTTTCGACACAAAAAAAGATTGTTCCTGCGATGGCTTCACGTGACGATATTCAGTCAGCCATCAATAAATATTATGCAAAGCAAGATGCGAGTGCTCCCTTGGATATGCCAACTGAGCGCAGAAGTACCACTGAGTATGAGTTTCACGAAAATGCCGGAGCGAGCTTAAAAGCGGAAGAACTTAGTGAAAAGTTATTTGGCGAAAGTATTGAAATGGAGTTACCTAAGGAGCCGATTGCAGAATCTGATAATACGCTGGTGCGTCTCATCAACAAGATGATCATGGACGCCTATGAAGATGGTGTATCCGATATTCATATTGAAAGTTATTCAGGTAAGCAAAATACGCGGGTTCGATTCCGTAAAGATGGCTCATTGATTCCGTATTTCGAAATTCCAGCTAACGCGCGCAATGCCATGATTTCGCGCATTAAGATTATGGCTCAGCTTGATATTTCTGAGCGTAGAAAACCACAAGACGGAAAAATCAATTTTCAACAATTTGGACCAGCAAAAATAGAATTACGCGTTGCCACCATTCCAACCAACAACAATTTAGAAGATATCGTAATGAGGTTGTTGTCGTCCAGCAAGCCAATTACTATCGACAAATTAGGATTAGCGACAACGGTACTGACTGAGATTCAAAAACTGATGCAGCGTCCTTATGGCCTCATTTTAGTCTGTGGTCCAACTGGGTCAGGAAAAACAACAACGCTGCATTCTTTGATAGGCTATATTAACACGCCGGAACGCAAAATCTGGACGGCTGAAGACCCAGTAGAGATCACGCAAGCAGGCTTACGCCAAGTGCAGGTGAACTCAAAAATTGGCTGGACGTTTGCCGCAGCGATGCGAAGTTTTTTGCGTGCCGATCCAGATGTGATTATGGTCGGTGAAATGCGCGATGAAGAAACCACTAAAATTGCCATTGAAGCCTCACTTACGGGGCATTTAGTACTTTCTACACTACATACGAACAGTGCACCTGAAAGCATCGTTCGTCTGCTCGACCTTGGTATGGATCCATTCAACTTTGCAGATGCATTGCAAGCTGTACTTGCACAACGCTTAGTTAAAACACTCTGTCCTACTTGTAAAAAACCTCACGATGCAGAAATAACTGAAGTAGAAATGCTCATCGCCGAATATATTCTTGGTACAAAACTTGATCCAACCGAAGTTCTGGAAGCGTGGAAAAGTCAGTACGCACGTGAAAATAAATTTATATTATATCAAGCAGTCGGCTGTGCAGATTGCAATCATATGGGCTACCGTGGGCGCTTAGGTATACATGAACTAATGTTAGTCACACCCGCAGTGAAGCGCTTAATTCAAAAACGCGCTTTAGTGAGCGAGCTATTAGATGGTGCGCTAACCGCTGGCATGCGCACCCTCAAGCAAGACGGTATTATCAAAGTTCTACAGGGGCACACAGATATTGCGCAGGTACGATCAGTAGCGCTTTAATGTTATTTAGATATGGTTTGAAATAAATCATATCAGCTTTGTCTAGTAACCCTCACCTTGGAATGCTAATTTTTTAAATTAGCATTCTTTAAAAATGCTTCAAATTGATCAATTGGCAATGGTTTACTAAACAAATAACCCTGATAAAAATAACAACCATTTTGGAATAGAAACTCATGTTGATCCTTAGTTTCCACACCCTCTGCAATCACCTCTAACCCTAAGTTTTGTGCTAACGCAACAATGGTACATGCTATTGAAGCATCATTAGGATCAGTCATCACGTCTCTTACAAAAGACTGATCAATTTTTAACTGATCTAACGGCAGCCGCTTTAAATTTGAAAGTGAAGAGTAACCAGTTCCAAAATCGTCAAGAGAGAAGCTAACTCCCTTAGCCTTTAAAGCAACCATTTTAATGATAATGTCTTCTACGTTGTCTACCAGCAAGCTTTCAGTAAGCTCTAACTTGAGCCTAAAAGGATTAGCACCTGCTTGTTCAACTGTATCCATTACCTGCTTTACGAAGTCTGGCTGGCGAAATTGATGCACACTCACATTGACTGACAACGCTAAGTCTGAGGTCTTGGGGCTTTTTCCCCAACTCACTAACTGTTTGCAAGCGGTTTCTAATACCCACTTACCGATTGGAATAATTAACCGGGTTTCTTCAGCTAACGGTATAAATTGTGCGGGGGAAACCAAGCCACGTTCAGGACTAAACCAACGGATTAAAGCTTCAGCTCCAACTATCTGTTTACTGCTATTTAATTGGGGCTGGTAATGCAGAAGGAACTCATTATTTTTTAATCCATCTTTAAGATTTTTTTCTAACGCAACTCTATTCATCACTGCACTCTGCATCTCAGCATCATAAAAACGTAAGGTGTTACGCCCCGCGGCCTTGGCTTGATACATCGCAAGATCAGCTTGTTTTAATATTGCCTCAACACTGATTGACTGATTATTAATTAGTGTGACACCGATACTAGGTGTACTTTGATACGCATGACCATTCAAATGGAAAGGCAGATTAAGTACGCCCAGAATTTTTTCAGTTACTCTTTTAGCTTGATCGGCACATTCAAGTAAATCTTTACTCAGGTAAGTGAGCATGACCACAAATTCATCCCCACCTAAACGCGCAACGGTATCGGTTTTTCTGACACTACTCACCAATCGATCAGCCACTGCTTTAAGTAGCAGATCGCCGATATCATGGCCTAGCGTATCATTCAAGGTTTTAAAATTATCCAAATCAATAAACAGCAGTGCGCCATTTCTATTATTACGTGCAGTAGAAGCGATAGCTTGCTTCAATCGATCAATTAATAACTGTCGATTGGGGAGCATGGTCAATGGATCGTAGAATGCTAATTGTTGAATTTTTTCTTGGGCAATTTTACGTGCAGTCACATCGGTATTAATTGCGAATATGGATTGCGGCATCTCGTTCTCATCGCGGACTAAAGTCCAATGCCCTTCAACGGTCAAGATACTTCCATCTTGATGGCGCTGAACAATTTCACCATTCCATTCGCCATTTAGCAGCAGTAAATCCATAATCCGATAATAGTCAGTAGGATTATCGGAAAGTAATTGATCATTGGATTTTTGCATTGCCTCATCTGCCGTCCAACCATAAAGACGTTCAGCACTTTTATTCCAAAAAAGTATGGTGTGATTCAAATCAAGCACCACAATAGCGTCTTGCGCTTTATCGAGTAACGAAGCCTGCTGGCGAATTTGAACGTCCGTAGCCTGACGCTCTAATTCACTGGCAGCACGGGCAGAGAATATCTTTAATGTAGATATCGCAAAACTTAAATCTTTCAGTTTTGAATTAAATAACAAATACATAATCCCTATTGGCTGACCTGCTGAATTCAGCAGGCTTCTACCAACATAAGCTTCGGCTCCGAAGGTACTCAGTAACGTTGATTTGGGGTATTTTTCAGCAACCCCCTCTGGGATAATACAGTCCTCTTGTTCTAGTAAATTTTCGCAGGGGGTGTCGGTGATAAGATAGTCAAAATTAGCAATCGTGCTACCACCGCGTGCGGCGGCAATCGTTCTTGCTGTTTGGGGATGACCGGGAAGTATGCGGGCAATAAATGCACCATCAGCATTCAAAGCTTCGGCCATACTATGATTAAGTTGCTCAAAAAATGACATGTTAGAATGCGCAGAAACACTCACAGCTACTTTTGAAATAGCAGACTGCACGCGCTTTTGTTCTTCTTTTGATCTTAGAGAAATAATTGCATAAGCCAAATCATCGGCTAATGCCTGCAACAGAGTTATTTCATCAGTCGCAAGTGTTCTCATCTCAGCTAAAAATAACCCTAACACTCCAAAGGTATTTTTTTTATCCCGTAAGGGTAAGTTAACTACTCCATACAGTCCAAATTTTTGTGCAGCCTCTAGCCAAGGACTGAAAAATGGCGCGTTAGTAAAGTCTTCACAAATGAAAGGTGAGCCACTACGTATCGTTTGCCCTGCAGGGCCAAGGCCTTCAGGTACATCTGCTGACCAACTCAGTTTTATATTGTTAAAATATTCAATTGCAGAACCATAGGCACTAACCGGTTGGATTGTTTTTTCCGAGTCGTCGCGTGCATAGCCAACCCATGACATACAATACCCACCAACATCTACCGCAAGTTGACAGGCTTTGCTCAGTAAGTCATTTTCATCAGTCGCCTGAATAATCGATTGAGTTAATGAGTTATACATCATTAGCTCACGATTTAAACGTGATAGTTCTAACTCGACTTGTTTGCGCTCAGTAATATCACGCGCCAAAGAAATCAAATGGGTGTGATTACCAGTATCATCGGTAACTGGTACGATATCAAGCTCCAACCAATACTCGTCACCGCTTTTAGTATAATTGATAAGCTCGGCACGCACTGACTGCCAATTCTCAAGCGCCCTATGAATGCGATCAAGCTCGCTACGCTGAGTTTTTGGGCCCTGCAAAATACGCGGTGTTTGGCCAATGGCTTCCTCGCGCGTGAATCCAGTCTGTAGTTCAAACGCATCATTCACAAAGATAATTTTAGGCCCTGGCGCATTTAAAGGTTTAGCCTCGGTAATCAATATAATGTCACTAAGCCTTGAAATACAAACTTCTAAAAGCTCTAACTGTTCTTGTGATTTACGTGACGCGGTTATATCAGTAGTAAAGCCATGCCAAAGCACCGAACCATCAGTTTCATATTGCGGCAACGCACTGCCCGATACCCAAACGACTTCGTCATCTTCAAACCGTAAACGAAACTCTTTAGTCCAAGGGGTCAAATTAACTGCTGAAGTTAGTAATGAAGTTTTTACCGAATCCAAATCGTCTGGATGTATTTTATTAAACATTACCGTTGCATTATCAATCACATCTTCTGGCGAAAGTTTAAAAATATTTCGTATTGCTTCACTTACGTAAGGCATGCTGACACTGCCATCAGGACGAAGCCGAAATTCATAAATCATCCCAGGCAAACGACTGGCGATTCTTTGCATTCTAACTAACGACTCTTGCTTTTCCTGCTCGCCTTTTTTTTGCGCGGTCACGTCTTGATAAGCGCCTTGCAAACCAACGATATTACCGTGGACATCACGCACAGCTTGACCAATAGTACGCACCCAGACCAAACGCCCTGTACGCGTAACGATTTGCAGCTCTAAGTCATAAGCGACACCCTCACGTGCACACGCCTGAACAGCCTTCTCAATACTTTCCCGAGACTCTTCTAAATAATAATTAATACCTTCAATTAAAACTGGTGAATAGCCAATAGGCTCATCATGAATCACCGCCACTTCATCTGACCAAGTGAGCTTCCAATCAGGTAAGGTAATCGACCACCCCCCCATATGGGAAATTTGACTTGCTATCTCTAATAAAGACTGCGTTTTTTGCAACTCTTCTTCAACTAGTTTTGCTGAGGTAATATCTTCTGTGACTGTAATAATATTGGTTGGATTGCCGTCACTAGATCTAATCAACGAAATGTTATCGCGCAGCCATACCGTGTCACCATTTTTCTTGGAACTCTTTTTTTCAATGATGAAACTCTCAAACTCACCCTTAATTAATTTGCTTATCTGCTCAAGATTTCTTTGCCTGTCATCTGGGTGGGTCAAGGTAATGAAATCAAGATTGCGTATTTCCGACTCATCGTAGCCAATCATTTTGCAATATGCAGGGTTAGCTATTACAAAACTGCAATCTAAAGTAGCCATGGCAATGCCTGCATTCGCAGCGGCAAATGTCGCCCTTACTATCGCCTCATTTTGAGCCAAGGTGATTTCTCTAATTTTCTGTTCAGTCACATCTTGAACAGAACCATGGAGTAAGTCAGTTTCTCCATCAATGTCTAAGGTCAATTCGGCACGTTCATGGACAAAACGTAACTCTCCATTAGGCCGAATGATTCGGTGCACAAAATCTAACGGATTTTTTCCAAGCAAGGCATCGTTTTGTTTTGTAAGTAATACAGTGAGGTCATCAGGATGCACAAAAGATAAGAAGCCTTCAAAAGTCTCGTTAAAGGCACCCTTCAAGACTCCAAAAATTTGGTATGTTTCATCTGACCAAGTCAAAACACTATCTTTGATTTTCAGTTCCCAGCTTCCTATATGAGAAATGCGCTGTGTTTCTTTTAGTTTTATGCTTTGTTGGGATGAGTTTGATTGGAGCAGTTTTATTTCTGAAGTTAACTGTTCTTCATAAGAACGCTGATGGCAATATTCAAGCTGTACCACCATCTGCCCAGCTAAGGTTTCCAATGTCTCTTTTTGAAGAGAATTCAGTGTTCTCGGTTGATAATCCTCAACAGATAACACACCGAATATGTGCCCACTTTTTGAAATCAGAGGCACGCCCGCATAAAACTTAACATATGACTCGGCACCAATTTGAGTATCGCTAACAAAACGCGAATCTATTTCTAAATCAGGAATTATAAGTAGCGTCTTAGCGCGAATGACGTCATTGTAAAATGTGAAAAATTGATTGTTTTTTCGACTATCTGGATCTAATGCGTATTGAAAATACTCACGAGTATCATTAACCAAGGTAATTATTGCTATAGGTGTTTGGCAGATGCTCGCAACCAACTGTGTGAGTCGCTCAAACTGTAATATTGAGGCGTCATCAAGCATCGTATGATACTTTAGCTCATTGATTCGACCTTGTTTCAATATATTATCCATAGCTGAATCTTATGAAATTATCCTTATTATGATCAATTATTCACTTATTCAGCTTACAGCACAAATTAAGATTACCTGTGTTCAAATACAAAACACTAAGTTCAAAATTACTAATTACATAAAACAGCTAAATACAGGAATATTAAATGAGATTAAAAAAGTGTATGAATGATTAGCACTAGACTAAAAAATTAAAATTTGCACAACTTTCAGCGGCACTAACTTAATTGTTGCAGGTGTTTGCTATTTAACATCAGTGCTAATTGCAGTCTATCTTTAGCACCCAAAGCTTCAAATATTGAAGATAAATGCGCTTTTACAGTACGGTCAGTGATGCTTAAAATACGGGCAATTTCCTTATTGCTTAATCCTTTAGCCGCTTGTAGTGCCACTTCTTGCTCACGCTTTGTCAATTTATTAAGCAAGTCACATACTTGCTGTGGCTGATTACCCACCAGACTCGTAGTGATTTCAATTAACTGTTTAAGTAAATCACTTCCCATCCAAACACCACCATGCAAAACCACTGTTTTAATTTCATTCAGTAACTGTGCCGCACTAAATGCATGACAATAGCCCTGAGCACCCAAACTCAAAGAATAAAAAGCCTCAGCTTGGTTAGGGGCATTTGCCAACACCACCACTTTAGCGGCTGGATAATGCTGTTTAATTTCTGCAATCGCATTTGACATCCATTGTTGCCGATCAACATTCATATGCAACCAAAACATAATGTCGTTTTCTTCGGAAATTGCTGGAATATTAAAGGCTAGTTCAGCTTTGGGAAATGCCTCTATCCAGCTGCTAAGTAATTGCTGTTGTGTGGTAATAAATATATCGCGCATTATCGCTCAGTAAACGCAGTAGCTTTGG
Organism: Methylotenera sp.; assembly: GCA_046590165.1. Lineage (GTDB taxonomy): Bacteria > Pseudomonadota > Gammaproteobacteria > Burkholderiales > Methylophilaceae > Methylotenera. Next base: position 10,312 of record JBKJUR010000022.1, read on the forward strand.
CTTTAAGCACAGGCTTCAGTAAATAAGAAAGTATTGTTTTTTTGCCAGTTAAAATATCTACCTGCGCAACCATACCAGGGATAATAGGCAACCCTTCACCTAAGCTGGACTTTAAAGTACGTATACGCACTAAATAATATGCATGGCCTTTATCATCTACAGTAGAGTCAGCCGATATGCCTTCAACGACGCCGTCTAGTGTGCCATAAATGGTGTAATCATAAGCGGTAAGCTTTACAACCGCAGGTTGCTGAGGCCTTAAGAAAGCGATATCTTTGATTTCAATTTTAGTTTCTATGACCAACGCATCATCAGTTGGCACAATTTCCATCACTTCTTTACCCGATGGAATCACACCACCAATAGTATTAAAAAATATACGGCTCACTTTTCCGTTAACAGGTGATTTCAACGTTGCCTGTTTCACTTTGTCACTTAGCGCTACGCTAGTTTCAGTAAGTGAACCTAACTTAGCTGACGCATCCGTAAGCTCTGTGCGCACTTTACTTCTAAAAGTTTGTTCGACTTCAGTTATTTTGCGTCTAGCCTCAGTAATCGATACTTGTATTCTGCTAATTTGCGCACGCGCTTGGTCAATTTCGCCACGCGCCCTATTTACTTCTCTTTCCAGTTTCAATATATCAATTTCAGAAACAGCGCCACTGGCTAATAACGGCTTATTTGCGGCTAATTCCCTTGCTGTCGATTCATAAGTTTTTTCAGCTAGTTCTTTTTTAAATTGCACTTCCACCAATTCTTTTTCACGCTGTTCCATTTGGTTACGCGAAATACTTACCGTAGAAGAGAGCTCATCTTTGCTGGATTGATACAACGCATATTCTTCAGCATATAAATCAGGGTCGTTTTGTTTAACTTCAGCTGGTGGGTCAAATGCACTACCTGTCGCTAAAGCCTGTAACCTTGCTTGACGCGCAAGTAATGATAAATACTGAGACTGGTTTTCACGCAAAGACGATACTGCGCGTGTTTCATCAATCCTTACTAACGGTGTACCGGCAACTACTTTATCACCTTCTTTAACTAATATAGACGATACAATACCGCCATCTAGAGACTGGATAATTTGTACCTGTTTTGATGGAATAACCCTGCCCTCACCCCGAGTAACTTCATCTACTTTGGCAAAATATGCCCAAATAATCAGCCCAAATAAAATAAACGCAATCCAATACAGTATTTTTCTTGCATGTACTGGCATTTGCTCTTTGAGTAGCAAATCAGCCTCATCATCCCAAGGTAAATCCTCGCTAGTTTTATTAGGTACGACTTTCTCTAGCAGCCAGTACACTGGTCTTGTAAGCCAATTATGCTTAGTATAAAAATCTTGTATACGGCCTAAAAATTTAAATAACCATTCACTCATAGCGCTTTGCCTATTTTGCCAGAACGCAGAGCCTCAATGATTTGCGCCTTTTCACCATCGGCAACAATGCGCCCGCTATCCACCACAATAATCCTTTGTGCTAAATCAAATAAAGTTGAGCGATGAGAGATCAAAACGACAGTTTTACCTTGTGTGGCTGTGGCTAAGCGCTTTTTAATTAACTCTTCACCAGAATGGTCCATTGCACTAGTTGGCTCATCAAGCAGAAAAACAGCAGGTTTATTGATCATTGCGCGCGCAATACCTACGCCTTGGCGCTGACCACCTGACAAGGTTTCGCCGCGCTCACCTATTAACATATCAAAACCTTTAGGATGCGTATTCACAAACTCATCAATACCGCCTGTCTGTGCAGCCTCTAATATATCTTGTGCATTTACGTACTGGGCTGCAATAGTAATATTGTCGCGCAAGGTACCATAAAAGAGCTGCGTATCTTGTTGAACATAACCTACACAGCGACGTAATTCTGCGGGGTCTATTTGACGCGTATCGATACCATCAATCAAGATTGCACCTGACGTAGGTTGATACAAACCTAAAATCAAACGATGTATAGTTGATTTACCCGAACCCATTCGGCCTAGCAGGGCGACATGTTCCCCTGCTTTTATTTTGAAGGAAATTTTGGTGAGTGCATCAAGCTCTGAGCCTGGGTAATTAAACGAAACCTCTCTAAATTCAATATCGCCTTTAAATGAGGCACGTGATAAAAAGTTGGCATCTAGCGGACGCTCTACTGGGTTTTGCATCATTTCATTCAATGCGGTTAACGAAGTTGAAGCATTGTGATATTGAGTCATCAGACCAGCAGCCTGTGAAATGGGCGCCAATGCACGCCCTGCCAGCATAGTACAGGCGATTAAACCACCCATGGTTAGATCACCCTTAATCACGAGATAAACACCCAGCAAAATCAAACTAATGTTAATCAACTGGCTAATTGCGTTGGCGGTATTACTAATTGAAATAGAAAGTAATTTTAACTTTCCGCTCACTTCAGTCATGAACGTAGCACTTTTCTCCCACTTGCGCTGCATTTGACCTTCAATACCAAGTGACTTAACGGTTTCTAGGCTTACTAAACTTTCGATAAGTGTTGCATTTCTAACTGCGCCCGCACGATACATTGTTTCAGATAAGTCATGCATCTTAGTTTGTACGCTAAACGAATAAACCAAAATGATAATCGCACCAATAAGCACAGGAACTGCCATCCATAGTGAAATCCATGCCATGGCAACTACAAAAATCAATGCAAACGGAATATCTATAAAGGCCGTGACAGTTGCGGAAGTGATGAAGTCCCGTACCATCTCAAATGAGCGCAAACTAGCAGAAAAGGATCCGACTGAAGTCGGTCGTTTTTCTAAACGTGCGCCTAAAACCTGCTCCATAATTTTGGCTGACAACTTAATATCAACACGGTGACTTGCCCAGTCTAAAAAATAGCCACGCATAGTGCGCAAGACTAAATCACCAATAATAATCAAACAAATACCGATGACCATGACCCATAAAGTTTCAATAGATCGGTTAGGAACGACACGGTCGTATACGTTCATACTAAAAAGCGGCATGGCTAATGCAAACATATTGATGAGAAAAGCCGCAACCATCACGTCGCTATATACCTTGCGATTATCCGCCAGTGCACTCCAGAACCAATGCCTGATTCGTACTTTACCTACAGCTGGTGTACGTTCATCAAATACAAATTTAAGTTTTGCAGTTAATGTATAACCAATATAACGATCTGCTAACTCTGCCGCTGAAATAAACACTTCAGCATCACCCAGTTCAGGAAAAATCACGCGCGCACTCTGCCGATTAGTATCCCATCCAAGCAATACACAAGCCTCGTCACCAGCTAGCAAGAGTACAGCAGGTAAAAATTCTGTATGAATAGCCTTAAGCGGTTTTTTGATGATTTTAGAGACTAGATTAGCTCGCTCTGCTGCACGCTTAAATAGCAACGGTGTAAGCTTGCCGTTACGTAAAGGCAAGCCTGATGTTAGCGCATCCCTAGTCATTGCGACGTCATTTAATTGGCAAAGCAACATCAGGCAATCGAGCAAAGTATCCACTTGATCTATAGTGATGTCTGACTTGAAATTGCTTGGTTCTTGATTATTTTGCAACAAATTTTCCGCAGTCATGTTTTTGTTTGACGCTCAATACTTAGAGAGTATTTTGTATAAAAATTTAATTGCCTAAGTGTAGCATCGGTAATAGGTACTTTAACAAAAAATATGTAAATACCCTATTGTACTAATGGTCAATATGTAAGTAATCACAGTTTAATTTTGTAAATTATTATCATGTTGATACTGAGTGATTTATTGAACCAGGAAATTACATGGTAATAAGCTGACTATTGAGTACAGTATTGAGTTGCTAGCGATATAGCGCTAATCAAAATTGAATAACAGGATACTCTAGAGGATGGAGGCGCGAACCAGAGTCGAACTGGTCTAAACGGCTTTGCAGGCCGCGGCATAACCGCTTTGCTATCGCGCCATCTATATCAGGTTATGAGCATTACACTTAAAGTAGCTTACTCAATTGCTGAGTATATTTTAAGTCTATCTAATAACCAAACATTACTTGCTGAAACTAAAACGGCGAAAGCATTAATGCTTTCGCCGTTTTATGCCGTATTAATTAAATTAGTTTATAAAACTTACTAACTTAACCAAAAAATTTGGAGCGGGAAACGAGACTCGAACTCGCGACCTATACCTTGGCAAGGTATCGCTCTACCAGCTGAGCTATTCCCGCGTCGTTAAGACAGGCGCCATTATAGCGAATTTCAGAATACCGTCAAGACTAAACAACGCACTTAATGCTTATTTATTTCAGTTTTATTTTCCCTTTAATTTTGGCAACGCGGCCTTAAGGTAATAAGCCATTGATACCAATGTTAAAAATGCAGCAATTACGATTAGAACGTGTCCGATGTCATTAGTTTTAAATATTCCCATACTGCCCAAATCCACATCATCCCAATACAACAAAAATAAAATCGCTAGCATTTGTACGGCAGTTTTTACTTTACCAATCATCGCAACACCAACACTACTACTCTGACCTTCGCCCGCCATCCATTCGCGAAGCGCACTCACTGCGATTTCACGACCAATAATAATCAAGGAAACAATGGCACCTACACGACCAAACTCCACTAGCACAATGAGCGCTGCAGCCACCATAAGCTTATCTGCCACAGGATCTAAAAATGCACCGAAAGCTGAAGTTTGATGCCAGCGCCTGGCTAAGTAGCCATCTAACCAATCGGTAAAGGCTGCAATCAAAAATACTACAGTTGCAAAAATATTAACTATATGAGAGGGCATTGCGCTTAATTTGTGTAGATTTTCGGGCCAGTAAAATGCGCCAACAAATACGGGAATTAGCACAATGCGTAACCATGTGAGCATGGTAGGAATGTTAACTTTCAATTAACACTCCCAAAATTTCAACGCTACTTGTTATCAATGAAGCTCTCCGTATATTTTTTCAGCTAAATTCTGGCTAATGCCTTCAACGTTAGCAATTTCGTCAATACTAGCACTTTTCACCCCTTCTAAGCCACCAAAGCGGGTGAGCAAGGCTTTGCGGCGTTTTGCGCCTATACCTTCAATATCCTCTAAGCTAGAATGCATACGTGCCTTAGCACGCTTTGCTCTATGGCCTGTAATGGCAAATCGATGTGCTTCATCGCGTATCTGCTGCAACAAGTGCAAGCCTTTATTATCTTTTTCTAGATTAAGCATTTCGCCTGTGTCAGAAAATATCATGGTTTCTAAACCAGGTCGGCGCTCTTCGCCTTTTGCAATGCCCACGAGCAAAATATCCTCTAAACCAACTTCTAACATTACTTCTATTGCGACGCCTAGCTGACCCTTACCACCATCGATAAATATCAAGTCAGGTCGCACACCTTCGCCGGCCGCCACTTTTTTGTATCGCCTTGTCAGTACATCTCGCATCGCTGCATAATCATCACCGGGCGTAATGCCAGTGATGTTATAGCGTCTGTATTCACTGTTTTGCATATCACCACGGTCAAACACCACGCAACTGCCTACAGTCGCTTCACCCATGGTGTGGCTAATATCGAAGCATTCAATCCGCTCAGTACCGTCAGGCAAGTTTAACGCCTCACGCAAAGCGACCAATTTAGCGCTTTGATTCGCAGCAGTTGCAGCGCGTTGACCCAATGCCAGCTCAGCGTTGGTTTGTGCCATTTTCAGCCACACACGCTTGTCACCAATCGCATTGGTATTGATCTTTACTTTTCGACCTGCCTGCTCACTTAACACCTCTTCAAGCACGGCAGTTTCAATCTTAATGCCCGTCACAATCAGTGGCGGCGTGTTTTGTGCCACATAATGCTGTGCCAGAAAAGCCTCCATGCTATTTTCTAATGTTTCTCCATCCGTGTTTTTAGGCATATAACTTCTATCGCCCAAGTGCCGACCGCCGCGTATCATCACCAAGTTAATACAATGCTGGCCTTGTAATTCAGCACATGCGATGACATCGGCATCAGACACATTAAAATCACTGACAAACTGCTTGGCTTGTACTTGGCGCAATGCCTGCATGCGGTTTCTAAATACCACCGCCATTTCATACTCTTGGTTAGCCGCTGCAGTATTCATCTGCGTACCCAACGCATCAATCACCTCATTAGTTTTACCCTGCAAAAACATCGCTGCCTGATGCACATCATTTCTGTAATCTTCATCAGAAATAAAACCCACGCAAGGCGCCGTACAACGTTCTATCTGATGCTGCAAACATGGCCGACTGCGGTTGGCAAAGACAGTATTCTCGCATGTGCGCAACTTGAATACTTTTTGTAGTAACTGAATACTTTCACGCACCGCAACCGAATTGGGAAATGGTCCGAAGTATTGATTACCTTTACGCTGTGCGCCTCTATGAAACGCTAACCGAGAAAAGTTATCACCCGTTAATGTAATGTAAGGATAAGATTTATCATCCCGAAACAACACGTTGTAACGCGGCATTAAGCCTTTAATCATGTTGTTTTCAAGCAGCAGGGCCTCAGCCTCACTACGAGTAACGGTAGTTTCAATCTTAACGACATTACTCACCATCATACGTGTACGCGGGCTAGGTAAATTTTTGTTGAAATACGATGAAACGCGCTTTTTGAGGTCTTTTGCTTTACCCACATAAATCACCTCATCTGTTGCGTTTATCATGCGATACACGCCTGGCAGATTAGGTAAGTTTTTTAAGATGGGTTTAGGGTCGAACATATCGATATTTTAGCAGTTAAACACACAAGCAAACGTCCTTTGATTACTAGGCTAGGATGCATGCTTGAGCGTTATGGCGTTATGAATCTGACACCTTAAATTGCAAAAACTTATTCATATAGACAGTTAACTCATTTAATGAAGCCTCTACAGAAACGAATGCAATATAGTTATCTGGTCGTAATAAGACCGTAAAGGAACTATTCCTGCCGAAGATTTCTGTCACTTGCGAATTTAACGGGACTACGTTGAAATCCACAGTTTCAGGATATAACTTATCTAACTCCGTTTTAAGTGTTGTACAGTCACTTTCAACATTTGAAAAAGCAAGAAAATGAAATTTCGGTTGATGCAGTTTGTTGTATATACTGTCGCCATTCACCAGAAAATAAGGCATTCTGTCGCCTGCTTTAACCTTAAAGCCTTTATTGTCATTGAGTTTACTTAACGAAGCATTACGGTAATTGATACTAATTTGCGAGATGAATAAGAACGCCCTTCTGCCAACAACATTTAAGCTGAAGACATATTTAGCCAGTATAGGAAAAATGGTGATTCGCAAAAAACCAAGCAGCCAATTCGAACCAATCAATACAGCAAAAGCGCGATCTGTTGTTTGCAACAGTTTTTGCGAGTTGGGAAATCTCTCTTCGTTATAAGTCTCCAGCAATTTTTCATTCGCATGGCCTTTAATCACAAAAGCCATTTTCCAGGCAAGATTGTAAGCATCCTGAATGCCTGTATTCATGCCTTGCGCACCTGCAGGAGAGTGAATATGCGCTGCGTCTCCAGCTACGAAACACCGTCCTTCTGAAAACTTATTGACACCGCGTGAGTGGACTTTATAAACCGAAAACCAGTTGACCTTGGAAATATCAAGTGACAACTTAGTATCATCCTTGATTCTCTGTTCTATTTCTTCATACAAAAACTCAGTTTCGTCTTTATCCAAACCCTCAGGAAAGGTACCGATGATGCGATATTGTTTTTTGCCTTCCATCGGAAAAAAAAGCGCAGTCGACGCTGGCGCCAGACAAGCATATCCAGCGTCATGGCTAAACGGCCAATCTAATTGAACGTCGGCAACATAAAACAGCCGCTCTAATGTACTTCCCTTGAAAGTAAGACCAAGTAGATTTCTAACTGGGCTTTTCGCTCCGTCACAGCCAACTAAATATTGAGCTTCAATCACTTGAATCGCACCATCAAGCGTCTTAACATGAGCGGTGACGCCTATTTCACTTTGCGTAAAACTATCAAGCTCAGTATTCCACAGCACATCTCTTTGATGATTTTGCAGGTACTCACAATGGAGTTGCTCATTTTTGCTTTGTTCTAGAAAGAGCAGATAGGGATAAGGACTTAAACCTAGCCCCATATTGGAAAGATTAATCGCACCGCGTATTTTACCACCTGTGAGCAGGCAGATTTTTCTAGCTATCTGGCCGCGTCCGACTGCTTGCTGAGCTAAACCAAGTTGCTCGTATATTTCTAATGTGCGGGCTTGAACACCTATCGCTTTGGAATGAGATGTGACAGTTGCATTTTTATCGATAATAATAAAATCAATACCGTATCTAACAAACTGACAAGCTAAAGAAAGCCCCGTTGGCCCTGCGCCAATAATAATGACATCGGTTTTCATTTTCCCGTTCATTTAGGTTAACACTAGCTTACAAAGCTAGCGTTCATGTCATTCATCCAACAACTTGCCCCCTATCGCCCAATCCTCATACGCGACTTCTTCAAACGTAATATAAGTATAGGATTTCGGCTTGTGAGCAACGCGCTCTAAAGTCTCGGTAATCTCTTTGGCGATTTGCGCTTTTTGTTCGCGAGTCACTTCACCAGCCAGTTTGATATTGACGTAGGGCATATAAATCTCCTTTATTAAACTAAATCTTTACTAAACAAGCTCTTGCTTAATCTGTGTAAACACCTCATGAAACATCGCTGCAGTTAACCTGCGTGTTCGTGTGCTGAAACGGCTGCAATGATAACTATCGTACAAAACTAATCCGTTTGGTATTACATGGCGCGTTGCATGGCCAAATCTATAGTCTTTAATTTTCAATCGGCAGGCTTTTAACACGGCCAAATGCGCTACGTTACCAAGAGCTAAAATAATACTGCTTGCATCTAAACTCTGCAATTCAGCAGCTAAAACTGGTTACATGTTGCCATCTCTATTGGTAACGTTTTGTTGTCTGGCACCAAACCTACAATAACAAGTTTTGCCTGTGCAGCACCAAAAGCTGGTATCGATTTGTAAAAAACAGGTTGAATGCTTATTAACTTAACGTTATCTAAAAAAATTAGCCGGCCGCGTACTCTGTCTGCAATTAGCATCAAACGTTGCATTAGTGTGTATGGTCATGCTGAGTTTCGGAGTGGTGAATGTGATCTTGCTTGCTTTGCAGCGTTTGCCAAATATCGCGTATGAGTTTTGAGGTGAACACTAGCAATAATATTGAAATCAATAAAGATAAAATTGGATCAATCTGCATCCATCCCGTTAAGTAAATCACTAGACCTGCAACAATAGCCGCTACCGAACCTAACAAATCACCCACCACATGTAAAAATGCAGCACGCTTATTTAAAGTTGCTTCATGATGGTGTGGCTGGTGATGTAGTAGCTTGGCTACTATTAAATTAACCAGTAATCCAAATACTGCAATCACCATCACCTCCAGCCCTTGTACATGCTGCGGTTGCTTGTACCTTGCAATGGCTTCAACTACTACAAAAACAATAACGATTAGCATCGTAGCGGCGTTAATCATAGCAACGGTTAATTCAGCATAGCTCACACCAGAAACATGCTTGGTGGCATTAGGCTTTTTAGCAATTTCTGTACCTAACCATGCTAAACCCAGCGCTGCTACATCGGTAAACATGTGTGCGGCATCACTTAAGAGTGCTAATGAGCCAGTCCACCAGCCTCCAAGACTCTCCACAATAGCAAAAACAAAAATCAGCAAAAATGGAATGAGATAATGGTTGTGCTGTTCATTTTTTGCTTCATGAGATTGTGTGGACATGACTTTTATTGATTTAATAATCTTAGTTGTTTATTTTAACTTGTGTTGAATACTAAGTGCCTCATATTTTTAGCATTAGTCTTAGCTTAGCAATTTAAACTTAACCCCTTTTTTGACGTTAAAATTTCAACATAGCCTACCAAAACCACTACCTAGCGGTGCTGGATACATCGCATGCGGTATAATTCAGGTAAATCTTAAAGCTAAATTATTGAATGCTCAGTTATCGTCATGCCTTCCACGCAGGCAATCATGCGGATGTACTTAAACACTATGTCTTAGGCTTGGTGCTTAAACATGCCAAACAAAAAGATAAACCTTTTTGGTATATCGACACCCATGCCGGGGCTGGCATGTATAGCTTGAGTGAAGGCTATGCCACACAAAATGCCGAATTTGAAGATGGTATTGATAAGTTAATTACAGCTAGTAACCTACCAAAACCACTTGCTGATTTTGTGGAACAGGTTAAAAGCTTCAATACAGACACAGTTAATTTATACCCTGGCTCACCGTTAATTGCGCAAGATCTGCTACGCGCAGACGACAAGATGCGTTTATTTGAATTACACCCGAATGATTGCAAGTTACTGATTGAAAACTTTTCTGGTCAAACCAGGCAAGTAAAAATTGAAATGCAAGATGGCTTTGCTGGCATTAAAGCCTATTTACCGCCACCGCCGCGCCGCGCTGTGGTATTGATAGATCCGCCTTATGAAGACAAGCAGGATTATCAGCGCGTAGTACAGTGTATTAAAGATAGTCTTACACGTTTTGCTACAGGCACTTATCTCGTGTGGTACCCGTTGCTGCAACGACCAGAACCTGCGGAAATGATAGAAGATTTGATCGCGCTCAATATGCCAAACTGGCTACACGTTGCCATGATGATTGAAAGCCCCTCAACTGAAGGCTATGGCATGCATGGCAGCGGCTTGTTTATTGTTAATCCACCGTGGACTTTGCCTGATGTTTTGGCAGAAACAATGCCAATATTAACGCAACTTCTGGCGCTGGATGATACTGCTCACTATGTACTAGAGAGTCAAACTGCTTAAATAATATTGACACTTTAAGCTGATACAATACTTAAAAATTTAAACTAAAGGCTTTAAACACATGCAAGAAAAAACCAAACGTTCATCTATTGAATACAAACAAACTAATGTCATGTCGAATATTCTATTTGGCAGTCGCTGGCTGCAACTACCGCTTTATTTGGGCTTAATCGTCGCGCAAGCAGTGTATGTATTTTTCTTTGGTGTTGAACTTGTACATTTGGTTGCAAAAGCCAACATGCTGGTTGAAGCAGATATCATGTTGATTGTATTAGGCTTGATCGACGTAGTGATGATTTCAAACTTGCTGATTATGGTGATTGTAGGCGGTTATGAAACTTTTGTGTCACGTTTAAATTTAGAAGGTCATCCCGATGAACCAGATTGGCTATCACATGTTAACGCAAACTTGCTTAAAGTAAAATTGGCTACGGCAATCATTGGCATCTCATCGATTCATTTACTTAAAACATTTATTAATGCAGAAAACCTGACTGATAAAGTATTGATTTCACAAACCGTTATTCACATGGCGTTTGTGTTATCTGCCGTTGCGATTGCTTACATTGATAGACTAATGACGCATGCACCAAATGAGAAACATTAACTAGCTAATTAGGCACTGATATTTGTGTGATTTAAATAGCCATCGGTAATTTTTCCTGATTACCTTCGTTTTTTTCAATCTCAAACTCATGGATGGCAATGGTGCGTTCGTTTTCAGTTTCCACGATAACGCGCCATTCGCCATAAGCTACATTTTGTTTAAAGGTGTAGCCTCTAAAACCATTATTGCGACCGCCAGCTAAACTGAAACCGATGCGAGACATCGTCCGCCAGCCTTTGTTAGCATCGTAAATTTGCCAGCGGTGGTAGAGTTTAGCCTCTAATCCCGCAGGTGCAAAAACCGCAGAAACACAATACACCTTATCGCCAGCATTGATATGCACGTTATCCATCGTGCTACGCCAAAAAATCCACCACGGCGCTTTATCCTGCTTAACAATATACTCACCTGCTACCTTATTGAGCGCTACGCCTACCTGAATATCACGCTTCACTAATGGTACTGGTGGAATCACATCTAATACGTAAGCTGATGCAATGAGCGCAGCAACGACATAGGCGGGTATGATATTCCCTAGTTGCGCAGATATTTTATTCTTAAGCATTTGCGTTAAGGTCAAAGCCAGCAAAATACTCATAAAGAACCAGAACGCGTGAACACTACCTACCAAAAACGGCAACACAAAGTTAAGTAATAAAATCGCACAAAAACCGAATAAGGTCCAAGTAAGTGTAAAGCGTTTATAGGCAGTTTCTAAAAACTCATTAGCCACCAATAAAGCACCCAAACCAATTGACCACACGATAGCGGTTACATGCGATGAGCTTTTGAAATAGAGGATGAATAATGCACAAAATAGACTACCGAATAAAAACTGCAGCAACATGTAAGGTAGCCGAGTTTTCCAACTTTCAGGCACTGCTATTGCTGAATTTAGAACTACACCCTCAGAATTAGCTGACGGCTCAACATTAACAGCCTGATTAACTGATGGCCCAGTGGCTTTTTTTGCAAGCCACCAAATAATTGGAACGGTAGCAACTAGATACCCCGAAAGTATCAGTAAATCAGAACCGTTAACACTACGGCCAATCGTTAACGCATCCCATATAAACCCTGCAAAAAAAGCTAGCGCAGGGAAATATTTTCGAATCTGGTTTGTAATGAAAATCATTTTAATTGCACAATTGAATAGCTGATTATTTGAATGAGTGAGAGGTTAACATGCACTCGCACTAATTAAGCAAAACTCTTAGCCACATAGGACAACATTCTGAAAATACAGAAATGTTGAACTATACAAAATCCAGTGATTGCAACAGCGAATTTTACTTGCTCATTATTAATCACTTTCTGAGTAAAAATTGATAATTTAATTATTATAGAAATTTTTAAGATGAATTTATGAAATTAAATAGTAATGATAATAGTTATCATTTATAATGATAGTTTCTTCATTAACTTCAGATTATTATCATGAATATACAAAAAACACCTATCCGTCACACGCTCGCCCCCATCGCTCTAGCAGTTTCTTTATTGTTTGCATCGTCTCAAACAATGGCTGAAACCAGCGTAGAGGAACGCTTGAATATGCTACAAAAACAGCTAGACGACATGAAAAAACTGCAGAAAGAGGTCGATGGCTTAAAAGTACAACTTGCTCAAGAAAAAAATGACCGCGATGCTGATAAAGATAGGATGATGCAGGCGACTGCTGCCGCACAAAAGGTCGACTCAAATACTACTATCGGCGGTTATGGTGAAATTGTTTACAATAACTTCAAAGACGATACAGCACACCCGGCAAAGGCTGATTTGCGTCGCTTTGTTTTTGGCATTGAACATCAATTTAATGACAAAATATCATTACATTCAGAAATAGAAATTGAACATGCCATTGCAAGTGAAAGCGATGCAGGTGAAGTAGCCCTTGAACAAGCTTACTTAAATTACCGCTTTAACGATGCTGCTAATGTTAAAGCTGGCCTATTTTTAATCCCACTAGGTTTTTTAAATGAAAACCACGAGCCGCCAGTGTTCTATGGCGTAAACCGCAACGCAGTTGAGACGCGCATCATACCAACTACTTGGCGTGAAGGTGGTGTTGGCGTGCATGGCCACTCACAAAATGGCTTTAACTATGATGTTGGCGTAACTACCGGTTTTGATGCTGGTAAAATTGACGAACCAGCATTCGGCATACGTAGCGGCCATCAAGAGCTATCAGAAGCAAATGCTGACGACTTAAGCGTTTATGGCAGCCTAAAATATACAGGACAGCCTGGCTTATTGTTAGGGGCTGGCGTATTTACGGGTAACACAGGTCAAAACGGTGCAAGCAACCCTGCACTTAAAAATGTAGACGCACGCTTTACTTTAGGTGAAGTACATGCGCGTTATGCCGCAAAAGGTTTTGATTTACAAGCGTTGTATGCGCGTGGCAGGCTAGGCGATGCGGCAAAGGTGACCAGTGCACTCGGTTTTGCCGCACCAGATTCTTTTTATGGCTGGTATACGCAGGCGGCCTACCACCTGTGGAGCAACGCAGAAATGGATTTTTCACCATTCATACGTTACGAGAAATATGATATTGGACAAAAAGAAGATGTCGCGGCAGGCTTTCTGCGTGATGCTACTGCAGAAGACAGCATCACCACTGTTGGCTTTAACTTTAAGCCACACTCTGACGTTGTGATTAAAGCCGATTACCAACGCTACCAAAAAGATAGAGGCAATAGCAGCTTTAACTTAGGCTTAGGTTATATGTTTTAACTAATTTTAATATCAAATATATTAAATTAATCACCATTAAAAAGGCCGCGATTGCGGCCTTTTTAATGCAAATAATTACAATTAAACAGCTTCCGCTATCGGAATAATCTTCTTAGCTTTAGCCATGCTTTCAGAATAATCTGGCATTTGATCAAAATTCAGGTATTTATAGATTTCAGCCGTGTTTTGTAATTTATTGCCCACAGTCTCCATATACTCTGCGTGTGTTGGCATATATCCTAATTTAGCACACACTGCCGCCAACTCTGCCGAACCCAAATAAACACGGGCATCACGACCCATACGGTTATCGAAGTTTCGGGTACTGGTAGAAAACACCGTCGCTTTATCCGCCACTCTGGCTTGGTTACCCATGCATAGTGAACAACCTGGAATTTCAGTACGGGCACCAGCCACACCAAATACTGAGTACACGCCTTCATCGCGCAACTGATTTTCATCCATACGCGTTGGTGGGGCAATCCATAAACGGGTAGGAATATTGCCTGACCCTTCAAGCACTTTAGCTGCAGCGCGGTAATGGCCAATATTAGTCATGCAACTGCCAATAAATACTTCATCAATCTTGTCGCCCACCACTGCTGATAGCGGCTTGATGTCATCTGGATCATTTGGACAAGCCACTAGCGGCTCTTTGATTTCATTCAAGTCTATTTCAAGGGTATATGCATACTCTGCATTTGCATCTGGTTCGAGCAACTCAGGTTTAGCCAACCACGCTTTCATGCTATCAATACGGCGTTGCAATGAGCGCGCATCTTCATAGCCATTATCAATCATATTTTGTAAAAGCACGATGTTTGAACTTAAGAACTCAATCACTGGCTCTTTGTTGAGTTTAACCGTACAACCATTAGCAGAGCGCTCAGCAGAAGCATCGGCGAACTCAAATGCCTGCTCTACTTTTAAATCTGGCAAACCTTCGATCTCTAAAATTCGGCCGTTAAATACGTTCTTTTTACCTTGCTTGCCAACGGTAAGTTCACCACGTTGAATAGCTGCATAAGGAATCGCATTCACTAAATCGCGTAAAGTAATACCAGGTTGCATGGTGCCCTTAAAGCGCACTAGCACTGACTCTGGCATATCCAATGGCATCGCGCCCATTGCAGCAGCAAAAGCCACTAAACCAGAACCCGCTGGGAATGAAATACCAATCGGGAAACGTGTATGTGAATCGCCACCCGTACCCACGGTATCTGGTAACACCATACGATTTAACCAAGAGTGAATCACACCATCACCTGGACGTAAACTCACGCCACCACGGCTACTCATGAACTCAGGCAGGCTGTGTTGTAATTTAATATCGACTGGTTTTGGATAAGCCGCTGTGTGGCAAAAACTTTGCATCACTAAATCAGCACTAAAGCCCAAGCAAGCAAGCTCTTTAAGCTCGTCACGCGTCATGCCACCAGTAGTATCTTGTGAACCAACCGTAGTGGCTTTTGGCTCGCAATATGACCCTGGGCGAACGCCTGTACCTTCTGGCAAACCACATGCCCTGCCCACCATTTTTTGGGCGAGCGTATAACCTTTGCCTGTATCTTTAGGGGCAACTGCTGTAATAAATATTGCTGGAGGTGGCATGCCTAAACTAGCGCATGCTTTAGTGGTTAAACCACGGCCAATAATCAATGCAATACGGCCGCCAGCACGCACTTCATCCGGCAAAGTGAGCGGCGCTAAATCAAAAATAGAGATGATATGACCATGCTCATTCAGCACTCTACCTGCGTACGGCTCAATGGTAATCACGTCACCTGTTTGCATTTTCGATACATCACATTGAATCGGCAACGCGCCAGAATCTTCAGCGGTGTTAAAGAAAATAGGCGCAATCTTTGTACCTAGAATCACACCACCAGTGCGCTTGTTTGGAATATTAGGGATGTCGTTACCCATAAACCATTGCAATGAATTAATCGCAGATTTACGTGATGAACCCGTACCAACCACATCGCCTACATAAGCAAGCGGCAATCCTTTTTGCTTGAGGGTATCTATCAACGCTAGGCCTTCAGGCATTTTATTGATAAGCATGGCTTTGGCATGTAATGGAATATCCGGGCGGCTCCACGCATCTTGCGCTGGGCTCAGGTCATCGGTATTGGTTTCACCATCCACCTTAAACACTACCATTTTTATTTCTTCAGCTAATACTGGCGCATTGGTAAACCACTCGGCATTTGCCCAACTTTCTATAAGCTTCTTAGCATGTAAATTACCTGACTTCATCTTTTCATCAACATCGTGAAATGCATCAAACATTAAAATAGTTTTTGAGAGCGCACTCACAGCTGCTTCTGCCATCGGCGTATCCAACAACTCAACCAAAGCTTGCACGTTATAACCACCCAACATGGTTGCAAGCAACTGTACGGCTTGCTCTGCATTGATAAGTGGGGAATTTGCAGTGCCTTTTGCTATATCTGACAAAAATGCTGCTTTTACATAAGCTGATTGATCCACGCCAGCTGGTGTACGATTGGTAATTAAATCAAGCAATATTTCAGCTTCACCTGCTGGCGGATTCTTCAGTAGCTCTACTACTTGCGCTACTTGCTCTGTTGAAAGTGGTAATGGTGGAAGATTAAGAGTTGCACGTTCTGCAACGTGCTGACGATAGGCTTTTAACATGATATTTTGCGTCTTATATTTTAATTAAAATGGTTGGCTATAATTATATAACCCGGAATTATACAACCAGCGCAAAACACATGCGACTCAACGTATGAGGTTTAGCTCATTTTGTGTTTAATCTAGTTGTTTGATCTATTTGCTTGTTTCGGGGTTACTTGTATCTACGTACAGTTCTTTGGCAAATGGTGTACTGCAACTCTTACCACTCGCAGAAGCTTCTAATTTATCTAGCAGGTCTTTTTCATAGCCTTTGCCATGTTTTAACTCTAAAAAAGCACGCACTTCATACACATCTGCAAAGCCGTTTTTATCGGTATCCATGGTTACTACGTTATCCTCAAGCGTAGGGCCTATATATTTAATTCTGCCATCTTTATCCGTTAAGTAGCCTAATACATCATCAGCACTTGCTGCATTAGCAGCCATTAACAATAAAACCAAACCAAAAGCCTGCACTAGCAACTTCACTGTTACTGATAACTTCAATAATTTATATGCGCTCATGAATAATATCCTCAACAATATCTTTAAGTATTGTGACTGACATTAAAACAAATAGTGCAAATAATCTGTGACTTAAGGCACACGACTTTAAATCTACAGTTACTTAAGTTTGCAAGCACTTATAACTGACTGTGTATTTCTATTATTTGGTGTTTAGCTATCTTTTCTTTCCATTCCGCAGGCCCGGTAGTATGCACTGACACACCCTTTGTATCTACCGCCACCGTTACTGGCATGTCCTGCACCGTAAACTCGTAAATCGCTTCCATACCTAAGTCAGCAAATGCGATAACTTCAGCTTTTTTAATCGCCTTACTGACCAAATAGGCTGCACCGCCAACTGCGGTTAAATACACGGACTGATATTTTGCAATCGTGTTTATCGTATCCTGACCTCGCTCAGCCTTACCCACCATACCCAGCAAGCCTGTTTGACCTAACATCAACTCAGTAAAGTCATCCATACGCGTTGCAGTCGTAGGGCCAGCGGGGCCAACAGCTTCATCACGCACTGGGTCCACTGGGCCTACGTAATAAATGAATCTATTGGTGAAATCTACTGGCAGTTTTTCCCCTTTAACTAACATAGTCGCGATACGCTTATGTGCAGCATCACGCCCTGTTAATAACTTGCCACTCAGCAACAAAGTTTGTCCTGGTTGCCAAGCTTTAATGCTTTCTTTAGTGATCGTGTCTAAATTCACACGTAAAGCAGATTCACTTGGCGCCCAATGCACATCTGGCCAATCATTCAAATTAGGTGTTTCAAGTGCCGCCACTCCGCTACCATCCAACTCAAAATGCACATGACGCGTAGCTGCACAGTTGGGAATAATCGCCACTGGCAAACTCGCTGCATGCGTTGGATAATCTAAAATCTTCACATCCAACACCGTCGCTAAGCCACCCAAACCTTGCGCACCGATACCGAGATTATTCACTTTTTCAAAAATCTCTAAGCGCAATTCTTCTATTCTGCTACTAGCGCCTTTTGCCTTAAGTTCATGCATATCAATCGGCGCCATCAATGACTCTTTTGCCAGTAACATCGCCTTTTCTGCACTGCCGCCTATGCCTATGCCTAGCATGCCTGGCGGACACCAACCTGCACCCATTTTGGGCACAACTTCTAATATCCAATCCACAATGCTGTCATTTGGGTTAAGCATCGCGAGCTTAGCTTTATTCTCAGAGCCGCCACCTTTTGCAGCAATTTGCACTTCTACTTTATCACCAGCTACCAATGAAACATGCACCACCGCAGGCGTATTATCCTTAGTATTGGCGCGCTTTCCAGCTGGGTCAGCTACTATAGAAGCACGTAATTTATTGTCTGGAAGCAAGTACGCACGGTGCACACCTTCGTTCACCATTTGCTCAATATCCAGTAGTTCTGTATCTAGGTTAGCTTTCCAACGTACTTGCATGCCTATTTTTACGAAAGCAACAACGATGCCAGTGTCTTGGCATATTGGCCGCTTACCTTCCGCACACATACGTGAATTAGTGAGGATCTGTGCAATCGCGTCTTTAGCAGCTGGGGATTGCTCAGCCTCGTAAGCGCGACCTAAAGCCTGAATATAATCTTTAGGATGATAATAAGAAATGTATTGCAATGCATCGGCGATGCTTTGAATAAAATCTTCTTGTTTAATGGTCGTCATGTTTACCTTGCGGGCTTTTTATCTGGCAGATTTTGCGTATGCAATTTTAT
>JBKJUR010000010.1:0-46099 GCA_046590165.1 Methylotenera sp.
AGCTTCACTTTTAGCAAACGCATAAGGGGAAGTAGGTAGTTGAAGTTCTTCAGCAGCGAGTCTGCGTATACCTTCACGATTCATGGTGAGCTGCACCGCTTTTACAGTAGGAATAACGGTGGCGATGCCTGCCGCCTCAATGTCGGCTAGCGTACTTGTATTGAGTGCCTCAATTTCTGGCACGATTAAATGCGGTTTTTCATATGCGATTAAAGCACGCAGTGCACTATCATCCGTCATATCAATCGTGTAAGCACGATGTGCGACTTGATGTCCCGGTGCATTTTTATAGCGGTCAACAGCGATTACTTCAACACCCAAACGCTGCAGCGCAATGATGACTTCTTTACCGAGTTCGCCACTACCAAGCAACATCACACGCGTTGCGTTGGGGCTTAATGGGGTACCAATTTGCATGAGATTCTTTCAATTTTCAATTGGCTGAATCATACCATGCAGTGATTTTCCCGTCATATTTCGATGGAAATTAGGGCATCGTTCACTGCTCTCGGTTTGATTAATACTTGAAAGATAATAGCGAAGATTTACATATCAAACTAATGATAGTGATGAGGCTACAAATTGTGCTTATCCATACGATAGCGCATTCTCATACGCGTGATACCAAGCTTACGCGCAGCTTGTGATACATTATTTCTAGCTTCTGCAAGTGCCTGTAATAATATCGCCTTCTCAGCGCTATCCAACGTAGTTTGTGCAGACAATCCCATGCCAGTTGATGGTGTATTCGATTCAAATTGGGAGTCAATGTTAAATTGATTGGCTACTTTACGCATCGGCAGCACTAAATCTGCCTCAGTAATATGACTCTCATGGCACAACAACATTGCGCGACTCACTTGATGCTTCAATTCACGCACATTGCCTGGCCAGGTGTAATTCTGAATCATTGTAATTGCATCTGTTGAAAATACGGGGCTAGGCAAGCCATAACGTCTAGAGGTTTGTGCCGCAAAATGACGGGCCAATAACACCGCATCACCCACACGCTCGCATAATGGGGGCATTGCGATGCTCATTACATTGAGGCGATAATATAAATCTTGCCTGAACCGTCCTGTAAGCGACATTTCATGTAAGTCACGATTGGTAGCTGCAATAAAACGAGCTGGTACTGCGCGCTCTTTAGTTGAACCCAGTCTACGAACCACACGACGTTCAAGCACATTCAACAATTTAGCTTGCAACCCTAGCGGTAACTCACCGATTTCATCTAAAAAAAGTGTGCCGTCTTCCGCAGCCTCAATCAAACCTGGACGAGTGCTTAATGCCCCTGTGAAGGCGCCCTTCTCATGGCCAAACAACTCACTTTCAATCAGCTCTGCAGGCAAGGACGCACAATCTATATGTACGAAAGGTTTATCATTATTTGCACATGACAAATGCAGCAACCTTGCAGCAACGTCTTTACCCGTGCCTGTTTCACCGCTAATTAATACAGTAGGTGGCACAGTATCGCTTGCAACTAATTGGGCGATACGCTTAATTTGTGTTTTCACGCTTTGCATTGCCGGACTATTACCCAAGAGTTCAACACCTTCAGTGGCATGGGCATTACGTTGGCGTGAATAATCTAAACTATTACTTTGTACTGCCGCAGTTTCGGCTTTTTGTATCGACAGTAACAACTCTTCAAGATCTATAGGTTTTTTAAGATAATCTACCGCGCCATGTTTAATGGCATTCACAGCATCACTAACTTCACCATGCGCTGTCATCACAATAACGGCTGCATTTTTGGCCACAAATTCTGGTAACAAATCTAATCCATTGCCATCAGGTAAACGCATATCCAGCAACACGATATCTGGTACAAACTGCTTAACTACACTTAATGCATCTTGTAGCGATTCTACATGTTCACATTGATATCCAGCTTTTTGTAATCGCCGCATCACCGCGCGAGCAAACAACACCTCATCTTCCACAATCAGTAATTTTGACTGTGGAGATACCAACTTATTGGCATTATTAGAAATGAGGTGTGCAAGCAAAATAAATACTCGATTAATTATTGTCTAAAACTGGTGTAGCTTTTTTACCGCCAAACTCATACCGCACACCAATCCAACCAGCCCGTGGTGCCCCTGGTGCGAAGAAAGGAACGCTTACTTCATTACCAGTGAATTGACCACTACCAGCATCAAAACGATGTTCACCTAACAAACCACCGTTACTGTATTCACGATCAAATACATTGTTAGCTTTTGCAAATACCTGCCAATTTTTATTGATATTGTATCGCGTGTCTAAGTTTACAACTGCATAACCACCAACTTTTGCCCCCTTACCATCGTGTTCATTATTCTCGTTACCACGTGAATATTGATCAGAGAAAACAAAAATGTTCGTACCAAAATTCCATGATGGCGTAATATCAAAAGCCGCACGTAATTTAAGTTGATGTTGTGGAATACCGGTTAAACGATCACCTTTTTTAACTTGAATACTATCTGCATCACCGTCAGCATTAGTGTCAATTGCAGAAGAGTTAACCTCGTTTGCAATCAAAAAATCTGATTCATAAGTGGCTTTAACAAAGCTGTAGCCGAGAGCCCAGGTAAATCGATCCAAACTACCACTAATTGCAGTGTCAAAGCCTTGTCGTCTGGTTTTACCTACATTACTGAAAAAGCCAGCGCCGTTGCTATTTGCATTGATAAATTGAATGTCATCAAAGTTTTGGGCACGATAAGCACTGAAAGACCACTTAACATCTTGCGTTAAATTACCACGCAAACCACCTTCAAAAGTTTTTGCCACTACTTGGTCTAACGGTGGGTCACCTGCAAAGGCGTTTGGTAAGCGACATGGTTGATTGGGATTAGCACAGCCCAACTCAATTGCTGTTGGCGCTCTGCTACCCTCATTGTAGCTAGCATATGCTGTTAAATCTTTAGAGGGTGTAAAATTAAGACCAATTGCAGGGTTAAATCGGCTAAAGCTTTGATTGCTAGTTAAGGATGTGTTCAATAATGGATCAGGGTTAGGAACTGGATCTAACTTGTCCTTATTTTCAACTTTAGTGTGATTATAACGACCAGATAAAGTCATATGCCACAACGGACTTAAAGAGAGCGTATCTGTTGCAAAGATACTTGAGGTTTTTGAAACACCACGAAGATTAACTGCAGCATCATCACCAAATACTCCAACACCATCAATCCCACGGGTGGCATTCACTATGCCAAATTCAGTGCTTTGCTTGAAGTTAGTACGCCCGTAATCGTAACCAACGCCTGTAACAAGCTGGTTCTTCATTTTCATTAGGTCTTGGGTAAACGTTAATTGAGCATTAAAACCGTAACTTTTTCGGTTAGAGCTGGTTCTATTAATTGCGCCGCTACATGCCTCTTCTGACCCGTTAGCACCGCTGTCAGCTATACAGTCTAGATTTGCTTGAGCTAACTCAGCTGCGTCTACACCGTCACCTCCTCCAATATTATCATCCTCGTCAAAATCATCGTTAGCATCACCATTAAGCGTGCTTGTGCGCCCATAACGGTAATATGTGTTACCACTTAATTGAACATCATCAGTAAAAAAATGACTGCCGTTTAAATTAAAGAATGATAATTTATTTTCTGTAATATCCGGTCTAGTCAAAATAGACTCACGACCCTGCTGGTCAAGGAAATCATCCGGTGCTAAACCATTACCAATGAGCTTGTTATCTGCACCTGTATAACTTAAATTAAGCGAGCTAGTTTCGTTCTGCCAGCCTACTTTACCAAACAACTGACCAACATCACTTGGCGAATAATCGCGCCAGCCATCTTCGCTGAACACATTGCCGGAAATAAAATAATCGACAGAGCCATCTTGCGTCACGCCGCCAAACTCAGCTGAACCCGCCTTACGACCAAATGAACCAAGGTAAGCCTCAACCGCGCCACCTGGATTAGTTCTACCACTTTTAGTTTGTACAGACAACGCACCGCCCAGTGTATTTAAACCAAACAGGGGATTAGAACCAGGAATTAAATTAATACTTTCTATTGAATTAGTTGGAATTAAATCCCAGTTCACAACGTCACCAAAGGGCTCATTAACACGTACGCCATCTACAAATATAGACAAACCTTGTGGTGTACCTAAAAGTGGCGAAGCCGCGTAGCCGCGAAAAGTCACGTCAGGTTGATATGGGTTATTTTGTGTATCGTTCACACTAACGCCAGTGAGGTTTTGATTAATATAATCAGCGATGCTTAAACTTTTTTGTTCTTCTAATTGTTTGGCTTTTATACTTTGAATATTTGCTGGTATCTGCGCCAATGGTAAACCAATACCTTGTAATGGCGTTGTGGCAATCACTTCAATCTTATCTAACACCACAGCGTCGGCTTTAGTTTCTGCATTAGCCAACTGTGGTGTTGCATAAGCAGCCAGAATTGCAACTAGGATTAATTTTGGTTTTAATAACATTAAGCGCGATGTACTTTGCATACTCTTTCCTAAAATTGGTTTAACACTTTGTTACATATGTACAAACCATATATGCAAAAATTGGTCCTAAAATCTAATAATAAAAATATTGAATAGAATCAATAGGTAAAGAATTTATTGTTTGTTAACTTAATAATGTACGCCAAAATATGGTTGTATACAACCATATTGGTGGTTGTATACAACCACCAATATGGTTAGATGCTGTTAAGCAATTGCCTAGGCGGGACATTAAGAAAGCCTCGCAATCCAACCCAGGCAGCTAGCGGAATCACAATTGCCGCTACCAGCATTGCACCCAGTGCAACTGGCAGGTTCAGCTGAAACCGAATATCCAAAATATTGACGCTGATATAATACGCTAATGCATTAGCTGCAATCGCTGCAACTAACGCTGCGATTAATCCTATGCAAGCAAATTCAGCAAAATAAGCAATGCCAACTTGGCGCCGTGATGCGCCAAACACGCGCATTAACGTCGCTTCTGAAATACGCTCTTCACGTGTGGCAACCAATGCTGCATATAACACCGCCATGCCTGCAATTAAGCTAAAGATAAACACATACTCAATGGTACTGCTCATTTTTTGCATAATACCGCGTACCTGCTGCATTAGCGCTGCAATATCAATCACAGTTAAATTAGGGAAATCCTTCACTAATTGATTCAAAGACGTTGTGGCGTCAATGGGTAAATGAAAACTGCTAATATAATTGGCAGGATATTGTTCGAGCAAACCCGGTGGTGTTACTGCAAAAAAGTTAGCACGCATGGTATCCCAATCCACTTTTCTGATACTGCTGACAGTGACGGCTAAAGGACTGCCTGCAATATCAAATACCAACTTATCACCTAACTTAATATCTAAAGTTTTTGCCAAGTCTTGCTCAAGTGACATATAAGGCTTGCCATGCTCCTGCGTTGTCCACCAGCGACCTGACAAGAGTTTATTATCACTCTGCATCTTATCAGCCCAAGATAAATTAAATTCACGCTCGGCTAACCGTTTTGCCCGTTCTTCTTTCCACTGGGTACCGGCAATTACTTGACCGTTTTTGCTGATTAATCGTGCGCGCACCATAGGAAATATCGTCGCATTGTTAATATTAACCTGCTCAAAAAAACGGTGGATACCGTCTATTTGTGCGGGCTGAATGTTAATTACAAAACGATTGGGCGCATTAATCGGCAACGAAGCTTGCCAATTACGAACTAAATCACCCCTAATCAATGCTAATAACATCAACACCATTAAGCCCATACTAAATGCAATGGTTTGCATGGTGGACAAAGCAAATCTGCGCCTTAGTCCAAGCACACCAAGCTTAATGGCATTGACAGTTTGGTTTTGTGGCGTTATCTCAAATAGCCGAGTACTTAATCTAACCAATACATAAGCAAAACCAGTAATCACCACACACAACCCAGATATCGCAAGAATAGTAGAGATTGCAACTTTTGTATCCTGCGCTTGCCAAAACACCATGGCACACATGACCAATGCGGCTGGTAAGAATTTAGCTTGGGCAGAAATAGGCTGGGTTAAGGTTTCGCGCCGAAGAATATTCATGGTAGTTAATCGCCGCATTTGCCAACCATGCGGCAGCACCACGGCAAACATCATGGCCAGACTCGCCACTAAACCAATCAATGCTGGCAGGCCAGATACAGGCGGCAATTCTTCTAAAAACAAACTGCCTGCCAGATAAGCCAACCCAAACTGCGCTAAAAATCCTAGCCCTATTCCTACTAATGCGCTGAAAAATGCAATTAACATCGTTTGTATCGTCAGTACCCATAAGACAGTTTTTTGGGAGGCGCCAAAACAGCGCATTAAAGCAAAAATATCCAAGCTTTGTTTAATATATGGCATGCTTGAAAGCAACATGGCGACCATCGCTAAAATAACACTCACCATGGCTGATAAGCCCAAAAACTGCTGTGCTTTATCTAATGCTAATTTAATCTCAGGACGTGCGTTACGCACATCTTCAATTTTTTCACCGCGACTTAGCTGTGGCTTAGTTGCAGTAAAATAATCACTAATTTTTTGAGGTTCTGCGGCTAATAAAAGCTGGTATTTCACGCGGCTACCATATTGAATCAGCTTGGTTGATGGCAAATCAGCGGCATTCATCATTAACCGTGGCGCAAAGCTAAACATATCGCCACCACGTGAAGGCTCGCGTATCAAAATCGCACTTAATCGCAGTTTACGTTCACCCACCTCAACTTCGTCGCCTACTTTTAAGGCTAGTAAACTGGCTAGTCTTGGCTCCACCCATACTTCACCAACATTTGGCGCAGCTCTAACTATGTGTCCGATATCATTGCCAGTATTTCCAAGCGTCAAGTCACCCCGTAATGGAAAACCTTGTGCGACAGCTTTGATTTCTGATAACTGGTTTGCTTCTTTAAAAATCACCATGCTTGCAAACTCATAGGTTTTAGCAGTGCTAATCCCCTGTTTTTCTGCATTTTGTACAAATTGATCAGCTATCGGGTGATCAGCCAATATTGCAATATCACCGCCTAACAACAAACCACCTTGCTGATTTAGTGCAGTTTCTACACGTTGCGTAAAAAATCCAACGGCTGTGATTGCAGCTACAGCTAGCACCAGCGCGAAAACAAGTACACGCAACGCACCTGCCCGCCAAAGACTTAATGTTTGTGTCCAGGCTAATTTAATGTTTAATTTTATAACGGCAGTTATATTTGCAGATTGAGTAATCATGCAAACCCCACTTCATTCACTAATTCTTTTAATACACCACTTTCAAGTTTCAATTGTCGATGACATCGATTCGCCAACTGAATATCATGTGTAACCAATACCAAAGTCGTACCGGCCTCCGCATTCATTTTAAATAACAACTCAATAATCATTTGGCCAGTTGCGTTATCCAAATTACCAGTGGGCTCATCTGCAAACAAAATAGCAGGTTGTGTAGCAAAAGCCCTTGCAATGGCAACGCGCTGCTGCTCACCACCAGACAATTGTTTAGGATAGTGTGCAACACGTTGACTTAGCCCTACTTTATTCAGCGCTTCTAAACTCAAGTTCTTCGCATTTGGATTACTTTTCAGTTGCAATGGCAACATCACATTTTCTAAAGCAGTCAATGCAGGCAATAACTGGAATGACTGGAACACGAAGCCCATGCTATTGGCACGCTCAAGTGCACGACCATCTTCATCTAAACTGCTAAAAGGTCTATTTTGAATTTGAACGCTACCGCTTGTTGGTGCGTCCAACCCAGCAAGCAAGCTTAGGAGTGTAGACTTGCCTGAGCCAGAGCTACCAATAATCGCTACTTGCTCTCCCGTTTGAATCGTTAAATTTAACCCTTGTAAAATACGAATTTGGTTATCATGATTAGTAATTTCATAGCGCAAATCATGCGCCTGAATCATAGGAGGTTGTTGCATTGATATTTTTCCGTTTTATTTTAGAAATTAAATCTGTAATGTTTAAATTTTTGAAGCTTAAGAAACCAGCTGTTAGTCACCTTATAGCTGCTTTAAGTTGCCTAAGTATTTTTGCATGGTCAGCTGCTGCAGTAGCCGATACACCAACTATTTTAGTCTATGGTGATAGCTTATCAGCCGCTTATGGTATCCCGCAACAGCAAGGTTGGGCGGCACTTTTGCAAAATAAACTCAACGCCCAATACTACAAATATAAAGTGGTAAATGCCAGCATCAGTGGCGAAACGACAAGTGGCGGCTTAAGTAGACTAAGTGCTAAGTTAGTAGAAACGAAGCCTGCAATCGTGATTTTAGCTCTTGGTGCAAATGATGGATTGCGTGGACTGTCTATTAAAGCAATGTTATCTAATCTGGAGTCTATGATTCAACTGAGCAAAAAATCTGGCGCAAAAGTGTTATTGCTCGGTATGAAGATTCCACCAAATTACGGGCCACAATACACCAATGCATTCAGCCAGACGTACACTGAGTTAAGCAAAAAATATCAAATCTCACTAGTACCATTTATGTTAGAAAATGTAGCGGCTAAGCCGAAGTTGATTCAAGACGATGGGTTACATCCCAATGCGCTTGGGCAACCTATTATTTTGGATAATATTTGGCAAACAGTGAAACTGCTACTTAAAAAGTAAGCGCTCTAAAAGATATAAAAACTCAAAACTACCTAACTAAAAAGTTATATAACTGAGGTTAAGTACTAACTTCATGCCAAGTAATTTCAACCCCTAGCTCTTGTCCTGTTGCTTGCAACTCATGTGCTATGCCGATTTCCGGCACGTAGGCTAAAGTATCTTGCCAATAAATCAATGGTAGATTTTCACGCCGCCAAGGTGGGATATTTGCTTCTTGTAATAAGTGCTTTAGTGTACGGGTTGGTCTTAATGCATTTGGCTTAAACCGTTCACCACCATCTCGATTGGTAATTCTGAGCTTGGTCATGCCAAACTTGAGCGCTAAACCTGCACCGACTACCTGCTTAAATTCTAATTTTCCACCATTCGGTAGTGTTAATTGAGGCTCTCCATTCCATACCAAATCAAATGCCTGTGCATTTTGATGATGTGATAAATAGGCTCTATTTTGATAACGTTTAAGTGTTAAATGTTGTAACACTATACTGATATTTGCATCTTGTTTAGCGTTAAGTAGTTGTTCGAGGACTTCGTCTAAATGCTCAGAAGTCGGCATTGCTAATAGATTTTTTGCAAACCACCAGCGCAAACTATTTTTAGCACGCGGTGGCGTTAATGTGCTCAACCCATTCAAACATAGGCTGTTATGTTCCAACAACGGCTCAATATCTATTAAGGCTAAGGTGTCTAGCAATTGATTAGCTTCGGCTAAATGAGAAGCCGTTCTAGCCAGTACTGATTTAATCGCTTGATGGCGTGTTTCTAAAATTGGCAGTACATCATGCCGTACAAAATTGCGTTCATATTGCGTGTTATCGTTGCTTTCATCTTCACACCACTCAATATGATGCGACTCGGCATATTCTTGCAATGCTTTACGCGGGACACTCAGCAGAGGGCGCAACAAACGTCTGGCCTTATCAACTGCAGCCATTGAAGATAAGCCTTTAATGCCAGCACCTCTAAATAGCTGTACTAGCAGTGTTTCAGCTTGGTCGTCTTGATGATGTGCAGTGGCAATATAATCGGGCTGGTTTTTTGAACGACCATCTGAATCTAACTTATAGTTAAATAAGGCCTCATAGCGCAACTCTCTAGCCGCGGCTTCGACACCTAAATGGGAGTCTTTATCAACATTGACATGCACTATTTGCAGTGGCACATCCAGCAATAGACATTGCTGCTGACAAAAATTAGCCCAGTGGTCTGCATTAGCGCTTAACCCATGGTGCACATGCATGGCATGAAGCTCAAACGGAAAGTTTTTTTTTGCTTCTGCTAACAAATACAGCAGGACTATAGAGTCTAAGCCGCCACTTAAAGCCAGCAGTAAATGCTGACCTGCTTTCAAATTTACCTTTAAAAAAGTGTTAACTTGAAGTGCTAAAGAACACACTGTCGCTGTAGTACCATCTACACTGACACTACGACGGTCAAGCTTTTTTTTCAACGACTTCTTTGAATTTGCCATAACCCATTAGGCGCTCATAGCGGGTAACTAACAATGTTTTGATTGATTTAGTTGTGAGCTTAGCAAGCTCTTCTTTTAACGCAGCACGTAAGCTTTCCATAACCACTTCTGGCGAGCGGTGCGCGCCACCTAACGGTTCTGACACTATGCGGTCTACCAAACCCATCACCTTGAGACGATCCGCCGTGATTGCCAGTGACTCTGCAGCTACGGATGCTTTGTCTGCACTTTTGTATAAAATTGAAGCACAGCCTTCCGGTGAAATAACTGAGTATGTACCGTACTGTAGCATTAACAGCTTGTCCACTACACCTAAAGCCAAAGCTCCGCCTGAGCCGCCCTCACCAATAATCACACCAATAATAGGGGTTTTGAGTTCTGCCATTACATATAAATTACGTGCAATCGCTTCTGATTGACCTCGCTCCTCTGCGCCAATCCCAGGATATGCGCCTGGTGTATCAATCAGCGTGATAATAGGAATATTAAATTTTTCTGCAAGGCGATAAAGACGTAAAGCTTTGCGATAACCTTCTGGGCGTGGCATACCAAAGTTACGGTATTGGCGCTCTTTAACATCTCGGCCTTTTTGGTGACCAATAACCATCACAGTCTGCCCTTCAAAGCGTGCAAGACCACCCACAATCGCAGGGTCATCTGCATAAGCGCGGTCGCCATGCAACTCTTCAAAGTCGGTAAACATGCCTTGGATATAATCTAGCGTGTAAGGTCGCTGAGGATGACGTGCCAACTGAGAAATTTGCCAAGCAGTTAAGTTGCCGTAAATATCTTCAGATAATTTTTTATTCTTCTTTTCCAGTGCAGCAAGCTCTTTGGATATATCCAAATTATCATGGTCATCATGCGCTGATTGCAGGCCTTCTATTTTAGCTTCAAGTTCAGCGATCGGTTGTTCAAAATCTAAATAGCTTATTTTCATACGGATGTGCTTAATCTCAAAATTCTTTGACTCAATTATATAGGATTTTTACGTTTTCACGGGTTAACCATGCAGTTAAACCCGCAATCAATTCTTCGTGCAAATCAACCCGCCAGTCATTACCTAGCATCAATTCCACCTTACTAGTCTTGTTATGGTATTCCACCTTTACTGCACAGCCGCGTTGCTCATCAGACGCACTTTTACAATATGGTTTTAGCAGTGTTTTTAATTTGGTGGCGTCTGCCTGACCATTACATGAAATCTTTAAAAAGCTCGCTCGACTATTTCTAAGACTGGATAAATCATGCAATTTTCTGGCATTCACTCTAACGCCGCCAGAGAACTCGTCGTTACTCACGCGACCTTCTACAATAATCAATTGGTCATCTTTTAATAAGGATTGATATTGGTTAAGTAGATCATTGCCCACCACAACTTCAATCCGCGTGGTGCCATCATCTAAACCAACAATCGCCATTTTTCCGCGTGCTGTCATACGGTTACGCACACCAGACACAATACCTGCTAATAGTTGTGGTTGTTCTTTAGGGCTTAAATTAGCCAAGGTTGTACTAACAAACTGACTCAGATCTTTTTGGTACGCCCAATAAGGATGACCGCTAAAGTAAAAACCTAACGCTGCTTTTTCTTCTAACAGGCGCTGTTGCTCTGTCCAATCTGGCACACTGGGCAAGATATTAGCGGCTTTGTCGGCGGCTTCACCAAATAAACTATTTTGATTACTATTAGCACTATTTTGTTCTGCTGCAGCCATTGCCATGGCTACTCCAGCTAATAACGCATTTCGGCTAGGCGAAAGTTTATCAAATGCGCCAGCACGAATTAAAGATTCCACCACGCGGCGATTCACTTTACGCAAATCTAAACGATTACAAAAATCAAATAAATCCTTGAATGGGCCAGCTTGCTTACGTGCCTGTAATATCAGCTCAATCGCCGCCAAACCTGTACCTTTTACTGCGCCCAAACCGTACAGTATTTGTTTGCTATTGATAGGTGTAAATTTAAAATCACTTTGATTCACATCTGGCGGCAATACTTCAATCTGGTTAGGCGCACAATCATCATAAAAAATATGTACACTGTCGGTATTGTTCATGTCCGCAGATAATGTTGACGCTAAAAACGCTGCTGGGTAATGCGCCTTTAAATAGGCTGTTTGATAAGCCACCAACGCATAAGCTGCGGCATGTGATTTATTAAAACCATAGCCTGCGAACTTTTCCAGCAAATCAAACAGTTCCGTCGCTTGTTGCTCGGTCATGTTGTTTTTGACAGCGCCCTCAGTAAAGATTTGGCGTTGAGCATCCATTTCTTCTTTTTTCTTTTTACCCATCGCACGACGTAGCAAGTCTGCGCCGCCGAGGCTATAGCCTGCCACCACTTGAGCAATCTGCATTACCTGCTCTTGGTACACCGCAATACCGTAAGTTTCTTTTAAGATTGGCTCAGTGAGTGGGTGTGGGTATTCCACACGCTGCTTGCCATGTTTACGGCGACAGAAATCTGGAATCAAATCCATAGGTCCCGGACGATACAAGGCCACTAAGGCGATAATATCTTCAAAGCAATCTGGTAGCGCTTGCTTCAGCATATCCTTCATGCCGCGTGACTCTAACTGGAATACAGCAGTAGTATTGGCCGTTTTTAGGAGTTGAAATGTTTTCTTGTCATTGAGCGGTAAAGTAGCAAAAGACAACGGCGGCAGTTCTTGCTCTGCACGTTGTTTATTGGCATTCACTAACGCTAACTCCAAAATTGTCAGTGTCCGTAAACCCAAAAAGTCGAACTTAACTAAGCCAACCGCTTCGACGTCATCTTTATCATATTGGCTAACTAAACTTGCACCATCAGCTTGACAATATATCGGTGAGAAATCCGAAATTTTACCAGGTGAAATCAACACACCACCCGCATGCATACCAACGTTACGTACTAAGCCTTCCAGCCTTAACGCCAGTTCTAAAAGCTCACGTAACTCCTCCTCGTTCTCCCGACGTTCTGCTAATTGCGGCTCTTTCACTAACGCATCAGACAAGGTTATGCCAAGCTCTAATGGGATAAGCTTACTAATGCCATCCACGAAATGAAACGGTAAGTCCAGCACACGGCCAACATCGCGAATCACAGCTTTAGCCGCCATGGTACCGAAGGTAGCAATTTGTGACACAGCCTCTAAGCCATATTTCTGTTTCACATAATCAATGACGCGGTCTCGCCCTTCTTGGCAAAAATCGATATCAAAGTCGGGCATAGAAACGCGATCTGGATTCAGAAAACGTTCAAACAGCAGGTTATATTCAAGCGGATCTAAGTCCGTAATACCCAAACTATATGCCACAACAGAACCAGCACCGGAACCACGACCAGGTCCTACAGGCACACCATTATTTTTAGCCCAGTTGATAAAGTCTGCAACGATCAAAAAGTAGCCCGCGAAGCCCATTTGATTGATGACATTCGTCTCAAAATCTAGTCGCGCTTCATAAGCGGCTTCCTTGCTTGCGCGTAACTGCGCATCTGGGTACAGCACTTGCAGTCGCCCAGCTAAGCCTAAACGCGCCTCACTAATTAAATACTCATTTAGGCTCTCGTTATTAGGGGTAGGGAAATTGGGTAAATAATTTTTACCTAAAACCAATGTTAAGTTGCAGCGTTTAGCAATTTCCACACTATTGCTAAGTGCTTCAGGCATATCAGCAAATAAAGTTGCAATGTCAGCCTGTGTTTTGAAATATTGTTCTGTGGTAAAGTTTTTCGGCCGGCGCGTATCAGCCAACACATACCCTTCTGAAATACAGGTGCGCGCTTCATGCGCTCTAAAATCATCAGGCGTGATGAATTGTATCGGGTGCGTTGCTACCACTGGCAAGTCAAGCGCGTTTGCAATGGTACGCACCTGCTGAATATATTCTTCTTGCTGTGACTTTAGTGGAGTATTTTGCTGCG
Source organism: Methylotenera sp. (assembly GCA_046590165.1). Classification (GTDB taxonomy): domain Bacteria; phylum Pseudomonadota; class Gammaproteobacteria; order Burkholderiales; family Methylophilaceae; genus Methylotenera. The sequence goes on from JBKJUR010000010.1 coordinate 13,977, forward strand.
AGTTATTTTGTAAGTCACTAACAACTCGCTGAACTTCAAGATAAAAACGCTCTGGAAATAACGCTTGCCAATCACTAGCCAGCTTACTTGCTAAAGCCAGGTTATTCTGCGCAATCGCTTGGCCAATATCGCCTGCCTGCGCACCTGAAAGCAGCAATAACCCTTCCGTACCACATTCAACAAACCACTCGCGTTTAAACTCTGCACGGCCACGATGTTGATTAGTTAAATACGCACGGCTTAATAATTGGCAAAGTAGCAAATAACCGGCTTGCGATTGGCATAACAGCAAAAAGCGCGAAGGCTGATCGCGATTATTGGTGTTTTCAAGCCAAATATCACAGCCTAAAATTGGCTTAATGCCCTTGGCACGGGCGGCTTTATAAAACTTGATTGCGCCGAATAAATTGCTTAAATCTGTCAATGCCAGCGCAGGCATCTGATCAGTTAACGCTTGTTGCACATAATCATCAATGCGCACAATACCATCCACAATGGAATACTCACTGTGGCAACGTAAATGCACGAAGTTTGGTGACTTCTGTGGTGACTCTGAGGGTAGTGGATTAATTTGCGACATAAGGCAAATTTTACCTTATTGAGGGGTATTTAGAGCGTAAAAATTTAACCTAAACTGCACATAAACCTACAGTTATTGACATCATTTTGCTTGACAGATTCCGTCAGCAAACAATGTCGACAACCTAAGTTAATGTCATACTCAACTATTTTTTAAGCAACGCATTTACCTGCTCAATTAACTCGTCATCTTGTACGGGTTTACCTAAGAAGGCATTAACGCCTAACTCAGCCGCGAAGTTGCGATGTTTTTCAGCAGTGCGCGAGCTAATAATAATCAAAGGGGTATTTGCAGTTTTTTGATTGTCTCGCACATGTCGTGAGAACTCAAAGCCATCCATACGCGGCATCTCAATGTCAGTCAAAATAATATCAGGCACGATTTGTTGTAATTTTTGCACCGCGTCCATACCATCGTTAGCAGTAATGACTTCAAAATCTTCACGCTCAAGCACGCGTGAGAGCACTTTACGCATGGTGAGCGAGTCATCTACCACTAAAGCGACACGTTTTAACTGCTCAACCGCTGGTGCTACGGTATGCACTCTAATCGCACCAATTGATAATGCCTCACGATTCGCCAGTTGCACAGGGTTAATCACCAAAACAATTGCACCATCACCCAGTACAGTGGCACCAATCATTCCTGGTACGCGTGCAAGCTGCGTACCCATTTGCTTCATCACCACCTCTTGGTTGCCAATAATCTCATCTACGTGTATTGAAGTACGATAAGTACCACTACGAAGCAGAATAACAGGCGTGTAGACATGGCTTTCAGCAATATGGTCAATATCACCAATCAATTTAGATAGGAAATGCAGTGGATATTCGCGATCAGCCCATTCAATTTTTTGCGCCTCATAAGCACTGATTAAATTAGCTTGTTTTAGTTTTTGTACCTGCTCAACCATCACAGATGGAATCGCAAATATTTTATTATTACTGCGTACCATTACCACTTGTGCAACAGATAGCGTTACAGGTAAGTAAATGTTGAACATTGCCCCTGCGCCAAGTACATTGCTGACATCAATACGGCCACCTAACTCAGCAATATCACTGCGCACCACATCTAATCCAACACCACGACCTGCAATTTGTGAAACGGTGTCTGCTGTTGAAAAACCTGCCTCAAAAATAACCGCCATTAAAGCTTGATCTGTTAATGCTTGATCAGACTCGAACAATCCCTTTTCAATCGCTTTTTGTTTTACTTTAGCTAAATTAACGCCTGCGCCATCATCAGAAATTACCAATGTAATCTCATCGTTTTCTAAACTAATTTTAAGTTTGATATGGCCGGTTTCGGATTTGCCTTGTTTTTTACGCTCTTCAGTAGATTCAAGCCCATGCGCCACTGCATTACGCAATAAATGTTCAAGCGGCGCGCCCATTTTATCCAGTACACCACGGTCAATCTCAGTACCTTCGCCAACTATCGTCATTTCAACACGTTTATTCAACTCTCTGGCAGTTTGCCGGACAATGCGCTGTAAACGTTCTGAAATGGTTGAGAATGGCAACATACGAACGCCCATCAGTCCTTGTTGCAACTCACGATTCATACGATTCTGTTGCTGCAAGGCAGCATCAGTCTGGTCAAGATTGAGTAACAAGCCATGCTGGATTGTTGCAACGTCGTTGACGCTCTCGGCCATCATACGAGTTAACTCTTGCAAACGTGTAAAACGGTCAAACTCCAGCGGATCGAAAGTCTCGTTCGCTTCTTGCAACAGACTCATACGAGATTGCAATTGCGTTTCAGCTTCAATTTCCAACTCACGCAAGTAAGCACGTAACCTACTAATACTATCGGTTAGGTCAGTAGATGATTGTTTGAAGTTTTGCATTTCTCGATCCATACGAGAACGCATAATAGAAACTTCACCTGCCTCATTGATAAGCCTATCTAACACATCAGCACGCATACGTAAAAACTGTGTTTTACGATCAACTGAACGTGTTGGTGCCGTAATTTTTGATGCGGCATCAGCATCTTGTGCACTTACTTTTACGCCGCCGGTAATATCTTCCAGCATGTAACCGATGCGATCAAATACAACGAACATTTCGTCAAAATCATCTAACGTAACTTTATGTTTAAGCGCCTGGATTACACGATCCTCCATGGCATGGACACTATCGCCGATATTAGGTTGCCCTGCCATACGGGCGCTGCCTTTAAGCGTATGTAGTGCACGCTGCAATGAATCAGGATAATCACCCTCTTGCGGGTTAGCACGCCAGCCACGTAAATCTCGCCCAACCTGCGGCACTAATTCACGCGCCTCTTCTACAAATAATGACAGCAATTCTTGATCAACTGCTTGTGCAGAAAGTTGATTAACTTGAACGCCTTCAAATACAGCTTTATCCGCTAGATCCTTGTTAGCCTGAGCTTTATCTACCAAGTTGGAATCATCAGCAACTGGCACGTTCGGATATTCGGCCAATTTCTCAGGTAACTCAGTATTCTGGACGACCTCAGCAGGTACATTTAATTTAACAACTTTGGCTTTTGAGCGTTTTTCTGGCTTATCTGCTGATTGCACTTCAAGCACTGCCGTTTCAGCCTCTTGCGTTGCCACCACTTGCATGGCGGCTGTAGTTTCACCCAATGCAATTATTAACGCGCGGGTTGATTTTGGATTTTTAAGGGCTTTTGCTTTCTCTAATCCATCTTGCAATGCTTTAACCACATTGCCATAAAGTGCAATGTGCTGCTCTGTCCATGCGCCTGTATGCTCATCAAGCCAATGCTCTAAAGCACGCGCTAAATCACCCGTTGGTTTAAAACCCGCAGTGAGGGCATTGCTTCCAAGCGTATGGGCTGCACGACAACTAATATCTGTTGGCCACTCATTCGTATTGGCCACCAATGCTTTGTGTGCATTGATTAGGGTTTCTAAATGCTGCTGGGCTTCATTCATGAATATATCGAAGAACGCGCGACTTAATTTGCGCGTACCACCAATCAACACTTCTTCTTTTTGTGGTTTTGGCTTAGCTTCAGCGCCACTTACTTCAAGTGCTGCGGCCTCTTGTAAATATGGGTTTGGATTGAGCGTTACCTCGTGCTCAGCTTGTAGCTGTGCTACCCATCCAGAAAAATCTGCACTCACTTTCTCAATAAAAGCTAGCTGTGATGAGGTCGGAAAATCTTTTCGCTCCATCACAGCGTTAAGCAGCTTCTCTACCGACCAAGCAACCTCACCTAAGCCAACTAAACCAACGGTACGACCACTGCCTTTAAGCGTATGGTAAGCACGTCGCACTTCAGTTAATGATTCGCTATTTGTTGCATTAACACGTAATGACTGCAAGTGTTGCGCCAGATTCGCGAGTACTTCTTCAGCTTCCGTTAAGAATATATCTTCGAGCTCAACATCAATTGCACGGTCTTTTACATCGTTAACATTAGGCTTAACACTCCCTACTGCTATAGGCTGTTGAATATCTGCATTAGTAGCAATCATTTCAGTACTGCTAATTTCTGCAACTTGTTCAGTCGACTTAACTGCGATCTCTTTGACATCACTGACAGATTTAAATGATAAAGCACCTTGTTCTAAGCGTTGCAATGCACCTAGCAATGCTGCCTCAGATTCAACACGTGTGTTCGGCAACTCATCCGTGTAAAGACCTAGCATACTCAAGCTCTCTGCCAATAACTCGAATTGGGTATTGTTAAACTGACCTGCATGTACCCTAAAATGGTTGATGTAATCCCCACTCAATTCTGCAATTGATTTTGGTACTGGCATTTCCAACATATCGAATGCTGCTGAAACTTGCTGCAATGGTTTGGTTGTTTCATCCAAAATAGTGACATCATCCGCATTTCGGAAAAAAGTATCTAGTGCTTTTTCGACAAGCTCTAATGCGGCAATAATTTGTTTTGCAACCGCAGAAACCACGGTGTTATCAAGCTTAGTTGTGGCAAAACTATCACTGATGGCAAGTAAAGTTTCACCTTGGATGACACTTTGTAGTCTAGCAACCTGAGCTATCATTTTTTGATTAACATCTGTGTCAAGTTGCTGATAATGCACACCCACAAACTCAAGAAAATTGAGTGCAGCAGCCACTTCAATCAATGAGGTCTCATTAATTTTCGCACTATCAACACTCAACGCATTGGCAGCCGCATGTATTGCATTAAATAGATCGTGTACATACTGATTATTTAGTGATTGCTGTACCACCAACGCGCTTTCTAACTTAGCGATAAAAGCTGTTAAATGCTCAGTATCAGCCGCAGTAATGCCAGACCATAAATCTTTAAATTTAGGAAGATCTGCATTTAGTTGAGCTAATGCCGCAAGTTCTGCTGGCGTTACAACTAAGCTAGCACCACTCGCTAAGTCTCTAGCAGTGCTGTCTACCGGCAATGCATTATCTAATTCAAATAAGTCTTTAACTCTTGCAATTGCATCCGTTTCTCTATCACTTAACGCCACATAATAAAGTGCATCTCTAAGCAGTTGTGAAGGTGCTTTTGCTTCACCTTCAGACATATTACGCAGTTGATGATCTAGTCGACGACACAGTTTTTTTGCGCCCGCTTGTTCAGCAATTTTTGATTGTGCTAAAGATTCTGTGAAAGCAGTTGCAACCCACCAAAGCGTTCTTTGTGCATTTTTATGCTGCGCCTGTTGTACGTTCAAAACTGATTCGCGCATACTAGCTAATGCATTTGAGTCTTTTGTACGTAACCAATTTAGTAATGATTTCTGGAAAACTGCACGCTGATCTGCAACAAATTTCGGTAAAGATGACTCCTCAACCGGTTTTGCGGGAAGGTCTTTAGGCGCGCTGTAAGTCGTATCTGGATAAAATAAATCACTAATTTCCAGTGATTCACCCTGAAGGTCAACTAAAGGCTTTAAGCTCGAATAGAGCCTAGTAGGCATGTCTGGCATACCATTTAGTAGGTCTTGTAGATATTGGGATAGCGTGTCAACTGCATGCGTTAAATCAGCCATCACTGTATCGCTAACCGGTATAAGCTGCTTTTCTAACTTATTAGTCAGCTTCTCAATTTCTGAACAAAAGCGCTTACAGCCTTCAAGGCCAACCATATCCAAAGCACCACTTATTTGATATAAGTGTGTTTCGGTAAATCTTAAAGATGCAAAATCTTCCGGCTTTTCAGCCACAGCATCAAAGCTTTGCTTTACTTTTTTAAGTGATTGATCAATCTCACTTTTTACCCATGATAATGGACCCGTATCAAATGCATCAGGCATCTTGCTTCCCCATTTTTTTAGGCAATTTATTCACGCTCATTGTAGATAACAATTGTTTTCTGTCTATTTTGTAGTTGTTAAATTTAGTAACTTTAAGCAACTAAAGTTTGAAACCAGCTACTGAGTTGCGCAACTCTTCCGCAAGGGATGTCAACTGACCAACTGAGTCTGCAGTTAATTTAGTACCTTGTGTAGTTTGCGTTGTAATTTTCTGAATCATCTGCATGTTGTTTGATACAGTCGTAGCAGACTCTGTCTGCGCATTAGTTGCAGTAGAAATCGATTGAATCAAACGCGCCAAGTTTGTAGTAACCGTTTCAATCTCAGTCAGTGCCTGACCGGCAGCATCCGCAACGCGAGCCCCCTCAACCACACCCTCGGTTGATTTTTCCATCGCCGCCACCGCGCCGTGGGTATCCGTTTGAATCGTCTTCACAATCGCACTAATCTGTTTTGTCGCTTCAGATGAACGTTCCGCCAAGCGCTGAACCTCTTCCGCAACCACCGTAAATCCTCGACCCGCTTCACCCGCAGATGCCGCTTGAATAGCCGCATTCAACGCTAGAATGTTGGTTTGTTCGGTAATGTCTGAAATTAATTCCACAATCTCACTAATCTCTTGTGAGCTTTCACCCAAACGCTTGATACGTTTAGAAGTTTCTTGAATCTGTGTACGAATCTCGTTCATTCCAGAGATGGTGTTTTGTACCGCTTGTGAACCTTGATTAGCGGCTAACAATGATCGCTGCGCAACCTCAGAAGCTTGAGCCGCGTTACTTGATACTTGCAAAATAGAACGCGTCATGTCTGAAACAGCGTCTGTTGTTTGCGTAATCTGTGCTGACTGCGTTTCTGCAGCTGTTAATAACTGATCTGAAGTGCCTTGCGCCACTGAGGTTGCCGAAGCCACCTGACTAGTTGCACGGTTAATCTCAACAACTAAATCTCTCAAGCTATCAATCGTGTAGTTAATAGAGTCAGCAATCGCACCAGTAATATTGTCGCGTACCTGCGCTTTTACCGTTAAGTCACCATCTGCTAAGTCGCCCATCTCATCTAGTAACTGTAAAACAGCCTCTTGGTTATCTTGGCCCTCTTGCGCCAACTGATTAGTCAAGCTTACAGATTGCTCCGTTTGTTTTTTACCAAAGAAAAACATCAGTGCTAACAAAACCAAAGCCAATGATATCAGCCCGATAAACACGAGCTGAGTAAACAGAGTTTGCGACTCAATCAACACCTTGTTTTCTTTAGCAATTTCTAACGTAAAGGCCGCACCAGTTTGCTTTGTTACTTCAAACGCTGCGGTTAAATCTGACAATGGTGCAGAGGCTGCAACAGTACCTAACGGCAGCGCGGGAATATACCGCTTATTAGCTACCTGAAAAAAGTTTTCACCCGCTGTAATAATCGATTCTAAAGAACCTTGCAATTTTTCGTTATCTAGGTTTTTACGCCAATACTCTGATCGCGCTTTAAAAGTAGCTTCATCTTTTGCAGCATTCGCAAGCGCTTTGTCGCGTTTTTGATTATTGAAGTTGGTAGAGGCAACATACGCTTCATTATAAGACGCGAAAGCATCTACAGGGTACATTGAAGGCGGTGAAGTATCTGACACTAAATCTTGATATTGCTTTAACGTATTGAAAATTGGCCCGTTAACTTGCACCTTATTAATTACCCAAAAACTCAAGGCGGCAAACACGATAAACGCAATAATTTGTAAAAACAGTTGTCGATAACCTGCAGCTAAACTGTCTTTGCTTGATGCGCTTGTACTCGCAGTTTTACTTTTTAGATTATTGAAAAAACTGCCTATTTGTAGTGGCAAGCTTTTTATAGTTGCTAAGTTTAATGCCATTTTGAGCCCCGATTCGTCAAATTATAGTTAGTACTATTGCTTTATAAAAATTGTTAGTTGCAACTAAATTTAGTTTTATATTTCATTGAGTTAATTAATACTATTTATGTCAAAGTAGGTTGTATAAATTCCGAATCCCTAACTAAGGCTGCAATATCCAGTTCAAACCACTCATTACCTTCAGCGTCTTCATAGGCAAGCTTACTAAAAGAAACATCATCTTCTCTAGCATCTGCCCTAACCTTCATTGCATCTGTGTTACGTAGTCCAACCAAACTGGATATTAACAATGCTGCCTGGGTGGTCTCACCTGAAGTTAATAACAAAATTCGGTTATTTGCAGATTTCTGGATGGCTGGCAAACCAATAAACTGTGCAAAATCTGTGACATTGAATAAATTACCACGGATGTTTGCAACGCCTAAAAACCATGGCTGAGTCAAAGGTACTGCTTGCACTGGAGGCACTGGAATCACTTCTGTGACATCATTCAAGTTAATTAACAGCTTTTTTGAGCCAACCGTAACACCTAAGCGCGAAGTAGACACAACGTCACCCTGCGTGGCCACGTTTTTTAGCCTGAGAAGAATTGCTTCTTGAAACTCGCGAAGATTTGAGGTTTTAGCCACGATTATTTAGTCATTCGTTATTGTTGTTATTCTAAAGTTTTAATAAGCGCTAACAAATCTGCACCTACCACCGGCTTAGTAACACAAGCCTTCGCACCCATTTTCATGGCCCAAACCAAATCCGTCGCTTGCGATTTACCTGTACATAAAATAACTGGAATATGTGCAGTATTAGCATCTTTAGTAAGTGTGCGTGTAACCTGAAAACCTGTTAGCCCTGGCATTACTACATCCATTAGCACCATATCTGGTGGATTTGCAGCAACTTTAGCTAAACACTCCTCACCGCTTTCAGCGCCAGTTACTTGGAAACCTGCGGTTTCTAGCAACTCAGTCAAAAAGAATCGGTCTGTTGCTGAATCGTCTACTACTAAGATTTTTTGTATCGCCATGTTTATTCTGCCTCTTGTTGATTAACTTTACCTAGTACTGCGTAAGCTCTTACTGCTTCTAGCAGTGTTTCTTGTGTGAATGGCTTAGTAAGATATTGATCAGAACCCACCATACGCCCACGAGCACGATCAAATAAGCCGTCTTTGCTAGAGAGCATAATCACTGGCGTGGTTTTATAACGTGCGTTTCTTTTTATTAGTGAGCAAGTTTGGTAGCCATCAAGCCTAGGCATCATAATATCAACAAAAATTAAGTCTGGGTGTTCATTCGATATTTTAGCTAATGCATCAAAGCCATCCTCAGCCAAAATCACTTCACATCCAGATGCTTTAAGAAATATTTCCGCACTACGACGTATGGTGTTACTGTCATCGATGACCATTACTTTAACTTTTGATAGCTCACTTGCAGTCAACTTGTTTTGACTAGATTCAACCTCACTCAGCGCTTCTTGACTTGGCTCGTTATGGTTCACCAGCAAGCTCCTTTTATATTTTTATGCAGTTTAGTACAAATGATACATTTTGAAACATATTTTTATGTCTTATTTTATATACAGACTCGCTGAATTAGCAATACTATTAAATATATTATTCACTATAATAAAAAAATAATAATATTATATTTCAATCACCCATTTGGGTAGTTTATAATGAATTATTACAATTTATAACAAAATATTACAATTAGTAGCATATCACTATAAAAATAATATAAGCTTAGATGATAAGCAAGAATATAAGGGAGTTCACATGATAGTAAGACAAGAGTCACTAACAGCTAAGATGTCATTAAAAGATTTTTCGACATCTTCCCCGTTACCCACAGCGAGTCTTGTGCTGGTATTTGGCTCTGTAAAACGATTCGGTGAATCTAAACTGCAAGCAACCTTAAAAGCACGCTACCCTACGGCACAAATCATTGGCTGCTCTACCTCAGGCGAGATTACCGCGGCAGGCGTTTTTGATGATAGCCTGCAAATTACAGCTATTTTGTGGGAAAAGACCGTTCAGCGTGTCACGCACACCAAAATGTCTGGCATGCAAAACTCATATGAAACTGCAATCGGTTTAGCTAATCAATTAAAAGCTGATAGCTTAAAAGCCGTACTGGTCTACGCTGATGGATTAAGTGTTAACGGATCAGAATTGCTAGAAGGTTTTAAAAGTGTGTTAGGTGAAATACCAGTCATGGGCGGCATGGCGGGTGATGGCTTTAACTTCAGCAAAACCGTACAACTTTTTAACGAGACTGTTTCAGATGGTTTAGTTATTGCTGTAGGTTTATATGGTAATAGTTTGATTGCAGCGACTGGCGTTGGAAGGGGCTGGAAGCCTTATGGTCCACCACGCAAAGTAACTAAATCTGACAAAAATGTGGTACTTGAGCTTGATGGCAAGCCGGCATTACCTTTATATAAAATGTATATTGGTGAACATGCTTCTAAAGGCCTACCTGGTAGCGGTTTAAATTTCCCATTTGCGATCATTGAAGAAGGTAGGCGCGATATTGAAAAAATTCGCACCGTACTAGCAATTGATACTGTGAATAATAGCTTAACCTTTGCTGGTAATGTTGAGGAAGGCGGGACAGTTCGCTTCTGCCAAGCAACCCACGACAGGCTTGTGGAAGGTGCTGGCGATGCTGCGCATTTAGTCGCAGATCATACCAGTACAGGGCAAGCCGGTTTAGCAGTATGTGTAAGTTGTGTTGGCCGCAAAGGCGTAATGGCGGCACAAGTAGCGGATGAAGTTAAATTGGTACAACAGATTTTAGGCCCTCAAACAGCCTTAACAGGCTTTTATTCGTATGGCGAATTTGCACCACGTCCAGATACTAATGATAGCGTGCTGCATAACCAAACGATGACCATAGGCTATCTAAGTGAAAACTTGTTAGCTTAAGAATATTAAGCTTTAATTTAATAGAAATTTAATGACTGTTTACTAAACGCCCGATGCAAATCGGGCGTTTTTGTTTTATGATATAGGACTTGAAAGATTTACTGCTGTTCGCTTAATAATGCTATTAAAAAGGAAGTAATCATGGCAAATCCAGTCACCTTAAAAGGTAATCCAGTTGAACTATCAGGCACGCTGCCTAGCGTTGGTTCAATAGCCCATTCATTCACCCTTGTGAATAAAGCAATGCAAGATGTCACTTTGGAAGACTATGCCGGCAAACGCAAAGTACTCAATATATTTCCAAGTGTTGATACACCAACTTGTGCAATGTCTGTTCGCGCTTTTAATAAGCATGCGAGTAGCCTAGCAAACACTGTGGTACTGAACATTTCAGCCGATCTGCCTTTTGCACAAACTCGCTTTTGTGCTGCTGAAGGCTTAGAAAATGTAGAAAACTTGTCTACTTTACGTAATCACGATTTCTTGAAAAATTATGGCGTATTGATTGCATCAACTAAACTTGCTGGTTTAGCATCACGCGCAGTAATTGTGTTAGATGAAGAAAATGTAATAAAACATGTTGAATTAGTAAGTGAAATTGCTAATGAACCAAACTATGATGCTGCTTTAGCTGCACTGAAATAAATGAATAATTAACGTTTAAATTAATAAAAAAGCCCAGTCTGACTGGGCTTTTTTATGTTTAAAACACCAAAATTAAAATAAGTAATTACAAAAAACTTACTGATAATCCGTATATTTATTATTTTTTCCACGCGCTTTATCTGCTGGATACTTTAAACCATTCAGTACTATTTTTTTGTTCGCGGCCTCAATTAAATCAATATTGAGCACTTGTGCAATTCTTAATAGATAGACAAATGTATCCGCTAATTCATGACCCACCTGCTCTCGCTTTTCATCAGTGAGCACAAGACTTTCAGCTTCTGTATTCCATTGAAAATGTTCAACCAACTCCGCCGCTTCCACTATCATAGCCATGCTCAAATTCTTGGGAGAATGGAATTGTGCCCAATCTCGCTCATCAACAAATTGCTGCAATTTTTGCTTTAAATTTTCTAGAGAATCAGTCATGGTTTTTATGTTGTGCTTGGATAAGCTATTTTCTGTTACTGCCAGCCACCATTTTAATTTCAAACAAACGGCATTCCAGTGGCCCATTATACAAAGGAGTACGTTTACTTGGAGTTAAGCGCATGAGTTTCGGCATGGTCAAATCATTGGTTAAAAAATAAGTATTCCAGCCTGCAAACTTACGTTTTAGCACTTCACCCATTTTGGGGTATAAATCTGCTAACGCATCTTCTTCACCAATACGTACGCCATAAGGAGGATTAGCGATCAACACACCACTTTCAGCTGGTGGAACCGCATTCACAATATCCACGTGGGCAAGCTGCACTGCAGCTAATAGCCCTGCTCCCTCAAGATTTTGTTTAGCGATGCGCACCGCACGTAAATCTACATCTGAACCATATATTTTTTGAAATAAAACTGCTTTTACTTTGCTAGCAGCCTGAGTTTTAAGCTTAGTCCATACGTGGGATTCAAAGTTTTTTAACACTTCAAAACCAAAGTTTCTTTTATAGCCAGGCGCCATATCTAAAGCAACCATTGCCGCTTCCAATAAAAATGTACCACTGCCACACATAGGATCTAGTAATGGCTGCCCTACTTGCCAGCCAGATAATTTCAAAATACCCGCGGCTAAATTTTCTCGTAAAGGCGCTTCAATACTAGCTCCACGATTACCGCGCTGATAAAGTGCCGCACCTGAAGTATCTAAATAAAACTGATACTCTTCAGCCGCTAAATAAGCATGAATTCGGACTGCAGGGGTTTTAGTATCAATGTAGGGGCGGCTACCTACGACTAATCTGAATTTATCACACACTGCATCTTTAATTTTTAAAGTAGCAAATTCCAGACTTTTAAGTGGGCATTTCACACCCGTAACTTTCACCATAAAATCATGCTTAACATCAAACCATTGCGGCCAATTAAGTTTATAAGCTGCTTCAAATAAATCTTCTTCATTGAGATATTTGCCACGCGCCACTTGCCATAAAATACGTGTAGCAATGCGTGAATGCAGGTTTGCCGCATAGCACACAGCCCAGTCTCCATCAAAACTCACACCACCATCAGTAGGCTTAATGGATTTAGCGCCCACGAGTGTCAGTTCATCAGCAAGGAGTTGTTCTAAGCCACGTGGGCAGGTTGCAAAGTATCGGTTTGGTATCATTAGTATCGCTATTCGTTAAAGTACTGCTATTAAATTGTTGTAACTAAGCTTTTGGGCATAAAAAGCCTATTATTACTGCTAGGGTTATGTTCTGCTAATTTTGCCACAAACTGCAAAAATTCTATTTTGTGGTTTTTGTCCAGTATGCCATCTTCTAATAACTTAGCACGCTCGCGCAAGCTGGCAATTCGTAAATCTGATGGCTCACGTTTAAAACCAAACACGGCAATGTTGCCCGGTTTACCAGTGGGTAATATCAGTACATTGCCGTTAAAACTCTGCTCAATACGCTGCAAATATATATCAAATCTTTTGTCGCTACCCCACAGGTTAATCGCCAGTGTGCCGTCATTTTTGAGTACGTTTGCACATTGATCAAAAAAATCTTGGCTACAAAAATCAGGCGGAATACCATTGCTATCAAACGCATCAATCAACAGTACATCTGCCGCATCGGTATGTTCTGCTAGATATTGCAAACCATCACCTTCTATCACCTCCAGCCGCGCATCATTTTCTGGCACACCAAACTGGCTATGCGCCACTTGAATGATTTTTGGATTTAGCTCTATCACTTTGCTCGTGATATCAGGACAATAAGCATGGATATATTTAGCAATGGAGCCTCCACCCAAGCCTACAGCCAACACTTGCCTAACCGTGGTGTGGAACAGTAAAAAACACATCATGCCGCGCGTATAAGCAAGCTCTAACGCTAATGGATCTTTAATCCGCATAGCGCTTTGAATCGTCACAGAACCTAAATGCAACGAGCGCACACCGTCAGATTCACTCACATCAACGGTATCATGCGCGCCAAAACTATTAGTTACGCCTCGCATTAAATGTTTAGCCACGCGGAACATTATTCGGCTTCGCTTTCTTCAGCACTGGCTTCAATAATTTCTTCTATGTTGCCGTTATCATCTTTAGTTAAAGTCATCTCTGAAAGTACCGCGCCAGTAGTGATAGGCTCTTCAATTACATTCAGGAATTTAGTACGCAATTCCATCAATAACGTATCCACTTCTTGCACTTGCAAATTAACACGCGTGCCAGGCTTAAGATCAGGCAAACCATATACTTTTGTAATATATGGCACACAATCTAGCCATACCAAATTTTCACGCCATACAGTTGCATGTGATTCTTTAATGTCTTCCTGAATCATAAACTGCAAACACCAGTAGCGTTCCATACGTGTTTGAAACTCATTATAGCTTTTATGCGTCTGTTCAAAATTGCGCATGTGGGTGGTAAGCGCTTCACTATTTTGCGGATAGTCAGGCTCTACATTTTGTACCACGCTAATGATTTGGCGTTGGTTAATTAAATCTACAGCACGGCGTAAGGGTGAAGTACTCCAGGCGTATTGCGCCACACCCAAGCCCTGATGTGGCTCGGCTTTAGTGGTCATGAATACTTTTCCGCCAGTTTGAGCGCGATAAATTCCCGGCACATCATGAGCAGCTAATAATGCACCCCACTGATTATTGGCTTCTATCATCAGTTCAGCCACCAGCTTATCCATAGGCGAGCCACGGCGGCGGCCAACGATACTGACCTTACCCTCAGTTACATAAAAGTTATAGTCAATTTGCGGTGGTTTAGTTGGGTCATATTTACCGCGCGCCTTCTCTAAAAATTCAGCTAAATTAAATAAATACAGTAATTTTCCCCAATACGGGTGCCCACTATCTGCCTCTAAAGTTGCTTCGTTAAAAAATGGTTCTAATGTGTCGTGACGGAGATTATCTGCAATTTTAATAAGCTCCACTTTAGTATCGCGCTGCGTAATCATAAAATCTGCATTCACATGCAAATATAACGATAAGACAGGCTTAACCTCGCCTGCATCTAAGCTAAACGGCCTAATTGCCACTTCTGGCAACATCGTGATTTTATTACCTGGCATGTATACCGTAGATAAACGCTGCATGACTTCTTTATCCAGAGGACTATCTATGGCAATTCCTAGCGCAGGCGCGGCAATGTGAATACCAACACGCGTAATGCCGTCCTCAAGCTGGGTGATTGAAAAAGCATCATCAATCTCGGTTGTGGTACTGTCATCTATACTAAATGCTTCAGCATCAGCTAATGGTAAGTCAGACGGAAGTGGAGCGACTGCCTCCACAGTAAAGTCGTGCTCGTTGAAATCTGCACCTTTAGCAAAATACTCACGCAAAAAAGCACCTAAGTGGAAATCGTGTGCTGAAGGAATTGCGCCGCAAGCTTGTAGCAGCTTAAGATGACTCACATGTAAGACATTCGCAGCGGCATCTAAAACCTTGTATTCCATTGCGTTTTTATCAGGCTCGTACAACAACATATCTAGTTTTTGTAGTAACTCAGCAGGCATTTCATGCACTTTAAGCTGCGTTACAAAACCTGCCATTTTCTCCGCTAGCAAACGCTTCTTTTCTAACCCGGCCAGCGCTGCTTTTAATATCTCAGCTGGCGCTGCTTTGTAGCGGCCTTTACCTTTACGGTTAAAATAAACAGGGGCGCTGTGTAATTTGATAGCGACTGCAGCAGCTTCTATGGGTGTTGGTTTTCGACCGTAATAATCCTGTGCGAACTCTTCGAAACCAAACTCCGGCTCACTGCAACATTCCCACAAAAAATCAATATCTAGTGTTTCAGCTTCAGCATTAGCTGCTTCCATAAATCCTGCTAATGGTGTTTCAATACGCATTAATGCATTGCTAGATTTAACTTTGCTGCGCTTACCACTGGCAGATTCTATTTGCATAGAACCTTGAGTTTCAGTCATGATAGAGGCAATTTTAAAACTACCATCTTCTTCAAAAAATACGTTCATTATTTACTTACATTCTTTTTAATGTTTTACTTATTTACTTACGTTACTTAATTAATTAGCCCAATAGCATGAACATAGCAGAACCTATTTCTTCACAAGCTACACCACAAGCAGAATTGATTTTTCGAGAAGCGGGCTTAAAAAGCACAGCTTCAAGGCTAGCTGTAGTCGCTGTTCTTGCGAAAAATAACTTTCCACTTACACATCAGGAGTTGCTCAAACAGCTCGCGAATAACTTTGATCGCGTGACTTTATATCGTGTACTTGATTGGCTACTACTGCATCGCATCATCCATCGAATCGCTGGTGAAGATCGTGCATGGCGCTTCCAACTGAATGCCAACAATGCTAGTCCAAATGCAACCAGTGATAACAGACTATTTTCACCCACTGCAGTTCTATCTAGCAAAAAAATGCTAAGCCAACATTCGCACGCACATTTCCAGTGTAGTGAATGCGGCAAAATATTTTGCCTAGATGATGTTCATCCAAAGCTATCCAGCAGTATACCAGTCCATTTTACCGTTGATTCGATAGAACTCAACATAAAAGGTAAATGCGCAGATTGTCAGCAGCTGACCCCCACCAGATAATCGTCAGTTTTTCTCATTATCAAATGTGTTGATCATCAGCAATTTGGTTTAAACCTAGATTTTTCCTCTGCTACGTCCCTTAAGAAACCAATTTATTAAAAATAAAAATGCAACTGGGTTGCAATAATAGGCTTACAAATATATTATGCAACATTGTTGCAAAATATAGGAGAAGTCATGTCCCACTCAGCAGGCAGTCATTCAATCAGGAAATTACCCGTCACGGTATTGTCAGGGTTTTTAGGTGCAGGCAAAACCACCCTATTGAATCACATATTGAATAATCGTGAAGGTAAGCGTGTGGCTGTGATTGTCAATGATATGTCTGAAGTGAATATCGATGCGCAATTGGTGCGTGAAGGTGGTGCAGCGTTATCGCGATCAGAGGAAAAGTTAATTGAAATGAGTAATGGCTGCATTTGCTGCACATTACGCGAAGACTTATTAATTGAAATTAAACGCTTAGCAGAAGAAAATCGCTTCGATTACTTAATCATTGAATCGACAGGAATTTCTGAACCACTACCCGTAGCCGAAACATTTACATTCAGAGATGATAACGAAATCAGCCTATCCGATATCGCTCAGCTGGATACGATGGTTACAGTGGTGGATGGCTATAATTTTCTGCGTGATTATGGCTCTCGTGACTTTATTGCTGATCGAGGTGAATCTATGGGTGAAGAAGACAATCGCACCGTAGTTGATTTGCTAATAGAGCAAATCGAATTTTGTGATGTGTTGGTTTTGAATAAAACAGACCTAATGCTTACAGAAGAAATCGCCTTATTAGAAAACATACTTAAAACGCTTAACCCTCGTGCAGACATTGTGCATAGCAGCTTTGGTAAAGTTAATTTAGATCGTGTGATGAACACTGGTCGCTTTGATTTTGAAGCCGCACAAGATGCGCCAGGCTGGCTAAAAGAACTGCGCGGCGAGCATATGCCTGAAAGTGAAGAATATGGTATCTCAAGCTTCGTATACCGAGCGCGCAAGCCGTTTCATCCGCAACGCTTATGGAATTGGTTCGGTGCAGAATGGGCAGGCGTCGTACGCTCAAAAGGCAATTTTTGGATAGCAACGCGTCCTGATTACTGTGGCAATTGGTCGCAAGCCGGTGCGATATCGCACAACGAACTGGCAGGCTTTTGGTGGGCGGCTACACCAAAAGATTATTGGCCAGAAGAAGCAGAGCAATTAACTACTATTCAAACACGCTGGCAAGAGCCTTTTGGTGATAGACAGCAAGAGATTGTGCTCATTGGCATGAATATGGATAAAAATGCACTTATCGCAGCATTTGATCAATGCTTATTGACTGATAAAGAAATGTTAATGGGTGCAATGGGCCTAAATATGCAAGCTTGGGCAGTTTTGCAGGATCCATTCCCAGCATGGAATCAGCATGATTCAACTGAAGACTTTGCAGAAGAAACTTCTTAACACTGTTTATTCAGCTAAAATTCTATTGGCACTTACATTTCAATTAAACCTTAATTCTCAAAGTATTCAATCTAATGGATAAACGCATCCCGGTAACGCTACTCACTGGCTTTTTAGGCAGCGGCAAAACCACACTTTTAAATAAATTACTGCATCACCCATCAATGCACGATACCGCTATCATTATCAATGAGTTAGGTGATGCAGGGCTAGACCAAGTGTTTGCCAATAGCAATTTGGCACAGAATGTAGAAACAGAGCATATAGCCGACAATACGGTATTACTTAGTTCAGGTTGTTTATGTTGTACGTTGAAAAATGAGCTGGCAGATACCATGCGGGATTTGTTCTTCAAGCGAGCGCTGCAAGCCATTCCTGAATTCAAAAGATTAATCATCGAAACTACCGGTATGGCCGACCCAGGCCCGATACTTGCCAACCTCATGAATGAACCTGTCATTGAGTCTACTTACCGATTAGATGCAGTAGTTGTAACCATAGATGCCGTATATGGCCTACAACAAATTGCTGACAATAATGAAGCACTCAAACAAGCTGCTGTGGCAGATGTATTAGTACTTACTAAAAGTGACTTAGCTAGTGTGGAAGAAATTAGCCTATTGGAAGAAAAGCTCATTAGCATCAACCCTGGCGCTACTCAGCACAAGATCATGCATGGTGAGCTTGACCCCGCCTTCGTGATAGATGTGGGTCTGTTTGACATTGCCACTAAACAACCTGAGCCACAGCGCTGGCTACGTGCACCAGACAAGCCTAAATTGCCGAAAGGTACACTCCCACAAAATACAGTTCAAACAAACCATGATGACGAAATTTCCAGCTTCACCGTCACCATGCCCTCACCGCTCAAATGGTCACAATTGAAACCGCATCTCTTAAAGTTCTGCCAAAAATACGGTAAAAATTTACTGCGCCTTAAAGGCATCATCCATGCCGAAGACCAGTCGGCGCCATTAGCGATTCATGCCGTGCATTTCACGCCCTATCCGCCGACTCTGCTTGAAGGCTGGAGTGAAGAAGAACCGACTTCACGTATCGTGATTATTGGTAAAGGTTTGGATGAGCTTGAAATTAGAAAAACACTGACGCAGTTTTGATGCACAAAAATTAGCCAAATAAAAAGGGTTAACATTTACACGTTAACCCTCTTACTCTTAATTGTTAACCTGCAATAGTTAATCCCAGCTTAATGCACCCCCCGTTTGATATTCTGTAACACGCGTTTCAAAGAAGTTTTTCTCTTTCTTTAAATCCATCATTTCACTCATCCATGGAAATGGGTTCGTTGCGCCAGGGTAAAGCACATCTAAACCGATTTGCTGACAACGGCGGTTGGCGATAAAACGTAGATATTCTTTAAACATGGTTGCGTTCAAACCCAGTACACCACGCGGCATTGTAGCTTCAGCATAGCGATACTCCAGCTCAACGCCCTGCTGCATTAGGCCTTTTATCTCCTCACGGAACTCAGAGGTCCAAAGATGCGGATTTTCCAGCTTGATGGTATTGATCACATCGATACCAAAATTGCAATGCATCGATTCGTCACGCAAAATATATTGATACTGCTCTGCCGCTCCTTGCATCTTATTTTGGCGGCCTAAAGCGAGAATTTGCACGAAGCCTACATAGAAGAATAAACCTTCCATGATGCAGGCAAACACGATGAGCGAACGTAACAATTGCTGGTCAGCTTCCGGCGTGCCTGTTTTGAACTGCGGGTCAGTCAAAATATTGATGAATGGAATTAAAAAATCATCTTTGTCTTTGATACTCGCTACTTCTTGATAAGCATTAAACACTTCGCTTTCATCCAAACCCAAACTCTCAACGATGTATTGATAAGCATGGGTATGGATGGCCTCTTCGAAACCCTGCCGCAACAAGTATTGACGGCACTCTGGCGCAGTAATGTGACGATAGGTTCCGAGTACGATATTGTTAGCGGCAAGCGAGTCGGCCGTGGTAAAAAAGCCCAAGTTGCGTTTAACAATCAAACGTTCGTCATCAGTCAGCGCAGTGCTGTCTTTCCACTGTGCAATGTCACGACTCATGGAAACTTCTTGCGGCATCCAGTGATTTGCACAACCCGCCAAATATTTATCCCACGCCCAATGATATTTGAATGGTACTAATTGATTCACATCGGTTTGACCATTAATCATACGTTTGTCTGATGCGTTGACACGACCTGAAATTGAAGGCTGATTTGCAGCGAGTACTGGCTTGCTCTCAACAGTGGGCACTACTGCAAGTTGCGGCTTAGTTACTTCTATATAAACGTCTTCTTCAAATGAAAGCATATTCATTCCTTATTTTTGTGTCATTCCGTGTTTGACACGGAATCCAGTGGCTTGTTAAGTCACTAGATACCGACTTTCGTCGGTATGACAGATCTAGGTTTATTCTCGCAAGATGTCTTGTCGGAAATTATTGGCAGGATTCGCATTCTGGATTATCAATCGAACACATTTTGGGCGCTTCTACTGCACCTGATGAAACTGCATTCAATTCACCGCCAGACCCTGTAGATTTCTCAGCCGCTGTTGCGCCTAATGAGCGCAAGTAATAGGTGGTTTTAAGACCACGTTGCCAAGCCAGTAAATAGGTATCGTTGAGCTTTTTGCCTGATGGCACAGCAAAATACAGGTTGAGTGACTGCGCTTGGTCTATCCATTTTTGACGACGTGCCGCTGCTTCAATCAACCAACTTGGATCAACATCAAACGCTGTTGCATAAAGTTGTTTTAAATCAGCAGGCACACGGTCAATTTTTTGTAGCGAGCCATCAAAATATTTCAAATCAGACACCATCACTGTATCCCACAAGCCACGGGCTTTAAGGTCAATCACTAATTGTTCGTTCACAATTGTAAATTCACCTGAAAGATTCGATTTTACGTAAAGGTTTTGATACTCAGGTTCAATGCTGGCAGATACTCCTACGATGTTAGAAATCGTCGCAGTGGGTGCAATCGCCACACAATTTGAGTTACGCATACCGATTTTTTGAATCCGAGTTCTTAGCGCGTCCCAATCCAGCGTTTTGCTTCTATCTACTTCTACGTTGCCGCCACGTTCATTCAACAACAAATCAAGCGTGTCTAGCGGCAATATGCCTTGATCCCACAAACTACCTTTAAAGCTTGAATATGCACCACGCTCTTCGGCTAAGACCGTTGAAGCCCAATAAGCGTTGTAACACACCACCTCCATTGCTCGGTCGGCAAACTCAACTGCTTCCATACTCGCATACGGAATACGCATGGCATGCAGGCAATTCTGGAAGCCCATGATGCCCATGCCCACTGGACGATGGCGTGTGTTGGAATTGCGTGCTTTGCCAACCGGGTAGAAATTAATATCCACTACGTTGTCCAGCATACGCATACCAATTTTAATGGTTGCTTGCAACTTGTCGTTATCTAGCACTAAATTGCCGTTAAATTCTTTTAAATGTTGCAATAAATTCACAGAGCCTAAATTACAAACAGCGATTTCAGTCTCTGAAGTATTAAGCGTAATTTCTGTACACAAATTAGAGCTGTGAACGACACCTACGTGTTGCTGTGGTGAACGAATATTGCATGGATCTTTGAAGGTAATCCATGGATGACCAGTTTCAAATAACATGGAAAGCATCTTGCGCCACATCTGCAACGCAGGCACGCGTTTAAACAACTTGATTTCGCCATTGTCCGCACGACGTTCATATTCCACATAAGCAGTTTCAAAAGCTTTACCGTATTTATCATGCAGATCAGGCACATCGGATGGTGAAAACAATGTCCACTCGCCCGCTTCAGTCACACGACGCATAAATAAATCTGGAATCCAGTGCGCAGTATTCATGTCATGTGTACGACGGCGGTCATCGCCCGTGTTTTTGCGTAAATCTAAAAACTCTTCAATGTCCAGATGCCAGGTTTCCAGATAACCGCATACTGCGCCTTTACGTTTACCGCCTTGGTTGACCGCCACAGCAGTATCATTCACCACTTTTAAGAACGGAATCACGCCCTGGCTCTTACCATTAGTACCTTTGATACGTGCGCCTAGTGAGCGAACCGGCGTCCAGTCATTTCCCAAACCGCCTGCGTATTTTTGCAGCAGTGCATTTTCTTTAATGCCTTGGTAAATACCTTCTAGATCATCGCTCACCGTTGTAAGGTAACAGGAGGATAACTGCGAATGTAACGTACCGCTATTAAACAACGTAGGCGTCGAACTCATAAAATCAAAAGACGAAAGTACGTTATAAAACTCAATAGCACGTGCTTCGCGGTCGATCTCGTTGATCGCCAAGCCCATCGCAACACGCATGAAGAAAATTTGCGGCAACTCAATACGACGTTCTTCTATATGCAAAAAGTAGCGGTCATACAGCGTTTGTATGCCTAAATAGCCAAATTGGAAATCACGTTCTTTTACAAATGCTGACGCTAATTGCGTTAAATCAAATTGCGCTAAACGTGAATCCAGCAAGTCAGCATCAATACCCATTTTGATATAACGTGGAAAGTATTCTGCATAATGCGCATCCATTTCGACATGGCTAACACGTTCGCCCAACACTTCAGCTCGCACTAAATCAAGTTGCAAACGGGCTGTTACATAGTTGTAAGCAGGTTCAGTTTCAATCAGGCTGCGGGCAGATAGAATGAGCGCTTTAACCACTTCAGTAAATGGAATACCGTCGTATAAATCACGTACTGCCTGCTCCACCACTACGGTTGCATTCACTTCGCTGCCTAAACCCAAGCAAGCCTCGGTGACCATTGCCGTCAGTTCTTTAATGTCTAACGGTGTTAATTTACCGTTTACATTCACATTAAGTGCGTGTGTTGGCTCGGCGGTATTTTTTTCTGCAGCGCGCTCAGCATTGCGTTTTTCACGGTAAAGCACGTATGCACGCGCTACATCATGGTTGCCATTGCGCATTAACGCCAATTCTACTTGATCTTGAATATCTTCAATATGGACTGAGCCGCCTGCAGGAAGACGACGCATCAACGCTGTATTAACTAACTGGCTCAGCGTGGCAACTTGGTCGCGCACACGCTGTGAAGCACCACTCTGATTGCCTTCAACCGCTAAAAATGCCTTAGTAATGGCAATAGAGATTTTATCTAGATTAAATACTACAGCTGCGCCGTTTCGACGAATGACTTGCAAAGTTGGTGAGGATAGATCGGTATTAGATGGGTTACTACTTGATAATCGTACGTCATCCATTTTGTTTTCCCTTTTTCAAAAAGGGCAGGTACGCTTTATTGCACAAAAATCATTCGCACAATGAAAGACAGCATGGCGGAAAACCTTAATAAAGCTCTCCATCTGCCGAGGACACCCCGCCTCAAACGTTATAAAAATACTTTTGCGATTAACAATAGATAAATCTAGAATTAAAATCGCAAAAAATGTCTACGGCAGGTCTCCTGGCTCTCAGGTCATCATCATTTGTTGGCCTTCCCAAATTGATTTTTAACATCAAATTCAGTGGCTATCGCTTTAATACTAACAAATGACTATCTGATTACAGTTGCGGGGGCAGCTTCGGCTTAGATGTTTTACTTTTCATTGGTAGATTTACCATTGATTAAACCAAGTAAAACATTGCACCGTATTCCCTTTTATCTTAATCTTTGGCTAAAAATTAAGAACCGTATGCATGTACTATAACGCAAGATGGCGTGGTAATTCAATACCTAAAACACAACATATAGATATATATTATTAATAAATACCTATATGTATGTTTTATAAGTATTTTTATTTAAACTCTTTTCGTAAATGCTTTGCAACACTAACCATGTTCTGCAACGCAAATTGGGTTTCCTCCCAACCACGAGTTTTAAGACCGCAATCAGCCTGTGTAGGTTGGGCTAAATGAAATGAAGCCCAACCTACACAGGCTCAACTCTTTAATATTTCTCTCATTGAAGTGGTTTTGTAAACTACTCTTTTTGATAGAAACGTGCTTGCTGATGTATTATAGGGGGTCTATATTTATAGAGCTTATCTTGCATAATGCTCTCATAAACATAATACCCTTGTCATTTACGGTTAGCTAACAATGCTAATTCTAAAAACTTTATTATCTTTGGCAGCATTGTGGCATGTGTTTGCATTTGCTGCTGGCGGGGTTTATGTATTTCATGCTTATCGGGTGTTGTTTTATGGCGGTCACAATCCTGCTGGCCTTAAGGTAATCCGCACGGCAGATGTGCAGTTATGGCTTTCTGGCTTTGTGATGATTGGCTTAGGTATTGTGGTTTTTGGCTTTGATGCTTATGCGCTAAACCCCAAGCTATGGGCAAAGTTCGTGTTGATTGTTATTTGGCTTATCTCAACACAAATAATACGTCGAT
Organism: Methylotenera sp.; assembly: GCA_046590165.1. GTDB lineage: Bacteria > Pseudomonadota > Gammaproteobacteria > Burkholderiales > Methylophilaceae > Methylotenera. The sequence continues at coordinate 38,116 of JBKJUR010000010.1, forward strand.
ATGCCGTAAAACAGTTGCGTAGTGGGAATAGGCTACCCATGCTTTTGGCATCATCTATCAATGTTACATGCTGGGTATATGGTGCTTTTCTTGGTGTGGCCAAGCCTTTGGCTTTAAACGGCTTTTTGTTTAGCGGATTTATTATTGGGTTTGATGTGATATTTGCATTTAGTCTATGTATCACCTTGCTGCTTGAAAATCGTCGAGAGGCCAACTTAAGAACACAAAAAGCTGAAGAAAACAGAGTGGATAAGACCTAATTAGTTTATTGCCTAAATAAAACTAAATTAGATAAAACTAAAAAGGCAATGTGGCAATATAGGCCAGCGCGATGGCGAATGTGTTGAGAACGACCCATCTGCTGAATGGCGGAAATTCAAGATTGTTCTGTATCAGCAAATATTTACCAAGCCACAGGGCAAACAAATACACACTGGTAGAAACAATAAATCCTGTCAAAATAGCCTTCTCACGAATATATTTAATTAAAGCCCAACATCGTTTGCCAGCACTGGCAATGCAACCAGCAAACTCAGAACCTGCATTTTCGTCAGAATGGATTTCATTAATTAACATCCTTAGGCGTATTAGCTCTGCGATAGCGCATATTTGAATATGATAAGTTTGCTGTATTGTTTATATTGATAGTGGTTTTGTTGGGCTGCGCCTTAAAAAAACAAGGCTTAACGCCAACCTACTTTATACTGCGATTGGTTTGTTGAGCCTTGCTATGTTCAACCCGCCTACAATATAGCATGTGCAGGTTGGGCTTAAATACAGCCCAACGTTTAGCACTAAAAATAAAAATCTCTGCGATACTTTAAGTTAAAATTACGCTACTTGCTGCTTAACTAGCAACTGTTCACGTAAATTCTTTGCTACCGTGACCATGTTTTTAAGTGCTGCATGAGTCTCTTCCCAACCTCGAGTTTTAAGGCCGCAATCAGGGTTAATCCAAAGTCGCTCCACAGGGATGACTTCAATCGCTCGCCTCATTAGTTTTTCCATTGCCTCAATTGAAGGCACACGCGGTGAATGAATATCATAGACGCCAGGACCAATTTGATTGGGGTAAGAAAAATCGCCAAACGCATCCAGTAACTCCATGGCTGAACGCGAGGTTTCAATGGTAATCACATCTGCATCCATGGCCGCAATGGCGGGTAAAATATCGTTAAACTCTGCGTAACACATATGGGTGTGAATCTGCGTATCATCACGTGCCACGCTCGCGCTTAGCTTAAACGCACGTACTGCCCAAGCTAAGTAATGTGCCCAAGCTACTTTTTGCAATGGCAAACCTTCGCGCAAAGCTGGCTCATCAATTTGAATAATCGAAATACCTGCTTTTTGCAAATCGTCTACTTCATCACGTATCGCCAATGCCAGTTGCAAGGCTGTAGTTTCTCTAGACTGGTCATCGCGAACAAAAGACCATTGCAACATCGTTATTGGCCCAGTAAGCATGCCTTTTACAGGGCGCGTTGAAAGCGACTGCGCAAAACTTGCCGTATCAACAGTCATTGGGTTTGGTCTATGTACATCACCATAAATCACTGGTGGTTTTACGCAACGCGAACCATAGCTTTGTACCCAGCCATTTTGTGTAAATACGTAACCTGCCAGTTGCTCACCAAAAAATTCCACCATGTCGTTTCGCTCAGCCTCGCCGTGCACTAACACGTCTAAACCCAATTCTTCTTGTTCGCGAATCGCATATTCAATATGTGATTCCATATCGGCATCATATTTCTGTTGACTGATTTCACCTTTTTTAAATGCCGCACGCACAGCACGAATATCCGACGTTTGTGGGAATGAGCCGATTGTTGTTGTGGGTAATAACGGCAAATTTAATCGAGCACTTTGCACTTGCTGCCGCGTATTGAACGGGCTTTTACGATTTTCGTTTAAATCATCAAGTGCCGCTATCCGTGCTTTAATAATCACAGAATGCACACGGCTAGAGTGACTGCGCGACGTAATGGCAGCACGTGAAATAGCCAGCTCATCGGCTACTGACCCTATACCGTGATTCAATGCTTTAACGATAATACTAAGCTCATCTAATTTTTCATCAGCAAATGCTAACCATGATTTAATTTCAGCATCCAATTTAACTTCATGTGCCAATGTAACGGGCGTATGCAGTAACGAGCAGCTAGATGCAACCCATAAACGCTCGCCCAACCTTTGCACCCATGGTTCTAATAGCGCCAGTGTTTTCTCTAAATCGTTACGCCAAATATTGCGACCATCAATCACGCCGGCTGATAATACCCAATGGCTAGGAATCGCATTTACCCAAGGCCCCAGCTGTTCTGGGGCACGCACCAAATCAATGTGAATGCCATCGACTGGCAAACTCGTAATAAACGCTTGATACCGCGACACATTGGCAAAGTACGTAGTGAGCAACAATTTAGGGCGCGAGGTTCTAAACCAAGCATAAGCTTGCTCGAAAGCTTTAAGCCAGATATCGTCTAAATCTAACGCAAAAATCGGCTCGTCAATCTGTACCCATTCTATTTTTCTGGCGTATAGCTCTTGTAGTAAATATACATACTGCTGGGCTAATTTATCTAACAAATCTAGCTTGTTGACGCCTTTGGCTTTACTCAAATATAAAAAGCTCACAGGGCCTAGCAATACAGGTTTTACATTCGCGTTGAGCTTTTCAGCTTCATCTAATTGCGCTAAGAAATCATGCGCGTTGATAGTAAACTGCGTATCAGCATTTAACTCAGGGACTATATAGTGATAATTAGTATCTAGCCACTTAGTCATCTCCATCGCTGGCTGCTCTAAATTGCCTCGTGCTAATGCAAAATAAGCATTTTCAGGCGAACCATTCTTTTCGCCAAAAGGCGCTTTACTAAATCGTTTTGGCCGTGCGCCAAACAAAACTGAGTGATCCAGCACATGGTCATATAGTGAAAAATCATTGGTCGTGATATACGCTAGACCAGCCGCTTGCTGCTTTCTCCAATGATGTTCACGTAATGTCTTTGCCGTGTTCTGCAAATCGGCAGAAGAGGTTTCACGACGCCAAAAAGATTCTAACGCAAACTTCAACTCACGCTTTGCGCCTACGCGCGGATAACCCAAGATATGGGCTTTAACTGTATTTAATGCCATGTTTCTAATCTCATCTCAATGTAAGGCGTGCATTCTCCAACTTGCAAATAAATTAATAAAGCGAAAGTTTTTGTGATAAATTTGAATTAAATTCATATCGTTAAAAATATTACATCATGCTAGAAATTCGTCACCTCAAATCACTTAAGGCAATCGCAGAAACAGGCAAGTTGGGCTTGGCTGCAGAACGGGTATTTTTAACTCAGTCAGCGCTATCACACCAAATACGTGCACTGGAAACACATTATGAAATCACCCTGTTTCAGCGTAGCGCACAAGGCTTACGCTTTACCCCCGCAGGGCAACGGCTTTTAGATTTAGCCAATGAATTATTACCGCTGATTGAAAAATCAGAACGCGATTTAATCCGCCTAAAAAGCGACCAATCGGGCGAGTTACGGATTGTGCTGGAATGCCATACTTGTTTTGACTGGCTGACACCGGTCATGGATGCTTTTAGACGTGCTTGGCCAGAAGTAGAGATTGATTTAGTCGCAGGTTTTCATAGCGACCCATGGCATTTATTAGTTGAAGACAAGGCGGATGTAGTGATAGGAGGCTTGCCAGACAAAATTAAAAACAATAAAGAATTCGAACACTTGCCCTTATTCAAATTTGAAATCATGGCAGTGTTAGCTACAGACCATCCACTACGCAACAAAGCACGACTATCCGCTGAAGATTTCAGCAACGAAACCCTTATCACCTACCCTGTACCGGAAGACCGTATTGATATGATTCGCCAAGTATTAAAACCTGCAGACGTTCAATTTAACCGGCGCACTGCTGAACTTACCATCGCCATTATGCAGCTTGTAGCCAGCCGCCGCGGTTTAGCCGCTCTACCAAGCTGGGGCATTCAAAGTTATGTGGAACATGAATACGTGCTGCAAAAGCATATCGGCAAAAAAGGCGTATGGTCTGAGCTTTATGCAATTGGAACCAGTGAAATGATGACACGTCCGTATGCCAAAGATTTAGCACGGATTATTCGTGATGTGTGTGCAGAAAAATTAACTGGGATCAAGTTGCTTTAATCTATTAATTACTAAGTTAGCGCATATTAACTTTTATAGTTAGCGCCAAAAAATTCGGTCATTAAAAAGTCTTCCAAACCACCATTATCCTCAAGACGCGCAGATAACGTAATTTCCTTGCCCAAACGCCTAGATTCCCAAGGAAAATCGCCTTGGTAACTCTCACGAATAAAGCTAATGACGCGCTTCACTACCAACAGCTTCAGGTCTTGTCCAGGATTCGCTTCTATCTCAAAAAATTGCTGTTTCTGGTTGCTTAAGTTGTTCACCCAGCCATTAAACGAAATGGTCGCACGCCTGCCGCTCATACTGGTAAGGGTAAATGTGCCGCCTGCACCACCTTGTAAATTCTTGCTGATGCGCTGGTTACGCTTTTCATCTTCGCTAAGCCCAATCTCTTTTGCAACAGCCTCTGCATTTTGTTGCACTGCATTTGTTTCAGACGCTTGACGCTTTGCCCTTTGTTGATTGACATACGCCATCATGTCAGTAGGCGCCTCTTTATTAACGGTTTCTTTAGGCGGAATAATCTCTGGTGTCGGCTTGTTGGTAGCAAGTACATCAGGGATTGAAAAAGTCGGCGGCTTTTCATCTGGCACAGGTTTTTTAGTGATTACCTTGGTTTTGGGCTTAGGTTTTTTAACAGGTTCTATTGGCTCAGGCTCTGCCAATGGCGGCTCAGGTAAAACCTCTTCCGCAACAACTTCATCTGCTTGTTTAGGCGGTGCCAAACTCACTTCAATGGTCTGCGACGATGATGCCGTAGGAGTAACCAGCTGAATTTGTGGCAGCACAAATAATAAAGCAATTGCATGCAGCAATATCGATAGCACAAACGCAATTAATGTATTGCGGCTGATATTAATGCGAATGAGCTTATCGCCGTGTTGTACAGGCAAAAGCTTTTCAGGGGAGTTATCGTGAAACTGGTTTATATCCATCAGGGTTTAGTGCTGCATGTCCTGCCATATTTTTTCAAGGCGTTTAATCGAGATTGGAAACGGTGTTTTAAGTTCTTGAGCAAACAAAGAAACTCGAAGCTCCTCGATTAACCACCTAAAATTCATTAAATCAATACTTTGCTTATCCAGCTTTTGCTGCTTTTCAACTTCATCATGCCACTTTTGCCATAACAACCCAACGCTTGCGGCGTTCTTACCATCGCGATCAGGATTTGCCGGCTGTTTTTCAATTCTCAATCTTAGCGCTTTTAAATAGCGCGGTACATGCTGCAAATGCTCCCATGGTGTTTGGCTAAAACAGTTTTTATAAAGCAATAAAGTTAACTGCTGCTCTAAATCACGTTTTAATCGATTCACCGTTGCAGGCATTTTAGTTTGCTGGACGGTCAGCAGTTGATACTCAGTTGCCACCGCCTGCACTTGCCTTGCGATTGCTTGGCTTACCGCAGGCAAGCGTGTACGAGCTCGTGCTTTTAACTTCATAAAGTCTGCATTAGTACGCGGTAAGTCATCCTCACCAATAAAAGCACGGTCTGCAATCGCGGTCACCATATCTTCTCGTAAATCTTCCGGTGACATGATGTTTCTTAAAGTAAGCGCATATTGATTAAAATTTGGCAGGCTTTTTTCCAGCTGCTTCATCTGTTCTTTTAACTCAAAGCGCATTAGTCGGCAAACACCTTTACGATGATTTACACGTGCTTCATGTTCAGTATCAAATAATTTTACTGAGATACTATCTTCATCATCCTCAAGGGCTGGATAACCCGTCACCTTTAATCCGTCACGCTCAAAACTGAGTGTTTGCGGCAAATCACCAAAATCCCATTGCTTTAATCCCGTTTTTTCAATGTCAGGCGATGTGTTTCTAAAAGTAAGTTGTGCAGCGGAGCCGAGTTGTTTTTTCAGTGCGACCCAATCGCGCCCCATGGCTAGCTCACGGCCTGCATCATCTACAACGCTAAAATTCATCAGTAGGTGTGCAGGCGTTTCTTCAGTCCAGTCGTCTTTACTGATTTTTAATGTCGTTTTTTGTTGGATATAAATAGCAAGTGACTCTAGTAAAGGCAAATTGCTATAGCCGTCATTCCGACGAAAGTCGGAATCCAGCGTCTTGGTTGTTACGCCACTGGATTCCGACTTTCGTCGGAATGACAAGGATGGGTTTTGTTCAATATATTGCAAAAATCCGGTTACAAACTCTGGCACTGGCACACACACACGACGGAAAGTCTTGGGTAATGCCTTAATCAAATAAGTCAGTTTTTCACGCAGCATGCCTGGCACTAACCATTCGGTTTGAGTAGCATCTAGCTGATTCAGTAAGGCCAGCGGAATGGTTGCCGTCACGCCGTCTAATACATGCCCAGGTTCAAATCTGTATTTCAGGTTAGTTTCCACACCGTCCAGCATGATTTTCTCTGGAAACTGTACGGCTGTAATTGCATCTGCGCCATGGCGCATTAGGTCATCACGAGTCAAATATAGCAGTCTTGGGTTATCTTTTTCTGCTGTTTCACGCCACTTTTCAAAGGTAGCTGCTTGAAAAATATCTGCGGGAATCTTGGCATCATAAAAGGCAAATAATTGATGCTCATCTACCAGCACATCTTGGCGACGCGCTTTATGTTCCAACTCTTCAACTTCTGCAATCAAGCGCTCATTTGCAGTGAAAAATGCCGCTCTGGTATCGAACTCACCATTTGCAAGCGCTTCACGTATAAATATTTCACGTGATTCTGCTGAGTTAATTGGCCCATAATGGACGCGACGCTTCGGAATGATGGTTAAACCATACAAAGAAACGCGCTCCCAAGCGTTCACCATACCCATTTTTCTATCCCAGCGTGGGTCAGAATATTGGCTCTCAGTTAAGCCACGGGCTAATGGTTCTATCCAATCCGGCTCTATCTTAGCAACACAACGTGCATACAGCTTGGTGGTATCCACCAACTCCGCTGCAATCACCCATTTCGGGCGCGTTTTCTTAAGACAAGAGCCAGGAGCTACATGAAAGCGAATCCCTCGCGCGCCTGAGTATGAGTCATTGTCACCATCTTTGAAACCGATATTGCCCAATAAACCGGCTAATAGTGCTTTATGAATCTGCTCAAAACTCGCTTCTCGTTGTACTACCTCTCCCCTCGTGGGAGAGGGTTGGGGTGAGGCGGAGGTAGGCACCATTTCATCGGTAATTTGCTTGATTTGACCATGTAGCTCGCGCCATTCTTTTAAGCGTAAAAATGACAAGAAGTTACTGTGACACTGGTTAAGCAAATCTTTATTAGATTTTTTAGTTTTGAGCGCATTATCAAAAAAGTCCCAAAGTTTGAGGTAGCTCATAAAATCTGAACCCTCACCAGCAAACTTAGCGTGTGCATTATCAGCAGCTTCGCGTTTATCCATTGGTCGCTCACGCGGGTCTTGTATGCTTAGTACACTAGCGATAATTAAAATTTCGTTTAAACAACTCTCACGCTTAGCCGCCAAAATCATGCGTCCTACACGCGGATCTAAAGGTAGTTTAGCAAGTTGCAAGCCAGTTTCTGTAATTTGGCGCCGGCTGTCTACTGCACCTAACTCTTGCAATAACTGATAACCATCGGTCACTAGGCGAGATGAAGGCACTTCGATAAATGGGAACTCAGTCACGTCACCTAAACGCAAAGCCGCCATGCGTAAAATAACGCTGGCTAATGAGCTACGCAGAATTTCTGGCTCGGTAAATTCCGGTCTGCCGTTAAAGTCTTCTTCAGAATATAAGCGGATACAAATGCCGCTTGAGACTCGCCCACATCGCCCAGACCGTTGCTTAGCTGCGGCTTGGCTAATTTTTTCTATTTGTAA
>JBKJUR010000041.1:0-51251 GCA_046590165.1 Methylotenera sp.
CATGCGGCAGGGCGGGGCAACAGCTTACATAGCATTCAATATGAAGATGTAATGGCCAATTTGAATGAAACGATGGTGCGAGTACGTAATTTGATTGCCGCGCTAGTAAAGCTAAATGAATGTTAAGCAGTATGAATGCTAAAAAATAATTGTTAACGGAATAAGGTTAATTAAAAATGGCTATTAAAACAGTTTTACGCATGGGTGATCCAGTATTGCTACTCAAAGCAGCACCAGTTGTGCAGTTCAACACGCCGGAGCTACATGCACTGATAGAAGACTTAGAGGACACCATGCTGGATATGAACGGTGCAGGCATCGCCGCGCCACAAATAGGTGTGAGTCAGCGAGTGGTAATTTTTGGGCAAAAAGAATTAAACAAAACGAAGAATCCGCGCTATCCAGATGCCGATGCCGTACCTTATACAGTATTAATTAACCCAGTGCTTACGCCAATTGGCAATGAAATGGAGCCGGATTGGGAAGGATGCTTATCAGTTCCAGGCATGCGAGGACTGGTACCACGATATCTTAGGTTACATTACACTGGATTTGACCAGTTTGGAAATGCTATTGATAGGCTTGTGAGTGGCTTCCACGCAAGGGTGGTGCAACACGAGTGCGATCATTTGGATGGTGTTTTATATCCCATGCGTATTACTGATTTAAAAGATTTCGGCTATACCGATGTAATATTTCCTAATCAGGATATTCAAGATGAGTAATTCTTTGCTATAATCTCGTTTTCGTTGAAATCGTAAGCGAATAAAGCTTGATGTAATGAGCTTAAAGTAAGGCTAAAGGAAGAGTGGCAGAGCGGTTTAATGCTACAGTCTTGAAAACTGTCGTGGGTGCGAGCCCACCGTGAGTTCGAATCTCACCTCTTCCGCCAAGATTTCTAAAATAATTTTGATGCCGCTTAATGTTAAGCGGCATTATTTTTTTACAGTATTTTTAATTGATAGTTTTGAGGATTTATAATGAGTCAAATTACCGTAGAACATAACCCATCTGAAGAGAAGTTAAAACAATTAGGCGTTGCTAGCTGGTCAATCTGGGAAAAAGAAGTATCAAAATTCCCATTAGATTTCGGCATGACTGAAAGTGCATATTTGCTTGAAGGCGAAATTCACGTTACACCACAAGGTGGCGAAAAAGTAGTTATTAAAGCGGGTGACTTTGTCGTATTTCCAAAAGGTTTGAAAACAAACTGGGAAGTTGTACAACCATTACGTAAACATTACAAACATAGCTAAATACAGCATGTAGTGAATGTTAAAAAAAGCCTTGAATAATCAAGGCTTTTTTAATTGGATTTTTAGATAATTTTTAGACTATTGATGCCAATTATTATCGGTAATGTTTTAGCAGCATTGTTATTACATGGCCCAAATCCCTGCTTTGAGTTTTTCAAGCAACAACTCAATATGCTGAGTGTCCAATTGCCGACCTTTTTTTGCGGAAATTAAAAAAGTGTCTTCAGCACGGTTACCCAGAGTATTAATCTTTGCATTATGCAATTCAATCTCATGCATTAAAAACGTATGCGCTAACATTGCAAGCAAGCCTGGGCGGTCATTGGCTACAATATCCAGCCTGTGATAACTATTTTCTACTTCTTTCGTAATGTTGATTTGTGTCTGAATCGGCATATGCTTTACTTGACGACTGATACGACCCTGTAGTGGCGCTTCTAATAAACTGTTCTCTGTCAGTTTCTGTGTCAATTCAACCTCGATAAATTTTAATAATCCACTGTAACTTACTGACTTACCAGATTGATCTAAAACAATAAAACTATCTAAGGCGTAAGCATGATCCGTGGTATAAATTTTTGCTTCAACAATGCTATAACCCATACGATCAAAAAAGTTACATATCCGTGTGAACAAATCGTTTTGGTCTTTGGTATAAATCATCACCTGAAGACCATCTCCGCTTGGACTTAAGCGAGCACGCACAATGGGTGTTGCAGTGTTTAAGTGAGGTGTAAGCAAGCGACTATGCCATGCAATCTCATCAGATTCATGTCGTATAAAATAATTTACGCCAAATTGCCCCCATAGAGGTTCATATGAACGGGGGTGCAAACCGAATTTATTAAGTTTTTCAGAGGCCTCTGCTCTACGTACTGCAATGGCTTCTTGCGTAGGTAATAGTTGATGACTTAACGCCTGTTGAGTAGCATAAAATAGGCTTTCTAGTAACCGTGCTTTCCATGCATTCCAAACGACGGGGCTGGTGCCGCGAATATCTGCCACCGTGAGTAAATACAGTGCGATTAACCTCCGCTCATTTTGTACAAACCCAGCAAATGACTCAATGACAATAGGATCTGATAGATCGGATTTTTGTGCAGTAGATGACATCTTTAAATGTGCTTCTACTAACCATGCTACCAATGCGCTGTCTGACTTTGTTAATCCATGTAACTTGCAAAATTTGATGGCATCAAGTGTACCTAATGTGGAGTGATCACCACCACGCCCCTTAGCAATGTCGTGGAATATGGCAGCTAGATACAATAAATGTGGCGCATCAAAAGCTGCAAAAAGTTTGCTGCAAAGCGGAAACTCATGCTTAAGATCCGGTTTGACAAATCGTCGTAAATTAGCCAATACATTGAGGATATGCTCATCAACCGTATAAACATGAAATAGATCATGCTGCATTTGCCCGATGATTTTACCAAACGCCGGAATGTAGCAGCCCAAGATGCCATATCGATTCATGGCTCGTAAAGCATGATTAACACCGTTGGGCTGAGATAAAATTTCAATAAACAGTTTTTTATTGTGTTGGTTTTGTCGAAAATCACGATTGACTAAATTTTTGACACGCTGCAAGTTGCGTAATAATGAAGCACCCATGCCGGTAAGCTCTGGATGCTGTTGCAATAACAAGAACGCTTCTAAAATTGCCGATGGCTGCTGTTGCAGTAATCCGGCTGTTTTGGCCTCAAGTAAATGTCCATGTGCCTCAAAACGTTCATTGATGGGCCGCAAAACGTTTGGAACCAATGACTGCGTCTGTTGTAATGATTTAAGCAAAATCTCATTCATCAACTGCACAAATTTAACACTACGGTAATAGCTTTGCATTAACTGTTCACTAGCACGCTTACGAGGCGTATTCACATAACCTAATGTGGCTGCCAGTTCGTTTTGAAAGTCGAATAACAATCGGTCTTCACGACGATTGCTTAAAAAATGTAAGCGTATGCGGAGTAGTTGCAGGTTTTTTTGATGTTGTTGAATCCGTCTGGCTTCTAGGGCTGTGATGATATTTTGCTTGATTAATAAAGCCCATGTAATGCCAGTGCCAACATGTGACGAGTTACACATATTCAAGCTACGCGTGACCCAAGTAATCATATGTAAATCGCGTAAGCCGCCAGGACTTTCCTTGATATTTGGCTCTAGGTTATAAGCGGTATCGTTAAATTTGGCATGGCGATTATCTTGTTCTTTAAGCTTTGCTGTAAAAAAGTTAGCCGCATTCATGGTGCGATTCACTTCATTTAAAAAGCTTTGATATAGATGAGCTTCACCTGTCAGTAGGCGTGATTCTATTAAGTTGGTTTGTACGGTAATATCTTTTTGGGCTTCATCTATGCATTCAGTCAAACTACGCACGCTATGCCCTACATTCAAGCCTATGTCCCACAATAAGCCGACGAGCACCTCAATGTTACGATTGATATCTACAATATCTGAGGTGTTTTCAGGGGTTAATTCTGGCAATAATATGAGCAAATCAATGTCTGAATAAGGGTAAAGCTCGCCTCGGCCATAGCCACCTACAGCAATCAAGCAACACGTCTCATTCAAGTGCGCTTTTAGCCAGACCTCAGCAAGTAAGTGATCAATTAGCTTGCCATGCTGCTTAAATAAACGAGTGGTATTCGGCTTGTTTGAAAAGTCAGCTTTTAATGTGGCAAAGCCTTCTTTTAGCATGAGTCGCCAAGCAGTTAACTGATCTTTCTCAGCGATTTTTTGAGTGTCTTTATTACCTAATAACATGCTGTGATGTGACTGTAGATTAAGCAGTGACGAAAGCTGGGGTAGCTGGCGAGCCGCTCGATAAAGTCATTACCTCATAGCATGTGTCTGTGACTAGAATGGTATGTTCCCATTGTGCTGAAAGGCTGCGGTCTTTGGTCACAATTGTCCAGCCATCCGGCATTTGTTTAATATCGCGCTTACCCGCATTAATCATCGGTTCAATGGTAAACATCATACCCGCCTGTAATCTAAGACCCATACCAGGCTTACCATAATGTAGTACTTGCGGATCTTCATGAAACACCTTGCCTATGCCGTGTCCGCAAAATTCACGCACTACACTGTATCCACTTTTTTCGGCAAAAGTTTGAATCGCATAACCAATGTCACCCAAAGTAGCGCCGGGCTTTACCTTGGAGATGCCTAACCACATGGCATCATAGGTAATGTCACACAAGCGCTTCGCTTGAGCTGACGGGTCGCCGACGTAGAACATTCGACTGGTATCGCCATGATAGCCATCTTTAATTACAGTGATATCAATGTTTAAAATGTCGCCATTTTTCAACACTTTTTCACTTGGTACGCCGTGGCAAATTTGCTGGTTAATAGAGGTGCAAATAGATTTAGGGTAGGGCGTGTGACCATCAGGCGCATAATTTAGCGGCGCTGGAATTGCTTGCTGCACATTTACAATATAATCATGACAGAGTTTATCGAGTGCTTCTGTAGTTACGCCATGCACTACGTGGGGTGTAATAAAGTCCAGCACTTCGGAGGCGAGCTTGCCTGCAGTGCGCATTTTTTCAATATCTTGCTGGTTTTTAATTGTGATAGCCATGAGCTTGCTTGTTAGTCGATTTAATTGAAGTATTTTAACACACCCAATGTGATGATGTTGAAAGGGCGAAGTTCACATCAATATTGATTTTAGAGCCTAGTGCTAAACTTAGATTAAGCTAGCTGCGGAACTATGAAGTATTAATTGACCCTAATATAACAATTAAACACTGATTTAATAGGCATTAAAAGCTAGCAAACTCAATTGCTTAGTGGTATTATCTTGCGTCTGCAGTTTTGTAACTCAATATTTGTAGAAAAGTTTTATCAAAACAATACACAGCCCCGTACAGGGTGTCTACATAACGTATGTCAGTTATTTGGATGTTGTTGGGCTTGTGTAATTTTAACCCTTACATGGAGTATTAAATGTCTGTAACCATGCGTCAAATGCTGGAAGCTGGAGTTCACTTCGGCCATCAAACCCGTTACTGGAACCCAAAAATGGCACCGTTCATTTTTGGTGACCGCAACAAAATTCATATTGTAAACCTTGAAAAAACATTGCCAATGTTTGAGGATGCGCTTAAACACGTGCGTACATTGGCGGCTAACAAGGGTCGTATTTTATTCGTAGGTACTAAACGCCAAGCGCGTGATATCGTAAAAGAAGAAGCTAGCCGTGCTGGTTGCGCTTACGTAAATCACCGTTGGTTAGGCGGTATGCTGACTAACTTTAAAACCGTTAAACAATCTATCAAGCGTCTTCACGACTTTGAAGCGATGTTATTAGACGGCAGCTTAGAAAAATTCGGTAAGAAAGAAGCGTTAGGCTACAAACGTGAAATTGAAAAATTAGAGCGTTCTATCGGTGGTATTAAAGAGATGGGTGGTTTACCTGACGCAATTTTCATCATTGACGTTGGTCATGAAAGCGGCGCGATTACAGAAGCGGCTAAATTGGGCATTCCAGTGATTGGCGTTGTTGATACGAACAACTCACCTGACGGCGTTGCTTATGTTATTCCTGGTAACGATGACTCAAGTCGTGCGATTCGTTTGTACGCGCGTGGCATCGCTGATGCAGTTTTAGAAGGCCGTAGTTCTGTCATTTCTGAGCTAGTTAAATCGGCTAGCGAAGATACTGCAGAAGTTGCTGAAGCAGCAGCTGAGTAATTATTGCTAGCTTAAAAGGGGCTTAATGCCCCTTTTTTAGTTTTAAAATAAATAGTTAATTTTATGTTAAATTAACTTAAATAAATTATAAAAATCAATAAATTAAATAACAAAATTAATGTTGTTTATAGAAATATAGGAGCTAAAAAATGGCTGAAATTACCGCAAGCATGGTAAAAGAATTACGTGAGCGCACTGACGCACCAATGATGGATTGTAAAAAGGCATTAACTGAAGCCGAAGGCGATTCAGCACGTGCTGAAGAAATTTTACGTGTACGTTTTGGTAACAAAGCAAGCAAAGCGGCTGGCCGTGTTGCTGCAGAAGGTACCGTTGGCGTAAGCATTAGTGCAGACGGAAAATCCGGTGCGATGATCGAAGTTAACTCAGAAACTGACTTCTGTGCAAAAAATGAAGATTTCCTAAAATTTGTGAACGAATTGGCTGGTATTGTTGCTAATAGTGCCGCGACTAATATTGAAGCAGTAAATGCGCTGCCTATGCGCGAAGCTACAGTTGAAGAAACACGTGCACAATTGGTAGGTAAAATCGGTGAGAACATCACTCCACGTCGTTTTGTACGCCCAGCTGTACAGGGTAAGCTTGCAAGCTACATTCATGGCAGCAAAATCGGTGTGTTAGTAGATTTAGTTGGTGGCGATGATGCTCTAGCTAAAGACATCGCAATGCATATTGCTGCGGCAAAACCAAAATCATTAGATGCCAGCGGCATTGATGCGAGCTTGATTGAAGCTGAGCGCCGTGTTGCAATTGAAAAAGCAAAAGAAGCTGGCAAGCCAGAAGCGATGCTAGAAAAGATTGCTGATGGTACTGTGCAAAAATTCTTAAAAGAAGTGACTTTATTAAGCCAAATCTTTGTTAAGGATGACAAGTTTACGATTGAGCAATTGCTTAAGTCTAGAGGCGCGTCAGTTGCATCATTCACAATGTACACAGTTGGTGAAGGTATTGAGAAAATAGTGGTTGATTACGCTGCTGAAGTTGCAGCAGCAGCAAAAGTCTAATATCGAGATTTAAGACATTGCTAGCTATATAGCTAGTGAGTTTAAAAAAAGGATTAAGCGTTAGCTTAATCCTTTTTTTTGACCTGAAGTTAACGCAATTTTTACACCGAATTTACATTTCCCCAGCTGATTTTATGCCTAAAAGAGTGTTTTTATGCTTAAATAAGCAAACTTAAAAAAGAGGAATACTTGTGTCCGTACCAGCCTATAAGCGCATCTTACTTAAACTATCTGGCGAGGCTTTAATGGGTGATGATGCCTATGGTATCAACCGCGCTACCATTACTCGTATTGTGAATGAAGTCAAAGAGGTGGTTGATTTAGGTGTGCAGGTTGCGGTAGTGATAGGTGGAGGCAACATTTTCCGCGGTGTAGCACCAGCTGCAGAAGGTATGGATAGAGCTACTGCTGATTATATGGGTATGCTGGCTACAGTAATGAACGCAATGGCACTACAAGATGCTATGAAGAATATTGGACTCAATGCACGTGTACAAAGTGCATTGAATATTGAGCAAGTCGCTGAACCATATATCCGCGGTAAGGCGATTCGTTATTTAGAAGAAGGCCGTGTAGTGATTTTTGGTGCTGGTACTGGAAATCCTTTCTTTACTACGGATACTGCAGCCGCATTACGCGGTATGGAAATGAATGCGGATATTGTCATTAAAGCTACTAAAGTAGATGGCATTTATACTGATGATCCAAAAACCAATCCAGAAGCCATGCGTTATAAAACCATTACATTTGACGAAGCGATTATTAAAAACCTTAAAGTGATGGATGCAACGGCACTTACATTATGTCGCGATCAAAAATTACCGATATCAGTGTTTAGCATATTCAAACAGGGCGCTTTGAAAAGAGTGGTGATGGGTGAAGATGAAGGCACTATGGTGACTCCGTAGGATTATTCCCTAGCCTCAAGGGTTAAGGTTATTTTCATAGAGAATTTAACGTAAGCAAGTAATTAAGTACCAAATTATTAGATATATGTTGGAGAAACAAATGTTAGATGAAGTAAAAAAAACAGCTGAACAGAAAATGCAAAAGTCATTAGAAGTCTTAAAAAATGATCTTGCCAAGGTGCGTACAGGCCGTGCTCATGTAGGCTTGCTAGACCACATTATGGTGGAGTACTACGGCTCTATGGTGGCAGTAAACCAAGTAGCTAATGTTAATTTAGGTGATTCCCGCACTATTAACGTACAGCCTTTCGAAAAAGCCATGATAGGAAAAGTTGAAAAAGCCATTCGTGATAGCGATTTGGGGTTAAACCCTGCAACCAATGGCGATTTGATTCGTGTGCCTATGCCGATGTTAACTGAAGAGCGTCGCCGTGATTTAACAAAAATTGTACGTAGCGAAGCTGAAGACGCTAAAGTCTCTATCCGCAATGTGCGTCGCGACGCTAATGACACATTGAAGAAAATGATAAAAGATAAAGAAATTTCTGAGGATGATGAGCGTCGTGCACAAGATGACATTCAAAAAACAACGGATAAAGCGGTAGCTGAAGTTGATAAAATGTTGCAGGTAAAAGAAGCGGAGTTAATGGCGGTATAGCCATGGATAATGCTTTGAGATCAATAATGCGAATTGTAAAAGCTAATTTATGCCTAAAAAGCTTGGAGGACTAATTGGCTTTTTTCAGTAGTGCAACCCAAACCATACCAACCTCGGCTGAAATCCCCAAGCATATAGCTATTATCATGGACGGTAATGGTCGGTGGGCACGCAAGCGGTTCCTACCTCGTATTGCTGGACATAAACGTGGTGTTGAGACCGTACGTGACATTGTTAAATATTGCGTTACCCTTAAAGTGGATTACTTAACACTATTTGCGTTTAGTAGTGAAAATTGGCGCAGACCACCAGAAGAAGTCACATTTTTAATGGGCTTATTTATGGATGCGCTTAAGCGCGAAGTTGTTAAGTTGCATCAAAACAATATCAAGTTGGTTTTGATTGGCGATCACAGTCGTTTTGATGCTGCGCTGATTGCTAAAATTGAAGAGTCTGTTCAGCTCACTGCCGGTAATACAGGGCTAGTACTCACAATTGCGGCAAATTATGGTGGTCGCTGGGATGTTATGCAAGCCGTAAATAAAATGCAACTTGCAGTTCCACAACTCGCTGGCTTTTATCGAGAAGATCACCTCACACCCTATTTATCCATGAACTATGCCCCCGAGCCTGATTTATTCATACGCACAGGTGGCGAAACGCGTATTAGTAATTTTTTATTATGGCAGCTTGCATATACTGAACTCTATTTCACCGATACATTGTGGCCAGATTTCAATGAGGCCGCTTTTAATTCAGCAATACTATCCTATCAAAAACGTGAACGTCGCTATGGCCGCACAAGCGAACAGCTGACGGAGCCTCTAATCAATCAAGTTAAAAAGTAAAGCTGGCAAAATATATAAGCCAAGCAAAATCCAGTTAATACTTATAGTTACCATTAACCACTCTAAATCAAACCAAACCTAATTCATGCTTAAAACTAGAGTCAATACCGCAGCCATGCTTATCGCAGGTTTTTTAACCGCCATGTTTTTAGCGTCGGATATGGGATGGGCTTTGTTAACCTTAGTGGTGACTTTGATAGGAGCTTGGGAATGGTCTAACCTGATTAAACTCAATAAATCGCAAATGTATAGCTATGTTGCTATTGCTTTGGTGCTGAGTTTGACGATATTCTTCACTTCCGGTATTTCTTTCGCTAGTTCTATAACGCTTTATCATGATGCGTTTGTATTTGGTTTACTCACCGTTGTTACAATATTTTGGGTTTTACTGGCACCCATTTGGTTAATCACAAGAAAAAAAATTAATAATCAATTAAGTCTAGCCATTTTAGGATTATTACTTTTACTATCTACATGGGTGGCATTAGTTGAGCTTCGAGTAATAAGCCCATGGCTGTTACTTAGTGTAATTGCAACTGTAAGTATTGCAGATAGTGCTGCTTACTTTGCTGGCAAAAAATTTGGGCGCAATAAACTAGCCCCTGAAATCAGCCCAGGGAAAACTTGGGAGGGTGTTGCGGGTGGGCTGGTAGCGGTCAGCTTATATGGGTATGGGCTTTGTTATTACTTTAATTACAGCCTATGGTTTTTAGTTGGTTTTTGGTTGATTGTGGTGCTTAGTATTATGGGTGATTTATTTGAATCACTCTTAAAACGTCAAGCTGGCATTAAAGATAGTAGTCAGTTACTACCAGGACATGGTGGTATTTTAGATAGGATGGATGGTTTGATTCCTAGTTTAGCTTTAAGCTTATTTTGTATTTACATGCCACTTTTCAAACATATTCAGTAATATGACCATCGCTTTGACTCAGAAAAAAATACAGCAAGTCACCATATTAGGTGCTACCGGCACCATTGGTTTGCATACCTTAGATGTTATTTCTCAACATCCTGACCGTTTTAGTGTGTTCGCTTTAACTGCAAACAATAATGTAAATAGTTTATTCAATTTATGTCGGCAATATGCCCCGCAGTATGCGGTAATGTTGCAAGAACAAGCGGCAGACGAGCTTTGCAAACAACTGAAAGCGATTGGTTCAAATACTACGGTATTGCATGGTGAAACCTCACTAAATTACGTGTCCGCACATGAGCAAGTAGATGTTGTCATGGCAGCGATCGTTGGTGCTGCCGGATTGCATCCAGCGATGGCAGCAGCACGTAGTGGTAAACGTATTTTATTGGCCAATAAAGAAACTTTGGTAATGGCTGGTAACTTATTTATGCAAGCGGTAGTGGAGGGTGGTGCTACGTTATTGCCCATTGATAGCGAACACAACGCCATATTTCAAGCAATGCCGCATCAACGTAGCCCGCACTTGGCAGACATGGGGGTTAAACGTGTACTTTTAACAGCATCTGGCGGACCTTTCAGAAATGCTAGTTTTGAAGAGTTAAAAGCGGTTACACGTACTCAAGCCTTAAATCATCCAAACTGGGTAATGGGTCCAAAAATCACGGTTGACTCAGCAACTTTGATGAATAAGGGTTTAGAGGTAATTGAAGCGCACTGGCTATTCAATGCACATCCCTCACAAATTGAGGTAATCGTACATCCGCAGAGTATTATTCATTCTATGGTGGAATATGTTGATGGTAGTGTACTTGCACAACTTGGTAACCCTGACATGCGCACACCAATTGCGTATGGACTTGGTTACCCTGATAGATTGACTAGCGGTGTAAGTAGCTTAGATTTACTAACGACTGCCAGGTTAGATTTTTGTGCGCCGGATATGGTTAAGTTTCCATGCTTAAGAATTGCCTATGAAGCATTAAACATGGGCGGCACAGCACCTGCGATTTTAAACGCAGCGAATGAAATAGCCGTGGAAGCGTTCTTAGCTGAAAAAATTGGATTCATGGACATTCCTCAACTTATAGAATCTATATTGACTGCTACCAATATAGAAACTGTAGAATCAATTGAGCAATTGGTGGTCGTAGATTACGATGCTAGACAAGCCGCTAAACGTTGGTTACAAACAAATGATTAATACATCATTGATTTACACATCATGCTAGACGCGCTGATAACGCCTTTAGCATTTATATTTACCCTAGGTTTATTGGTGACCGTTCATGAGTATGGCCATTTTCAGGTGGCAAGATGGTGCGGTGTAAAGGTCTTAAAATTCTCTATTGGTTTTGGTAAGCCACTCTTCACTAAAAAATTTGGCAAAGATCAAACTGAATTTGTATTTGCTGCAATTCCGTTAGGTGGCTATGTAAAAATGCTTGATGAGCGTGAGATTGAGCCTAGTTCAGACCCACAGATAGCGCAACCAATCTATTCTGAAGCTGATTTAAAACGGGCTTTTAATCGACAGTCAGTGACCAAGCGCATCGCTATTGTGCTCGCGGGGCCAGCAGCTAACTTATTACTTGCAATATTATTGTATTGGCTAATTTTCGTGATGGGAATAGTCGGTATGAAACCCGTACTCGGGCTAGTGTTGGAAAATAGTCCTGCGGCCTCAGCTAGTTTTGTACAGGGCGAAACGATACAAAAAATTAACGACAAAGACGTCACCACATGGCAAGATACACGCTGGATATTATTAAATGAAGCTTTAAAAAATAGAAACGTAGAAATCCAAGCAATTAACCCTAATCAAGAAATCCACATACACCAACTTGATTTGTCAGGTGTTAATTATGATGAGGCAAACCAAGATATTCTGACTACATTAGGTTTAACTATCCATCAGCCTGAAATGCCGCCACGTATTGGTGAAATAACTAAAAATAGCCCAGCGGACTTGGCTGGCTTAAAAACGAATGATTTGGTTCATTTAATCAATAACAGCCAAGTGAACGAATGGGAAGATTTTGTTCGAAAGATTAGACTGTACCCAAATATGCCTTTAAATGTACTGGTAGAGCGTGACGGTGTTGATGTTAAGCTGACTGTTACACCAGAACCAGTTGTTGAGAACGGTAAAACAGTTGGTCGCATAGGTGCTGCGCCTAAAATAGAACAGGCTGAACTTGATAAAATTTTTGTAACGACCCACTATTCTGCATTCGGAGCTTTACAAAAAGCGACTGAAAAAACTTGGGATACCGCTATTTTTAGTTTAAAAATGATGGGCAATATGCTGACTGGAAAAGTCTCATGGAAGGGCATGAGTGGGCCTGTGACGATAGCTAGCTACGCTGGTCAGAGTGCAAATATGGGCATTAAGATGTTCATTTCATTTTTAGCACTAATTAGCATTAGCATAGGTGTACTTAATCTATTACCCATACCAGTATTAGATGGCGGTCATTTGATGTATTATATGGTTGAAATTTTCACTGGCAAACCTGTATCTGAAGCGACAATGATTGTTGGACAAAAAGTTGGTTTTACCCTACTGGGGTTGATGATGGTCATTGCGTTTTATAATGATATAAACAGATTGATAATAGGCTGAATGCATGGCAATTAAAAACTTAACTCTCTCGAAAAAAATAAATCCTAAAGCTAAGGGCAATAAGTTTGCAAATTTAAAACTTAAATCGATCTTATTGCTGGTTTCTAGCCTGTACGCTACATCGGCATTTGCGTTAGATCCATTTGTAGTTAAAGATATTCGTGTAGAAGGTTTGCAACGCACGGAGCCAGGTACTGTTTTTAATTACCTACCCGTCAAAGTAGGCGAAACCATGAATGACGACTTGGCTTCGCAGGCTATTAAGTCTTTGTATGGCACTGGGTTCTTCAAAGATGTGCGTATAGAAGCCGAAGGTGACGTATTGGTCGTGACCGTACAAGAGCGCTCATCGGTTGCACAGATTGATTTCAGCGGTAACAAGTCTTTCCCTACGGATAAGATGAAAGAAGGCCTTAAGCAAATTGGTATCACTGAAGGGCAGATTTTTGACAAGTCACAACTTGATCGTGCTGAACAAGAAATTAAGCGTCAATATTTATCACAAGGTAAATATGGCGCTACAGTCAAATCAATAGTCACACCGTTAGAGCGTAATCGTGTAGCGGTTAGATTTGATATTGAAGAAGGTGCTGTTTCAAAAATTCGTAATATTAATATTGTCGGCAATCAAGCGTTTACCATGGATGATTTACGCGCCGAGTTCTTACTTACCACCCCTAATTGGATGAGTTGGTGGAATAAGGACGATCAATATTCAAAACAAAAACTCAACGCCGACCTTGAAGCACTACGTTCTTTTTATATGAATCAAGGTTATCTCGAGTTTAATATTGACTCAACTCAAGTATCTATAACCCCAGATAAAAAAGATATTTACATCACAGTAAACGTAACTGAAGGTGAGAAATATACTATTTCCGAAGTGAAATTAGCGGGTGATACCATCGTGCCAGATGCGGAGTTGCAGCAACTGATACAGGTAAAGGCAGGCGATACTTTCAGTCGTGAAAAAGTCACTCAAACAAGCAAAGCGATTAGCGATCGTCTAAGTAATGATGGATATGCATTTTCAAATGTTAACGCAGTGCCAGAAGTAAATAAAGAATTACATACTGCCGCATTTACTTTTTTTGTAGACCCTGGTAAGAAAGTATACGTCCGACGTATCAACATTGTTGGTAATACAAGAACGCGCGATGAAGTAGTCCGTCGTGAAGTGCGTCAGTTAGAATCTGCATGGTACAACTCAAGCAAAATCAGTCGCTCTAAAGAGCGATTAGTGCGTACGCAGTTCTTTGCAGATGTAAATGTTGAAACACCTGCGGTACCGGGTTCAGCAGATCAAGTAGACTTAAATATCAGCGTAACTGAACAATCTACGGGTAGTGTGCAGTTTGGTGCGGGTTTATCAAGTAGTGAAGGTGTAGTATTTGGCGTTACCGTTAACCAAAATAACTTCTTAGGTACTGGTAACCGCGTTAGTGCACAAATAAATACCGGTAAAGTTAATACTACTTATTCACTGTCCTACACAGACCCCTATTTCACACCAGATGGTGTGAGCCGCGGGTTTGATATTTATCGCCGCGATGTTGATACCAGTTCACTCAGTATTGGTGCTTACAATACCTCTTCATATGGGGGCGGGGTTCGTTTTGGCGTACCATTAAATGAGCGTGATGGATTTAACTTCGGATTATCTGCAGACTTCACTAAAGTTGAATTGTCTAGCCAAAGCCCTAAACAGTATTTAGATTTTTGTGGTAATGCTAGTGGTTGTAGTAGCGACTCTGTAGTCGCAACGGCTGGGTGGACACATGATTCGCGTGATAGTATTTTGTTTACTAACAGCGGCGTGTTGCAAAAACTAAGTGGGGAAGTTTCTTTACCTGTACTAGACTTGCAATACTACAAAATTGACTACAAACATGCATGGTTTAAAGAAGTTTATCCAGGCTTCACCTTTATGTTGAATGGTGAAATTGGTTATGCAGACTCTTATGGCAATAAAAAATACCCATTCTTTAAAAACTTTTTTATGGGTGGCGTAAACTCTGTGCGCGGCTATGAAAACGGCTCACTTGGCCCTAGAGATATTGATCCAAGTACTAGCGAAGATTTTGCTGTTGGTGGCACTAAGCGCTTGCTAGGTAACGCAGAGCTGTTTTTACCAATACCCGGTTTAAAAGATTCGAAACAGTTCAGATTAAGTGCATTTGTTGATGCAGGTAATGTATATGGTGCAGATCAGTCTTATGATTTCGGTGACTTACGTTACTCAACGGGTTTAGGCATTAGCTGGTTTTCACCGTTTGGTCCTTTAAAACTAGTATATGCTAAACCTCTTAACAGTAAAGAAGGCGATCAGACTCAAAGTATACAGTTTCAGTTAGGACAACAGTTCTAGGCAAATACCCTGAAGCTTAGAGACTATATTAGATAGCAATAAATAGTATGAAAACTGAAGACTCAAAGTCTTGTGGCATAATTACATATAGATACGGTAGTAGTTTTAGGAGATTTTAATTGAGCAATGCACTGAGAAGTTTGGTTTTAATGAGCTTTATGGCTTTTGCCGTCGCGGCACCTTTAAGTGTGCAGTCTGCAGAATTAAAAGTCGGTTATGTGCAAGTCGATAAAATTTTACAGGATGCACCACAAACTGCAGAAAGTGGTAAAAAATTAGAGCGCGAATTTAGCCCACGCTCACTAGAGCTAGATCGTATGTCTAAGCAAATTAAAGAACTCGAATCCGTGTTAGATAAAGAAGGTTTGACTATTTCAGAGACAGAGCGCCGTAATAAAGAGCGTGATGTACAGAATATAAAAATTGAGTTCCAACGCAAACAGCGCGAACTTCGTGAAGATATCAATCTGCGTAAGAATGAAGAGCTTGGTAGCTTGCAAGACCGCATTAACAAAGCAGTTCAGTCTGTAGCAGAGGCTGACGGTTATGATTTGGTAGTTTACAGTGGCGTGGCATATGCCAGCAAAAAAATTGACATTACTGATAAAGTATTGAAATTACTAGGTAAAAAATAGGTTTCGTTAAATTTTGTAACTTAAAACCTTAAAATACTCAATTTCTAGTTATTAATACCAGCCTAATGTCATGAGCAAACAATACTCACTCAGTGATATCGTCAATGCATTAGGTGGTCATGTCGTTGGTGATGAAACTACGCTAATCTCTCGTGTTTCATCACTGGCCAATGCACATTTTGGTGACATTAGTTTCATTAATGACGCTAAATATAAAAAAGCACTTGATGCATGTCAGGCCAGTGCTTATGTTTTGCGCGAAAAAGATGCCAGCCTCACCTCCGCGCCTTGCATCATTACAGATAATCCTTATGCGTACTTCGCTAAACTTTCTGCATACTTAAATCCAGCTAGCATGGCACCATTGGGTATTGCGCCTAGTGCAGTTGTAGAAAAATCTGCCACTGTACCTGCATCATGCAGCATTGCACCAATGGCAGTAATTGGTGCAAACGTTGTGCTTGGCGAAAATGTCATTATTGGTAGCGGTTGTGTCATAGAACATGATGTTAGGATTGCCGATAATACTCGCTTAGAACCACATGCCATCATTAAGCACCATTGCGAAATCGGGCCTAACTGCCATATATTTTCAGGCGCGGTCATTGGTTCAGATGGGTTTGGTTATGCTGAAGAAGCTGGTGTTTGGCTGAAAATCCCTCAAGTTGGGCGTGTGGTGATTCATGCTAATGTAGATATTGGTGCGAACACTACTATAGATCGTGGTGCCTTAGACGATACTGTTATTGAAGAAGGTGTAAAGCTTGATAACTTGATTCAGATTGGTCATAACTGTGTAATAGGTGCGCATACCGTAATCGCAGGCTGCACTGGTATTGCTGGCAGCGCCAAAATTGGTAGACATTGCAAAATAGGCGGTGCAGCCATGATACTAGGCCATTTAGAGATTGCAGATCAAGTCACAATCTCGCCTGGAAGCAT
Organism: Methylotenera sp.; assembly: GCA_046590165.1. Lineage (GTDB taxonomy): Bacteria > Pseudomonadota > Gammaproteobacteria > Burkholderiales > Methylophilaceae > Methylotenera. The sequence goes on from JBKJUR010000041.1 coordinate 16,887, forward strand.
GATTACACGTTCTTTGTTAGCAGCGGATACATATACGGCACTCATGCCTTTTCAAACACATAAAGCATGGCTGAATACTGCCGCAAAAATCCGCCATTTAGATGACCTCTCAAATAAAATTAAACAGCTTGAAAAAGAGATAGCACTGTTAAAATCACCCGAGTAAACGTTACAATACGATACTAATGTTAAAGATGTAAGCTGAGAAAAAATGACTAACGAAATCAATACCAGCATGGATATCCATGAGATTCTGGCACACTTACCTCACCGTTATCCTTTTGTATTGATTGATCGTGTCATTTCAATGGAAATTGGTCAAGAAATCACTGCCATTAAAAATGTCACTATCAATGAGCCTTATTTTCCAGGTCATTTTCCATATCATCCCGTAATGCCCGGTGTATTGATTGTTGAAGCAATGGCACAAGCCGCTGCTATTTTGTCTTTCAAAACAATGGGCACAAAACCTAGTGATGATTCCGTATATTATTTTGCAGGTATTGATAGCGCACGCTTTAAAAAGCCAGTATCCCCAGGCGACCAAATTGTCTTACACGTCAAAATAGATCGCATCTTAAAAGGTATTTGGAAATACACCGGCGTAGCTAGAGTTAATGATATTGTTGTCGCTGAAGCACAAATGATGTGCATACTCAAAGCCATTGATAAAACGGAAAAGTAATTAATCCTAGCAGGCCTAGTGAAATAAAGGATTCCGATTAATCTAGAATTTCAAGCATAGATATTAAAATAAGTAAAAGCGAAGTTACAATGCAAGTTTCAAAAATCCACCCAACGGCAATTATAGATGCCACAGCAGAGCTAGACTCCAGTGTCGAAGTCGGTCCATTTTCCGTTATTGGAGCTAATGTAAAAATAGATGCCGGTACTCGTGTTGCCGGGCATGTCATTATCAATGGCCCGACAACCATCGGTAAAAATAATCAGATTTTTCAATATTCATCTTTAGGTGAAGCGCCGCAAGATAAAAAATATAAAAATGAACCCACACTGTTAGAAATTGGTGATAACAATACTATTCGTGAGTTTTGCACGTTTAACCGCGGCACAATACAAGATAAGAATACGACTAAAATTGGCAGTGATAATTGGATTATGGCTTATGTACACATCGCCCATGACTGCACTATTGGTAACCACACTATTTTGGCTAATAACTCATCGCTTGCGGGCCATGTAGATATTGATGACTATGCAATTTTAGGTGGCTTTACCCTTATTCATCAATTCTGCAAAATTGGTTCGCACGTGATTACTGCTGTTGGTTCAGTAGTGTTTAAAGATATTCCACCTTATGTTACTGCTGCCGGCTATGATGCTAAGCCACACGGCATCAATGCCGAAGGATTAAAACGCAGAGGCTTTACTGCCGAAAGTATTCTGCAAATTAAACGCGCTTATAAGGCGTTATATCGCAATGGTCTGTCATTAGAGGAGGCAAAAATTGAACTTGCCGCTATGCAGGACTTAACACCAGAAATTAAGTTACTCACTGATTTTTTAAATATCTCTACTCGCGGCATCGTCCGTTAAGTAGCTATCTATGGTGAGAATAGGAATTGTTGCAGGAGAAGCGTCTGGCGATTTGCTAGGGTGCCATCTCATTCAGGCGCTAAAACTTAAACGTACGGATATAGAGTTTGTAGGTATTGCTGGCCCTAAAATGATGGGCGAGGGTGCGCAGTCGCTTTTTCCCATGGAGCGGTTATCAGTGCGTGGCTATGTAGAAGTGATCAAACATTTGTTTGGTTTACTTAGACTTCGCAAGCAACTGCTAAAGCATTTTTTAAACAACCCCATAGACTTATTTATTGGCATTGATGCACCAGATTTCAATTTTTGGTTAGAAAAGAAACTCAAAAACAAAGGCATCAAAACCATTCACTATGTCAGCCCATCCATTTGGGCATGGCGAAAAGGCCGTATTAACAAAATCAAGCAAGCCGTCACACATATGCTTGCGCTATTTCCTTTTGAACCTGCGTTGTATCAACAAGCAGGTGTTGCAGTCACCTATGTTGGACACCCACTGGCAGATATGCTACCTATGGAACCTGATGTTATTGCCGCACGCGAGGGGCTTAAGATTAAGTCATCGGCTTTAGTGATTGCCATGCTACCTGGCAGCCGACAAAGTGAAGTACAGCAACATGCACAATTGTTTGTTAAAACAGCCAAACTTATTTACGCAGACTATCCTAATGCATTATTTTTAGTGCCCTTAATTACGCGCGAAACGCGTCAAATATTTGAACTAGCTATTTTCCACGAACCTGACAATTTGCCTATTCAAATATTGTTCGGTCATGCTCACGATGCCATGGAAGCTGCAGATGTAGTGATTGTTGCCTCCGGCACTGCAACCTTGGAAGCGGCATTGCTTAAAAAACCAATGGTTATTACTTATAGAATGCCTAAACTCAGCTGGCAATTACTGAAGCGCATGCAATTGCAACCCTACGTAGGGTTACCTAATATCTTAGCGGGAAGATTTGTGGTGCCTGAACTATTGCAAGATGACTCTACACCTGAAAAACTAGCGGATGCAGCATTAAAGTTAGTGAGTGACACTAATTATGCAGCTGAAATCAAAGAAGAGTTTAACAAAATTCATCATAGCTTACGGCAGAATACGGCTGAAAAAGCGGCCGTTGTTATTCTTTCTCATTTAGCATGATTACCAATACGACCTCATCGTATCAATTAATTTGTGGTGTAGATGAAGCTGGTAGAGGTCCTCTTGCAGGTGCTGTTTATGCAGCGGCAGTCATATTGAATCCTGAACGGCCTATTTTGGGTTTAGCTGATTCAAAAAAATTATCTGAAAAAAAACGTGACTCACTTAGTGTTGAAATCAAACAGCACGCGCTAGCTTGGGCAATTGCCAGTAGTAGTGTAGAAGAGATTGATAATATTAACATTTTGCAAGCCAGTCTACTTGCGATGAAACGTGCTATTGAAAACCTACAACTACAATTCAACATTACACCTGATTTAGTACAGATTGATGGTAATAAATGTCCAAAAATAGACTTGCCATGTGTGGCAATAGTGCAGGGCGATAGCAAGGTTCAAGCGATTTCTGCGGCTTCTATTCTTGCCAAAGTGGCGCGTGATACTGAGCTTTATCAGCTAGACCAAAAATATCCGCAGTATGGCTTCGCAAAGCATAAAGGTTACCCAACCTCGCTACATCTAGAGATGCTGACTTTACATGGTATTTCACCAATACACAGGCTGAGTTATGCGCCTATAAAGAATCTAGCTAAGTTTTAAGCCCTAAGAATTAAGCCAATATTAAAAATACTGTAGGTTTTTTATGTAAGTCTGGAAGCGTAGATTTCTTCCACTCGGCAATAGTTTTACTCACAATCAATTCATCTTCTAAAGTAATGTTGCAGGCAATACATAGTTTTGTTGCATGATTGCAATGTGCAAGAATGTCTTCTAGCAAATGCTGATTTCGATAGGGTGTTTCAATAAATATCTGGGTTTCATGATATTTACCCGATGTTTTTTCTATTTCTTTTAAGCGCTGAATTCGTGCAGATTTGTCAGCCGGGATATAGCCTAAAAACGTAAACCTTTGCCCATTGAAGCCTGATGCCATTAGACTCAACAAGATAGAGCTAGGGCCTACTAAAGGCCTGACGCTCACGCCTTTACGATGCGCCAACTCGGCAAGATTTGCACCTGGATCGGCAATGCCAGGGCAACCAGCCTCACTCATTAAACCAACATCTAATCCCGCAAGTAGTGGTTTGAGTAAGTCCGGCAACTCTTGATCTTGAGTATGTTCGTTTAAAGTGAGCAACTGTAGTTCACGAACAGGCTTATTGGTTTTAATCGTACTCAAAAAATGGCGAGCGGTTTTCTCATTTTCCACAACAAATATATCAAGTTGTTGTGCAATAGTGACCACTTCTGGTGGTAACACCTTGGTGATATTGTCATCACCAAGAGTCACGGGGATTAAATACAGTGTTCCTAATTTCACAAAATCAACTTTCAATCATATTAAGAGTAAAAACTATCACAAATTGAAAGCTTAATATTTCACTCGTGCTCGGTAGTTAAGTGTAGCACTGCCTTCGGCTGGGATCTCAACTTCCCATACAGCCAATTGACTGTTAGCTTTTTTATGCGCTTGGCTTTCAGAAATAATTGTCCAGTCGCCACTGATAGGTTCTTGCACTGTCACGACTACTTTTTCTTTCTTTGCATTTTTTAGTGTAATTTCATAGGCACTCTCAAATGCACTATTGCCTTTAGATGGGCGTGGCAGAGTCTTAAACTCAGTTTGCTTCTTATCGGCAGTCACGTCAAATGCTTCGCCTAGTTTCAAACGTACAACTTCATTTTTAGGTGTGTGATCTATATTGTCCTCACCTACGAATTGCGCGTTACCTTGGCTATCTTTCTTGTAAACACGCATGATGCCTTTAGGTAATGGCATGCCCAGCTTAGCGGTTTCTTTATTATCAAACTCAACAAAAACACTGACTTTCATTTTTGTGCCAAGGTCACCATACTGGGCTTGGTAATAGTAATCTGCACCACGCAAAACTAATTCTTTACGTGCGGGTACACCTGTAGCTGATAGCAATGCCACTTGTTTGGTTTGATTTTCAGCAATCGTTGTTGGACGATCTAATGAGTATAGATGATATTCAAGCAAAGACTCTTCTGCCATTGGCGCTGCAGATTCTGCCATCGTATCCATGTTTTTTCGCATAGCCATTGCGCGAGGGTAGTTTTCTGGCACACGATTAACGTCACCTGCTACTAATTGCAGCTTAGCGTTATTATAACTAGCGCCACTGGTGTTAGTCAGCGTTACCCAGCCTGATAAATCCACGCTATCTTCTTTAGGGCTAAGTTCAGCAACATAATCTGCCTTCCAAGCCAAACCGCCTGTTAAGTAACTAAGTTCAATGGTTTGCGGTGCAACTGTTTTATTATTAAGTTGGGTGACAAGGGTCGGGCGGTCACGTAGATTGGCTGGAATGTCATCATAAACAATACGTCCAGACTTTTCATTTGCAAAAAATTGGCCCGTTTCAATTCGATTGCCAATTTTAAGCACTACGCCATTATTTGCTGAAAGCACAGTGGCTTGCTCTACCTTTTCTTCGCCAGTCGTCGGATGGGTTTTGATAATAGATACAGTTTTACCTACGTATTTCTCCAAAAGCTTTTCTGGCGTAAGCAAATCAAAATCAAAATTCTGCTCTAATGTAGAGAGGCCACCTGGGTGACTTAAACTTCTTAACAAAGCGGTTTCCGCGCGCATTTGTGCACTTACATCACGAATCGCCAGTTTTTGTATTCCACTGTTTAGTTGTACTTTACGTTGATCTTTTACTAACGCTAGATTGTTGTTGTAAATTGTGACGGCGACACTTTGCTGCTCGTTAATTGTGCTTCTGATTTCATTTGTTTCCAATGCAATAGCTCCAGATGAAAATGACGCAATAGGTAAAGTAAACAGGACAGCAACTGCGAGAGAGCGAAGTTTAAACATTAAAATCTCCAGATTTGGAAAGTTGATTTTTTAACATGCCAATCAATAATGATGGTTATTAACTGTGATGCATAAATTGCCACGGCTAAATAATCAGCCTAAGCCAATAACGGGCGGATTTAAATTACGTTGACGCCCTCATTTTGTAACATGCTAACCAGCCTAATGAGTGGCAGGCCTATGAGTGCGTTCGGGTCATCGCCCGTCATTCGTTCAATAATCGCAATACCTAAACCTTCTGATTTTGCACTGCCGGCACAATGATAAGGCTGTTCTTTAATTAGGTAGCTTTCAATTTGTGTGTCACTTAAATCTCTAAATTGCACCACATATGGTACAACTTCAGCCTGCATATTGTGCGTAGCTGGATTATAAAGACATAAAGCGCTATGAAAAATCACCTCACGACCGCGCATCATGCGTAATTGCTTGGTCGCATTATCATGATTAAGCGGCTTACCTAGTTGTATATTGTCCAGCGTTGCCACTTGATCGCAGCCAATAATCAGTGTGTTTGGATGAGTTAAACCAACTTTAAGCGCTTTTACTTGGGCTAACCTTAGCGCTGTTTCCTGCGGCAGTTCATCTGTTAGTGGACTTTCATCCACATCTGGTGAAATGCAGCTAAATGGGAGCTGCAAGCGTGTTAATAATTCTCGTCTAAAGATGGACGATGAAGCAAGGACTAGATCAGAATTCATTTTTTATGATCTTAATTTATAAGTTAAATAGTATGTGTAAATAAAAAGCCGACAGTGTAGCTCTGTCGGCTAGATAAGTTATATCAACAATACTTACTCTGGCTGAATCTCAAGTAATGACTCATCAGGTGTGACCGTATCGCCTTTAATCACATGTACTGCAACCACCACTCCAGTGGTAGAAGCCTGAATTTCGTTCTCCATCTTCATAGCCTCAATCACAAGTACGCCGTCACCCGCAGTTACTTTATCACCCGCTTTTACTTTTACTGCAACGATAGTACCTGGCATTGATGTGGTCACGTGACCATTATGCGATGGGCGAGGACGCCCGCTTTTACCAACACCTGAAGAAGCTTTCTTTTTACCGCCACTGTTATTGCCGCCAGAGACTTCAATTTCACTTAAAGTTTCTACCATTACTTCTTCTGCAATGCCATCAATAGAAACGTAGAACGGACGTTTTTCTTCACCGGGATGACCACTACCGGTTAAGTTGATATGGAAAGTTTCGCCATGTAGCGTAACCTTGAATTCACTCGGCGCATAACGTGATGCAGAAGCATTCACTGCAGCTTTATCCAACAGCACCTCAGGCTCTAAAGAACCTGTACTGCGGGCTTGCAAGAAAGTTTTACCAATATCCGGGAACATTGCATAGGTCAACACATCTTCTTCGGATTGTGCAAAGCGCTCTGACTCACTGGTGAGTCTCACCATTTCAGGTTCTAATAAATCTGCAGGGCGGCAAGTGATAGGTTCTGCATTGCCAATCGCTAGTTTTTTAACTTCTGCGTTGACTTCACTTGGTGCTTTACCATATTGGCCCAAGAAGTAGTTTTTCACTTCGTTAGTAATAGACTTATAACGCTGACCTGTCATTACGTTCAATACAGCCTGCGTACCAACAATTTGTGAGGTTGGTGTAACTAATGGAATATAACCCAAGTCTTTACGCACTAATGGAATCTCAGCCAGCACAGCATCCATGCGGTCTAGCGCGCCTTGTTCTTTAAGCTGATTACTTAAATTAGATATCATGCCGCCAGGTACTTGATTCAACAGTACGCGTGTATCAACACCGGTGAACTCACTCTCAAACTGCCAGTATTTTTTACGTACTTCACGGAAATAAGCCGTTACTTCTTGTACAGCGGCAATGTCTAAGCCAGTATCAAATTCAGTACCTTGCAAAGCTGCAATCATACTTTCAGTCGTTGGGTGACTTGCACCTTCTGAAAATGCAGCGGTACAAGTGTCTATCATTACTGCGCCATTCTCAATTGCACGCAGCAAGTTCATACTCGCTAGTCCACTGGTAGCATGACTATGAATATGAATCGGTAGACTTACATTTGCATTTAACGCTTTAACCAATTCAACAGTTGCTTGCGGTGTGAGTAACCCTGCCATATCTTTAATAGCAATCGTGTCACTGCCCAATGCTTCAAGTTCTTTAGCAATGCCCACAAAATGTGCAACATCATGTACCGGGCTAGTGGTATAGCTAATCGTACCCTCAGCATGTTTGCCAGCTTTTTTAACAGCCTCAATAGAAACTTTCAGATTGCGCGTATCGTTTAAAGCATCAAAAATACGGAATACATCAACACCCTTATCCGCGGATTTTTGTACGAAAGCACGCACCACATCATCAGAATAATGACGGTAACCAAGCAAGTTCTGGCCACGTAATAGCATTTGAATACGTGAATTTGGTAATGCTTTACGTAATGACTTTAAACGCTCCCATGGGTCTTCTTTAAGGTAACGTACACACGCATCAAAAGTAGCGCCGCCCCAAGCCTCTAGTGACCAAAAGCCAATAGCATCCAGCTTACTGCAAATAGGTAACATATCTTCTGTACGCATGCGCGTAGCGATGTGACATTGATGCCCATCTCGTAAAACTAGCTCGGTAACTTGTATTTTCGCCATAATTTAAACTCTTAATTCACTTTAATATATTTATTTAATCAATTGTTTTTAATTGCTATTTAAAAACTATACACCTTCATGTGCAGCAATTGCAGCAGAAATTGCTGCGGCTATCAATGCTGGTGGAATTTCATTCGCATAATTAGTAAGCTCGGGATGTGACTCTACAAAGCTTGTGTTGAACTCAGCATTTCTAAAATCTTTGTGCTTTAAGATTTCTTGATAATAAGGAATAGTAGTTTTCACGCCATAAATCAACATATCATCCAAAGCGCGACGACCACGTTCAATGACGCTATCCCAGTTAAGTGCCCATACCGTTAATTTCGCACACATAGAGTCGTAGTAGGGCGGAATTTCATAGCCCGTATATATTGCCGCATCCATACGCACACCCGGTCCACCTGGCGCGTAATAACGTGTGATTTTACCAAAACTAGGTAAAAAATCATTTTTAGGATCTTCCGCATTGATACGAAACTCCATTGCATATCCCCTAAACTGTACATCTTTTTGCTGATATTGCAGCGGCAAACCATAAGCAATCCGAATCTGCTCTTGCACAATATCAATTCCAGTAATGGTTTCTGTCACTGTATGCTCAACCTGCAAGCGCGTGTTCATTTCCATAAAGTAAAAGGTATTGTCAGAATCTAGCAAAAATTCAACCGTTCCTGCATTTTCATATCCCACAGCTTTAGCTGCTTTAACCGCTAAGCCACCAATATATTCGCGCTGTGCTTGGCTTAGTTGGGGTGAGGGTGCAATTTCAATCAGTTTTTGATTACGGCGCTGAATTGAGCAATCACGCTCAAATAGATGAATGACATTGCCAATTGCGTCTGCCAATATTTGTACTTCAATATGGCGAGGGTTCACGACACACTTTTCTAAAAATACTTCAGGCTTACCAAACGCCTTGCTAGCTTCAGAAATGACACGGTCATAATTACTAAGTAATTCTTTTTCGCTATCACAGCGGCGAATACCACGACCGCCACCGCCATTCGTCGCTTTTAGCATAACGGGGTAACCGATTTTTTTAGCAAGCGTTACAGCTTCGTCTAGGTTTGCCAAATTGCCATCGCTACCGGGCGTGCATGGAATACCTGCGCTAGTCATGGCATTTCTTGCTTGAATTTTGTCGCCCATTTGGCGAATAACACTCCCATTTGGCCCAATAAACTTAACACCACGTCGCTCACAAATTTCTGCAAGCTCTGGGTTTTCTGATAAGAATCCATAGCCTGGGTGCAAAGCATCGCAACCTGAGGCAACCGCTAAGTTAACGATATTATGAGCGTTTAAATAACCCGCTACAGGATCTGCACCAATGTTATAAGCTTCATCTGCTTTTTTAACATGTAATGCTTGACGGTCAGCATCCGCATAAATTGCCACAGACTTAATGCCCATTTCTGAGCAAGCGCGTACAATACGCACTGCAATTTCACCGCGGTTAGCTACAAGAATTTTTTTGAACACGTTTCTAGCCTTAATTTGATACTTAAAATTTATCACTCAAACCCAGTGATTATAACATGCGTAGCTTGATTGCTAAATCCCCTTGAGCTAAATTTAGAATACTTAAACAGGCACTAAAATGAGTAACCACCCAATATTTATTGATAACGTAGCGTTTGCTAAAAAAAATGAGCACTTAGCGGGGAAGTTAACACTGGCGGACTGTCCGCGATTATCAGAGCTATTAAAAGATACAACTAAAAACGTACAATCAACAAACTCGAATGTAGACTCAATTAGCTATACCTTACAAGGAAAAACTGATGCTGTTGGCCAGCACTATCTGCATCTCACACTGGCGGCAAAGTTAACAACAACCTGTCAACGCTGCTTGAGCGAAATGCCTCTGAAATTAACATTAAGTTTTAATTATTTGATTGGTGAAATCAGCGATATTGATGTGGAAGCCAGCGATATAGACGGTAGTGATGATATTGACTTGCAGCAAGCAAGCCAAAACATGGATATTATTGCGCTGATAGAGGATGAAATCATTATGGCAATGCCGATTGCACCGATACACGAGATAGATTGCGGGGCGATTATTAGTCAAAGTGGCGAAAAACCCAACCCTTTCGCGGTACTAAAGGGTTTAATTAAGCCTTAAACACTGATTTAGGGCTGACAAACGCTAGGTTTTATATTATAGTAACGGACTAGCAATTTAACGTAATCTTAAATTAGTGGTGCAAATGTAATTTGATGCATCAATTTGTATGTAATTGAGATGATGTTTTAATCATTTTATTGGAGTTTATTATGGCAGTTCAGCAAAACAAAAAGTCACCATCAAAACGCGGTATGCACCGTTCACATGACTTTTTAACAAATCCACCTTTAGCAGTTGAGCCTACAACAGGTGAAACGCATTTACGTCATCACATCAGCCCGAACGGTTATTATCGTGGTCGTAAAGTGATGCCATCAAAAGGCGAATAATTTCTCATTCAAATTTAGTCTAAACTAGATCAAATCTAGAGATGGCAATTTGTTTGGTAGTTGATAAAATCATTGACGCCGCTCCAGTATTGGTGCGGCGTTGGTGTTTCTACGCCACTAATTTAATTTAACAGGTCATTTAATTAATTGGTCGTTTAATAGCAGGTAATTTGGAAGCTGCCAACCAACAGCATGCTGCACAAGTTGGGCTTAAGTATAAGTCAAACTTGAAAACCACTGAATTTAAAACCGAGTAAAAACTATGGATATTACAGTCGCAATTGACGCAATGGGTGGCGATCATGGCCCGCACGTTACGATTCCAGCAGCGCTTAAAGCGTTAGCTGCAGACAGTGAACTCAATATTGTTTTAGTTGGCCTAAGTGACGCCATTGAAGCTGAACTGAAAGCACATAAATCAAGTACCAGCCCACGTTTACGCATACATCATGCAAGTGAAGTTGTTACGATGGACGAATCACCGCAAGGTGCGCTCAAAAATAAAAAAGATTCTTCTATGCGCGTGGCTATTAACTTGGTCAAAAGCGGTGAAGCGAATGCATGTATCAGCGCTGGCAATACGGGTGCGCTAATGGCGACCGCGCGTTTTGTGTTAAAAACATTACCCGGTATTGATAGACCGGCAATCGCTGGTGTATTTCCTAGTCAAAAAGGCAAAACTTATATTTTAGATTTAGGTGCAAATGCTGATTGCACTGCAGATCAATTACTGCAGTTTGCAGTGATGGGCAGCATGTTAGTGTCATGTGTTGAGCATAAAGCTAACCCAACCGTAGGCTTGCTCAATATTGGTTCTGAAGACATTAAGGGCAATGAAGTCGTAAAACAAACTGGCGAACTACTGAAAGCTAGCCACTTAAATTTTTACGGCAATGTTGAAGGTAATGATATTTTTAAAGGTACTGTTGATGTCGTTGTCTGCGATGGTTTTGTTGGCAATATCGCCCTTAAAACCTCTGAAGGCTTAGCGCAAATGATGGGACGTTTCCTTTCGCAAGAATTCAAGCGTAATTGGCTAACCAAGTTGATGGGATTTGCTTCGCTTCCAGTGTTAAATGCTTTTAAAAAACGTATGGATCCTCGCCGCTACAATGGTGCCAGCTTTTTAGGCTTACGTGGCATTGTGGTAAAAAGTCATGGTGGTGCAGACAGTTTTTCATTCCTGCATGCGATTGAAACGGCTATAGAAGAGTCCCGTAGCGGCGTATTACGACGTATTACTGAACAATTAGAAATAGAACATATACAATCGCATCAAACCACAGATCAAACGATGTCGAACAACACGGAAAACGCATGATTTATTCTCGTATAGCTGGAACGGGTAGTTACCTTCCTAAAAAAATACTTACCAATGCTGACTTAGAAAGCATGGTGGATACCACGGATGAATGGATTTTCACACGAACTGGTATTCGTGAACGTCATATTGTTGCTGATGACGAGTTTACTAGTGACTTAGCTTTGCATGCGGCACGTAGTGCACTTGAAGCAGCTGGCATTAAGGCTACGGAAATTGATTTAATTATCGTTGCAACTACAACGCCGGATAAAATTTTCCCAAGCACCGCTGTGATATTGCAGCAAAAATTAGGGATTGCCGGCTGCCCGGCATTTGATATTCAGGCAGTGTGTAGCGGCTTTGTTTATGCACTTTCCACTGCCGATAACTTCATTAAATCAGGCGCAGCAAAATGTGCTTTAGTCATTGGTGCGGAAACGTTTTCTCGCATTACCGACTGGACTGACAGAGGCAATTGTATTTTATGGGGCGACGGCGCTGGCGCTGTGATTCTGCAAGCGAGTGCTGAACAGGGCGTAATTTCAACGCATTTACATGCAGATGGAAAATATGTTGAAATGCTGCATGTACCTCGTAAATCAGAACCTAACAGTCGTGATACTGTGGTTATGGAAGGTAATGGCGTATTTAAAATGGCCGTCAATACACTAGACGCAATTGTGGACGAAACACTCACTGCCAATGGCATGCAAAAGTCAGATGTAGATTGGCTGGTGCCACATCAGGCTAATATCCGCATATTGCAAGCCACCGCCAAAAAACTTAATATGAGTATGGATAGAGTGGTTGTCACCGTAGATAAACATGGTAATACCTCTGCCGCATCGATCCCGCTGGCCTTAGATACTGCCGTGCGTGACGGGCGCATTAAACGCGGTGAAATCATTCTGATGGAAGCATTCGGCGGCGGCTTTACCTGGGGTTCAGCCATAATCAAATATTAAGCTTTCTGCATTAATTAAATACGAATTCTATTAAAATAGCGTCATTCAAAATTATGAACAAATTTGCATTTTTCTTTCCAGGTCAAGGCTCCCAATCAGTCGGTATGATGGCTGGTTTTGGTGCCGAGAGTAATATTGGTAAAATCATCCGTGATACTTTTACTGAAGCCGCAGATATTTTAGGTGTAGATTTTTGGGCTATGGCGACAGAGCCCAATGAAAGTATTAACGAAACTACGAATACTCAGCCTATTATGCTGATTGCTGGCGTCGCTACTTGGCGTGCATGGCTGGCTAGCTCAAGTCATATGCCAGCAATTTTGGCTGGTCATAGCTTAGGTGAATACACAGCGCTCGTTGCATCTGGTGCTTTATCGTTTGCTGATGCATTGCCATTGGTGCGTTACCGGGCAGAAGTTATGCAAGCGGCTGTACCGGCGGGTGTAGGTGCGATGGCGGCGATACTAGGTTTAGATGATGATGTCGTACGAACTGTTTGTTTAGAAGCCGCACAAAATGAAGTATGTGAAGCGGTTAACTTTAATTCCCCTGGTCAAGTGGTAATTGCTGGCAATAAAGCTGCGGTAGAGCGGGGCATGGAGCTAGCGAAAACCAAAGGCGCTAAACGTGCATTAGCGTTGCCAGTGAGCGTGCCTTCGCATTGCGCACTGATGAAACCTGCAGCTGTAAAATTGGCTGAATACCTAAAAACTGTAACCGTGGGTGTTCCACAAATTCCTGTACTACATAACGCCGATGTTGCCTCATACAATGAAGTGGATAAAATAAAAGTTGCGTTAGTCCGCCAATTATATAGTCCTGTACGTTGGGTTGAATCTGTAATAGCTGTGAAAACAGCAGGCATTACACAAGCTGCAGAATGCGGGCCAGGTAAAGTGTTAGCTGGTTTAACTAAACGCATCGTCACTGAGTTGCCATGTACGGCACTTACAACTAATGAAGCTTTGCAAGAATTAAACAGTGTATTATAATTATTTACAAAAATATTATCTAAATAGATTCAAAGGCTTAATATGTTAACTGGACAAATTGCTTTAATTACTGGCGCAAGCCGTGGTATTGGTGCTGCTATTGCATTAGCACTAGGTGAGCAGGGTGCAACCGTGATTGGCACAGCGACATCTGATGGTGGCGCGGCATCAATTAGTAGCGCATTTGCAACGGCAGGCATCAAAGGTGAGGGTATGGCACTCAATGTTAATGATGCTGCTCAAGTTGAAGCGACCTTAAAAGCGATTAGCGAAAAATATGGCGATGTGGGTATTTTAGTAAATAACGCCGGTATCACGCGTGACACTTTACTCATGCGCATGAAAGACGACGATTGGGACGCGGTCATTAGCACCAATCTAACCTCAGTATTCCGCATGAGCCAAGCCGTGTTACGCCCTATGATGAAAGCACGTACTGGGCGCATTATCAGCATTTCATCTGTCGTGGGTCATATGGGTAATGCAGGGCAAACAAACTACGCAGCAGCAAAAGCAGGCATGACAGGCTTTACAAAATCATTAGCAGCAGAAGTAGGTAGCCGTGGCATTACGGTAAACTGTGTGGCACCTGGTTTTATTGATACCGACATGACTGCTGAATTATCTGAAGAGATTACCAATAAAATGTTGGCACGTATTCCAGCGGGTCGCTTAGGTAATGTTAAAGAGATTGCAGCTACCGTTGCATTTTTAGCATCTCCGAACGCAGCTTATATTACGGGCGAAACGATTCATGTCAATGGCGGCATGTTAATGGTTTAAGTGTCGTTGCATCAAAAAGCGGCATGGTTAAGCATAGTATCGATATAAAAGTTGTATAAGTTTTTGGTATTCTGGTTGAGTTTTGATAGAATACTGCATTAGCTAAGTTAAACTATATTAGGTTAAGCTATTTTTCATTAAAGGGGTAATTGGATGTCTGACATCGAACAACGCGTTAAAAAAATTGTTGCTGAACAACTAGGTGCAAATGAGGCTGATGTTAAAAATGCATCATCATTTGTAGATGATTTAGGTGCTGACTCACTAGACACAGTTGAGCTTGTAATGGCATTAGAAGAAGAATTTGACTGCGAAATTCCTGACGAAGAGGCAGAAAAAATCACCACTGTTCAATTAGCGATTGATTACATCAATACTAACCTCAAATAATTCAAATATGAGTAGTGAGCGCCATTAATGGCAGACTTGCTACTCATTTCTTTTCGTTTCTTAAACCCTTCTAAGAGACAATCTTATGTCTAAACGTAGAGTCGTAGTCACCGGTCTCGGTGTAGTTTCACCTGTAGGTATTGGGGTAAAAACTGCATGGGATAATATTATTGCTGGTAAATCCGGCATTACACAAATCACTAAATTTGATACAAGTGCTTTTGCTTCCACCATCGCAGGTGAAGTAAAAGACTTTAATGTTGAAGATTACCTTAGCGCAAAAGAGGCTAGACGTATGGATACTTTTATCCAATACGGTTTAGTGGCTGCGATGGAAGCGGTTAAAGACTCCGGTATTGTTGCAACAGAAGAAAATGCGGAACGTATAGGTGTTTCAATTGGCTCTGGTATTGGCGGTATGCAATACATTGAAGATACCGACATCCTGTATCAAGCCTCAGGTCCGCGCAAAATTTCACCATTTTTCATTCCTGGTACCATTATCAACATGATTTCAGGTAATTTATCTATCATGTTTGGCTTTAAAGGCCCAAATGTTGCGATTGTAACGGCTTGCACGACTGGTACACACTCTATTGGTGATGCCTCTCGCATGATTGAGTACGGTGATGCCGATGTCATGGTGGCTGGCGGCTCTGAAGCGGCCATCACACGTTTAAGCGTAGGTGGTTTTGCTGCAGCGCGTGCGCTATCAACGCGTAACGACGACCCTGCTACAGCAAGTCGCCCTTGGGATAAAGACCGTGATGGTTTTGTGATAGGCGAGGGTGCTGGTGTGATGGTGCTTGAAGAATATGAGCATGCAAAAAAACGTGGAGCAAAAATCTATGCTGAATTAACTGGTTATGGCATGAGTGCTGATGCTTATCATATGACAGCACCTAATATGGATGGTCCACGCCGCTCTATGCGTAATGCAATGCAAAACGCTGGTATCAATCCTGATGCTGTAGAATTCATCAATGCACACGGAACCTCAACTCCATTAGGTGATGCCAACGAAACTAATGCGATTAAAGCGGCTTTTGGCGATCATGCGAAAAAACTAGTCGTGAACTCAACTAAATCAATGACAGGTCACTTACTTGGTGGTGCTGGTGGTTTAGAGTCTGTATTCACTGTGCTTTCTATTTACAATCAAATTTCTCCGCCAACGATTAATATTTTCAACCAAGACCCTGAGTGTGATTTAGATTATTGCGCAAATACTGCGCGCGATATGAAAATTGAATATGCCTTGAAAAATAATTTTGGTTTTGGTGGTACTAACGGTAGTCTGGTTTTTAAAAAAATATAACCTTAAAAAGATATTAAGTATCTAAAAAACTAGGTTTTAAAATCTAGACATATCAAAGCCTGCATGCATCAACATCGCAGGCTTTTTTATTGGGAAATTTTATTCTAGTAATCCTGCAATCATTGGTAGTTTAAACATTATTGCTATGGTTTAATTATGGCTTATGGCGATCGAACACAACTATTTAGTTAACGGCAATTTCAATCAAGCAATTTCACCATTTGACCGCGGCTTTGCTTATGGTGACGGTGTTTTCCGCACCATGCGGATGAAAAATGGCAACCCTGATAGTTGGCCGCAGCACTATCAAAAATTAGTGGCGGATTGTGCTGTGATTGGTATTGTTTGCCCTAGTGCCGAGTTACTAATGAGTGATTTACAGCAATTATTTACTCCAGACGAAACAGGTGTAGCAAAAATTATTATTACTCGTGGTGAAGGCGAGCGCGGTTATGCAACACCTGCTGTGACAACGCCAATGCGTGTTGTTGTCAAATCTGCTGTGAGGCAATATGCTGAGCATAACTATACAAATGGGGTGCATTTGCATTTGTGCGAAACTCGCTTGGCTACACAACCTAAACTTGCGGGCATTAAGCATTTAAATCGACTTGAAAACGTAATAGCACGTATGGAGTGGCGTGATGACTCAATCTTCGATGGCCTTTTATTAGACTATCAAAACAACGTCATAGAGTGCACCATGAGTAATATCTTCGCGCGCTTTGATGATCACATCATCACGCCAGACTTGAGTCAATGTGGTGTTTCAGGCATTACAAGGCAGCAGATTATAAATTTAGCCAAGGTATTAAAGTCCAGCATTGAAATTGCCACACTGCCTTTCAATGGGCTACTACAGGCGGATGAGGTTATTATTTGTAATAGTCTATACGGCGCGTTTCAAGTGCATCAAATTGCAGGTAAAACATGGTTACCACAAGCACTTGCAACGAATATAAGAAACTTGCTCAAACATGATTAAAAAAATAAAAAAATGGCTGATATTAAGCTTGATAAGCACGTTAATATTAAGCGCCTGGTTGGCTTATTACGCCATTATGCCGCTAAAGCTCCAGCCTAAAAGCCAGGAAATTGTCATTCAACCAAAAAGTGGTTTAAAGAGTATCGCCAATCAATTAGTTGAGCAAGGTGTGTTGAGTGAGCCATGGCGTTTTATTATTATTGCTAAACTACTCCATAAAGAACAGTTCCTTCAGGCGGGTAGTTACACGCTCAATAAAAACATCAGCCCTTATCATTTACTGCTCTCCCTAAACCATGGTAAAACCACACAAGGTAGTGTCACATTTATCGAGGGGCATACCTTTGCGCAGATGCGCGAGAAACTTAGTAAAAATGATGCTGTTAAACAAACAGTTACAGAGCTATCTGAATCTGAAATATTAGCCCTAATGGGGTCGAAATATCAAGTTGCTGAAGGTTTGTTTTTTCCTGACACCTTCTATTTTGACCGCCACACCAACGATACGGTTTTATTAAAACGCAGTTATGACGCCATGCAAAGTAAATTAGCTAAAGCTTGGCAAAGCCGCGAAGCAAATCTACCTTATAAAAATAGCTATCAAGCTTTGATTATGGCATCTATTATTGAGAAAGAAACTGGTAAAGCGAGCGAGCGACCAATGATTGCAGGTGTATTTGTTAATCGCTTACGTAGTGGCATGCGATTACAAACTGACCCTACGGTGATTTATGGTATGGGCGCGCGATATCAAGGCAATATTCGTAAAAAAGACTTACTGTCTGATACGCCTTACAATACCTATACACGAGATGGACTGCCACCTAGCCCAATTGCGATGCCTGGATTAGCTGCAATTAATGCAGCATTACATCCTGCAAGTACAAAAGCGCTTTATTTTGTTGGCAAAGGCGATGGTAGCCATACATTCTCTAATAATTTAATCGACCACAATCGAGCAGTTGTTCGCTATCAATTGAAATAGTGCCCCTGAAAAATCTATAACCAAAATCTGACTTAAAAAATCGAAAAGTAAATAATGACAGGTAAATTTATCACGTTAGAAGGTATGGATGGTGCGGGGAAAAGTACGCATATTCCTAATATCATTGCGGCATTGCAAGCACGTGGGCACGAGGTTGTATCTACGCGCGAACCAGGCGGAACCGCATTAGGCGAACAGCTACGCGAGTTACTATTGCATGAGCCTATGCATGCAGAAACGGAAACTTTGTTGATGTTTGCAGCTCGGCGCGAACATATTGCCACTATCATTGCACCGGCTTTAAAAAGAGGTGCTTATGTGTTGTCTGACCGCTTTACTGATGCTACCTATGCTTATCAATGCGGTGCAAAGGGCGTATTGTCATCTAAAATTCAATTGCTAGAGGCTTGGGTGCAGGGTGCGTTGCACCCTGATGTCACTTTATTGTTCGACGTACCTGTAGCGGTGAGCATACAAAGGCTGGCGTCTGCAAGGACGCCAGATAAATTTGAACGGGAAGGTGTTGAATTTTTCACTAAAATACGTGAGGCTTATTTGTATCGTGCACAGCAAGACCCTGCTAGATTTAAAATTATCAACGCCAATCTGCCGTTAGAAAAAGTTAAACAATCAGTTGAAGAAATTATTTCAACTATTTGATATTAAATATTAATGTCTAACCAAATTAAAATATATCCTTGGCAATTGCAAGCATGGCAGCATCTTAATCAAGATGACCAGCGCTTACCTCATGCCCTATTGCTACACGGGCGCGCAGGCATCGGTAAGTATGATTTTGCAACTCACCTTAGCCAAGCACTGTTATGCGCAAATAAAAGCGATATGGGGTTTGCATGCGGCGTATGCTCAAGTTGCAATTGGTTTAATGAGAGTAGTCACCCAGATTTCCGTCTACTTAGCCCAGAACAAGAAGCTGATGTTGAAGATGAAGGTGTCCCTGCAAAAAAAACCAAGAAAAAAACACAAATCTCTGTAGCTCAAATTCGCGAGTTGAGCAGTTTTTTAGGTCTTAGTAGCCATCGTAGCAATGGCCTACGAATCGTGCTGATTCACCCTGCAGAAGCGCTTAACATAAACTCAGCCAATGCATTGCTCAAGATGCTAGAAGAACCTGCAGATGGCGTTGTTTTTATATTAGTCGCACATCAGTTGCAAAGTTTATTGCCAACTATTATCAGCCGATGCCAAAAAATAACTATGCCTGTACCAGACGAGGCGCAATCACTAACATGGTTAAACGAGCAAGGCGTACAGAATGCTAAACAGCAGCTAGCTTATTTAGACGGCTCCCCAATTAAAGTGTTAACCGAACAATTGCAATTTAACCAACTTGTTGAAGTGTGGCGAATGCTGTCATTAGGCAGCAAGCTTGAACCTCATTTAGCTGCACCAACTTTAATTTCAGGGTCAGTAGAATCAGGCATTATTGCAATGCAGAAATGGATTTATGATATTGTTGGTATGCGATTAACGCAGAAAACACACTATCACGTTACCCATTCCAATGCTTTGCAAGCGCTGGCCGAAACGGTAAACTTAAGTAAGTTGTTTGCGTTGCAGAAAAAAATGAACGCACTGCGTAAACTTGCATCACACCCTTTGAATCATGAGTTACAGATGGAAAGCTTGTTACTTGAATATACTAGAATTTTTTCCAGTAAATGATAGTTATATATTCCAATTGATAGAGAACAACTATGGCACCAGAAACACTAGAAATTAATACTAACACTCCAAAGCCAGGTGTTTTATCTCTGGCAATTAAAGAAAAAGCTGCTCTTTATGCGGCTTACATGGCATTTATCAAAGGCGGCGGCTTATTTATCCCCACAAATAAGCCATTCAAAATTGGTGAAGAAGTGTTCATGCTACTGAGTTTGATTGATGATCCAATGAAATTAAAAGTAGTGGGGCACGTGGTATGGATTACCCCTACCGCTCAAGCCAACAAGCCCCAAGGTATTGGTGTGCAATTTAGCGAAAAAGATGGTGGACTTGAAGCTCGCAATAAGATTGAAGGCCTGCTTGGTAATGCGCTTAAATCAACCCGACCTACGCATACAATGTAATCAAACCCAAGTAATTAAAAAGTAATTTAAACCTGTGTAATTGCATGGTGCTATTCTCAAGTTCTGAAACTATCTGTAATTTATTTAATGAACCTATATGCTTGTTGATTCCCACTGTCACCTTAATTTTCCTGAACTAGTTGCAAACATGCCCGCTATTAGGCAAGCAATGCAGGATAACGAAGTAGGGCACGCATTGTGCATTTCAGTAACGCTACCAGACTTTCCACAAGTGCTTAGCCTGGCTGAAACTTATGATAACTTTTATGCATCTGTAGGCGTGCATCCAGATTACGAAAATATTGAAGAACCCACTGTAGACGTGCTACTCAAGTTAGCGAATCACCCTAAAGTGATTGCTATTGGTGAAACTGGCCTAGATTATTTCAGGCTCACTGGTGATTTAGAGTGGCAGCGCACACGCTTTAGAACACATATACGCGCCGCTATTGAATGCGGAAAACCGTTAATTATTCATACACGAAGCTCGGCAGAAGATACGCTGCGTATTATGCGGGAGGAAAACGCACAAAAGGTGGGTGGTGTGATGCACTGCTTCACCGAAAACCTCGACGTTGCTTTACAGGCAATAGCGCTTGGGTTTTATATTTCATTTTCTGGTATCGTAACCTTCAAAAATGCACTCACGATTAAAGAAGTTGCAAAAGAAGTGCCTTTAAACAGAATATTGGTTGAAACTGACTCGCCTTATCTTGCTCCAATTCCGTATCGTGGCAAAACCAACCAACCAAGCTATGTAAAATATGTAGCAGAAGAAGTTGCGAAGTTGCGTGGCATCACACTAGAAGAACTTTCCACAGCAACCAGTGAGAATTTTTTTCGTTTATTTAAGCATGCTACAGCTTAAAATTTTATGTAGATTACTTATATGAAACAGCCCGTTATATGCAATTAATTATGTTAGGAGTAGGTTCAAGCTCTGGCACACCCACTGTAGGTTGCCAGTGTGACACTTGTATATCAAGCGAGCAACGCAACAAAAGAACACGCTGCTCTAGTGTAATTAAGCTTGATAACGGCAAAGTAATATTAATTGATACGGGCCCTGATTTACGCCAGCAAGCACTGAGAGAAGGGCTGACGCAAGTAGATGCCGTGCTTTACACACACACGCATGCTGACCATTTACACGGTATTGATGATTTACGTGGATTTTGCCAGGTGCAACGTTGCCAGATCCCGCTTTATGGCAGCCTTGATACAATGGCGCACATTAAAGAAAAATTTGGTTACGTGCTACGTGAGCCAAGTAATTTTTGGGATTTACCAGTACTTAAAGCCAATGTTATTAATGCACCTTTTTCGTTATTTGGTGAAACTGTTATTCCGATTCCACTCAAGCATGGCAACAGCGAGATTTATGGCTATCGGATAGGTGACTTAGCTTACATGACTGATGTATCGGCGATTCCTGAATCGTCGCTATCTTTGCTGCAAGGTCTTAAAGTACTGCTTTTAGACTGTTTACGCCACAAACCGCATCCAACACACATTAATCTTGAACAAAGTCTGCAGTACGCGAGTCTTATCAATGCCCAATCTACTTACATGATTCATATGACTCACGAGCTGGAGTACGAGGCGCTAGGCAAACTATTACCTGAGAATGTCCATGTTGGCTATGACGGTTTAAAAATAAACCTTAGTTGAGTCAGCGTAAGTGTGATTAGGAACGTTTCACTAAATGGGTAATAAGTGAGACAATTACGTGATATTTAGGAGATTCAAAATAATGCAATTCATGACAAAAAAATTATGCCTTAGCTTATCAATGGCAGTGTTATTAATTACTTCATTAAGCGCAGTTAATGCAGCACCGGCCAATACTTATACTGAAGATCAATTTTTAAATACCTTTAGTGGAAAATCAAAAAAATTAATTACTGATAAATTAGGCGCTCCATTCAAAAAAGAACTGTCAGTCAAACCTTCAGGTGCATCTACCATGATGGCTACAGCTGGCGCAGATGAGAAAAAATCAAAACCTGTAAAAGTTGAAATGTGGTACTACAAAAATATCGTTAGGTACGATCCAAAGCGTACTTATAAAGAAACTGAGATTACATTTGTTAATGACAGAGCGATGAACATTGCATTCTTTAATAACAAATAAGCAGTCGTGTAACTAAAAAAAAAGCCGAAATATTTCGGCTTTTTTTATTTGTAGCTCTACATGATTTACGATGTCTAAGTAAAGTAAATATAAAAAAACAGGTGTTAATTACAATTAATTGCATGTATAGAGTGTTAAAACGTATAAAGATTAACTCGATTGAGTAATCAATTAGTGTTGAAGAACTGTTGGAATTGAAGCAGTCAGCTCATTGAATAGCTTGTTAGGAAATTAGTCATTCAATATTGATTAAAATTTAAGCTTGATGATTTGTTGAAATAAGATAGTGTAACTACCGATTTTTAAAATTGTTTAATGTGAATTTTAATGAGTTTAGAGTTAATAATGCTTTATATGGCGGTTGGTGTATTTGTTGGTTTGATGGCGGGTATGCTTGGTATTGGGGGAGGGAGAATACTCGTACCAGTACTCACCACAATTTTTCTTTATCAAAATGTACCCAGTGAATATGTTTTACATTTAGCACTTGGTACATCAATGGCGTGTATCGCAGTTACCTCATTTTCAAGCCTGAATGCACATCATCAGCGTGGAGCTGTCATTTGGTCATGGGCAAAAATGATGGCACCAGGTATGGTGTTAGGGACCTTTGCATCTACATTTATCGTTACTCAGATTAACTCAAAGGCGATAGCTATATTTTTTGCTTAATTTATGTCGTATGTTGCACTTCAAATGCGGATCGGAACTCGAGTAAATCTAGCTCAGAAGCAAGCAGGTAGGCCAGAACTCGTACTAGTTTCAATTGGCATTGGTATTATTCGGCGTTGGTCTCAATTGGGGGAGGGTCGTTGACCGTGCCGTATTTATGTTGGCGTAATGTAGACATTAAAATGGCCAATGGCACATCTGCTACACTTGGATTTCCTATTGCTATTGCCTGTACCGCAGGATATTTAATAAATGGACTATCGCTAGCAATTCCGATTGAAAATACTGTCGGTTTTATATATTTACCTGCAGTCATACTGGTTTAGTTCCAAGCTATTTTACAGCACCAGTAGGCTCAAAATTAGCCCATAGCTTGCCAATTCCAATCTTAAAGAAATTGTTTAGTGTCTTGTTAATCGTACTGAGTGCAAAAATGTTATATCAGTTTTTATGACATAATAAGGATTAGTTTGCAAAATGCCACTTAAATTACTTCGGCAGACTGTAGTAATGTGTTGCTTATATATAATATGGAACTCCTAAATAAAGTTGTACATATCCGTGCTTTACTTAGCATAATGTATTGAAGCTATAGCAATTGAATGCTGATTCAGCTTTATGGCCTAAACGCTGGTTAAGCCGAAAGAACTTTATTACTATTTTCTAGCCAAATATAAAATAAGAAGAAATTAATTATTTTTTATAAATTGATGGTTAATCAGATGAAAAAAATTAAAAAGTGGATGTGGAATATTTTTACAGTGTTCTCCACCGTTTATATATTGGATGGTTTTTCAATTTTTATAGAAAAATCTGCTAATTCCGTTGATGCTTTTAATTGGTGGCTTTTTTTTGGTTATTTAGCAGCAATTTTTTTTATAATATCCCTTTGGCTAATAGTATTTTTCAAGCATACAACTAAGCACTTGTTTCGCAACTACAATGAAGGTTACTACTCTGATTATCAATGACGATCATCATGTGAAAACAAACGTTCATTAAAGTGCAGTAAGCGGTGTAGGGGATGCGTACACGCCCTTTTTCCCATTTCCGTAAGGACTTATGTGTTACATCTAATAGCTTACAAGCCTCTAAAGTCGTCTAAAACGCTCTACGGCGCATTAAATTGAGGTGGTCTGGGCTTGTGTATATCCGATGTTGTTTTATTAAGCCTAATTTAGCCTTTTTTGAGCCATTTGCATTTTCCCTTAGCGAGTAGTCATTGTGGAATCCTCAGTGAGCTAACAGCGCCCATAATTCTCAATTGTTCTTTGGTCGTTAGTAAAACCAAAAATATTTTTAAAAGATTATGATGACACTCCAGAAAATCACGCGGCATCGGACTTTCGGCAGTGCCGATGTCTGATGCGAGTGATACTGCAATATGATTTACTTCCTCATGTGTTAATTTGAAGCTGTGAAGGGCTTCGGTACTGATTGGTAGTCCTCGGAACCAATTAAGCTACTTTAGTAAATTTAATTTTTCTATTAAAAACAGCCCATTACGGGCTGTTTTTATTTACATATCTCGATCAAGTAGATAACTTAGTTGAAATTACCATAACTAATTTCTTGACATTTCGACATAAATAACTAAAAGTCATACATATAGACAAGATTGTATTCTGATTTGAGTTTGTTTGGTTCTAGGAGAGGTTATGGCCAGTCCTGGGGTTACACCGCAATCTAATCAAAGAACAAATATTAAAAAAGCCTACAACGCCCGCGGCAGGGGTAAAGGTAACTTATGGCTTGTTTACAGCGTTAAGACTAATTCATCTTGGATATTACCAAGTGATAGACAACTAATTCACTGGCTCTGCCTTAGTCCTTGGAACTAATTAAGATACTTTAGTAAATCTAATTTATCTAATAAAAACAGCCCATTGCGGGCTGTTTTTATTTATATTTATCGATTAAGTAGATGAATTAGTTGAAATTGTTATAACTAATTCCTTGACATTTCGACATAAATAACTAAAAGTCGTACATATAAACAAGATTGTGTTTTGCTTTGAGTTTGTTTGGTTCTAGGAGAGGTTATGGCCAGTCCTGGGGTTACACCACAGTCTAATCAAAGAACAAATATTAAAAAAGCCTACAACGCCCGCGGCAGAGGTAAAGGTAACCTATGGTTTGTTTACAGCGTTAAGACCAATTCATCTTGGATATTACCCAGTGATAGGCAACTAATTCACTGGCTCTGCCTTGAATCAGATCCTGAAGTTAAATCTTTCGATTTAGCCCCTAAGCAAGTTATTTCTCATGATGGCACCGAAACTAGAGCAACAGAACTCGATGCAATTGTCATATTTAAGAATCGTCAGGTTCAGTGGCATGAGGTAAAAGCAGGTACCAATAAAAAAGAACCTTCAAATCAGTCTCAATTCCATGCTCAGGCAGCAGCTGCATCAAAAGAGCATGTTGAATATAAAATAATCAATGATATCTATTTGAAGCCAAAAACTAGGGTGGCACTTAGATGGTTAAAACCACTTGGTTATGCAGATGTAATAAAAAATCAACGACATACTTCATGTCACAACGCGTTAGAGAACACCCTTAAAAATCTACTCAACGGAAATATACAACAACTACTTATGAGTCTTGAGGATTTTGACTCCTCAATTGTTTTAGGTGTAATAGTTCGGCTTGCAGTAGCGGGTATCGTAGAATTAAATTTAGAAAAATCTAGCTTTGGATTACAAACTCGCTGGATTTATCATGGATAAACTACGCTCTAGCAGGTCGCAACTCTTAGCTTTAGCACCGCCACTCGATTTGTGGCCTGACATTTCTCAGGAGTCAGTAGGTGAAGAATTAAGAGAAAGCTTCAATAGTAGATGTAAAGCTATACAGCTATATTTGGAAGGTGAAGCTGTTGGAAGAATTCAAGACATTACTGGCGTTGCTAGAACTTCAATAACGGACTTATTAAGGAAATGTCTACAGCCTGGCCCAGACGGAAATATTCTAGGATACACAGCACTCATACCTTTTTATAGATTGAAAGAGTACGAACGAAAAGCTGCTGTCAAACCTAAATTTAGGGAAGATCAAGGTGGGCTATCTGGAATATTTAAGCTGACACTAAAAAAATATCCAGATATTAAAGAAATACTCACTAATCTTATATTGAAGAGAAATTCTTCAGAGTTAAGTATTCATGAGAAAAAAATTGCAGCTAAAGAAATACACAAAATTTTTCTAAAGCTACTAATTAAAAAAGGAGTTAAAGAGACTGAATGGCCGTTTTCTACAAAACACCAAGGCCTCACCAGTATCAAGAAATATTTAAATGACGTGCTGGGTGCGAACTTTGTAAGAGGTGTAAGAGTTCGTGAAGAAGAAGACTCTATTGCGCATTTAGCTGTTGGGACAGGTAATGCAGCATTTTTGAGCTTCGAAGAGCCTTATGAAGCAGTCCAATTTGATGCCTACTGTATTGATGCCTTTTTCAGTGCGGAGTTTGACACACCAGAAGGATTCAAGACAGACATTCAGCTAGATAGGCTATGGCTAATCACCCTTATAGAATGTGTATCAAGAGCAATCATTGCTTATTCTGTTATATATCGTAGCCAAATCAGTGCCGCCGATCTTTTAGATGTTCTTCGTAATGCGGTTAATCCACCAGAACGCATTGAAATTAGTCTACCTGGACTGAGTTATCCCGAAGGCGGCGGTCTGCCACATGAAGTCATTCCACAGTGCAGAGGTGTAGTGTGGAATATTATTTTTCTAGACGGAGCTTTAGCGCATTTAGCCAATATTATTCAAAAAGATGCCAGAGATCGATTGGGAATATCAATAAATTGGGGACCAGTAGCACATTTCGAAAGACGCAGCATTCAAGAAAGATTTTTTGAAAAAGTTGCTGTAGATATTTTTAAGCGATTACCTTCAACCACGGGATCACACCCCAAACGCGGTAGAGCAAAAAATGCTGAGGAGGTCGCTGTTAAGTACAAATTTCGAGCTGAGGATTCTGAGCAACTGCTAGCAATTTACGTTGCCGAGTATAACGCAACCCCAAGTGAAGGCGTCTCGTTTTTATCGCCATTAAATGTACTGCATTATTTCTTTCACGACCAGAATCAGCATTTCCTACCTAGATATTTACCTAAACATAATGGACAACACAGTAATCCTATACCCATTAGTAAAATAGTGCGTGTTATTGGTGGCAAGTCATTGGGGAGGAGGCCATATATTGGGTTTGAAAGGGAGCGTTATACCAATGATGTCCTCTCACTTGCCGCTGGTTTAGTTGGTCAAAAAATTAGAATTGAAATTGATGATCGGGACTTGAGGCAAGTAAGAGCATTTTTGTTAAATGGCGCTGAGCTTGGATATTTGAAAGTGATGGGGAGATGGCAATACACCAAACATAGCCTTAAAACACGAAAAATCATTAATAGCTTAATCACTAAGCGACAATTAGTGATTTCCAAATTTGAAAATCCTATACATGCTTACATGAAGCTACTTACAGTAAGAAATAAAAAAATTACCAAAAAAACTAAAGATTTAAATCCAAAAAATGCCACGGAAGCCACGAGACTGGCTAAGGAAACTGGACTGCCAAGAAAAATAACTCCTAGGTCTGAGAGAGCTCATTCACCAGAGCCGGATTTCTCTAGTTTCAATCGTACGTCTCTGATGCCAACACCCATGCCGGATATAAAAAAGCTACTTAATAAAAAATAATATTTTTATTATTGAATTGAGGATATATGGATATCTTTGTTTTAAGCTCTGCGGAACGTGAAAATCTAATCAACCATCATCCCATAGTTACTAGGGATTTCGTCATTGTTACCCCAGTTATTGAACATGCCTATTCATTAATTCGGGAAAGAGTATGGATGCGTAGCACAGGTACATTTTTACATGCATCGCAGAGGGTGGGTAAATCCATCTGTGCACAGACTGTAGAAACTCTTCTCAAAGAAGAATACCCGAATATTACGGTGATGAGTTTTTCTGCCACGAAAAGAGGGGGTAGAGCAACGGCTATGTTTATAGAGATGTTAAGGGCCGAAGGTTTACATATGCCGAATGCACCTAGATTCGATTGGCTAGAAAACAAGCTAATGACACACATACTTACTGAATGTCTTAAAAAAAACAGCTCTCAATTTGTTTTAATCATTGATGAAATGCAAAATTTAGAAGAAAGCGACTTTTATTTATTGTTGGCAATACATAACAGACTTGAAAAACAAAAAAATAAGATGACTACAATAGGCTTTGCCCAACCTGAAATTCTGGCACTTCGAACTGCGTTATTGGCAACCAAAAGTTACCATCTTATAGCTAGATTTTTGAGTGAACCAATACCCTTTGATGGCTGTAGTACCAATGAAGATTTACAAGCAATCTTGCATGCTTATGATGAGGAGAAATATTATCCGGAAGATAGTGGTATTTCTTTTACTGCGTTTTTTGTGCCGATTGCCTTTGAAAATGGTTTTAGACTGACTGAGTATTCGAATCAAATATGGAAAGAATTAAAAAAAGCTGCCACAGAACTAGAAAGCCGTGCCATTCCTATGCAGCATCTTACTAGCACAGTTGCATACTTGCTATTAGCCTCTAGAAGCTTAGATGGTAAGGGTTTTAAATTGAAGCATGCAGCTATCAATGAAGCTGTCGAAAGAAGTACTCTTAAATATTTTAGTGGCCTATTGAGCACTTTCGATCCACCTGATTGAATTTACTTATGTAATGGCTAGACTTGTAAGAAAACTTATATGGCAACAGACTGCTCCAGCACCCTTTGAATCAGGCTGGAGTGTGTTTTCCAAGTTGCTACTGCTTAATCAAATAAAGCCATCTCAACTGGCAAGTTTGTTGCAGTCTCCTGATGTAGAAAATAATAATAGGCTACGTTTTAGAAACAGCGATTGGATAGATTTAGAGCAATTCTCAGAAATGCTATCAGTCAACCCGAATAGATTGCGTCAGTGCTTTTTTGATCAATTACAAATTCATGTTGAAGAGTCATATAGTCAATTAAAAAACGATGGCATTAAAATTTGTCCGGAGTGTTTGGCTAAAGGGTATCACTGTATTTTCTTTGAATTAGGGTTCATAGATATTTGTCCTTGGCATCATATAGCGCTTGAACAAGCATGTGCGGATTGCCTTAGAGCAGTTTATTCTAAAGGCCTGCAATTTAATCGAAGACAAAATCACCTTGGGCAGGTTAATCCTGATGATCTAACAAAAGCATTGGGAGAATGGAAATCGATATGTAACCATCTGGTATTTGAAGTCGATATCGTCCGCAAGTTAAACCAAATGAGTCAAGAGCAAGAGCTTGAAATCAATCATAAATGCCGGCTTTTGTATGGCTGGATCAAGACTGCCCAAACTAGATTAGACTTAACTGGAAAATTATATTGTTATACAAACCTTGGAGCGGATGGATTTGAAAAGTTCTTCAATGCAGCTGAAAAAATTGCTGGCGCATGTCCATGGCCAGTTAATCATAAGAGAAGTCCAGTAAAGTGGATACTGTTGAACGAGCGCCAAAAATCAACAGCACAAACAGACGAGAGTTTTCATAGAAATCCAGATTTGGATAGCATTTATAAATCTATTCGTCGTCATATATTCACTCGATATGTTAAAAATCATCGTGCCTGCCACAAGGGCATTATTAATCTTAAACGGGATGAATCACTAAGTTTAGATACTGAAAAAGTTTGCAGTATTGCATTGGCTTATAATGTTTGGCGCTTGAAAATTGAGAAATTTATCAATGTAGAGGCTTTAAAACAAAACGTATCATTAAATCGAGTTATTACACCTCCAGACTTTTATGTTTCAGATATTCCACTTACGACAGAATTACAGGCAAATTTTCTCTATCTACAGTTTTTTTATATTTGGGAGCAGATTGATCGAAATATCGGAAAAAATAGTATAGCCATTAATAGTACTGGGTTGCCATATCAGGCGACAGATATGGCTCTTACATATGCTAGGGGAAACTTGTCGATAATATTTGCGCAACCAGAACACCTTACAAATCGAGCTTTTAAAAATTGTGTAGAAAGATATAAAGTCTCTCAATCATTACAAAACCAAAGATTCAGCCGAATATGGGGCTATGGGCATTATGACAATTTGATGTCTAATCAATTAGGTTTAATGTTTAAACTAACAAAATTTCAAAGTGTTCCTGCACAACGCTCAATTATATATATCAATGTTTAAAAATTTTCTTATATCCTTTATAATCAATCTAGTCATAAATTTTGCGTCCCGCAACCGGTCTTGAGAGTCGGATAATGCCGTGTAAAATTTGTGGCTTTTTGTTTTTGAGCTTAAAAACGCGCAAATCATAAAAAAATTTATTTGTAATTCACTCGCAGTTTCATCCCTATCAAAATCAATCTGGCATATAACCAGCTTCAGTCATCGCTGTCACAATTTCACTTTCAGCGCTCGTCGTTTCTATTTTTACAGTTCTTGAGATTAAGTCAGTTTCAACGACAGCCTCGTCATCAATTTTTTTGATTGCATTTTTAATACTGTTGGCACAACCACCACAGCTCATTTTAGGTATATGAAATGTATACATAGTAAAGTTTCCTTTTAAATAATTAAGATAGAAATACCATACTAAAGTTTACAATCATTGGAAGGTCAAGCAGAAATAACAACTTAAATTAACGCTTGACCTTACAACGATGGGAATCTTTAAGATGAGTTGTAATTATTTAAATTTGAGGTGACTTATGTCTTCTGCCAATCATTCTATCGATATTGCCATCACTGGTATGAGTTGCGCCTCCTGTGTCTCTACCGTCGAAAACGCTTTACGTAAATTGCTTGCCGTTGAGTCGGCAAGTGTTAATCTAGCGACTGAACGTGCACATATTGAATTAAGCGAGGACATTGCCAATCAAGTTATTGTGAATGCAGTCGTCAATGCTGGTTATGGCGCTGAAATCATCTTATCAGAGCATGCTCATCATCACAGCGATGATGCCTCAACTGGTGGTCAAAAAGTTGTCATAGCATCCATCCTAAGCGCTCCATTAATAGTGTCAATGTTATTAAATCTATTTGGTATCAATTGGAACCTTCCTGCATGGTTTCAATGGCTACTGGCCACACCAGTCCAATTTTATTTGGGTGCAAGCTTTTATCAATCTGCGTGGAAAGCGGTTCTCAATAAATCTGGCAATATGGATTTATTGGTCGCAATTGGTACAACAGCCGCTTATGTGTTGTCGGTCTACATGTTGCTTCAAGGGCATCAGCATCTTTATTTTGAGGCTTCAAGTGTTGTAATCACGTTAGTATTGCTTGGCAAATGGTTGGAGAGACGCGCTAAACGGCAAACTACCGAAGCAATACGTGCCTTGCAACAGTTACGCCCTGAGACAGCACGCGTAAGGCGGCACACTGAAGAGATTGAAGTTCCACTGTCTCAAGTAGTGATTAATGATGTCGTTGTGGTACGTCCAGGGGAGCGTATTGCAGTAGATGCCATCATTATCGAAGGTAACAGTCATGTGGATGAATCCTTGATGACTGGTGAAAGTGAACCCATTTATAAAGTAGTTGGTGATAAGGTAATTGGTGGTGCCGTTAATATTGACGGATTGCTATTGGTTAAGACTTTTGCAATTGGAGCCGAGACCACATTGTCGCGCATTATTCGCTTAGTTGAAGATGCACAAACTGCCAAACCTGAAATACAACGTCTGGTAGACAAAGTAAGTGCCGTGTTTGTGCCAGTAGTGATTGTGATTGCATTAATCACCTTGTTGGGTTGGGGATTGTATTCAGCAAACTGGGAACAGGCAATTTTAAATGCAGTCGCCGTATTGGTTATTGCTTGCCCATGCGCATTGGGTCTAGCCACACCAACTGCTATTATGGCAGGCACTGGCGTGGCAGCGCGTCACGGTATTCTAATTAAAGACGCAAAGGCGTTAGAACTAGCACATAGTATTACTCAAGTGATATTTGATAAAACGGGAACCCTAACCGAAGGTAAACCAGTGCTATTGGCATTTAAAGCTGTCAACGGTGATGATCAAACATTATTGGAGCTTGCTGCTAGCATCGAGCAGAGTAGCCTGCATCCGCTAGCTAAAGCCGTAGTTGAGAAACTTAAACAGATTGGTAAAACACCCGCTTTAGCTACAACAGTGCAAGATTTAGCTGGGCGTGGTCTTAAAGGCCAAGTGAGTAATAAAATTGTTTATGTAGGTAATCAGCACTGGATGCAGCAGTTGGGTGTTTCTACAGAGGCATTAAGTGTAATTGCGTTGGAGTTTATGAATGGTGGTAAGACTGTTTCATGGGTAGCAGTGAGCGATGCTACTGAGCAGCCTTATTTACTGGGTATGTTAGCATTTGGCGATGAAATTAAAGCCACATCGAAAGCGGCTATATCAAGCCTGCATCAACGAAAAATTCAAACCTTGTTACTTACTGGGGACAATAGTACAAGTGCAAAACGTGTAGCAGCTGCACTGGGCATAGATCAAGTCTTGGCCGAGCAAACGCCTGAATCTAAAGCCACCACGGTTGCATCCTTGCGTCAAAAAAGTAACGTGATTGCCATGGTTGGCGATGGCATCAATGATGCTCCCGCGCTTGCAGCAGCCGATGTGAGTTTTGCAATGTCTACAGGGACTGATGTGGCCATGCACACGGCAGATATTACCTTAATGCGTTCAGATCCTAGTTTGGTTGCAGACACCATTGATATATCGCGCAAAACCTATCGCAAAATCAAACAAAATTTGTTCTGGGCTTTTATATTTAACTTAGTGGGCATACCATTAGCGGCATTAGGTTTAATGAGTCCAGTCATTGCAGGGGCTGCTATGGCGTTTAGCTCAGTAAGTGTGGTGACAAATGCATTAATGTTAAAACGTTGGAAACCACTACGTAATAATGTAAAGGATTATTCATGAGTGCTGATCTATTGAATATTGGTCAAGCAGCAGAAGCTTCAGGCATCTCTGCAAAAATGATTCGTCATTATGAAGAGGTAGGTCTCGTACCGCCAGCATCAAGAACATTTTCTGGCTATAGAACCTATAACCATCGTGATGTGCATATGCTTCGCTTCATTAAACATTCGCGTGACTTAGGCTTCTCAATCAAACAGATTGGAGATTTGCTAAGTTTATGGCGTGATCAAAATCGCCCAAGCAGCAAAGTCAAATCAATGGCAACCCAGCATATTGAAATGCTTGATAGGAAGATACGGGAGTTGACTGCGATGAAATCTGAACTCACGCGTTTAGTGAGTTGCTGTAATGGGGATGCACGACCAGATTGTCCAATTTTGGAGAATTTGGCTCAGGATAAATAAATGTTGTTAATTGCAAAAAATATAAATGAATTATTTTAATAAAAAACGCTTGACCTTACCCCTATAGGAAGCTTCATGATTTGAAATGTAGGTTTACAAGTTGTAATGAAAACTTTATACAGACCGACCAAGTGGTAAGTGCTCTAATTGTTTTGGTTTTTAGTTATCAGTTTGTAGACAGTTAGTGACTGGATAGTCTGGCAATGAGTAAGATTTGAATTGACTGAAATATTTTTGTAATATGAACCATGGACTTACAAATTTAGTCATATTTATAGATAGTAAACGAATTAATAAATACGAATTAAACATTATAAAATGAAACGTTGGATTAAATTATTGGTAACGCTAGTACTTGCTGTTAGCATCCCGCTACAGGGGCTTGCTACGGTAAGCATGCCAGCTTGCAATATGTCTAAAGATTCTATGAAGACAAGTATGTCGGTGAGTACCATCAATACTAATGCCTTTATGAATAAGTCAGTCATATCATCAACCAGTTGCGATATGAACGTTAAGAATTGCTGCGATTTAAGTGGCAATAAAACCTGTTCTGATCAAAAGTGTTCTATCTGCCATTTGAGCGTATTCCAATTGCCTAATACAGGTGTATTAGCTATGCCTGATAACTTGGTAAGTGAGTATCAAAATTTGATTAGCGAGCCTTATCAAACCTTCCCCACAACACTGTTTCACCCCCCAAAGCTACTATCCATCTAGTACTCAGCGATTGTTGCTGATTGC
>JBKJUR010000019.1:0-26469 GCA_046590165.1 Methylotenera sp.
ATAGCCCGTGGTCCGTGGTCGGCGATAATGCCTTTCCAACGTGTCACAATTTCGTTCAGCGCTTCATCCCAAGTAATTCTTTCAAATTGCTTGCTGCCTTTTGGGCCCGTTCTTTTCATCGGGTAAAGTAAACGATCAGGATGATAGTGACGTTTTTCGTAATCTTTGAGTTTGACGCAGAGACCGCCACGCGTCATGGGATGATCTGGATTGCCTTTGACCGAAATGAGCTTGTTATCTTTCACCGTATAAACCATAGAGCAAGTATCTGGGCAATCATGTGGGCAACCACCATGAAAGGTTTTAATAGACTCACTTTCTAAAGGTTTATTTTGCATCGCGCCTTCTACTAGCTTGTTCATATATCATTCTCCTCAAAGATTTATACGGGCTTCTTATGACTTATTTATATGATTCATTTTTTATTAAGTATTTTTTAACAAACACTAATATATACCCACCTGTATAGCATTGCAATGGCATAATTATCACTCAAATAATTAGTGTTCAATAAATAATCACCATGGCAAATAATCAAGCATTACAATTACTAGGCGACCTAACGCCAGCGCAGTTTTTAGCTGAATACTGGCAGAAAAAACCTTTACTGATTAAAAATGCAATTTCTAACTTCTCAGGCTTGTTAAGTCCAGAAGAGCTCGCAGGATTAGCTTGTGAGGACGAGGTGCAATCAAGAATCGTGGAGCAAAAAGGTGAAAAGTGGCTACTTAAAAATGGCCCATTTGATGACGCTGATTTTGGTAAATTGCCTAAAAAAGATTGGACTTTACTAGTACAAAGCGTCAACCATTACCTGCCAGAAGCAACAGACTTATTAAAACAATTTGATTTTATTCCACATGCAAGACTTGATGATTTGATGGTGAGTTACGCGCCGGACGGTGGTGGTGTAGGACCACATTTTGATAGTTATGATGTATTTTTGCTACAAGGCCAAGGCAAACGGTTATGGCGAATTAGTGAACAAACTGACTTGAGTTTAGTCGATGGTGCTCCTTTACGTATTCTGAAAAACTTCGATACATCACAAGAATGGTTATTAGAGGCTGGGGATATGCTCTACCTGCCACCGCAGCTTGCGCACTGGGGCATTGCAGTTTCGTCCAAAAATAAAAATGGTGATACTGAAGATTGTATGACGTATTCAATTGGCTTTCGCGCACCCAAAAACCAAGAACTCGCCACTGAGTTTTTAGGTTTTATGCAGGATAAACTTGCTCAGGAAAAATTACAGTTAACCGGTATATATCAAGATGCCGATTTGGTATTACAAAATCACCCTGCTGAGATCAATGACGCGATGGTGAGAAAAGTAAGCGCAAACCTCCAAGAAATCAAATGGTCGAACTCAGATGTAGCGCAGTTTCTAGGCACTTATCTCTCTGAGCCAAAGTCGGATGTAATATTTGATGCTAACAAAAAAATATCCATGCGTGTTTTTAGCGAAAAGTTAGCGAATGTCGGCATAGCACTGGACCTAAAAAGCCAAATGCTGTTTTTTAATGATAGTTTTTTTATGAATGGCGAAGGTGTAATATTTGCAGGTGAATCGGCAGAAACACTCAAAACGCTAGCTGATAAGCGGATGATTGAGGCAAAAACGATAGAAGACGCACTTTTGCTACAGCAACTTTATGATTGGTACTTTGCCGGTTACTTAAGTTTTAGTATTGCAGAGCTTTAATATTTTAGGACACAAGCTATTTTAACAATGCCATGAATGACGAATTAACACTGATCGAAAACCAGATCCTCATAGGGGAGCGCTTATATGCAGATGCTATTAGTATCGTTTTAGCTAATGCGCAGAATGAACTGCTGATTTTTGACCAAGATTTAAGTCATGGTGAGTTTGCTAGCTTGCAAAAATATGCGTTGTTTCAGCAGTTTTTGAGCAAGAATGTGACGAGTCATTTAACAATTATTTTACAAAACACTACATACTTTAACGAGAAGTGTCCTCGGCTTTTTGGTTTATTAACTAAATATGGTCACAAAATGACTGTTTATGAAACCAACGATTCAGCTAAACATGCAAAGGATTGTTTTGTATTGGCGGATGGCCAACATTACATTAAGCGCATTCATATTGACCAAGCACGCTTCAAGTATGGGCTCAATGATACAGAAAACGTAAATGTACTGGATAGTAGATTTAAAGAGCTGCTTGAGGCAACGCAAGATGTTGTGGCTGTGACAAGGCTGGGGTTATAGCCATAGGTGATTATGAAACCGTTACTTTTAAAGTTTATGCTTATGTTTTGTTGCGCTTCAATTGCTTTGCAAGCAAACGCTGCAACAGAATTCAAGATTTTCACCTTACAACATGGCTTTGCTGAGGACATCCTACCCAATGTTCAGCCGCTAGTTGGTAGCGAAGGTACGGCAAGTGCAATACAAAATCAGCTGATTATTCGCGCGAACCCTGAAAATATGGCTGAGATTGAACAAGTGATTGCGACTTTAGACGTAGCGCGCCAGAATTTAAAAATTACTGTCAGCCGCCAAAGCAATCTACAAAACGAACGTGATGGTGTTACTGTCAATGGTCGCAAACGGTTTGGCAATGTTGAAATTGGCACGAGTACTTATCCAAACAAAAAACCTGCAAGAGAAGGTGTGCAGATTGGCATTGAAAATAATCAGGGTAATTCACGTAGCACTAGTAATCAATTTATCAATGTTGTTGATGGTGAGCGCGCGTTTATTCGTGTCGGACAATCTGTGCCATTTACTCAAGAATGGGTCGTTTTATCACGCAGATATGTCAGCTTACAAAAAACCACTGAATTTGTGGATATAACAACTGGGTTTGCAGTTCGACCACGGAGCATTGGCAATCAAATTGAAGTGGAAATTACGCCAAGAATCGCCAAGTTAAACCAAAGTGGTTTTATTGACTTTGAAGAACTCACAACAGTGGTAAGAGTGAATCGCGGAGAGTGGTTGGATATCGGCGGCATTATGAGTCAAAAAGATGATGTGAGCCGTGCGATTTTGAGCAGGCAATCAAGCAGCCAATCACAAGATAACCAGCTTTCCATCCTTGTACAATAAGGTTAGCGCCCTCAATTCTGATGTTTTTGATAAAAATATCAAAAAATTTTGACTTTCATGCAACAAGTTCAGAAAAAGACAGGTATTTCGCTAGTTTTTTTCTAAATAACTGGTAAAATTTGCGCCACTCGGTATAGCTAATTAGGTAAAACTTTTAAGCGGTTATCGAAAAAGTTTTTTTAACTAGTTAAACCTTTAAGGAATTAATATGACACGTTCTGCTTTACTTGCTGCTCTACTTGCTCTTGCTTTAACTGCTTGTGGCGAAAAACCTGCTGAAGATGCTGCTGCTGCTGCTACTGATGCTGCTGCTGTAGCAACTGATGCTGCTGCTGCTACTGCAACTGACGCTGCTGCTGCAACTGATTCTGCTGCTGCTGCAACTGATTCTGCTGCTGCAGCAACTGATTCAGCTGCTGCTGCAACTGAAGCTGCTAAGTAATTAGCACTTAGCTAGATGTACAAAAAAAGCCGACTTTTTAGTCGGCTTTTTTGTTTTTGGCATTTTTTCAAATAACTGGTAAAATTTTCACCACTCGGTATAGCTAATTGGGTAAAACTTTTAAGCGGTTATCGAAAAA
This sequence comes from Methylotenera sp., assembly GCA_046590165.1. Lineage (GTDB taxonomy): Bacteria > Pseudomonadota > Gammaproteobacteria > Burkholderiales > Methylophilaceae > Methylotenera. The sequence goes on from JBKJUR010000019.1 coordinate 3,660, forward strand.
GTTTTTTTAACTAGTTAAACTCTTAAGGAATTAATATGACACGTTCTGCTCTGCTTGCTGCATTATTAGCATTAGCGCTAACTGCTTGTGGCGAAAAGGCTGCTGAAGCTCCTGCTACTGAAGCTGCACCTGCGGCTGAATCTTCACCTAACGAAGCTGCACCTACACCTGCAGCTGAAGTTGCACCTGAAGCTACACCCGCACCTGAAACCCCAGCTGCTGAAACTAAGTAATTAGTATTTAGCTAATAGTATGAAAAAGCCGACTAAAGTCGGCTTTTTCATTTTTGTGCTGTGTGATAATCATTTCAATCAGGCTGATAAAAACACTAACTTGAAATATTGGCTATTTCATGTCTTTAATGAATGGCTCGCCAATCGAAGCCCAGTAACTGGTCTGCAACGCCAACCCAATCAATGTCACAGCCTAGTACATTAGATAGTGCAGATTTAGCCAATAGGGGAGTGTTATTTTTGGCGCTTAAATGTGCAGCAAGTATATGCTGCAACTTGGTGTTATCTAACTTAGCCAATAAATTAGCAGACTCTAAGTTTTCTAGATGCCCTAGATCACCACCTACACGCTGTTTTAATGCCCAACTATAAGGCCCAGCCTGCAACATGCTAGCATCGTGATTACACTCCAGCACCAGCGCATTACATCCACTCAATTTTTCTTCAATATGCGGGGTAATGCGACCTACATCAGTTAATACGCCCAAAGTAAAGTTGCCATCGGAAAAAACACACTGAATTGGCTCTCGAGCGTCGTGCGGTACTGGGTAAGGTTGCACCTGAATATCATCAATAGCCAATTCGCTATGGCTATCCATGACATTCAGCTGTAAATCATGCTGGTTAGGCATATAGCGCATCACCATTTTAAGCGTGCCATAAGTCAGCCAAACGGGCAAATTATGCTTGGCTGCAAACTTAAAAGCGCCCCCAGCATGGTCATCATGCTCATGTGTAATCACAATACCCGTTAAATCACTAGGCGCTAGATTTAAACGCGCAAGTCTTAAAGTAGTCTCTTTGACACTAAAACCACAATCCAGCATCAGCTTGGTACGATTCACTTCAACCACTAGCGCATTACCAGCACTACCGCTACCTAGCGATGCAAAGCGCATATTCTGTGCCTTTAACTTGTTAGTTAGCTGAAGGTTATTTTAATTGCTCATACATTAACGCCACAATACGATTCGCAGTGGTAGTGCGCACGCGCGCACCATCTTTATCTACGACTGTCACAGCAGCATTCTCTTTTTCACCATCTGCTACTTTAATACGATATTGTTTCTCAGGATTTACTTTCGTTTTATCATCCGTACCCCAGAACTTAAGCTTTTCTACCATGCTTTTTTCTTCTTTTTTAGGTTCTTTTGCGGCCGTTTTTTCGTCATCACCCCAGAACTTTAAGGTTTCAAATAAACCTTTCTTTTTCTTAGGAGTGTCGTCAATGTCCACGTCGGCATAACGTACAAAGAAAATTCCGCTAGAGCGATCTTTATCTTCAATCACAAAACCAACTCTATCCAACGCCAAACCTACACGGCGCCACGCACGGTCAAATGGGTCGTTTAAAACTAATGTGGCACTACCATCAGTTTCTTTTATTACTTCAGCACGTTTTATGGCAACTGCTTCAGCCATAATTGATTGAGAGCGCTGCTCTTCTATACCTAATTTCACCATTAACCTACGCAACAATTCAACGTCTAGCTCCTCGTCTCTGGCATTAGCTTCTACTGCTGTTTTTGGACCTGCTTTGTAACCCGTTTCAATTTCACCTAACTGCGTTTGTATCCGGTTTTTACCATCATCTGGTGCACCATCGACTGAACGATGCGTCATATAAATTTCAGTCGTGTTTGGCTCATTGCCGCGGTCTAATCGAGTACGAAATTTTTTCTTATCCGCAACACCAGACAACCTATCTAGCCACTTGTCAAATTTTTCACCTACATTGCCTGACGTATCTTTTTTAATCGCATCCGCATCTATCCATTCAGTTTCCATCACACCCAGCTGCGCATTTTCTACTCGAACAGCAAAACCTTGGTCTACCCAAAACTCACGTATCACTGGCCAAATTTTCTCAGCTGGAGCGTTTACTACTAACCATCGTTGTGCTCCAGCCCTTTCCAGACGCACGCCTTCTGGTGAAGCTAGCACCTTCTCTACGCCTGGCTCTTGATTTTCTTGAGCTTGGCTGTAAGTAGAATAACTGGTGCTACCTGGAATAGAGTAAGCATCACTTGTTGGGCTTGCAGTTAAATCAGGAGGCACTTCAAGTGGGCGTGAGCGTCCAGCCCCTTTGTAGTCAGAAGTGTTATTGATAAAAGGGATAGAGTCGCATCCAGCTAAGCTGGCAATCAACAACACATAAGCTACTGTACGTTTAATTTCTGGCTGCTTGATAGCAAGCGATTTAATGTTAATGTGTTTCATTCAGACCTCTTTATAAAATACTTTATAAATCTTTGTGACTAACTTAAGAGATTACCTATTAAATATCAGCGAACTGTAATTGTATTAATTTAAAATATTGGCAGGCTTACAAGCATTCCGCAACACGTCATGATATTGCGCAGACAAATCGACCATAGGCAATCTAATGCCGCTTTTAATCAAACCCATTTGTACTAATACCCATTTCACAGGCATTGGGTTTGCTTCAATAAATAATTTTTGATGCAGCTGAAAAAGTTTTGCGTTAATTTCGCGCGCTTTAATCGCATCACCCGCTGTAGCGGCCACACACATTTCGTGCATGAGTTTTGGCGCTACATTACCAGTGACAGTAATCACACCTTTGCCGCCCAACAACATTAACGACATCGCTGTAGCATCATCCCCACTCAATACCGCAAAGTCTTTAGGCGCACGTAGAATCAAATCTGTACCGCGCTCTATACCGCCAGTGGCATCTTTGATGCCAACAATATTTGGATGCGTAGCCAAACGTAGCGTAGTGTCATTGCTAATGTCACAGCCAGTACGTCCAGGCACGTTATAAAGTATTTGCGGAATATCTACAGCATCGGCAATCGCTTTAAAATGCTGATACAAGCCTTCTTGCGTGGGTTTGTTGTAGTACGGCGCCACCAATAAACAGGCATCTACACCTAACTCTTTGGCTTTTTGCGTTAGCGTAATGGCTTCTTTAGTTGAATTTGCACCTGTACCGGCAATCACAGGAGCGCGACCATTCACTTGTTTAACAGCAGTTTGAATGAGCAAGCAATGTTCATCAAAATCGACAGTTGGTGATTCACCGGTCGTACCTACGATAACAATACCGTCAGTACCTTCGGATATATGAAAATCAATCAATGCGTTCAATGATGGGATATCTAATCGGCCATCTTCAAACATTGGAGTCACAATTGCAACCAGACTACCTTTAGTTACTGAACTACCTTGCAACATACGCAAACCTAGAGTATTCATAATCCTATATTTTAACTTAAAAGCTTAACAAATAAACAATTAGCATATGTAAACTTGAGTAAGGGTAGGCATTAATATCTCTGATTGATATGCGATTTTATTATAAAAATATAGCTATCCATACTTTGAAAACATCAAAACCAGGCGCTATATTATAAGCCATAATGATTTAAGCGCCTTTTAGATTGGCGGTCTAGCGAGTAAACGCAGTATAATTTAGCCTGTGTCTTGCAGGCTTTAAAGTTGCATGTTTGAAACTTACAAACCAAATGATATTTTTATCCTAGACTTTTTAGCATAGATATTAAAATGGCATTAGTATAAATATTCAATATGACATTTAATTTACATCATTACATCATGATTTTAATCGGCACAGTGTTTGTGAATAACATTGTGCTAGTTAAAATTCTTGGGTTATGCCCATTCATGGGAGTTTCTAAAAAACTAGAAGCTTCAATCGGCATGGCAGGCGCTACTGCATTTGTGTTGAGCATAGGCTCCATGACAAGCTGGGGCATCAATTTCTACCTGCTTGAGCCTAACGGCTTGCAGTATTTACGTACGCTGTCATTTATTGTCATTATCGCTGGCGTCGTGCAATTTACTGAAATGGTGATGGAAAAGAACTTTCCGCCACTGCATCAATCTTTAGGTATTTTTTTACCGTTGATCACCACTAACTGCGCCGTTCTAGGCATTCCGTTATTAAATGCACAAGCCAGCCATAGCTTTATGGAGTCTTTATTTTTTGGTATGGGCGGTGCAATTGGTTTTTCACTCGTACTCATTTTATTTGCCTCCATGCGTGAGCGTTTAGAAGCTGCTGACGTTCCAGTGGTCCTGAGAGGCTCTGCTATTGCCATGGTAACGGCAGCCCTCATGAGCTTAGCGTTTATGGGCTTTGCTGGTCTTGATAAGTATTAGTTTTAGTCTATGTTAATCGCGCTTTACATTATGTTAGGCCTCGCCCTATTGCTTGGGGTCTTATTAGGTATTTCTGCTTTGCTGTTCAAGGTAGAGGGAGATCCACTAGTCGCACGGATTGATGCGATTTTGCCGCAAACACAGTGTGGCCAATGCGGCTATCCTGGCTGCAAACCTTATGCAACAGCAATCGCAAGTGGCGAGGCCGACATTAACCAGTGCCCGCCTGGCGGTGATGCAGGCGCACGTGCTTTGGCAGATTTAATGGGGGTGGAATACAAACCACTGAACGCCGAGCATGGCTTACCTAAACCAAAATCAGTTGCATTGATTGATGAGGCCACTTGCATAGGCTGCACCTTGTGCATACAAGCTTGCCCGGTAGATGCAATTTTAGGTGCTGCAAAACATATGCACACCATTATTGCCTCCGAATGCACCGGTTGTGAGTTATGTCTAGCTCCTTGTCCAGTGGATTGCATCAGCATGGTACCCGTGGCGGAAACGCCCGATAACTGGAAATGGAAATATCCGGTATTTCCTATAAAAAACCTGCCGTTAGATACAAAGTCACTTGCAGACTCAAAGCCTCTTGAGTCAGAGCGCAGAGTAGCATGAACGCAATTATCAATTTTACAAATAAACTATTTAACAATAGCTTTAATAATGATAAGTCACTCGCTAATAAGCTAACCGATGTTTTCAAATTCAACGGTGGCGTACATCCGCCTCAGCACAAAGCAGAATCAACTAATTTGCCTATAGGCAAGCTTCCAATTCCAGAAAAATTAACTTTGCCATTGCGTCAGCATGTCGGCAATATCCCTAAAGTCAAAGTACAAATAGGCGATTACGTACTTAAAGGGCAAATGCTCGCAGAGGCGGAGGGTACAGTTTCCGCGGCCATACATGCGCCAACATCAGGCACGGTAGCGGCCATTAGTGAGCAAGTCATTCCGCATCCTTCAGGCTTGCCTGATATGTGCATTACACTGACGCCAGATGGCAAAGACACTTGGACTGCATTAACGCCAATTGACTGGAGGAATACGCCAAAAAATGAGCTGGTAGCCAGCTTAAGACTTTCTGGTATTGTTGGTTTGGGCGGCGCCACGTTTCCTACACATATTAAATTACGTGCAGATGGAAAATCTGGTGTACATACTTTGGTGATTAACGCCGCTGAATGTGAACCTTATATTAGCTGCGACGACATGCTGATGCGGGAGCGTGCAGACGAAATTGTAAAAGGGATCGCAATTGCACAATATCTATTAGGTGCTGAAACCTGCATTATTGGTATTGAAGATAATAAACCTGAAGCAGCGAAAATGATGGCCACGGCTTGCTTGGGTCAAAACATGCAGGTTAAAGTTGTACCTACACTTTACCCAAGCGGAGATGCACGTAGATTGATTCATCTGCTGCTTGGCACTGAAATTCCGAGTGATAAACGCTCAACCGACGTGGGCGTACAGGTTTTTAATGTGGCCACTGTATTAGCAATTTACCGTTATTTTACGTTTGGCGAGCCGTCTATCAGCCGTATTGTCACCATGACTGGCAGTGTCACAAACCCGCAAAATTTTGAAGTATTATTTGGTACACCACTACAGTCGCTAGTAACTGCAGCGGGTGGTGCGAAACAAGAGTCTACGCATTTTATTATGGGCGGGCCAATGATGGGTTTCAACCTTCCAAACCCAGAGGTGCCGATTACCAAGGCAGCAAATTGCATCATTGCTGCAGCGCCATATTTATTTGCAGCGCCTCCACCCGCTATGCCATGCATCCGCTGCGCACGTTGTGCAGACGCTTGCCCGGTGAGTTTACAGCCGCAAGAACTATACTGGTTTGCAAAATCGGATAACTTTGAAAAAGCGCGTGATTACAATTTGTTTGATTGTATCGAATGCGGTTGCTGTACTTATGTATGCCCTAGCGACATTCCGCTGGTGCAATATTATCGATATGCAAAAAGTGAGATTATTGCGACTGATAAAGCCCAAGAAGCTGCAGACATGGCGCGTGAGCGTAATGATTTTAGATTGGCACGTATTGAGCGAGAGAAATTAGAACGCGCACAGAAACATGCTGAGCGTGCGCAAGCAAGTAAAAATGCGGCCAAAGTTACCGACATTAAGGTACAAGAAGAAAAAGTAGACCTAAACTCAGATGTAATTTCGCCAGAAAAGTCAGCAGTAAACTTGCAAACAAAGCAAACATCAGTTACTAGCAATACGAGTGATGTACCAAGTGCTGTTGCAGATAAGAATATAGATAAGCAGGCAGCAATTGCTGCTGCCATTGCGCGTGCTAAAGCACAAAAGTTAGCTGCATCAACCAACTTAACTGAAACCGCTGTTGTGACAAAAACTGTAGCGAATGATGAAGTTAGCGAAACTCAAGCAAAACAAGACAAACAAGCCTTGATTGCCGCCGCCATTGAACGTGCTAAAGCACAAAAGTTAGCTGCGGTTGAAGCGGGCAATGCTCCCAAAAATATAGAGAATGTAAGCGCAGCAATACAAGCTGAAATTGACGAGATTGAGGCAATACGCGAAAAAGCAAAGCACACGACGGATGCCAAGAGTTGATTAAAATTGACTCCGGGAAAAGTTAACTAGGATACGCACTTGAATCGTTCACCATACATCACAGACGCACCCACCGTTACCACAATCATGTTGAAGGTGTTGCTGGCACTGGTGCCTGGCATCATTGCTTATGTATGGATCTATGGAGGCGGCATACTAGTCACACTGACGATTGCCACTGCAACTGCTTTACTGGCTGAAGCCGCCTTACTCAAAATTCGCCAACGCCCTATCCAGCCATTTTTAATGGACATGAGCGCTGTAGTTACCGCATGGTTATTGGCCTTGGCATTGCCACCACTCGCGCCTTGGTGGTTAATTGTCGTGGGAACATTCTTTGCCATTGTAGTTGCTAAACAACTCTATGGCGGCTTAGGCTACAACCCGTTTAATCCAGCCATGGTGGGTTATGCGGTGCTGCTTATTTCCTTCCCGCTGATAATGACTAAATGGCCTGCACCATTATTGCTGGCGCAGCACCCATTAAGTTTTATGGATCAGCTGCATTTTATTTTCACGAGTACCATACCTGCAGATATAAAAGTAGATGCGATTAGTTCAGCCACACCGCTGGATTATTTAAAAACACAGCTCATGTTAAAGCATGACGTTGACAGCATTTCCCAAGCGCCAGTATTTGGCATGTTTGGAGCAAAAGGTGGGGAAGTCGTCACGGCGGCTTATTTATTTGGCGGGTTATATTTATTGCAACAACGCATTATAAGCTGGCATTTACCTACTGCTTTTTTAGCGGCACTAGCGTTTATTTCTTTAGGGTTTTATGTCATTGACCCTGCACATTTTGCGAATCCACTATTCCATCTAATGAGTGGCGCCTCTATGCTATGTGCGTTTTTTATTATCACTGATCCAGTGAGCGGCCCTACCACGCCAAGGGGTAAGCTGTACTTTGCTGCCGGGGTTGGGCTGCTGACCTATGTAATTCGTGTCTATGGTGGTTATCCAGACGGTGTTGCCTTCGCGGTTTTACTGATGAATATGTGCGTACCTTTAATTGATGCTTACACACAGCCGCGCGTGTTTGGTCATAAAAAAAACTAACTTTAGAACCTTAACTCACCATTCATTTGCCATTCACCTAAAAATGCCAGAAAGTATTATCAAACATACCTTAAAAACCGCCATCACCATGATTGCTTTTGCATTTGTGGGCACGGCAATGCTGGCCTATGTGTTTGAAATCACGCGTGCGCCTATTGAAGCCAGTGAGAAAGAAGCGCGTTTGGCACTATTTAAACAAATTCTGCCGGAGCATACCTACGATAATGATTTACTTAAAGATACTGTGCAAATAGCGCCTAATGAGTTATTAGGTAACTCCTTAGCAACTGAAGCTAATATTGCTAAAATCAATAACAAAGCTGCTGGAGTAATATTAGAAGCCATTGCACACGATGGTTATAGTGGTGATATTAAGCTACTTATTGCGATTCGTGCTGATGGCTCAATTAGCGGAGTACGGGTATTAGCCCACAAAGAAACACCTGGCCTGGGTGATTATATTGATATTGCGCGAGGCAACTGGATTAAGCTATTTAACGGTGAATCTTTAAGTAAAACCACTGCCAAACAAGCAATTGAAACCGAGTGGCAAGTAAAAAAAGACGGCGGTAAATTTGATTATATGGTGGGTGCCACCATTACGCCGCGTGCGGTGGTAAAAGCAGTTTTTAAAGCTTTACAGTTTTTTGAGGCTAATAAACAAATGCTTTTTGCTGATGCTAATACTGATAAGCTGCAAAAAGTGAAAGGATAAATATGAGTAATATCTACAAAGAAATTACCATTAACGGTCTGTGGAAGCAAAATTCCGGCGTGGTGCAATTGCTCGGCTTATGCCCTACGCTAGCGGTCACCACTAATGCTGTAAATGGCCTAAGTTTAGGTCTAGCAACCGCACTAGTGATGGCCGCCGCAAATGGAGCTGTCTCTCCTGTGCGTAAACTCATCCCCAGTGAAATTCGTGTGCCCGTGTTTATTCTAGTCATTGCCGCGCTGGTTACGGTGATCGATATGTCTATCAATGCTTTTGCACATCCGCTTCACAAGGTTCTAGGCATTTTTATTCCATTGATTGTGGTGAATTGCATCGTACTTGCGCGGGTAGAGTCTTTTGCTGCAAAAAATGCACCTGTGCCTTCAATATTGGATGGCTTCATGATGGGTACTGGGTTAGCGTTAGTGCTAGGTTTACTCGGCGCTATGCGTGAGTTAGTGGGTAAAGGTACATTATTTTCAGGCTTAGATTTAGTCTTTGGCGCAGCCGCACAACCATTTATGCTGACCGTCATTCCTGATTATCATGGCTTTTTATTAGCAGTATTGCCACCAGGTGCTTTTTTAGGATTAGGCTCATTAATCGCAGTGCGCAATTGGATTGAAATTAGAAATACAGCTAAAACCAATTCACCCACGCCACTACTTAATCCTTCATTAAGTCATTAAAGCTAATTTGCGCAGAAAATTCAGACAAAATAAATGAACGCTGAAAAACGCTATGAAATCTATCAACGCCTGAGTATTGCCATACCAAACCCCTCTACTGAACTCAAACATAGCAGTACGTTTGAACTGTTGATTGCGGTTATTTTATCAGCGCAATCGACTGATAAAGGGGTGAATTTAGCCACAGAGAAACTATATGCTGTGGCCAATACGCCTGAAAGTATCTTAGCATTAGGCGTAGAAGGTTTAGAGCGCTATATTAAAACCATAGGTCTGTACCACGCCAAAGCTAAAAACGTATTGGCTACCTGCCAAATGTTAATTTCGCATTATGGTTCAGAAGTGCCTAATACCCGCGCAGCCTTAGAAGCATTACCAGGCGTAGGGCGTAAAACAGCGAACGTTATTTTGAATACCGCATTTGGCGAACCGACTATTGCAGTGGATACGCATTTATTTAGACTAGGCAATCGCATTAAGCTTGCTACAGGTAAAACGGTATTAGAAGTTGAAAAAAAATACTTAAAAACGATTCCTAAAGAATTTATGCAAGATGCGCATCATTTATTGATTTTACATGGCCGTTACGTTTGTATTGCCCGTAAACCTAAATGTGCAGAATGTTGCATTGAAGACTTGTGCGAATTTGAGGCTAAAGAATACTAACCGTACACGATGTGAGCTCGAATCAATATAATCTAGCTCAACCCATATCAATTTAACTCAGGTCAAACAATGAGAGTTGCAACCAGCATAGTGTTAGGACTTGAAGCCGCCCCGGCATTAGCGGCTGAAGCTGTAACACAGGCAATGCATAAAGCTGGCATTACAACAGCAAATAGTGTGCTGCTATTTCTTACCTCTGAGTTTGCCAATAACCCACAAGCCGCAATCAAGGCTGCATCAAAAGCTGCAAACTGCACACAAGTCATGGGCTGCTCTGCCACCGGTATTTTTACTGAAGAGGATTGGGTGCTTGATACGCCGGCAGCCGCAGCAATGGTGTTTGGTGGTGATGTCAGTTTGCAACTGGCTAAGTTTAATGACACACAACAACCTTTATTTACACTCACCGCACCCAATGGAATTAACAGCACTTGGTTAAATGATGGGAACTCGCGCTATGGCGGTGTATCTGGTGATGCTAATGGGCAAGGACCGTTTTCTGTGTGGAAAAATGCCAAGGGTGATGTGAGTGGTTATGTAGACGCTTTTTTTACGCATGTGAACGTGGCGACTAAAGCTTCTCATGGATTAGTAATACTAACCAAGCCAAAAAAAATTCATGAGGTAGCTGAGTACGATGTAACGCTAGTTGATCATAAAGCGCCATTAATTGCATTGAAAAAAGCCTGGAAGAGACATAGTAAAAGCGATGACCATGTTCCACTACACCTCATCATGGCAATTTATGGTAAGAATGCTGAAGCCATTAATGTCGGTGAGTTTAGTCAAACCAGTGTAATTAGTTATGATGAAGTTAATGGCAGCATCACTCTGGCGCAACCATTAGAAACTGGGCAATTTTTGAGCTGGGGATTCCGCGATAAAACGTTAGCCGAAGCCGATTTAACCCTAGTAGGTAGCCAGCTAGTGGAAGAATTAGACGCTACTCCGGATTTTGGCCTGCTAATTTCCTGCTTAGGACGTGGCCCTTATTTTTACGGTGGCATTGATCGAGATTTGAACGTATTAACCCAACGATTTCCTAACATGCCATTATTAGGTTTTTACGGTAATGGTGAAATTGCCTCAATTGGTGGTACCAATCAATTGCTACCCTACTCTGCAGTACTTAGTCTATTTGCAGAAAATTAAAAACTTATATAAGAAATGCAGTCTCTCTAACCCATAAGCCCTTACAACAAATAAGTCTGTATAACCAATGAGTCTTTATAACCCCAGTCGCGACCAAGCCCGTCAATTTTTATTTGATGCTTGGGCAAAATTTAAACAACAAGTAGCATTAACAGATTTGGAAAAAATCGCGGTTGAAGTGATACAGATGCATCCTGAATATCACACAGTTTTAGATTCACCTGAGCGTTATATGCATCAGCAGTATTTTCCTGAAATGGGCGAAACTAATCCATTTTTGCATTTAAGTTTGCATATTTCTGTGATTGAACAAATTAGCATTAACCAGCCTATCGGTATTGCAGAGGTTTATGATAAATTACTGCAACAATATAACGATAAACACAAAGCACAGAACGATTTACTTGAATGTCTTGCCGAAACCATTTGGCAGGCACAGCGCAATAATGGACCGTTAGATAGTGAAAACTATTTGAACCTATTAAAACAAAAATTGGCTTAACGCATAAGCTAAATAAATTAAAACCTAGGTAAATGCAATGACGCAAAATGTAAACGATTGGCTCAACGAACATGGCGATTATCTCTATCGCTTTGCATTAGCAAGGTTACGTGACCCACATCAAGCAGAAGATGCTGTGCAAGAAACCATGCTAGCTGCCATTAAGGGCAATAGTTTTGAGGGTGAGTCTTCAGCACGAACTTGGCTCACCGGCATACTCAAACATAAAATCATTGATCTGCAACGCAAACAGATTCGTGAGCAACCACTCTCTGATTTAATTGATTTAGATGCTTCTGACACCAGTATGGACGATTTTTTTGACCAGCAAGGTCACTGGTTAGAGAAACCTCAAGAATGGGAAATGCCGGATAATGCGCTAGAGCAAAAACAGTTCTTAGGTGTATTAAGTAATTGCTTGGACAAACTTCCTGCAAAATTGGCAGCACTTTTTATGATGCGAGATGTAAATGAAATTGATAACGAAAATATTTGTAAGGAACTTGATATTACCGCGACGAATGCTTGGGTGATGTTATACAGAGCTCGAATGGGATTAAGAAAATGTCTAGAAATGAATTGGGTCACGGGATAAAGAAAGGGAAATGTATGCTCACATGTAAACAAGCAAGTCAGTTAATTTCACAATCTTTAGACCGTCCTTTGTCTTTATCTAGCCGCTTGCAATTAAAGTTTCATCTATTCATTTGCAATGCTTGTACACGATTTAATTTTCAATTAAATCAATTACGTGTAGCGGTTAGACGCATAAGACAAGAGACAGAGAATGATAGTGCTGTACAACTTCCATTAGATGCGAAAGCAAGAATTACTAATGGAATTAACAGTGCAATTGAATCTAAAAATCCTTAAGTTCCGTATAAACCACAGCAAGACGTCAATTTTATTTAGCTTACAATTTATTTTAAAGGATTTACCATGAATAACACTCAAAAAACAATCGCATTAGCAATCGGTGGCGCATTCGCTTTATCAATCGCAGCTACTTCAGTTAATGCTGCGACAACTAACCCATTTACAGCTAAAACATTATCATCTGGCTATCAGGTAGCTGATGCTGACGTTAAAGCAAAAGATGGTAAATGTGGTACAGGCAAATGTAGTGCGAGCAAAAAAGCAGCGATGGAAAAAGAAGCAATGGCAAAAGGTCATGAAGGCTCTTGCAGTGCCGATAAAGCTAAAGAAGGTTCATGTAGTGCAGATAAAGCAGCAATGGCTAAAGGCAAAGAAGGTTCTTGCAGTGCTGATAAAGCTAAAGAAGGTTCATGCAGCGCAGATAAAAAATAAGTAAACTATTAATCGACAAACACTAGATTTCTCATATGACATTAAGTAAACATGAAAAATCTAGTATTCATGGTGTGGGTTTGGGGTTAAAGCGCGAGCTCATACCTCAAATCCAAACTGCCTTCGGGCAATCTAATATTGCTAATATTAATTTTGTAGAAATAGCGCCAGAGAATTGGATTAACGCAGGCGGCAAAGCTGCATCACAATTAGATTGGTTTGCAGAGCGCTACCCGATTGCTTGTCACGGTTTGTGTTTATCACTAGGTGGTTTAAGTCCTATCAACGAAGTTTTTCTAGGGCAAGTAAAAAGGTTTTTACTTCAATATAACATTCCGCTTTACACAGAACATTTAAGTTATGCCACTGATGGCTACAAAGGCAGGCAAGGCTATTTATATGATTTACTGCCGATTCCATTTACTGAAGAAGCGGTACATTACGTAGCAAAGCGCATACGCCAAACGCAAGATATCTTAGAACAGCGTATCGCCATAGAAAATACTTCGTTTTATGTGCAGGCGCCGATATCCACAATGGATGAACTGACGTTTCTTAACGCCGTTTTAACAGAAGCTGATTGTAATTTACATCTAGATATTAATAACATTTATGTGAATAGCGTGAATTTTGGCTTTGACGCCCATGAGTTTCTACGTGGCATTCCAGGTGATCGTATTGTTTATAGCCATGTGGCAGGGCATTACAAAGAAGCGCCAGACTTATTGGTAGATACACATGGTGAAGACGTGATTGATCCAGTATGGGAATTACTGGCGCATGCTTACCAACTATTTGGCACTTTCCCTACATTGCTGGAGCGTGATAATAATATACCGCCGCTTAATTTACTGGTGCGTGAGATAGATAAGATTGCCGATTTTCAAATGCAATATTCACAGAAAGCGCATGCTCAAAAAACGTTAGTAGTTATCAATTGAATCAAAATCAAAAAGTGATAGCTTAATTGCATTAATAGTCTATGGAAAAAGAATTACCAAGTTTTCAACGTTACCAGCTAGCATTTACGGCTCACCTTCGCGATCCGCAACATCAGCCAAAACCCAAAAATGTAGCAGCTAAAGGCATCGCGGTGTACAAAGAGATTGTATTTAACAATCTCTTTGAATCTATTTCAGCCTGCTTCCCAGTAGCTCAAAATGTATTAGGTAAACGTGCTTGGTTGAATCTAGTGCGTAGTTTCTTGCGCGAGCACTCTGCTGACACGCCAATTTTCCGTGAGATTCCAGAAGAGTTTCTCAGTTTTTTATCTATACACACTAGGTTAGCTTCTACAAACCTGCCGCCTTATCTGTTTAGCCTGTGTCATTACGAATGGATTGAACTTGCTGTTTCGTCTCAAGCAGCGTCTTTGCAGACTGATAATGCTTCAAAAACTAAACTAGTTGATGTGCATACTGCAGAAGATTTACTAGCGCATCAACTAGCCTTTACGCCGACAATGCAATTACTCAATTACGATTACGCAGTACAAAAAATATCACGACGAAACAAACCTAAAGAAAAAGTCAGCACACAACTTTTGGTGTACCGAAATGCAGAATATATCGTGAAATTTGTGGAATTGAACCCTGTGACTTACAGGCTAATTGAATTACTTCAACAAAAAAATATAACGGGTAAACAAGCACTTACTATAATCGCCAATGAGTTAAATCATCCGCAGCCTGAAGTCATTATTGAGTTTGGTATGACTATTTTAGAAGACTTAAGCAATCAAAACATCATACTTGGCGTATTGAAACCTAATTTAAAAACAGACAATTAATATAGTCTAGTCGTCAAAATCTGCTTCCTGTATCTGACGTTCTTCAATCTCAACCAGCAAGTTTCTTTGCTGATCTTGACCCATATCCCACCAGCCTTGAATTTCATCGATTGTGCGATAACATCCTGCACACAAGCCACTTAAATCATCAATTGCGCATACACCAATACAAGGTGATTTAACTTCTTGCTGCAGGTTGCTAGACATACTTATACCATTCAAAAAATATTAACTTAAATACTGGTTAACTTAACGGATCTTAACTTAAAGCACCTTAACTTAAAGCTCCGTGACACTGCTTATACTTTTTACCTGATCCACAAGGGCATGGATCATTACGACCAGCTTTAACACCGGCACGCACTACAGGTGTAGTTGATAAAGCCTCTTGATCATCTTCTGCTACAGGCGCCGCTAGCGCTTCCTCATAGTCTGCATGTTGATACTGCACGTTATCCACGCTAACAGGTTTTTCAACCGCCTCAACATCGGCCTCTGATTTCACTTGCACTAACATTGTGACTTTGGTCACTTCACTTTTTACCGTGTTCAGTAAACCCTCAAAAAGCTCAAATGCCTCGCGCTTATATTCCTGCTTAGGATTTTTTTGCGCATAAGAGCGTAAATGAATCCCTTGGCGCAAATGATCCAGCGCGGCTAAATGTTCACGCCAATGATTGTCCAAGCTTTGTAACATAACTGAACGTTCAAATTGGCGCATGATATCTGCACTTGCTTGCTGTTCTTTAGCAATATAAGCACTATCAGCCGCCTCCATAATGCGTTCACGTATGGTTTCTTCGTGTAAATCCGGATTATCTTCCAGCATCTTTTGCAACGGCATATCTAGCCCAGCATCAGCTTTCAGTTCTTTTTCTAAACTTGGGATATCCCATAGCTCTTCAACACTATCTGGCGGTATATGCGTAGCTATCATACTGATCAATACATCATCACGCATCGCTTTAATAGTATCGCCAATATCAACAGCCTCAAGCAAGTCATTACGTTGCTCGTAAATGACTTTACGTTGATCATTCGCCACATCATCATACTCAAGCAATTGCTTACGAATATCAAAGTTGCGTCCTTCGACTTTACGCTGTGCATTTTCAATCGCACGCGTTACCCATGGATGCTCGATTGCTTCGCCATCTGGCATTTTGAGTTTTTCCATAATCGCTGAAACACGATCTGAGGCAAAAATTCTCAATAATTGATCTTCCAATGACAGATAAAAACGGCTTGAACCTGCATCACCCTGACGACCTGCGCGGCCACGCAATTGGTTATCTACACGACGTGACTCATGACGTTCCGTACCGATAATATGCAAACCGCCAGCAGCCAGCACGCCATCGTGCCTTACTTGCCAATCTGCTTTAATTTTAGCGATACGTGCTTTTTTCTCGTCCTCACTTAGTGCTGTATCCGCTTCTACTAACGCAACATCTGGTTCAGGATTACCACCTAACACAATATCCGTACCACGGCCGGCCATGTTAGTCGCAATGGTAATCACACCAGGCTGGCCTGCTTGCACGATAATATGCGCTTCACGCTCATGTTGTTTAGCGTTAAGCACTTGATGATCTAATTTAGCTTCGTTTAATAATTTAGAAATCAGCTCTGAATTTTCAATTGAAGTCGTACCCACTAATACTGGCTGACCGCGACCTTGGCACTCTTTAATATCTAAAATGACAGCTTCATATTTCTCACGTGCAGTACGGTAGACTTTATCCATCGCATCTTTACGTTGCATAGCGCGATGCGTAGGTACGACCACTGTTTCTAACTGATAAATCTGGTTAAACTCATAAGCTTCTGTATCCGCAGTACCTGTCATGCCAGATAACTTGGTGTACATACGGAAGAAGTTTTGGAAAGTGATTGAAGCTAACGTTTGGTTTTCCTTTTGAATCTCAACGCCTTCTTTTGCTTCAACAGCTTGATGTAAGCCATCAGACCAGCGACGGCCTGGCATCATACGTCCTGTAAACTCATCAACAATAGTAATTTCGCCATCGCGCACCACATAGTGTTGATCTTTATGGAACAAGTTGCGCGCACGTAGGGAAGCATACAGATGATGCACTAAGGTAATGTTAGCAGCTTCATATAAGCTAGAACCTTCTAACAATAAACCAGATTCAGCCAGCAAGGCTTCAGCGTGTTCATGTCCTTCTTCAGACATCACCACATTTTGACCTTTTTCATCTACCCAAAAGTCGCCAGCACCTTCTTCTTCAGTCTGTGCGATGAGTTTTGCAGCTACACCGTTGATTTGGTTATACAACGCCACACTATCATCGGCTTGGCCTGAAATAATCAGTGGGGTACGTGCCTCATCAATCAAAATAGAATCGACTTCATCAATCAACGCATAATTTAAACCACGTTGCACACGCTCTGCTGCGCTATACACCATATTGTCGCGCAGGTAATCAAAACCATACTCGTTGTTAGTACCGTAGGTAATATCAGCCGCATAAGCTGCGCGTTTAGCCTCTGTAGGCATTTGCGATAAGTTAATACCGATGCTTAAGCCCAAAAACTGATAAAGACGCCCCATCCATTCAGCATCGCGTTTAGCTAAGTAGTCATTCACGGTAATCACGTGAACACCCTTACCCGTGATGGCATTCAGGTAGGTTGGCAGCGTTGCAACTAAAGTTTTACCTTCACCAGTACGCATCTCAGAAATTTTTCCTGAGTGCAACACCATGCCACCAATGAGCTGCACATCAAAATGGCGCATACCCAATATACGATGACTACCTTCACGCACTACTGCAAATGCTTCTGGCAACAATGCATCTAAGGTTTCACCGTTAATATAACGCTGCTTAAATTCCTCAGTCTTTGCTTTAAGCGCTTCATCGCTCAAAGCTTGCATCGCTGGTTCTAAGGCATTAATTTGATGCACTTTCTGTGCATATTGTTTAACCAGCCTATCATTACGGCTACCGAATAATTTTTTGAACAACGTGGATATCATGAAATGAGCGACTTTCCGTTTTAAGGATAAAAGACTATTTAATTAGAGGTTATTAAATGCTTAAGATTGTTAGTATAGAGTCTAGTTTAATACTTTAGTTTTAGTGCTTAGTGTAACGTGGGGCTAATTTTCATCTATTCAACTACTGGCTTTAAGATATTGCCTAGGATCTAAAGCATTACCGTTAAGCCTGATTTCGTAATGCAAATGCGGACCAGTAGAACGACCCGTACTGCCAACTTCAGCGATTTTCTGCCCTTTCTCCACTCTATCGCCCACCTTAACTACAATCAGTGAAGTGTGTGCATAGCGTGTTTCTAAACCAGAGCCATGGTCAATCTTTACAATTTTACCATAATCAGGCGTTTGCTCGGCGGTAGTCACTATACCACCAGCGGCCGCATAAATCGGCGTACCTGTATTGGCAGTAAAATCCAAGCCTTCGTGAAAGGCTTTGTGCCCGTTGAATGGGTCTAATCGCCAGCCAAAACTGGATGAATTAAAAGCCGCCTCGATAGGACTGCTATTGGGTAGCATGTCTTTTAGCACACTTTGCTGTAGTAACTTAGCCTCTAGATTGCTGAAATGATCAGTATCTGACTCTATTCTTGCCAACAATTCAGCGATTTTTTTCTGCAGATCAGATTCGGTCAGAGGTGAATCCAACACTAAAGGCCCGCCACGATTGGGCGCGGCCTGATTAGATGTACCTAGATTGGATGTATCTAGCTTAGGCGCTAGTAATTTTTGTTCTTCAGCTTTGTCGCGCACTTCTTTTTTCTCACCCGCAAGCTTAGATAAACGTTCACTTTGCGCATCTAAACGCATAATACGTGCTTGCATTTCGCCTAATTGCAAGGCATAAGCATCAAGATGTTTTTGTGGATTGTTAAAAGAGAATTTAAGGTGTGAAGGAATCAATGACTTCACCCCCTGTTGCGTAGATGCGTCCTGTGGCACAATCAGCAATAGCGTAAGTAACACTGGTAACACTATCAGGGCAAGCGCGATGATACTGACTTGCAGCACTGATAGCGTTTTTGCTTTCGCCATATTATTTGAGATAAAGATGATATTCATAGTATTCCTAACTACCGCTGATAAACTTACTTGCAACCTATGTTTCTCTTGCAAACCAAGTAACATCAACCATACAAACTAACATGCGCCAATTTAACACGCTACTTACGCAACCTGAACTCAATGCGCTTAATGCACACAATAAAGAAACTCAGGTTGCCCAAGAAATTTGGGCAACGATAGCACCTGATAACTTGGCTAAATTTAGCCATGCCGGCAGCATTAAAAACCAACAACTCACGATATTTGCGGACAACAACGCAGTCGCAGCAAAAATTAAGCTTTTTATCCCTAGTTTATTGATTAAACTAGAAAACCAAGTGTTAAATTCAGAAAAGCAGGTTCACGAAGTTACTTCAATTCGGGTGAAAGTGCAAGTGAAATCTACCCCGCAAATCAAGCCTAAAGTAATTAAAAAACTGAGCGCTCAAGCTGCAACCGACCTTAATCTATTAGCAAAAAAATTAGCTGGCACCGCACTTGGTGACGCGCTGGCTAGATTAGCTACAAAAGCTGATTAAAAAACAAAACCCCAACTTCACCGCATTCTAGCTGGATTTTCTTACATTTCTGCTAGCTGTAACACTCATATAATTAGCTGTTGTTAGCCTTGCTTAATAGTGCAATAATGAGTCCGCGTTACAAATTATTTACAATATTTTATAGTTTGTAACAAATTATATTTCATCAAAATTTGGAGAAGTTTAGGTTAAATATCAAAGGTAATAATTACAACAAAGGTTTAACAAAATATTGTTCAGTATTTAGATTTAGTACTTCGTTTGGTTTCAATTCACACTAGTTTTATTTGATCGTTTTACAGAATCACTCATGTAACGTATTTATAAAAATTTAGATAGGGAGAAGTCATGTCAGTCGAACTAATGATTGCCATTGGCGCTGCTGTGTTAGCGGTGCTGTATGGTGCAATAATGAGTAAGTGGATTTCAGGTTTGCCGGCAGGCAATGCGCGTATGCAAGAAATTGCCAGCGCTATTCAACAAGGGGCAGCAGCTTATTTAGCCCGTCAATACAAAGCCATCACCATCGTCGGCGTCATCCTAGCCATATTAATCGGTATATTTTTAAACGTTACCACCGCTATTGGCTTTGTCATAGGCGCAGTGTTATCTGGTGCTTGCGGCTTTATTGGCATGAATGTTTCAGTTAAAGCGAACGTGCGTACTGCACAAGCGGCTACTAAAGGCATAGGCCCTGCGCTGGATGTTGCATTTAAAGGTGGCGCGATTACTGGCATGCTGGTAGTTGGCTTAGGTTTACTTGGCGTGGCTGGTTTTTATACCTTTTTAGGTGGTGAAAAAGCCACTGACTTAAATCCACTCATTGGCTTGGCATTTGGTTCTTCACTTATTTCTATCTTTGCACGTTTAGGCGGTGGGATTTTTACTAAAGGTGCGGATGTAGGCGCTGACTTGGTGGGTAAAGTAGAAGCTGGTATCCCTGAGGATGATCCACGCAACCCAGCAGTGATTGCAGATAACGTGGGCGATAATGTGGGTGACTGTGCTGGTATGGCGGCAGACTTGTTTGAAACATACGCAGTGACTTTAATTGCTACCATGGTATTAGGCAGCCTACTAATTACCACGGCTGGCGCTAATGGCGTGCTTTATCCATTGATGCTAGGTGCGGTATCGATTGTCGCTTCTATTATTGGCTGCTTTTTTGTAAAAGCATCACCTGGCATGAAAAACGTCATGCCAGCACTTTATAAAGGCTTAGCTGTAGCGGGTACATTATCTTTAATCGCCTTCTACTTCGTCACGATGAAAATGTTTCCACAAGGCTTGATGGCAGGTGAATTAACCATTTCCGCCAATCAATTATTTGGTGCATGTGCGGTTGGTTTAGTACTGACAGCGGCTCTTGTGTGGATTACAGAATATTACACAGGTACAGATTACGCACCTGTAAAACATATTGCACAAGCTTCAACCACTGGACACGCAACTAACATCATTGCAGGTATTGGTATTTCAATGAAATCAACCGCTTGGCCTGTACTTTCAGTATGTTTAGCAATTTTTGTATCGTATCATTTAGGTGGCTTGTATGGCATCGCCATTGCCGCAACGTCAATGTTAAGCATGGCTGGTATCGTGGTAGCTTTAGATGCTTATGGCCCGATTACTGATAACGCAGGCGGTATTGCAGAAATGGCTGGCTTACCAAAAGAAGTACGTGATGTGACTGACCCATTAGACGCTGTTGGCAACACCACTAAAGCAGTTACCAAAGGTTATGCCATTGGCTCTGCCGGTTTAGCTGCATTGGTATTATTTGCCGACTATACGCACAAATTACAAGGTGCTGGCATTGATGTTAAATTCGACCTGAGCGACCCGATGGTGATTATTGGCTTGTTCATAGGTGGTTTAATTCCATTCTTGTTCGCCGCAATGGCAATGGAAGCAGTAGGGCGTGCAGCTAGCGCCGTGGTAGAAGAAGTGCGCCGCCAGTTCCGCGACATTAAAGGCATTATGGATGGTACGGGTAAGCCAGAATATGGCAAAGCAGTGGATATGCTCACTACAGCAGCGATTAAAGAAATGATGATTCCATCATTGTTACCTGTAGCAGTACCAGTGGCTGTGGGCTTAATACTAGGTCCAGTCGCACTTGGTGGTTTACTCATGGGAACGATTGTTACAGGCTTGTTTGTGGCAATATCTATGTGTACAGGCGGCGGTGCTTGGGATAATGCCAAAAAGTATATTGAAGATGGCAACCACGGCGGCAAGGGTTCAGATGCGCATAAAGCCGCTGTGACAGGCGACACTGTAGGCGACCCTTACAAAGATACGGCTGGTCCTGCAGTAAACCCGTTGATTAAGATTATTAATATTGTGGCATTACTTATAGTGCCACTGCTGCATTTGTAATCGGTATTAATTAGCAGTAAAAAAGACGGCCTAGGTCGTCTTTTTTATTGCTATAAATAGATGTTAACTAACCGGTATTCCTTAGTCCAGCAGCTATTCCATTAATAGTCAGCTGTATCGCCAACTTAAGTTTCTCATCCGTTTCACCACCGCGGTAGCGTTTAATCAACTCTACCTGTAAATGATTTAACGGATCCAGATAAGGTAAACGATTTCTGATGGAACTGGCTAATGCTGGGTTACTATTTAAGCGTTCAGTACTCCCTAAAAGTAGATTAAGTGCCTCTGTAGTAAGTGCATACTCTCGCTCTATCCTGCTGAAAATAGACTCTCTTAGCGCCTTGTCAGCCACTAGATGCGCATAATGGCGTGCAACGACTAAATCGGTTTTTGCTAACACCATATCTACATTCGCAATCAGCGTTTTAAACAGTGGCCAGCTTTCTAACATGTCTCGCAGAGTATTGATACGTGCTTCTGTCAGGTATTCATCCGCATTCAAATACTGATGAATCGCACTACCTAGACCAAACCAGCCAGGTAACAACAATCGGCTTTGACCCCATGAAAAACCCCAAGGAATCGCGCGTAAATCTTCAATTCTGCTGGTCGATTTTCTGGCGGCCGGACGGCTACCGATGTTTAACTCAGCAATTTCTGAAATCGGGGTAGCACTAAAGAAATATTCTGCAAAGCCTGGTGTTTCGTATACTAGGCTACGATATGTTGTCATCGCAGTCGTCGATAAGTCTTCCATTACTGTCTCAAACACACGATGCTTTGTGCTTCCCAGTGAATTTTGGGGCAATAGTGTAGCGTCTATCGTAGCCGCTATAAGCGTTTCTAGATGTTGCCTGCCCACCTTGGGGTCAGAGTACTTGTTCGCAATAATCTCACCCTGCTCAGTTAAGCGTATCTGCCCATCCACCGTACCATGCGGCTGTGCCATAATTGCCTGATACGT
>JBKJUR010000051.1:0-5858 GCA_046590165.1 Methylotenera sp.
TCAACAACTAGTGTATTGATCATACGGCGTATCGTTTCATGAATAAGCCGTTTTTGCTCAAGTTTGGGATATCTATCTCTTACTATTGCTAAGTTCTGCGCAAAGAGTTCTACTTTAGATAATTGCTCGATTGTAATTAAGCCTGATCGTAATCCATCATCAATATCATGATTGTTGTAGGCAATTTCATCGGCAAAATTAGTAAGTTGCGCTTCTAAACTGGGGCTAGTTTTATCCAAAAAACGCTGGCCTACATCACCAAGTAACTTAGCATTTTTAATGGCACAGTGCTTTAGTATGCCTTCGCGCACTTCAAAAGTAAGGTTTAAACCGTCAAAATCTGCGTATCTTTGCTCTAATTTATCGACTACTCGTAATGACTGAAGATTATGTTCGAAACCGCCATAGTCTCGCATACATTCATTTAACGCATCTTGCCCCGCATGCCCAAACGGTGTGTGCCCCAAATCATGCGCTAGAGCAATTGCTTCTGTTAAATCTTCATGCAAATTAAGCGTACGCGCAATTCCGCGGGCCATTTGGGCAACTTCTAGACTATGCGTGAGGCGAGTACGGAATAAATCACCTTCATGATTAACGAATACTTGTGTTTTATATTCTAGTCGCCGGAATGCCGTTGAATGAATAATGCGGTCACGGTCGCGCTGAAAGTCATTGCGGCTGGTAGAAGGCGTCTCTTCGAAATGACGTCCTTGGCATTGACTTGGGTTAGCCGCATAAGGTGCTAAATAATTCATAAATGAAATTTTACGCCAAACACTTTCACATTCATTCTTTTATTCATGAAAACTCCAGTGTCGCTCTTAACTTGCCAGCATCATAATCACTGGTAATCACCGACTTGCCAATCCCTTGCTGAAGAATAAGCCTAATTTTTCCACTTTCTACTTTTTTATCCATCTGCATTAAATCTAGATATTTTTCCGCCCCTAATTTTGGCGCCTCGTTCTCCAACAAATTAGCAGCTTTGAATAGCTTTTGCATACGAGATACCTCTGGCTTAGTTAGCCAATTCATACGCTCAGATAAGTCTGCGGCCATCATGGTACCTGTTGCTACCGCTTCGCCATGTAACCAAACACCATAGCCCATGGCATTCTCAATGGCATGCCCAAAGGTATGACCTAAATTAAGCAACGCACGCTCGCCTTGCTCATGCTCATGCTCATCACGCGCTACAACTTCTGCCTTATTTTGGCATGATCGATAAATTGCGTAACTCAGTACTTGCTCATCCAAACTCATTAGACTAGTAATATTAGTTTCTAACCAGTCAAAGAAATCTGCATCACGAATCAAACCGTACTTAATCACTTCAGCCATACCTGCAGAAAACTCGCGTGCAGGTAAAGTTTGCAGAGTATCAATATCAGCTAAAACCAGTTGTGGCTGATAAAAAGCTCCAATCATGTTTTTCCCCAACGGGTGATTGATGCCAGTTTTTCCGCCAACGGAAGAATCAACTTGTGATAATAATGTAGTGGGAATCTGAATGAAGGGTACACCACGCAAATAGGTAGCGGCGGCATATCCTGTTAAATCACCAATCACTCCGCCGCCTAGTGCGATAAGAGTTGTAGTACGCTCACAGCGATTTTGCAGTAAGACATCATAAATGATGTTAAGTGTGTCTGTGTTTTTATAGGCTTCACCATCAGGCAGAATAATTGATATAACTTTTACTCCAGCAGATTCGAGTGCAGCTTTTACTTTGTGCAAATATAAAGGGGCAACAGTGGTGTTTGTCACAATGGCTGTATGCTTACGCTTCAGGTAAGGTAGCATCAGAGTGGCATCTGATATCAAATTTCGCCCAATGTGTATTGGATAACTTCTATCGTCTAGTTCTACTTTTAGTGTTTGCATCTTAATGTTTGATATTGTGTAATTTTTATTTAATAACTTTATTGCTCAACTTAGGCTACATTAGTGCCACTATTTTTCAGTAAATTCTTTATTACTACTTTCTTCGAGTCTACTGTTTTCTGAAGTTGGACTTGGTGCTAAGCAATTTAAGTGTGCGTTCTGTTTATGTAGTTTTTGTTCAATATAATGTGTAATGTCAGCAGCGGATTGCGGGCCAGTATCCACAATACAATCTGCAAGTTTAGTATAAATAGGGTCTCGTACTGTAAACAGCTTTTCTAATTTTTGTTTAATATTGCCACCCTGCAATAATGGTCGAGTCTTGTCGTGTCGTGTACGCAACCATAAATCATGCACACTAGCTCTCAGGTAAATCACTTGACCATTGCTTTTTAGCATAGCTTGGTTTTCTGGCAGTAAAACAGCACCACCACCCGTTGCCATTACAATATTATTCAACTGCGTTAACTCTTCAATAATTGCAGTCTCTCGCTTGCGAAACCCTGCCTCACCTTCCAACTCAAATATAAGCGGAATTTTTACGCCAGTCCTACGTTCAATTTCATAGTCTGAATCATAAAACACCATGCCCATTTGTTTGGCTATTAAACGACCTATCGTAGTTTTACCCGCACCCATCAAGCCTATAAAAAAAATATTATTCAATTTAACCACCCAGCGCACATTAAATCAAAACTTTAAAAACAAAATGCCTATCATACGTACGATAGGCATTTTATGATATTACTGATTTGTTGTCAGATTTAGCTAACTTTAGTTTAGGTAATGAATTAAAAGCTTATCGTAAACCCAAGCTGTCATCCATCACTTTTGGTGTTACAAATATAAGCAACTCTGTTTTATCTGTTTGAACTGTTTTACGTTTAAACAGGTTACCCATTATTGGTAAATCACCAAAAAATGGCACTTTATCTACGTCATTACGCTCTAGTTGCTCATAAATACCACCCAACACTGCAGTTTCACCATTTGCTACTAAGACTTGTGTAGTTACACTTTGCGTATCAATTGATGGAACACCCTGTAAAACAGTACCTACTTTATCTTTTTTAACCACTAAATCCATAATAATTTTATCATCAGGCGTAATTTGTGGCGTCACCTCTAAGCTTAATACAGCATCTACGAACGAAACTGTTGCAGCACCGCTACTACTTGCTTCTAAGTAAGGAATTTTTGTACCTTGTGCAATAATTGCTTTTTGTTGATTAGCCGTCGTAACACGTGGACTAGAAACAATTTTACCGCGTTGGTCAGTTTCTAATGCTGACAATTCTAGATTTAGTAATAAGCCTGCGGGTAATCTAAATAAACTAAAAGCAAAGTTACCAAATGCATTTGCTACTGGTAAGTTAACATTTAAATCTGGCTGACCATCAGAGCTTGTTAAAACACTTCCACCAGACGTTGCAGTTTGAATTGAACCATTATGTGTACCTTGTGTGAGTGTCCCAGGAGTTGTTGCCGTACCTGCAGTTGAAGCAGTAAATCTGTTACCTAATGTTCCACTTGTTGTCACAATATTATTACCACCTGTACCTGTTTGCGTAACACCAAAACGCACACCCAAAGCCTTACCAAATTTTTCGTCTGCTATAACTAATCGTGATTCAATCATCACCTGCTTTACAGGCACATCAGTTTTTTTAATAATAGCTTGCACCTGCTCAAGGTATTTGACTGTATCTTGAACAAACGCAGTGTTGGTGCGTACATCAATAGCAACTGTTCCTCTTTTTGATAAAATTTTCTGTTTTGGGTCACTTAGCAATGTTTTAAGTGTTTCTGCCTTCATATAGTTTAGTGTAAACGTTTCTGTTTGCAGAGACTCTATATCCTCAATTTGCTGTTCTGCTTCTAGCTTTTGCTTTTCTTTAGCGGCCAACTCGTCTGCTGGAGCAACTAAAATTACATTGCCAGTTTTACGCATAGCTAAGCCCTTACTTTGGGTAATAATATCCATCGCTTGATCCCAAGGTACATCCTTCAAGCGTAAAGTTAAATTACCAGTAACTGTATCACTAGTAATAATATTAAGACCTGTAAAGTCAGCAATGACTTGTAATACTGAGCGTACTTCAATATTTTGAAAATTAAGCGACAGTTTTTCACCCGCATATCCAGGTTTAGATCCTCGAACTAATTTATTAGGATCTTCAAACACTTGGCGAACATCAATAATAAACTTCTTATCTGCTTGATAGGCTGATTGTTCCCAATTACCCTTGGGCTCAATCACCATACGGCCGTTTTTTCCTTGCTTCATTGTGTCAACATATATAACTGGAGTATTAAAGTTAGTAACATTGAGTCTACGTTGTAAATTAGCGGGGACATCGGTATTAATAAAATCAACTACAATAGTTTTACCTTTTTGCTTGATATTAATACCAGCAGATGCGTCAGATAAATCAACTATGATGCGACCTTCCCCATTCTTACCACGGGCAAAGTCCACATTATTGATTGCAATTTGTTGATTATCAATTTTAGATTCTGCAAATTTAGTTTCTACACCCGAATTTGCGCTAGCTTCATTTGCCTGCAACGTAATAATGACTTCATTGCCTTTAACAACAGTAGCATAGCCAACATTTTTAGATAAATTAAGTACTATACGAGTACGCTCTCTAGCTTGGGCTAAGGTAACGCTTTTCAATGCACCTTGATCAGCCTGTATATTACTTTTAGAAAGACCATTCGCAACCTTAGGAAAATCAAGTGCGATACGTGACGGATTATTAAGCGTAAATCCAGCTGGAGGGTTAGCTAGAGGTTGCGTAGTTTTAATAACGATTGCAACCCTACCACCTGGCAAACTGGAAAAATCTACACTTTCGATTTTATTAGTTAAACCTGACTGCTCTTCAGCTTTGACTAATCCTGAAAACACAACTAACGCCATAATTAATGACGCTAAGAGGAATTTTAAGCATACATTTGTTTTCATCATTTAACCTTTAACTCCTAATTTCTCAGGTAGCTCTTAACTTTTTCAACAATTCAGAATTTACTAAATACTAATTAATTTAATTATATTTAAAAATTTGATAACTTTT
Organism: Methylotenera sp.; assembly: GCA_046590165.1. Lineage (GTDB taxonomy): Bacteria > Pseudomonadota > Gammaproteobacteria > Burkholderiales > Methylophilaceae > Methylotenera. The sequence goes on from JBKJUR010000051.1 coordinate 4,968, forward strand.
TCATCACTATTCCTGCAACTGCAAATTTGAAACTCGCTCAACCCAATCACCAGATAAATCGTCTTGCACAATTTCCTTTAGCACTATTTCGCTATCGGTGATTTGCGTTACTACGCCAAAATTTTGACCTACGAAATTACCTACTTTGACCTGTTGCACATTGTTGTCAGGTGTTTTAACTAACGCATAAGTTAACCTACTCTTTGAAATAAGTCCCACGTATTTAATATTTTCAAGAGGGTAAGCCTCCATTGGCTCTTTTGGCCTATTAAGATTTGGTTGCAATCCACCAGATTTATTAGCTGCTTTACGTGATTTAAATGGGTCAGATAACATCCCATCAGCGTTATATTGTAGTGCAAGATATGGCCTAACTTCAGGTAGCGGCTTAATTCTCACTCGCATATCATTTGCTGCATCACGCATAAACTTATCCAAATCATCCCCATCACCACCAGTACATGCAACTAATACAATACATGTTATACAAATCGGTGATAATTTTAACCACATATATTTAATCACTCCTTGATTTAAGATTTCGCTCATTTGAAATTATCAACCTTTTCCACTTGCTTTAGCAGCTTGCTCTGCTTTTCTTTTAGCTGAGATTTCGTCTGAATCAAGGTAGCGATAGGTTTTAGCAACAGCCTCCATTGTTAGCAGGCCGTCTGAGGCACTAGGCTTAGCAACTGGATCTTTATTATTACCAGAAATTGAAATGTCATTTAGCGTAACAATACGAGATAATTTAGAAATGTCAGTCGCAAACGCACCCAAATCATCGTAAGTTCCGACGACCTTTATAGAGATTGGCATTTCTGCATAGAACTCTGCTTGCGTTTCTTGCCCTGGCTTAAACAACTCAAACTCTAATCCACGACCCAAACC
>JBKJUR010000033.1:0-4231 GCA_046590165.1 Methylotenera sp.
CCCAAGCCTTTGCCTTAATAGCCCGCTAGCCGTGATGTGGTCGGCATGTACATGCGTTTCCAATGAATATTTAAGCTGGCACTCAAGGTCGTTTAGTAATGTGATGTAGTCATTGATATGGGTATCTACAGGGTCGATCAATACTGCTTCTTTTGATAACTCATCTACAATCAAATAGGTCAAAGTAGACGATGTCTCATCGTACATTTGCTTAAACATGATAAAGCTCCAAAAAATAAATTAAATTATATTGTTTAATAGTATATATTAAAATATAATATAAAAATATTAATTGTAATGAATTTAAATCTAAATGAATTTAACCATGACACAAACAAAAGAGATTAACTTCGATGAGCTTCGTGCCTCGGCAGACAAAGCATGTGGATTAATGAAGGTCATGGCGAATGCGGATCGCCTCATGTTGCTTTGCCAATTATCGCAAGGTGAAAAGTCTGTAGGTGAACTTGAGCGCGCATTGCGGATATTTCAGCCTACGCTATCCCAGCAATTGACCGTTTTGCGTGAAGCCCAGTTAGTGACTACTCGGCGAGAGGGTAAGAGCATTTATTACAGTATTTCCAGCCAGTCTGCCATGGCAGTGATGCAAGTGCTGCATCAGGAAATATGTCAAAATTAAATAAAGGAATATGAGTCATGGCATTACAAAATGTATTAGAAATTACAAAAAAATCTGAAGATTACAGTGTTTCACCGCAACTCAATTTAGAGGGTATTGCTGAAGTCGCCAAGCTGGGCTTTAAAACTATCATTAATAATCGACCCGATGGAGAAGGTGGCGCAAATCAGCCCACAAGTCAGCAGATTCAACTAGCGGCAGAAAAGCTAGGCATAGCTTACTTTCATATACCTGTGATCCCGAACAACATACAAGCAAATCAAGTTGAAGCATTTAGCAAAGCTTATACTAATACTGCAAAGCCCATACTGGGGTTTTGTAAGACGGGTAATCGGGCGGCACGTATGCTGGAGTTATTGGATAATAAGCAAGTAACATCAAGTAAAGGATTGCTAGCATGGCTAAAAAGTAAGTGTCTTATCACGCGATTATGGCGTTGGTGCAAATCTAAGACTTAATAATAAAAACATCGAAATACATCCATAACCTAACTCAAAGTTAACTGAATAAAAGTAAGAAAAAACTAATGTCGAGGTCAGAAAACATGCCAGCAGAATATGACGTTCTAATTATCGGTGGGGGTGCCGCTGGGAGTGGTGTCGCTGCCAGTCTGCTTAAACGTAATAAAAAGCTCAATATTGCAATTATTGAGCCTGCCGCTAAACATTATTACCAGCCAGCCTGGACATTGGTCGGCGCTGGAGAGTTTGATGTTGCAAAAACTGAGCGTGACATGGTGGACTGTATCCCAACGGGAGTTACTTGGTTAAAGGCTGCAGCTACAGCGTTTAATCCAGAAAAAAATAGTGTGCAGACTGATTATTTGGGAGAGATTAAGTACCAGCAGTTGATTGTAGCCGCCGGTTTAAAAATGGATTGGCAGGTGATTAAAGGATTGCCCGAAACTCTGGGGCAGAATGGTGTTACCTCTAACTACCGCTTTGATTTGGCCCCTTACACCTGGCAGCTAGTCAAAAACTTAAAATCAGGTAAAGCGCTTTTTACACAACCGCCAATGCCAATCAAATGTGCTGGCGCGCCGCAAAAAGCCATGTATTTATCTTGCTCGCATTGGGAAAATACCAGCGTATTAAAAGATATTAAGGTTGATTTTAACAATGCAGGTGGTGTGCTGTTTGGTGTGAAAGATTATGTTGAACCACTGATGCAATATGTGAAACGCTATAACGCCAATTTAAGCTTTAACAGTGCATTGGTTGAAGTTGATGGTCTGGGCAAAAAAGCTTGGTTTAATGTTAAAGATGCGGAAGGTAATGTAACTAGAGTTGAAAAGAGTTTTGATATGCTGCATGTAGTGCCGCCACAATGTGCGCCAGATTTTATTAAAAGTAGTTCTCTGGCAAATGTAGATGGTTGGGTAGAGGTGGATCAAATCACAATGCAGCATACACGCTATCCAACTATTTTTAGTTTAGGTGATGTCTGCTCATCCCCAAATGCTAAAACAGCTGCAGCAGTTAGAAAACAAATTATTGTGGTAGCAAAAAACATCATTGCATTACGTGCAGGACTCGGCTTACCAGCAAAATATGATGGCTATGGTTCATGCCCATTAACAGTAGAAAAAGGCAAAGTGATTCTCGCAGAATTTGGCTTTGGTGGAACACTTTCGCCAACTTTCCCGCTAGATTCTAAAGTGCCGAGAAAATCAGCATGGATACTCAAAAAATATATCCTACCTTGGGTGTACTGGAATTTAATGCTAAAAGGCCGTGAATGGTTAGCGCGATGTAAAGCATGCTAGATCCACAGATCATAAGTGTTGCGGTTGGTGTCTTAATCGGGTCGGTGATGGCTATGACCGGTGCGGGTGGGTCAATACTCGCAGTACCGTTATTAGCATTGCTGCTAAATCTATCCATGGCTCAAGCCGCACCAATAGCGCTATTAGCAGTGATGCTTGCCTCTACGGTGGGGGCTTTGCAAGGGTTATATGCTGGCACTGTTCGTTATAAAACTGCGTTATTAGTCGCAGCGTTTGGTATTGCATTTGCACCAATAGGTGTATGGTTGGCGAAGCATGCATCCAATGAGTTGCTTCGTACTGTATTTGCTGCTGTTTTAGCGTATGTGGCTTGGCAGATGTGGCTCCAAAGCACAAAAAATATTACGATAGATGAAAATAGACCTGCACCAGCATGTGTATTAAACCCAGCTAACTCAAGATTATTTTGGACGGCACCATGTACTAAGAAATTGGTTGCAACCGGTAGCATGGCTGGTTTGTTATCAGGTTTGTTGGGGGTAGGAGGTGGTTTTGTAGTAGTACCAAGCTTACTTAAAGTGAGTAATTTCAATATGCAAACGATAATCGCCACCTCACTAATGGCAATAGCTTTGGTCTCATTCGCAAGTATTTCAACCTACTTATTGCATGGCGGTATTGATTGGAAAATTGCAATCCCATTTTTAATCGGCACAATGCTAAGTATGCTAATTTTTAGAAGTGTAGGCTGCAAGATTTCAGAAAAAGTGAGCCAGCGCGGCTTTGCATTACTTGCGTTACTTGCAGCCACTACATTACTTTTAAAGTAATCATAAAAACTCTAAGTTAAATTCAAGTTGCGAAAATTCAAAAAATAACCTTAAGCCTCAAATTATTACCAATACAAATATAAATGAGATTTGCAATCATTTACTAAATTATTGATTTATATAGATAATTTTGTGGTTTATAAAATTACTGATATATTGCCTGCATGTTCTCAACATTACATAAAAAGCTTGTATGGGCGGTAGTGCTCTGGTTTGCAGTTATGCAGACGCTATCCCCTTTAATTCATGCACATATTGAAATTGATACGCCCGATCAGGGCCATGGTATTCATATGCACATGCAAGAAATAGTGCAAAAAGTACCTACTTTTGAAAATTTAACAAAAAGTCTGCACACTATCGGTGTTAATCAAGCACTCATCAAAGAGATTAAGTTACTTTCATTACCGTTATTTTCGGTTCTGTTCGTACTGTTTTTACTAATTACATCAAAACAGCATTTCAACGTTAATTTAAATATCTTACGTCCGCTCCCTTTCTATTTAAGACCCCAGTCTAGACCTCGCGCACCACCTTACTCCTGATTCAATTTAACAGTCAATGCTTATGAAACTTCGTGAGTATTGATGATTGCTTTCAGGAGAGTATAGGATCATATTCAGCCAAAAGTATTGGCAGAGATAGTTCATACGACCTGATACTAACTCCTTAGATGTATTAATGATTCTATAAATTTGAATTATTACGGAGACTAAAAATGATTTCAGAAAATACAAATAGCCGTTACAGCAAAATTTCTATTTCGATGCACTGGCTAATGTTTATTTTGATTGTTGCGGTGTATGCGACAATCAATATGAAAGGGCTATACCTGAAAGGTAGCGACCCTCGTGAAGCTTTAAAAGCACTGCATTTTATGCTTGGTTTAACAGTATTAATCCTAGTGTGTATTCGCTTAGCCACCCGCGTACTTGGCACTACACCTGACATTATTCCCAAGCCAGAAGTATGGCAAAAGATATCATCTAAAATAATGCATATATTGCTTTATTTGCTCATGATTACAATGCCGAT
>JBKJUR010000015.1:0-3334 GCA_046590165.1 Methylotenera sp.
GATTTCCAACAACGAGATTTTCCGTCGTTTAGCTAAGCTTTTGGGTTTTGAAGAAGAAAATTTCAAATGGTCAGATAGCGAGTGCTTAGAGAATTATGTAGCTTGGGATGCACCCGCTTGCGATGGTATTGATTTGGCGTATTTGCGTGAACATGGCTTTGCACGACTTAATGTGGGTACTAAAGATGATCGCGTGCCACATAAAGAAGGTAAATTCCCTACGCCTACAGGTAAGTGTATGTTCTTGGTAGAAGGCGCAAAAAACTTCGTTGCTGGGCCGTTCCGTCAAATGTATGAAGCTTTTCAGCCGGGTGAAGATTTAGATTCATTGCCGGATTACGTAGCTTCACGCGAATCTGCAGAAAGCAACCCAGAATTAGCCGCCAAATATCCGTTAAGTATTATTTCTCCGAAAAGCCACGGCTTTTTGAATTCTTGCTATGCCAATGTTGTGGAGAAGATTAAAGGCCAAGGTGAACAGTTTGTGATGATTAACGCGGCGGATGCTGATATGCGAGGTATTAAAGAGGGTGCGAAAGTACGCGTGTTTAATGAGCGTGGTGCGTTTGAGGGTGATGCGCGAATTACTAAAGATGTGAATCCGGGGATTGTGGTGGCAACGCTTGGGTATTGGCGTCAGCTAAATAAGGGTACGGTGAATTGTATTAGTTCGGCGGAGTTTGGAGATATGGGGCACTCGACTACGTTTAGTGATAATTTGGTACAGGTGGAATTGGGATAAGTTAAGCACTATAATAAGTACATGCTAAAAACAAAAATCTATTCTATTTTAGAGAGCCCTAGCCTAAATGGCTGGGGTTTTTTAATTGGAATAATAGGTTTACTTTTTGCCATTTATACATATATTGATTCACAGCAAATATCCAATCTTGTTGCTAAGGTTCAACCATTAAGAACTAATATTGTATCTAATGCAAATGTTGAAAACATTGATTTAATGGTCAATGGTAAAAAATTGAGTGGTCCTTTAACAGCGGTTCAAATAGTAATTTGGAATGATGGAAATAAACCGATTAAATATGAAGATATACTCGAACCATTAATCATAAAACCATTAACTAATAATACAATTGTTGTCAGTAAGTTAATAAAACAAACAAGGAAAGTGAATAATCTAACTATTACTAATTATAAAAATTCTATAAATATCAAATTTAAAATTTTAGAAAAGAATGATGGACTAGTAATTCAACTCATTTATGAAGGGAATGACAAAGTCAAATTTGAAGGCTCAGGAGTAATTGTGGGACAAAGAAATTTTATTGTGGAAGATTATTCATTAAATGATGAAGATTTTTTTGGAATAAGTACACCCAGTAAAAAGTCAGAAAGCAATATTTGGGGTAGTTCACTATTATTGGTAGGCATTTTTTCTCAATTACTAATTGCACTAAATTGGATTCGAATTAGCATTAATCGATTGATTACGAATTGGAAATTAAATCATCAAGTATCACTTGAATTTTATAAAAATTTATTTGAAGTAATAATATATTTAGGAATGATCGTATTTATTTTATATATAACTTATCCAATTTACTTGGAAATAAGGCATGTACCACCAGCGTCTTTAATTGATTCATAGTTAATCAGCAAGTAGGGTGTGCAAATTGATGTTTATTTGCACACCGTTTCTTGTGTTGAAATAGGTCGCTTTCGCGCGACTTGCGAGTTTCTTTCTTTTGCTTAGCCAAAAGAAAGAAACCAAAGAAAAGACTACCCCCTACCGCTTGTTTCCTGCGCTACTCAGCATCATGGGCGTCAATCGGAAACTCGCCAATAAAATCTCTTGGCTCAAACAACCGATTGCCGAGAGCTCCCATGAAACTGAACAGCACAGGCGCGGTAGCAGGGGATTTTAAAATCGGCTTAGGTTTCACTATTGCTTATCTACTTTACTGGTTGCATTCTTCACCATCCTCATTCCCGCGTAGGCGGGAATCCAGTCAGGCAACGTGCCTATCTTGGTAATGATTAATAGTTATAGCGTTCTAAATTTGGATTAAACTAAACTGATTAAAAATTATCATGCAAAGGCTAAAACATGTGGAATTTGACTGTGCCAGTTTGGGAGTTAATCGTTCGCAGCATTCTTGTATATGTATTTTTGATTTTAATTTTACGTATTACGGGCAAGCGGCAAATTGGGCAATTAGCGCCTTTTGATTTGGTGTTGTTGTTGATCTTATCAAACGCAGTGCAAAACTCGATGAATGGCGGCGATAACTCACTGATAGGTGGCTTGATTAGTGCGACTACGCTGGTGACAATCAATTATTTAGTGGGGTTTGTTACTTTTAAAAGTAAAAAACTTGAGTCGCTGATTGAAGGGCGACCACAAATACTGATTCATAATGGCAAGCTTTATCAAGATATGATGGAGAATTCTCAGCTGACCCAACAGGAGCTGGATGCTGCTTTGCGTTTAGCTGGTTGCAGCAGCGTTAAAGAAGTGCATACGGCGATTCTAGAAACTGGTGGTGCGATTAGTGTCATTCCAATTAAAAAGTAACTGATTAAATGTGCCTCTATTAAAAAAGAGATTGGGTTAAATAGCGACGATGTCTAAATAGTTTTCAAGTAAAATTCAATTATGGATATTTACTCACTTGCAAAACCTTTGTTGTTTCAGTTTGATGCTGAAGCGGCGCACGATTTCACTTTAAAAAGCCTCAAGCTTGCTGAAAAAGCTGGGGCTTTATCACTTTACCCAACGCCGCCCGTTTGCCAGCCTAGGGTAGTCATGGGCATTACTTTCCCTAATGCTGTTGGCTTAGCTGCAGGGTTAGATAAAAACGGTGCTGTGATTGACGGCATGGCTGCATTGGGCTTTGGTTTTGTTGAAGTTGGAACTGTCACGCCACGTGCGCAGACTGGAAACCCCAAACCGCGTTTATTTAGGGTTAAGGAAGCGCAAGGTATTGTTAACCGTTTTGGCTTTAATAATTTAGGCGTAGATAACCTTGTTGAGAATGTCAAAGCAGCCAAATATAAAGGTGTACTGGGTATTAATATCGGTAAGAATTTTGATACGCCGATTGAAAGCGCAGTGGATGACTATTTGATTTGCATGCGAAAAGTGTATGCGTATGCCAGCTACATTACGGTCAATATATCTTCACCGAATACTAAAAATCTACGTGCTTTGCAAGAAAAAGAGGCGTTGTCACATTTGCTGGCTACACTTAAGTTAGAACAAACTAAACTTGCCAATCAGCATGGCCGTTATGTACCTATCACCTTAAAAATAGCGCCAGACTTAGAGCGTGAGCAAATCAACGAGATTGCTGATTTGTTGATGGAGCACCATATA
>JBKJUR010000002.1:0-14662 GCA_046590165.1 Methylotenera sp.
TTAGGCGATCCTGCTCCCATGCGGCTACCGCTTCCGGCGGCAGGAATAATGACATGAAAACGCGCCATACTAGATTCGAAATAATGTAATCATCATGCCCAGATTTTAACATGGCAAAGATGCTTACCGCTGACTTTGCATTTTAATCAAGTTGTAAGACATCCATACTTACACCTAAATCACTTGTCGTAGCGTTTCATCTCTGTCCCATGAAACGCATTTCTCACGAGAGATAGTAAATACTCCATCACCGCTTGATCTGCCAATTTAATCTTGCACCGGTCAAGACTTACTATCTAGAAAATTACTTCTCACTAGCAGTTTTAAATCTCTCAACCCGGCTTCAAAATCTTTACCAACCATGTTATCCATATTGAAGAAAATACACATGACTTTTGAAATGAATGGGCTAGGACCATACATCGCCCAAGTCACATTGGTGTAACTCCCTTGAGGTTCTAAGGTGAACTCAGCCGTGTTGTGTGCTTCAAATGGTGAGAAAAAATCTAGCTGAATCATAATTTTTGATGGCACAGATGATTCGGTAATCTCCATGCGGCCTTTACCTACATTTTTATCGCCATCCCATTCTTATGTTGCACCTTTACCCTTTGTATCAGCGCTAAAAGTTCGTTTCATTGCGAGGTCTTTTTTCTCGTATGGAGACCAAATACGCCAACTTTGCAAATCATTTATCAGGGGATAAATTTTTTCAGGCGGGGCATTAATTAACAAACTGCGCTGGATACGAAACGAGTCTGGCTTAGTTGCAGCGTAAGCAAGCAATGCAACAATCAAGATTAAAACTGTGATGCCAACAATAATTAACATATTGATCCTCCTATGTTTTTTATACTTTAATACAATAAAAAAGCCCATGCAATGCATAGGATTTTTATAAATCATGTAACCACTATTAATCTAATGAGGTCACGCATAGCCTCTACGTTACCCTCTTCTGCAACGACAGCTCCAATCCATCAAGTGGGATGCACTAAAGCGCATTCTAATATCAAAAATTGACGGTCCACTTTGGGTCGCTCATTGACTATTAATTAACTAAGTTATGCTAGATTTAAGCCAGGCATAATAATATAGTTGAATTAACTTACATTAGAATGATTGATTATGAATATATCCATTACTTCCCCTGTCACTGAACTGCTACAACGCAAAAACATTGCTTATGATGTGATAGAAATTCCATTAACAGAGGATAAAAAACCTGTTAGAAATCTAGAAGAGTTACTTTTAAAACAAGGGGTAAATCCACTATCTGTTGTCAGAAGTGTGTTGTTTAAAACAGCCTCAGATAAATTTGTTTTATTAGCTGTTGCAGGTGGTGGCCGTGCTGACTGGGGGATATTACGTAAACATTTAAATGAGCGTAAGTGTCGCATGGCGGAATTCGATGAAGTACCAGAAGTCACAGGCTATGTTGTGGGAGCCATCCCACCTATAGCACTGCCAGAGGACATTAAAATTTTGGTCGATAACAGTGTGAAAGACTATGAAACCGTAGTGATTGGCAGTGGCGTTTTGGGTTTTGCTTTGTCACTCAAAGGAGTTGATTTACTTAAACTGTTTTGTGATAACGACCATGGCATATTTACAAGTGCGTGATCATTTAATTTGCTCTCGTATGTTTAACGTCTGCTTTGGTCAATACACACCAACTCTTAATGGGTAATAACCAATTGTAGACCTGAATTCAACTGACCGATGCAACACACGCCTAAACTCTCGTCTGCCTAGAGTATGTTGCCAATGCCAAGCATCAGTAGATCGGTTTTTCATGACTGCAAAAGGCTACCTGAAATGGTACGGATACTGTAACAAGGCACTACGTGAGCCAAGCTGATACTGAAATATATTACCTTTCAAATCAGCCTGCTAACCAAGAACGCTAGAATATTTCTTGCCGCCTATGAAAAGTTTGTTACCAATTTTTAATTAGTACGACAATTTGTTTTCATGCCATGGGAAATTTATATATATTCGAATATCGCTAAACATAACCTGTCCAATTCATTAAGCCAGTGCTTTGATGCGATAATATTCCATGATTTCTGTACAAAACCCAACTTCAGCCTTACTCGCTTCGAATGGAAGCGATGTTTCCTCATGGATTGAATCTTCAGCGAAGCGTTTCTCACCTACCGAAGTCGAATTAATCCGCCATGCATGCGATCTAGCTGCCCCGCTCTATTCTGGTCACGCAGAACTGACGGGCGCACCACTAATGCAGCATGCACTGGGCGCAGCGACCATCCTCATCGACATGAACATGGATGTAGAAACAATTGCTGCCACTATATTGCATGCAGTGCCGGAGTATCTGGGTGACTGGCGGGCAACCTTGGAAATTCGATTCGGCGCCAATATTGCCGGCTTGGTCGAAGGCATTTCACGCATGGAGCAAATCCAGGAATTCAGCGAGACCGAAGTTCTACAAGACCCAGACCGGAAAAATGGTGACCACGCGCAGCAGATAGAAAGCCTGCGCAAAATGCTGCTGGCCATGGTACAAGACATCCGCGTAGTGCTGATCAAGCTGGCCGAGCGCACGCAAACCTTACGTTGCTTGTCGGGAGCCAGCCCGGGCCAGCAGAAGCAGATTGCGCGGGAAAGCCAAGGAATTTTTGCGCCACTGGCTAATCGCCTTGGCGTGTGGCAGATCAAATGGGAGTTGGAAGACCTCTCGTTAAGGTACCTGGAGCCTCAGCTCTACAAGGAAGTCGCAAAAATGCTGGACGAGCGCCGTGTCGATCGGGAGCAATACATCATTGACGTCGTGACCCAGCTAAAATATGAGTTGAGTCAAGCTGGCATCAAGGGGGAGGTGAGCGGAAGACCCAAGCACATCTACAGCATCATCAAGAAGATGAAGAGCAAGCGCCTGGATTTCAGCGAACTCTATGATGTACGTGCGGTACGGATTTTGGTCGACGACATCAAGGACTGCTACGCAGCACTCGGTCTAATCCACAATCTATGGCAGCCCATCCCAAATGAATTCGACGACTACATCGCGCGCCCCAAGAGCAACAATTACCGTTCGCTGCATACCGCAGTCAGTGGACCACGCGGCTTGGCACTAGAGGTTCAGATCCGAACCTTCGAGATGCACCAGCATTCTGAACTGGGGGTAGCGGCTCACTGGCGCTATAAAGAAGGCGGCAAATCCGATGCCAAATTCGACGAGAAAATCGCCTGGCTACGCCAGATACTTGCATGGAAGGATGAAGTCTCCGACAGCGGCGACCTACTGGAACAATTCAAGAGCGAACTACTCCAGGACAAGGTCTACGTAGTAACGCCACAAGGTAAGGTCATAGATCTGCCCAAGGGTGCTACACCGATCGATTTTGCCTACACCCTGCATACTGATCTGGGGCACCGCACGCGCGGTGCCAAGGTGAATGGGAGTATTGTGCCACTCAACACCAAGCTGCAAAACGGCCAGCGAGTGGAAATCCTTACTTCAAAACATGGCTCGCCCAGCCGCGACTGGCTCAATACCACACTTGGCTTTTTGCAAAGCCCTAGCGCACGCGCCAAAGTCAGGCACTGGTTCAAATACCAGAATTTTGAGGAAAACGTTACGCAAGGACGGGCGAAGCTAGATCGCGAGCTACACAGGGCAGGTGTCGGTGCAGTCAACCAAGAAAAAATTGCACAGAAACTGCAATTCCAGAAACTTGAAGATTTTCTGGCCGCCATTGGGCGCGGGGATGTCAGCGAGCATCAAGTCGCCCTCGCCATTCAGGAAGAGGCTGCGCCCAGACCGGCAGAAACCGCCCGACCACTCACCCCTAGACGTATCACCACTCTACAACCTCAGACAGGAGTCGTGGTCGAAGGCGTCGGCAACCTGCAAACTAGCACCGCCAAGTGCTGCAAACCTATGCCACAGGATGCGATTGTCGGCTACCTCACACGCGACCACGGAGTGACCATCCATCGCAAGACCTGCGCATTCATAGCGCGACTACCGGAGGAACGTTGCAACCGCGTGCTCAGTGCCCAGTGGGGTAACTACCAAAATGTCAGTACGGAGGTCGATATCGAAGTGGAAGCCCACGACCGCCAAGGTCTGCTACGCGATATCAGCGACCTATTCGTCCGGGAAAAGGTCAATGCCACCAAGGCCAACACCATGAGTAGGAACAATCTGGCTCTGATGCAGTTCTCGATCGAAATCTCAGACTTGGAGCAACTCAGCCGCCTGCTGACGCTGATCCAACAGGTGCCGAACGTCATTGCGGCGCAGCGACGGGTTTAGCGACTATCCATGCCCTAGCTTTTCTGTGAGTTGCTTAAGGGTTCGAACCTGAGAATGCATAGACCCTTTCGTAATACAGGCTGTGCGCATGGTGCGGGTTCTAAGTGGCCATTCAGAATTTTCACTTTTACAATTGAATAACTTAGAACTACAACAAGTGACTACGTGATATAGCAAAGCCTAAAAGAAAAAGCCCTGTGAGGGGATTTTTCTTTACTATCAACCGAATCTCTTAGAATATCTGCACTTGGGCGGAACCCTTTTTGGATGCAGTCTACACGTAACTATAATTTACTTTGGCATATATACTCTCGACAGACTTTATTAATTAACATCAGTAGTTTAACCAGATGGTTCAATCATCAGCAGTAGCAGCAATCTTATGAATACTTAGGTCAGCGCCATCAAACTCAGCCTCAGCATTCATACGAAGGCCTATCAATTTTTTAAGCATGCCGTATACAGCAACACCACCGACAAAGGCAATCAAAACACCCAAGCCTGTGCCAATAAGTTGCGAGATGAAACTCACGCCACCCATGCCGCCAAGTGTTTTTGCACCAAAGATACCCGCTGCAATTCCACCCCATGCGCCACACAACCCATGCAATGGCCATACACCTAAAACATCATCAATTTTTAAACGATTCTGTGTTTGCGTGAACGCCCAGACAAATAATACGCCAGCAACTAAACCTGTAGCTAAAGCGCCAAGTGGATGCATGACATCGGAACCGGCACAAACAGCGACTAACCCTGCCAAAGGACCGTTATGCACAAAACCCGGGTCATTTTTACCCATCACTAATGCTGCCAACGTACCGCCCACCAATGCCATCAGCGAGTTAATAGCCACCAACCCTGAAATACCCTGCACTGCCTGTGCAGACATGACATTAAAACCAAACCAGCCAACTGTCAGTATCCATGCACCAAGTGCTAAAAATGGAATACTTGATGGCGGGTGAGCGTGCATGCGACCGTCTTTACCATAGCGACCTGTACGTGCACCCAACAAAATAACGGCACCTAAAGCAATCCAGCCACCCATCGCATGTACTACCACTGAGCCTGCAAAATCATGAAACTTTGCACCAAAGGTAACGTTTAGCCAATCTTGAAAACCATAATGGTTGTTCCAAGCAATACCTTCAAAAAATGGATAGACAAAACCCACTAATAAAAATGTTGCCGCTAATTGCGGGTTAAATTTTGCACGCTCTGCTATGCCACCAGAAACAATGGCGGGAATAGCCGCAGCAAAAGTAAGCAGGAAAAAGAATTTGACTAGGTCATAACCATTTTTAGCAGCAAGGACTTCCGCACCGCTAAAAAAATTAACGCCATAAGCAATGCTGTAACCTATGAAAAAATAGGCGATGGTCGATACTGAAAAATCAACCATAATTTTAACCAGGGCATTGACTTGGTTTTTTTTGCGAACTGTACCAACCTCTAAGAACGCAAAACCTGCATGCATTGCAAGCACCATAATAGCGCCTAACAATACAAACAATACATCACTTGCTGAGACTAACACTTCCATTGCGATATCACTCCCTTATTTTTAAGCGAGTAGAATCAAGCAAATAGCAAGCCAATACTTAAGCTATTGTTTTGTATTATTTATTCGAAATGATTGTGGATGAAACTGCACTAAATTAGTGCTTACTGCAGTGCATTGCACTAAATATGTGCAATCAAGTCTAGTGCATGTCGAGCCGGCAATAAATTAACGGCTGATTGAATTGAAAATCAAGTTTATTTGAACCAGTGAATAACGTTAAATGATTTATTCCAGCATATTCCCTGAGCCATCTTTGAGCACCATGCTCCCTGCGTCAGGGTTACCAGTCCAAAAATGATAAAACTCACGCACTACCACCAAAAACAAACGCCTGTTTTGTTTGATATTAAACAGCGGTAACGTTAAATCAACCGCGGTTCGGTAAGTTTTGTGATCTCTTTCGGGCGCATCTCTTAGGCGGATTAATATGATTTTTGCTAGGTTCACGCGCGTATCGACTAACGATTGCTCAGCCCCCTCATGGCGCAGTGCCTGAGTGTAAGCTTTAAGTGGCCAATTTTCTGAGGTCGCAAACTTTTCTGTCTCTAAACTATCCCAAAGGATTTTGAGCGATGTATGTAAAGGTTGCCAACGGATCGGTTGAACATCAAAACCATTGCGTAAGTTAAAAGTAGCTATCGCCTTAATATCATTCACCCAAAACGCATAAAACTCACGTGCAGTGGTTAAACTTACGTGCCAGTCATCTGGAGGAATTTCTTCCATCAAACTTTCAATTGCGGCTCGATAATCCGCACCATCTAAATCTTTGTCGACCAGACTAACACTTAATTTATCTAAGAATAGCGCACGCTGGTGCAGCATGGCAGTATCTGCACCTTTGTTTTGCAATAGCTTGAGATAGGCACTAATCGCTTGTTTTTCGCGGGTTATACTCATGGTCTTGTTGTTAATCTAATCAGTTCCCAGAACTATATCCGATAAATAGATGGTTTAGCTTACAGATTTCAATAATATATTTTAATTACCAATTGATTCTAACCAAGTCACCTTATAATTTAGCATAAGCTGAAATACAACAATTCTGGCAACCACATCATGATTAATATACGGAGTTTTTTTTAATGACGAATGAACAAGCACTTGGTTATATGCGCAATTTATTACGTATTATGTTAGATTAAAAAGCCTCTGATTTATTCATTTCTGCAGACTTTCCACCTGCCATGAAAATTGATGGGAAAATGACACCGGTGACACAACAAAAGCTCACAGGAGAATTTACTAAAGCCTTCGCAGATGCATTGATGAACGAAAAGCAGCGCGCTAAATTTTCTATTGAAAAAGAATGTAATTTCGCGATTTTTCCCAAAGACATTGGCCGTTTTCGCGTCAATGTTTTTATGCAGCAAGAAAAAATCGGCATGGTGCTACGCACCATTACGACCAAAATTCCCAATATTGCCGACCTAGGCTTACCTGAAGTACTTAAAGACGTCATGATGACCAAGCGTGGCTTGGTAATATTGGTGGGTGGTACGGATTCTGGTAATCTACCACATTGGCGGCGCTAATCGATTATCGGAATGAACACAGCTATGGTCATATTATTACAGTGGAAGACCCTGTGGAATACATGCACCCAAGCAAGAACTGCTTGGTAACACAGTCAGGTTGGCCGAGATGCCAACGGTTGGTTTAACGCGCTTAAAAACACTTTGCGCCAGGCACCAGATGTGATTTTGATTGGCGAGATTCGTGACAGGGAAACGATGGAGTTTGCACTGGCGTTTGCAGAAACAGGCCATCTTTGCATGGCGACTTTGCATGCTAACAGTTCTAATCAGGCACTGGACCGCATTATTAACTTCTTCCCAGATGAGCGCCATGCTCAATTGCATATGGATTTATCGCTCAATATGAACGCTTTTATTTCACAACGTTTAGTTTCAAAAACAGGTGGCGGCCGCTGTGCTGCGATTGAAATTTTACTCAACTCACCATTGGTCGCTGACTTGATTCTAAAAGGTGAAACCAATATGGCAAAAGAAGCGATAGCAAAATCAGTTGAACTTGGTATGCAAACATTTGACCAAGCGCTCTTTAAATTATGTGAAGAAGGCCGCATTACTCAAGATGATGCATTAAGAAATGCAGACTCGATTAACGAGCTGCGCTTGCGCTTTAAACTACATGGGAAAAATGCAGGCATTAAAAATGGCGACTCAAAAGCAGATAGCTTATCGCTACATGAAGATACAGCTGAAGTAGCTGATGCCGAAAATTAATAAACAGGATTAATATGACAGAATTAGCATTACTTGCACTCTTAATCGCAATCGCTTGGTTTTGGCTTGACAGCATGAGCAAGCGTGAGCGGGCAGTGTTGCTAGGTGGTGAGCTAGCTGCTCGCTTCAATTTGCAATTATTAGACGAAACCGTGGCTTGCAACAAACTATGGCTTGCTCGCAATGGTCGCGGACAAGTGCATTTTTTACGTACTTATGAATTTGATGTGAGTGCAAATGGTGCTGATCGCCTGCACTGCAACTTAACCTTGCTAGGCAATCAATTAGGCACGTGGCATATTCCACCTTATGAACAGCCAGTGTATTAACCCATTAAGCAGTTAAAAACACTTAACCAATAAACCCTGCTGAATGCCGCATAATCTATTGAGGCTATTACTCAAGTCTGAATACTCAAGTGCAGCTGGCAAATGTTAAAATATAACCATGAAAAATTCGACCGACGCTCTCTCACCATTTCTATTTGAAAATACACCGATTCGCGGCAACGTTGTGCATTTAAATGACACGTATCATGAAGTATTACAGCATCAGACTTTACCGCTAATCCTTAAAAAAGCATTGGGTGAACTGATGGCAGCAAGTGCTCTACTTACTGCAACACTTAAAATGGATGGCGCTTTAGTGTTACAACTACAAAGCAAAGGCGCGTTGAAACTATTAGTAGTGGAATGCAATTCAGATTTAGCCATGCGCGCTACGGCTAAATGGTCAGGCGAAATCAGCAGCGAATCTTTTTTAGACTTGGTAAAAAATGGACAGTTTGTCATCACACTAGACCCCAAAGAGGGTGAGTCATACCAAGGCATCGTGCCGATTGAGGGCGATACTATCGCAGAGATGCTACAAAATTACATGCTGCGTTCACAGCAAATTGATACGAGCTTATGGCTAAGTTGTGATGGTGAAAATGCATCTGGCCTGTTATTACAAAAACTACCGGACCAAATATTACAAAATAAACCTGAGCACGATGCCGATGCCTGGAACCGCTTTAACCAGCTGGCCAATACTGTGACTGATGATGAGTTGCAAAATTTAGCGCCTGAAGTATTGTTAAGTCGATTATTTGCAGAAGAAGATATTCGCTTATTTGAAAAGCGAGCGACACAATTTCACTGCAGCTGCTCAAAGAACAAAGTGGCAGGTATGCTGAAGATATTAGGTACTGATGAAGTAGAAAGTATTTTGACCGAGCGCGGCCATATTGAAGTGAATTGTGACT
Source organism: Methylotenera sp. (assembly GCA_046590165.1). Lineage (GTDB taxonomy): Bacteria > Pseudomonadota > Gammaproteobacteria > Burkholderiales > Methylophilaceae > Methylotenera. Next base: position 9,348 of record JBKJUR010000002.1, read on the forward strand.
TTTGCAATAAACAATATGTATTTGATGCTGTAGATGCAGCTGAAATATTTAACGAAAAAGCCGTGTTTGTAGAAAGTGGTATTTCAAAAAATAATACGGCACATTAAAAAAACGCTTACTCTTTTTCGCGCTTTTTACTTAAGTCAACCAATATTGCTGGTTTATCCCACACTAGTGCCACACAAGTTTTACACGGATTTTTTGCCACATACTGCTCGGCAAACTTAATTCGTGCCAATGTTTCTGGATGCGAAGATAACCACTCCGACATGCTGCTTTCATCGCCATTCTTAGCCTTATAAGCCACATCCATTTTCTTAAAAAAACTGACCATTCCACTAGCATTAATCTGTTTTTTAGTTAAAAGCTCTGCACCTTTCAGGTCAGCCTCAGTCTCTACTTTTCGACTAAAATACTGGTTAGACACTTGCTGTGCGATTACCATCATTACCGCATTCGCATCTCCTAGCACCATTAGCACCACACTCGCTACCCCTGCGCTATTAAGCATATTCTTTAAGGCATGACGTTGCTCAACGTGCTGTACTTCATGTGCTAATACCGCTGCAAGCTCATCTGCTGTATCGGCCTTTTTAAGTAGGCCACTATTGACTACGATAATGCCACTTGGCACTGCAAAAGCATTAATCGCGTCATCTTGCACCACAAACCACCGATATTGATAACGTGAACCTTGCGTAAGCTGATTACCTATCTTTTTAACCGCATCGACTGCTGCACCCTCTTTTAACAAGTTACCTTGCAAACTGAGTGATTTTAAAACTGAATCGCCTATTTTTTTCTCAGTCTCCATCGACACTTTACTGGTTACCCATGTCATGACGTTATCGTATTGCCACACGAATAACACCAATGCCAACGCTATAAAAGCGATGCTGTATAGAATACTGTTCCACACAATGCTTTGTGATTGAGTGGCTATTTTCCAGTTTTTTAAACCTGTAATCGCATGAGCCGGCAACGAAGCATAAAGTGCCTTTTGCGCACTTATGTCAGCAGGCATCAGCATGAATGCACCATCACCGCTTTGCCAGTGCAGTTGCAGCTGGTTATGATCAAACCCACCAACGCTTGCTTTTAGCACATCAAAATTAGCTTTAAGATGTTGAGAATCTATACTGATTGCAGATTCATGCACTTGGCAACGTGTTGAAACGCCAGACGTGGGCAAGCCTGTGCCAAACAATAAAACTTCAATCTCATTCAACATCTTGATTTCACACCTTGATTAATACTTTGAATTTTTTGTCGTTTATTTATCAATAAATAACGAAACAATGACAAAAAGTACAATCCCCAGTAAATACAACTTACCTAACACTGAACCTTTGCTACGCCCAGCAACAGCCGCACCAATAATCGCTCTACTTAAGCGGGCCATGGGCAACGACTGCATCCAGACATTACCTGGGCCTGCAACCGTGGCATAGAACATACCTTCGCCACCGAAAATACCCGTTTTAAGTTTGCCCGCGTATTGAATATCGTAACGCACGGTGGAAGACATACCGACCAAGCAACCTGTATCTACTTTAAGTACATCATTAGGCCCTAACGCTACTTGCTTAAGTGTGCCAGACGCATGGATAAACACCGTGCCATGCCCGCTAATTTTTTGCATGATGAATCCTTCACCACCAAAAAAACCTACGCGCAAACGCTTTTGAAAAGCCAATTGTAACTTTTGGCCTTTTTCACCCGCTAAGTAAGCACCCTTTTGGCAGATAATAGTTCCACCTTGTTCATCTAGCTCAATAGGCACTATTTGACCAGGGCTAGGCGCCGCAATAGCGATATCTTGCGGTACAAAACCCGTGTTGGTATACACGCTACTGAACATGGATTCGCCAGTAAAGGTACGTTTGATCGCATTAAAAAAACGTCCAATCACACCATATTTAGAGTCACTTCCGTCACCTAAAATTGCACTCATCACGACGTGTTGATCAACATACATCATTGCACCCTGCTCTGCTATAGCTTCTTGACTAGGTGCTAGAGTTATTTGCACATAAGGTAGGTCGTTACCGCAAACTTTGTAATTCAGTGATGACATTTAGGTTTTCCCTTTTTTAGTATTATTAATAGAATTTTTTATTGCATAGTTTTTTACTGTGTAGATGTTTTGCTACACAGATGATATGCAAACTACCCGCAAAGTATCACGTCACCTCAATTACATCAATATCCTAGATATTAACGGCATATACCTGGCAAAAATTCATCGGGTATATTTGTTTTATTATCTCCAGAAATTGTCATCTTTTCAGGTGCTTTGGCATTGCCACATACCCAAGCGATAGGCACCAGTTGCGATTCCTGGATGACTGCAGGCCTAAATGAAAGTACTTTCCCCTTAATTTGCGGATGTGCTTTATTGCCAAAAGTCATGTGAATAGCGCCATTTTGCACTTCAACTGAACTGACAAAATTGCTCACGATTTTATCGGGCACAGGTAAACTTGCCGCCGCATTGTTAGCGAATAAGGTTTTAGTCTGCGTCCAATTTGAGGCAATCGGCAACTTTGCGACATCTGCCAGTGGCATAGCCGCCAAGATTTGTTCTTTCACAATACGTCCCATGCTGGACGGAATCGCAATCATCGCTAAAATAGCAATAATTGCTACTACTACCATCATTTCAACAGCGCTAAAGCCAGCAGGCTTATTACTTAACCACTTGTTATTAAAGTGCTTATTACCAATATACTTATTTAATACAATTAATTTAGTGTTCATCATGAACGCCTCCTTATCAAATCGAACTTACTCTTGGGAAAACTATTAAGATGTCTGGCGCATGCGCTCAAACAAGCAAACCGCCGCAGCCGCGCCGGCATTAAGAGACTCTACCGAGCCATGTGAGGTGTGTACCATCGGAATAGTAATGCTTTTCGAAGCAGCGTTAATGGTTTTATTCGCTAGCCCCGCACCTTCATTACCAATGACAAATGCTGTTGGTTGCGTTAAATCTTGCAAATAAATTGATTCACCTTGCATGGTAGTTGCATAACTATTTCCATTGAAACTTTCTAACTCAGCTATCAAATTTGCACGCTCCACAATCGGCAATACAAATTGCGCGCCTTGACCACCACGCAATGCTTTGGGAGACCATGCATCGGTACAACTGGTACTTAAATAAACGGCCTCAACACCTGCTGCTGCGCCAGTGCGCAGCATGCTACCTAAGTTACCGGGATCTTGTATATCTTCTAGCATCAGCACAAAAGTTAACTGCTCTGGAACAGGTAATTTCGGGATTTTCACTAAAGCTAAAACGCCTGTGGCGCTAGCAACAGGCGTCAACTCGGCAAACATTAAGGTAGGAAACATTACGGTAGAAACATGTTCCAAAGACTGAATTAAACCTGTGGCCTCCACGCTACTCTGACCCTCGGGAATGACAACTAGTTCAGGCTCACCAAATGTAGCAATATACACCTCGATTAAATGCACACCATCTAGCAGAGTTTTGCCTTCACTGCGTCGCTCGCGTGCGTTATCTGCCAACTTTTTAAGCTGTTTAAATACTGGGTTATCACGCGAAACTATATGTTTAAAAGCCATACTTATTAAATCAACCTCATTAAAATTCAATCATTCTTTACAATCAAAACGTTAGTTTAACTTAAAGCCACTTGTGAACCCACAAGCTTTACAGTAAATTACTCCTGCTACTTTGAATTGATCTTTAGCCGTATGCTGTATTAGTAATTTGCGATCTAACTAAAATGAATGCATTAAAAACTATCTAAAATCACATTTAAAAAATCATTACGTTACTGGGGGTTTTATGTCTTATTCAATATATAAGCGCGCCACAGCTGAGCTAATTGGCACTTTTTGGTTAGTTCTAGGTGGCTGCGGCAGTGCTGTACTCGCAGCAGGCATACCTGAACTAGGGCTAGGCTATTTAGGCGTTTCGTTAGCATTTGGTTTAACCGTTGTGACCATGGCTTATGCAATTGGGCATATTTCTGGCTGCCATCTTAACCCTGCCGTATCTATCGGCTTAGTTGCAGGTGGCCGCTTCAGTGCAAAAGAGCTACCGCACTACATCATCGCACAAGTCATCGGCGCAATATTGGCAGCATTGCTAATCCAATGCATTGCGAGCGGCATGGCTGGCTATACGGGCGGCGTAGCTTCCAATGGCTTCGGCGTGCATTCACCACACGGTTATACCATGTGGGCTGCAATTACTACCGAAATTACTATGACGGCAATGTTCTTGTTCATCATTATGGGCGCAACTGATAAACGCGCACCAGCTGGTTTAGCACCACTGGCCATTGGCTTTACGCTCGCGCTGATACACATGATTAGCATTCCAGTTACTAACACTTCAGTGAACCCGGCACGTAGCACTGGCCCTGCATTGATTGAAGGTGGTATTGCGTTAGATCAATTATGGTTATTTTGGCTTGCACCGATAGTTGGCGCGGTGATTGGTGCCTTGGTGTACAACTTTGTGAATAGTAAAGATTAAGTTAATCAAAAAATTTACGTTCAATTAAAGCAGCACTTTAAAAGCCCACAACGCGTGGGCTTTTTTATCGCTAACGTTATAATGCACGCATGGCTAAAAAACTATCGATAGAACGCATACTCCACAACCAAGGCTTTGGTGCACGCAAGCTCTGCCGCATCATGGTTTGGAACGACGAAATCACCGTGAATGGTGAAGCTTGTGATGACCCTAATACTGAGTTTGATTTAGAAAATTTAAGCTACACCATAAAAGGTGAGGCTTGGGATTATCGCGAGAAATCTTACTTAATGTTGCACAAACCTAGCAACTACGAATGCTCGCACAAAACCCAACACCACCCCACTATTTACAGCTTATTGCCGCATCCGCTAGTTGTGCGCGATGTGCAATGTATCGGTCGGCTGGATGAAGACACCACTGGTTTGATTTTGATTTCAGATGACGGGCAATTCATTCACAAAATGAGCTCGCCAAAACATAAAGTACCGAAAGTGTATGAAGTCACCTGCAAACATCCAGTCGATGAAGCGCAAATCGCGCATATTTTAAAAGGCGTGCAATTGGTTGACGAAGATGCTCCCATTGCCGCACTCGCCTGCACAAGAGTCAGCGACCATATCATTCACATGACGCTAGCAGAAGGCAAATATCACCAGGTAAAACGTATGGTCGCAGCCATTAGCAATCGTGTAGAAGGCTTAAAACGGATACAAATCGGTGAGTTAAAGTTACCAGACGACTTGGCCGTAGGCGATTGGCGCTGGCTAACTGCAGATGACATGGCTAAATTAAACCCCAA
>JBKJUR010000003.1:0-10763 GCA_046590165.1 Methylotenera sp.
TAAAGTAGAACTCTTTGCGCAGAACTTAGCAATAGTAAGAGATAGATATCCCAAACTTGAGCAAAAACGGCTTATTCATGAAACGATACGCCGTATGATCAATACACTAGTTGTTGACTTATGCACCGAAAGTGCTAAAAATATTGAGCGGCATCAACCGAAAAGCATTACTGAGATACGTCAATTGCCACAATTGATAGGCTTTAGTAGTCAAGTTGCTGAGCAAAACCTAAAGCTCAAACAATTTTTACGCAAAAATTTATATCATCACTACAAAGTAAATCGTATGAGCGCAAAAGCCTCTCGTATTGTTCGAGAGCTATTTGAAGGCTTCTTTGAAAACGTAGGTCTATTACCTACTGAATTTCAAACTTATGCAGAAATAGATAAGGCACGTGCAGTTGCAGATTATATCGCTGGTATGACTGACCGTTTTGCTATACGCGAGCACCGCAAGTTATTTACGGTTGAAGAGTACTTGTAGTTAGAAATTGAAGTAGCAAAACCTAAAAGTTCATTTACTCTATTAACAAAATACACATAATTATTAATTTCTAAACAATCAAATGTTGCAAATTTACAACAAATGTAAATAATTGTGACAAAAATGCAAATTATTGGTTGTTTCGTCTCATTCCTTTGTGCATACTACGATTTAACTTCTTGGTGAATTTATGTCATTAAGAAAGTTTGCAAACTTTATTGTCTTGTATGAATTGTCAGAAATGATCAATAAGTACCGATAAGTTAATCGAGTTATAAAAATAGCTACAAATTTTTAGGAGATTCACATGAATAAACAAATTAAATTAGCAGTAGCATCAGCTTTACTAGCTGCAGCTTCAAGCGCTAACGCTGGTATCATGATTCCAGCTGGTGATTGGACTTTAGATATCGGTGGCGTTGTAAACGCATACTATACAACTACTAAAACAAGCGGCGACGCTGTTGGTTTAGGTGGCGCTTTAGAAAACGGTTACGATCGTGAAAATAACATCACTACTGGTTTGTTACCTAACTACTTAAGCGTTTCTGGTAAAACTCGCCAAAATGACTTAGATGTTGGTTTCACAATCAGCATCAACCCAGGTGCTTCAACAACTAGCGCTGGTAAACAATCTAAAGGTGATTCTTCAGGTAACATTACTGGTCAAGAAAATCGTCAAGCGTTTTTAACCTTTGGTGATAAATCATGGGGCTCTATCAAAATCGGTAAAGATTTAGGTATTTTCGCTTCTGATGCTATTTTGAATGATATGACATTGTTAGGCGTTGGTTCTGGTGCTGGTTTATTAGCTGGTAACACAACAACATTAGGCCGTATCGGTACAGGCTTTATCTATGCTGACTGGAAATCACAAATCGCTTACTCATCACCAAATTGGAATGGTTTTAGTTTTACTGCTGGTCTAACACAAGCATTTGATGCACAAGATGTTGGTACTGGTGCTGATGCAGTTGCTACAGGCCGCGAAGGTTCTATGCCAGCATTTGAAGCTAAAGTTGCTTACGAGTGGGCTGGTGATGTTGGTGGTAAAGTATGGGCTTCAGCAATCACTCAAAAACTTGAGTTAGCTACTGGTGGTAGCGAGCGCGCTAGAGCGTTTGACTTAGGTGCAACTGTAAATCTAGCTGGCTTTGGTTTAACTGGTTACTACTATGATGGTAAAGCGATTGGTACTACAGTGCAGTTCGCTGGTGCTTTAGATGCATCTGGCAACCGTCGTGATTCAAAAGGTGGTTACGTTCAAGGTACATACACACTTCCAGGTGTTGGTACTAAACTTGGTTTAAGCTATGGTAAATCTATACTTGAATCAAACAGTGCTGCTAGCGAAGGCGTTTTAGGTTTGCCTGATGATGTTGAAAATAGCATGTGGACAGTTGGTGCTTACCATCCACTTACAAAACATCTAAACTTAGTTGCTGAATACTCAGATGTTAAAACTGAAGTTGGTAGCGCAGATGGTAAATCAAGAACAGTATCATTAGGTGCAATCTTATTCTTCTAGGATTAAAACAGGGTTAACCCTGTGTTGATTTAAGAAAAATAAAAAAAACGGCAACTTTGGTTGCCGTTTTTTATCGTGATAAATTTATTTTGTGAAAGTAAAGTAATGAATCTTTATCCTGTGACTGTTATCAATGATTTTTATGATCATCCGGATGAAATTAGAAAATATGCATTAGCGCAAAAGTATAATTATTGTCACGATATCAAAGGTATTGATTACGTATTCCCAGGTAGTCGCACAAAAGATTTACGCGATTTAAGTTATTCTTTATATGAAAAAATATGTAAACGCTTAATCAGTGTTTTTCATATTCCAGAATATGATGTAATGCGATGGCAAATAAGCACTAGCTTTCAAATAGTAAGCGCCGAATATGGCTCGGGATTGATACATCAAGATCAAAACACTGTTTTTGCTGGTGTTTTGTACTTGACACCAAATGCTCCACTTGACAGTGGCACATCATTGTTTAGAAAAAATACTACATATAATCATGAGCTCTATGACAAGTTAATAAACGAAAATGACGAGCATTTTAAACTGAAAGAACCCATAGATTTTACCTACCATCAAATGTTTGATGAAGTGATTAAGGTAAATAATGTATACAACACATTAATTTTATTTGAAGGCGATATCCATCATTGTGCTAATAACTTTTTTGGCGACACAAAAAACAATGCTCGTTTAGCACAAGTATTTTTTATAAGTAGAGTAGATGCGAATAAAGCAAGTTCATTTCCTTTACGTAGGATTAGAAGTAATTCAATTTAAATCATTCTTCAATCCCCAGTTCTTGGATTTTACGGGTAAGTGTATTTCTTCCCATTCCTAACTGATTGGCGGCTTCAATGCGACGACCATGAGTATGTTCTAGGGCTTTAGTGATTAAAATACGCTCAAATATTTGCGTACGGGTTTCAAGTACATTCTGTTCACCGCGGTTTAGTGAGTCCATTACTTCGCTGGCCAGTGCATCTTGCCATGAGAGTGAAGAAGTAGATTTGGTATTATCGTCTTTAAGTTCAGGTGGTAAGTCGGCAATATCAATGTTTTGCCCTGGTGCCATTACCGTTAACCAATGACAAACATTTTCTAATTGGCGCACATTGCCGCTCCAATTGACTGCGCTTAAATATTTGAGTGCAGCAATAGAAGGTTGTTTAGTTTCAACGCCTAATTCTGTAGCACTATGTTGTAAAAAATGCTTGATTAACAATGGAATGTCTTCACGTCGCTCACGTAACGCAGGTAATCTGAGTCGAATTACATTGAGACGGTGAAATAAGTCTTCACGAAATAAACCAATTTTTACACGCTCTTCTAAATCTTGATGTGTAGCAGCAATAATACGCACGTTCACTTTAATCGGTTGATGACCGCCTACTCGGTAAAATTGACCATCACTGAGCACACGTAGTAGCCGTGTTTGCAGATCTGCGGGCATATCACCAATTTCATCTAAAAATAAGGTGCCTGTGTCAGCTTGTTCAAAACGCCCACGCCTTGCTGCCTGTGCGCCAGTAAAGGCACCACGTTCATGACCGAATAATTCAGACTCAAGTAAATCTTTAGGGATTGCAGCAGTATTGATTGCAATGAAGGGTTTGTCGCCACGAGGGCTATGGCGGTGTAACGCACTCGCTACAAGCTCTTTACCGCTCCCAGATTCACCGTTGATTAATACTGTTGCATGCGAGCGACTTAAGCGCCCTATGGCTCTAAAAACCTCTTGCATGGCTGGTGCTTGGCCTATGATCTCTGGTGTTTCTTCTAAGCTTACTTTTTCAGTCGTCTGTCTAGTGCTTTCATCCACGGCTCGCTTAATTACGTCAATAGCTTGGTCTACGTCAAACGGCTTGGCGAGGTACTCAAATGCACCCCCTTGAAAGGCAGCGACTGCACTTTCAAGGTCGGAATAGGCGGTCATAATAATGACAGGAATGTCCGGGTATTTTTGTTTGATTTCAGTTAAAAAATCCAGGCCAGAACCATTGGGCATACGAATGTCACTGACCACAACTTGTGGTTGCTCACGCTCCAATGCGTTCAAAGCTTCTGCAACAGATGAGAAGGTTTTAAAGTCCATATCAGTACGCGCAAGTGCTTTTTCAAACACCCAGCGAATAGATTTGTCGTCGTCAATAATCCAAATTGGTTTCATATGCTTCTCTATGGTTTAAGTTAATACTTTGTTTCTGCTAGAAATAATTTATATCGATAGCTACACATACAACTAAATATTGCGAACTACGTTATTGCTTTGTTGCATTCGGTTTAATCGCCGATGTTTCAATAGGCAGCAAAATAGTAAAGCAGGTGTTTCCCGGCACGCTGTCACATTCAATCATGCCGTGGTGTTGGGTAATAAAAGTTTGGGCCAAAGTTAAACCTAAGCCTGAACCGCCCTCACTGCCTGATACCAACGGGTAAAAAATTCTGTCACGAATGTCAGAGGGTACACCAGGACCGTTATCAATAATTTCTAATTTAATGGCTACTCGGTAGCGCTTTCTAGCGAGCGTGACTTGGCGTTCAGCGCGAGTACGCAAGGTGATTTGGCTATTTACGGTACTATGTGCTTGCATAGCTTGTACCGCATTGCGTGCGATGTTGAGTACCGCTTGTATTAGCTTCTCACGGTCACCAATTAATTCAGGCAGGCTCAAATCGTAATCACGTTTAATGAGTACACCTTTGGGTGATTCTGCTAGTAATAAACTGCGTACTCGTTCTAACACTTCGTGAATATTGGTAGGTTGATATTTAGGTACACGATGTGGAATAAGCAACCTATCCATCAGTGATTGTAGGCGGTCAGCTTCTTTAATAATCACTTGCGTGTATTCACGCAGACTTGGGGATGGTAGTTCATGTTCAAGCAATTGTGCTGCACCACGCAGGCCACCAAGCGGGTTGCGAATTTCGTGTGCTAGGTTACGTAATAGCTCTGCATTTGCTTGTTGTTGTATCAACATACGCTCTTCACGCGCTATGCGTAATTGAGCATCCATCTGTTGAAATTCTAATATTAGGCAAGCTAGTGGAGAGTCTATTGGAGTTACGGTGCAGGTGACTGCAAAAGAATGTTGCCGATGTGTGCTGATAGCAAACTCATGCTCACGAAATGGACTTTGTTGAGCAATCGCGTTATTTACTGCCAGCATTAGAATCTCGCAGTTAGGAAACACTTCGTTAATCAGCATGCCTGTTACTTGTGTTGCGCTAAATGCAAAAATAACTTCAGCACCTGGGTTGATATAGACAACGCGACGATTGTCATCTAACAAAATAATGGCGGTAGCTAAATGTTCTAGGCCTGCAAAGTGATCTGGTGTGGGTTGTACCATAGCAATACTGAATTCAGTGTTTCAATAATAATACTATGATTAAAGCAAAAGCTAGACCAACTTTCACAATCTCACTTATTAGTTTTATATGTGAATAAAATAGTGAAAAACCGCAGGTTTTTTTAGCAGCATTTAATATTTTTTGTGGCTAGAATAAACCATTAGTGCAACGAATTAAGCTCTTTCTGTAATAGCTCTATATTGTTTTGATGGCTATCTATCTCAGCTTGCAAGCCCTTCATTTTTTCGTCAAATTTTGGCACATTACGAAAAGTTGATGTTGTGCCATTTGCATTTTTCTTTTGGTACACCTCAGGTTTGCTTGAACCCTCTGCATATGCTTTTTTAGCTTCTTCTAATGCTAGCTTTTCAGACTCTAGCTCACTTTGCAGAATATCTTGGCGCTTGGTATCACGTTGATTTTGTGTTTGTTTATCTACTTTAGGAAAGCTATCGGGCGTGGATGTGCGCTTGTTAGCTGAGCCATTATTAGTTTTTGGCCTATTATCATTAACGATAGTGTTTGCGTCAGGGTCGATATCTAGGCGCGTAGCATCCTTGGTTTTAGTGTTCGAATAAGTAATGCGACCATCTGCGTCAATGCGTTTGTAGATATCAGCATATGCGCTACCAGCAAACGCCATAATTAATAATAGAAATAAAGATAATTTTTTCATCGGCTTAGTTTAGTAGAGTTAGTTAATATTGGCAATATAGTTAGAGTAACGTGGCTTAGTTAGTAAGGTTGACGCAGGTTAAAGCAGAATTGGAGCTTAAATAAAAAGGGGGCGAAAATTTCGCCCCCTTTAATTGCTTGTATTAATTAAATCTTAGCTAATTAACAAGAGTAGTACAGACCAAATTCAACTGGATGTGGTGTCATACGTAATTTATTCACTTCTTCCATTTTTAAATCAATGTAAGAATTAATCCAGTCATCAGTAAATACGCCACCACGAGTTAAGAACTCACGGTCTTTATCTAAATACTCAAGCGCTTGTTCTAGTGAAGAACATACTGTTGGAATTAATGCATCTTCTTCTGGTGGAAGATGGTACAAATCTTTAGTTGCTGGTTCACCTGGGTGAATCTTGTTTTGTACACCATCTAAACCTGCCATCATCAAGGCTGAGAAAGCCAAGTATGGGTTAGCGATTGGATCTGGGAAGCGCGCTTCAACACGACGTGCTTTTTCACCGTGCACGAATGGAATACGGATAGCAGCAGAACGGTTTTTAGCTGAGTAAGCCAATTTAACTGGTGCTTCGTAATGTGGAACTAGGCGTTTGTAAGAGTTCGTGCCTGGGTTAGTAATCGCGTTCAAAGCGCGTGCATGTTTGATGATGCCGCCGATGTAATATAACGCGAAATCACTTAAACCTGCGTAGCCATTACCCGCGAACAAGTTTTTGCCATCTTTCCAGATAGATTGATGCACGTGCATACCAGAACCGTTATCACCAACGATAGGTTTAGGCATGAAAGTCGCTGTCTTGCCATAAGCATGTGCTGTATTCAACACTACGTATTTCAATAGTTGAGTCCAGTCAGCACGTTGTACTAATGTACTGAATTTAGTACCGATTTCACATTGGCCGGCTGTAGCAACTTCATGGTGGTGCACTTCAACAGGCACGCCCATCGCTTCTAAAGTCATACACATTGCTGAACGTACATCTTGCAATGAATCGACCGGTGGAACTGGGAAGTAACCGCCTTTAACTGCTGGGCGATGACCAGTGTTGCCGCCTTCAAAAGTGTCGCCTGAAGACCATGCAGCTTCTTCTGAATTGATTTTAACGCTAGAACCTTGCATGCTTGAAGACCATTGCACGCTGTCAAAAATAAAGAATTCTGGTTCTGGACCAAAGTAAGCGGTATCGCCTAAGCCAGTAGATTTTAAATAGGCTTCAGCACGTTTTGCTAAAGAACGTGGGTCACGTTCGTAGCCTTTACCATCGGTTGGATCAACTACATCACAAGTTAAAATCAGTGTAGGTTCGTCCATGAATGGATCGATATTTGCAGTTGAAGCATCAGGCATCAATTGCATATCAGAAGCTTGAATGCCTTTCCAGCCAGCGATTGAAGAACCATCAAATGCGTGGCCTTCTGTAAATTTTTCTTCATTGAATGCTGAAACAGGCACAGTTACGTGTTGTTCTTTACCGCGCGTATCAGTAAAACGAAAATCAACAAATTTAATGTCGTTTTCTTCTACCATCTTCATTACATTAGCCACTGACATCTAAATCTCCTGTTATGGTGTGGTTGTAGGATAAAACTTTTGGATACAAAATACTATAAATTCAACACAGTAGATTAGCAGGAAATGTGCCATCCTGAAAAGACCAAAACATGGCTTTTTTCGTAATGTGCAAAATTCGCACAAAATATTAAGCATTAATATAGTGCATTGCACTTATTTATTGCACTTATTTGGTGCGTTAAAGACTCTGGAGTTAGTGCATGATTTTTGCATTGTGCATGGGTGAATATTTTTCAGAGTTTAAGGCTATACTTTTACACAATTATTAAATGAAAATTGTTTGAACTAAATTTAAAGCTCAAATAATTAATACTTCGTTAGAAGTGAGGTGAATTTATGACAAATGTAGATGAAATTTTAAAACTAGCGCAACAGCGTGCGGTAGAAAAAAGCCTGCCTTATACTGGAGCATTAACACCATATGAAGCTTTTGATTTGATGCAACTTGATCCTACCACTGTTTTGGTAGATGTGCGCAGTCGTGCAGAACTTGAGCTGGTAGGAAAAGTGCCACAAGCCACGCACATAGAGTGGGCATTTTATCCGGGCATGGTTGCGAATACCGAGTTTGCAAAACAGTTGGTTGAAAATGTGGATAAAAATCTAGCGATTGTTTTTATGTGCCGTACAGGTGGCCGCTCACACAATGCCGCTGTTGTGGCGCATCAGCTTGGCTACAGTCACGTTTATAATATGCTTGAAGGTTTTGAGGGCGAGACGAATAGTTTGCAACAACGTACTTTAATTAATGGCTGGAAACATGCTGGCTTACCTTGGTCCAACTAAGGTATGACAGAAAGAGATACTCCTTTGACTGTTAATGACCGTTATGCCGTGATTGGCAATCCCATAGCACATAGTAAATCTCCTATAATCCACACTACATTCGCCAAGCAGACGGGGCAATTATTAACATATGAGCGCGTGTTAGCGCCACTGGATGGCTTCGTTTCCACGGTGCAAAACATGCGTTTAAACGGCTTTAAGGGTGTAAACGTCACGGTACCCTTCAAGCTGGAGGCGTTTCAATTAGCGGATAATTTAACCGAACGTGCTCACGATGCTGGAGCGGTGAATACTTTGGTTTTTGATGAGCAAGGCATCACGGGTGACAATACGGATGGCGCTGGTATCGTGCGTGATATTGAGCAAAACTTACAAATTCAAATTGCAGGTAAACGGGTTTTGCTCATAGGTGCAGGCGGCGCAGCTGAAGGTGTGCTGCATCCAATATTAGCCAGTTCACCTTCGTTGTTGGTAATTACTAATCGTACCTTGGATAAAGCCATTAGTATGGTCAAAAAGGTTGAAGCGCAGGGTGACTACCAATTTGTTTCAGTGAATGCCTATGCTTTTGATGATTTGCAAGGTCAGGAATTTGATATTGTAATCAATGCGACTTCAACAGGACTTACTGATACTTTACTGCCGCTACCCGCTAGTATTTTTGCACCGCAAGCTTTGGCTTACGATATGATGTATGGTCGCGAAACTCCTTTTATGGCGTTTGCACGAACATGTAACGCAAGTGTTTCAGATGGACTAGGAATGCTGGTTGAGCAAGCAGCTGAAGCATTTTATGTATGGCGCGGTGTGCGGCCAGAAACGCAAAGTGTAATGCAGGCAATCAGAAAGCTCTAAAGCTTAGTGCGCTCCAAGGTACTAGTGATAAGAAATATTTGTAACTATCAACACAACCAAAGTCTAGAATTATGATGAGCTGGATACTAAACAACAAATACAATGCTCCTCCCTCAATTGGCTTTGGAGGCTTTCTTGCACGCGGGATAGTGATATTTATTGGGCTTCTGTTTGTGTACCAGCTTTGGATATTTTTGCACATATGTTGGTGGATTAAATTCAATCCATCATCAAGTGCATTTATGGAAGATCGCTTAGAAGTAATGCAAGAGAAAAATCCTGATATTGAATTGCGTTATAAATGGGTAGATTATCCAAAAATATCAATGAATTTGAAACGCGCAGTGGTTGCCTCCGAAGACTCCAAATTTCTAGATCATGAAGGTTTTGATTGGGAAGGGATACAAAAAGCTTACGAAAAAAATCTTAAAAAAGGCAAAATCGTTGCTGGAGGTTCTACTATTAGCCAGCAGCTAGCTAAAAATTTGTTTCTGTCCACTAAGCGTACACCTTGGCGCAAGGGTGAAGAAGTCATAATTACGTTGATGTTAGAAAACATGCTTAGCAAACGACGTATTCTAGAGATTTATTTGAATGTAATTGAGTGGGGCAATGGGGTGTTTGGGGCAGAGGCGGCGGCAAGGCATTATTACAAAACAAGTGCAGCAAACTTAAACGGAGGCCAGGCAGCAAAATTGGCTGCGATGATACCTAACCCACGTTTTTATGATGCACATAAATCGACGCGTTATTTAAGTCGCCGCACCGCCACGATTCAAGCACGTATGCGTTTTGCGGTAGTCCCTAAGTAAAACTACCTAATTGAGTAGTTTTAAATTACTCAGTATTAAATTAATCAGTAAGTGTCGTGACAATCTTTCTAACCAAAGGCGCAATCACTAAAATTGCAGGAAAAGCAATTGGCCAAGCATGCACAAAACCATTCATCCAATGTACAAAAAACTGATGGTTGATGCCGGCAAATACCGCAGTCAATACGCCAGACATAAGCAAAGCCATCAGTAGCGACATTACAAAAGCAAACAGTAAGCCAGTATATTTTTTTGGAATTTTCATTTTTATGCAGTTTCTTATTACTTACAACATAGTTTTTAAATATCTTGCGGTATAACTTTCCTCGCTCAGCGCTACATGCTCAGGTGTGCCTTCAGCAATAATCATACCGCCGCCATCGCCGCCTTCAGGACCCATGTCAACTATCCAGTCAGCAGTTTTGATCACATCCAAGTTGTGTTCAATAATCACGATGGTGTTGCCCGCATCACGTAAACGGTGAATCACATCGAGCAATAATTGAATGTCAGCAAAGTGCAAGCCGGTAGTCGGCTCATCTAAAATGTATAGCGTACGACCTGTATCGCGCTTGCTTAGCTCTAAAGCTAATTTAACGCGTTGTGCTTCACCGCCAGATAATGTCGTCGCGCTTTGTCCAAGGGTGATATAGCCTAATCCTACATCTAACAAAGT
>JBKJUR010000009.1:0-16213 GCA_046590165.1 Methylotenera sp.
TAACCGCAATGTAACAGTAAGTAACTTTTTAATTATTTTATCTCAAGATACAGTGCAGTTGTGATTTTAATTAATTCGATAAGAGAGTCGCCATGAAACTGACTGACAGCAAGCCAACGGACAAACTTCGCGAGTATTCGAGCTATACAACACCATCGTTGGTAGCAAGCTCTATACTTTCTAGTCAAAGTCATATCAACCTTATGGTAACGCAATTACGCGAAGCTTCTAATGCTTTCGCTATCATGTCTATTGATAAGCGCATTGTGCTTGCAGAATCCATGCTAAGTGACTTAATGCGAGTTGCCGAGCATAGTGTGCAGGCTGGTTGCAAAGCTAAAGGCATTGAAATTGGTTCAACTATTGAGGCTGAGGAATGGGCAACTGGGCCTTGGGGTGCTGTGCGCCAACTCCGGCTGATTTGTGAATCACTGCGTGCTATTCGAGATGCTGGTAACACGCCTATTGGTAAGGTAACACGTACTGAGGCGGGCAATCTATCGGTGAATGTTTTCCCCAATAACGCCATTGACGGTATGTTATTTAAGGATGTGACCGTGGATGTATACATGCAGGCACATGTGACTGAAAAAAACTTGGAAGCCGACCGCGCTAGCTTTTACAAAAAAGGTCATCAAGGCAAAGTGGTTTTGGTGCTTGGTGCTGGCAACATTGCCGCCATCGGCGTAATGGATATGCTTACCAAGATGTTCAACGAAGGCAAGGTATGTTTGCTCAAGATGAACCCGGTGAATGCGTATTTAGGGTCGTTCATCGAAGAAGCCTTTAAAGAAGCGATAGGCCAGCACTATCTTGCGGTGGTTTATGGTGGCGCCGAAGTTGGTCGGCACTTGGTTTATCATCCTGACATCGATGAAGTACATCTCACAGGCTCAGATAAAACGCACGACCAAATTGTTTGGGGTTCTCCTAGTGCAGAGCAGCGAGATCGTATACAAAATAATGATCCGCTACTTAAAAAAATTATTACATCTGAACTTGGTAATATTTCACCTATTATTGTCGTGCCTGGCCCTTACACCAAAAAAGAATTACAGTTTCAGGCAGAAGCAATTGCAGCTGCTTTTACTATGAATGCATCATTTTTATGTAATGCAGCCAAGATGATGGTCATGCCACAGGGCTGGGCTGGGAGTGGACAATTCATGCGAGCCATACAACACGCGTGTGCTACTGTTGAATTGCGTCAGGCTTACTACCCGGGTGCACAAGACCGTTTGCAGGCGCTAGTAGAAGGTCGCAAGAACGTCATCAATATTGGCCAGCCAAAGATTGGCGCATTACCATGGACTTTTATTCATGGGCTTGATGCAGAAAATGAAAATGAAATTCTGTTCCACGAAGAACCATTTTGCTCAGTGCTATCCGAGATTGAATTAAGTAGCCAAAATCCTATTGAGTTTCTCGAGAAGGCGGTTGAATTTTGTAACAACAAGTTATGGGGTACGCTCAGCGCAACGTTAATCGTACACCCAAAATCGTTAAAAGACCCCGCGATTAAAGCTGCCTTCGAGCAGGCGATATATAAGCTTAAATACGGCACAGTGGCAGTCAATACCTTTGCAGGGCTCTCATTTGTATTCGCTTCACCACCATGGGGTGCATATCCAAGTGGCACGCCAGACGATATTCAAAGTGGCAATGGATTTGTACACAACACTGCCATGTTGGAAGGCATTGAAAAAGCTGTAATCCGGGCGCCGCTGACTGTATTTCCAAAACCAGCTTATCTGCCCAGTCATCGTACTGCACAGACCGTGATGCGGCGCATTGTAGCAATGGAAGAAAAAGCTAGTTGGGCTAAGGTGCCAGGAATCGTATGGGCGGCAATGCAAGGCTAGGGTACATATAATATTCACATAGTTTTTCTACAGCAACATCTATCAAAAGGAGAAATGTCATGAAAACTTTATCTAACAATATAATATCTTTTGCCATTATGTCAGTTTGTGTAGTCTCGAGCGGTCAGGCTAGTGCTGAAGGTGGAAAAGTCTCAGGCTCTGCCTCACTGACTTACACCAAGCAAGATGCCTCGCTTGTTCCTTCGGCAGGCGGCCATATGTTGGTATTTGGAGAACTCACAGGTCACAATAAAAATACGGGCAGTTCCGATTATATGAGCGACGCTAATGCTGATAATCGTGAAATAGGTCAGCTTTTTCAGGGCAATGGCCCACATGCAGGGTATTACACCATGAGCAAAGATGGCAACTCGACAACTGCTTTATGGAAAGGGGATGTCGCAACTGTGATGGCGGCCGACGGCACTCCTCAAACTAGCTTTAAAGGTACTTGGGAATATGTGGCGGGTACGGGTAAATATAACGGCATTCAGGGTAAAGGTAAATACAATGGTTACTTTACCTCTAAAACCACTTACAACGTGGATTGGAACGGGGAATATTCTTTAAAATAATTCAATTGGGTATACATGGCTGGGGAGTATATCTCCCCAAGTAAAAAATAATTGTGCATTTATGATGACGTTTTTCTAAACCCATTCTCCATCTATTAACTTTTCCAGTGGCTTAAAGTTCTGTTTATAGGCCATTTTTTGGCTATCTTTAATCCAATAGCCTAGATATAAATAAGGTAGATTGAGGCTTTTAGTCCAGTCAATTTGCCATAAGACGTTATAGGTACCATAGCTGGCTTTAACATCGGATGTGTCATAAAACGTATAAACCGCGGAAATACCATCTCTTACAATATCAATGACGCTCACCATTTTGAGTTGACCATTTTCTCTAAATTCAACCATTACGCTTTCTACATTGGTTTGGCAGAGGAAGTTTCGATATTGCTCAATATCATCTTTTTCATCCTGAATTGAGTTTTTGTCACCAGAATTTTTATCTTTAGAGTTTATATCAAGATGACGCGCTTTTTGGTATTCGGCATAAAGCACATAATGCCCTTCGTGAAAGCCGACATTTAGAATGGATATAGTGAGATTCTGATGTTGTTTATAAGCGCGTTTCTGGCTACGGTTAGGGACAAAGTTTTCTGTGATTACTCTTACTGGAACACATTCGCGGCAATTTTCGCAATGTGGCCTGTAGGCAAATTTTCCGCTACGTCTGAAGCCTTGTTGTATTAGCCCGCTGTAGACATTAGCGTCAATTAGGTGTTGCGGTGAGGCGATTAAACTTTGTGCGAGTTTATTGGGCAAATAACCGCAGCTGTAACCAGTCGTTACATAAAACTGCAGCTTTTGTAGGGGTCTGTCGCTGGGTAAACTCATTTATAAAGTCCTAAATTCATCAATTAAAGACCTAAACTCATGACTAAGAGTGTACCAATTTTGCTAAGAAGATAATAATCTTAATAGCAACCGTGTGAAAGAATCACGAGAAATTTCGCGCGCACCCAGGCTACTGAGGTGCGCTGTTTTCATTTGGCAATCAACCATAATGATGCCTTCAGCTTCAAGTTTTTGTATCAGCGAGACAAATGCCACTTTTGAGGCATCGGTGACGTGGTGAAACATGCTTTCACCATAAAACATTTTGCCGATTTTGATGCCATAACAACCACCGACTAGCTTGTTATCAAGCCAGCATTCAGCACTTATTGCATAACCCGCGCTGTGCATGGCGCAGTAAGCTTCAATAATGTCCTCGGTAATCCAAGTGCCCGGTTGACCATCACGCAATGTGTCGCTGCATGCCGTAATTACTTGGCGAAAATCGGTGTTAAAACGTATTTCAAATAATGATTTTTTGAGGGTCTTGCTAAGTGAATTTGATATTTTCAATTCTGCTGGAAATAGCACCATGCGTGGATTTGGACTCCACCACATAATCGGATCGCCATCACTGAACCAAGGAAATATGCCTTGCCGGTAAGCTGCTAAAAGTTGCTCAAGAGATAAGTCGCCACCAATAGCGATTAAGCCATTGGGTTCTGTGAGCGCATTTTCCAGTGGCGGAAAGTCGCAATCGCCATCAATGCTTGCAACACGACCATTGGGTAATTGGTAATAAGCTAAGGACATTCTATCACTCGTTAAATCAACATCCACAAAGCCATAAATGCCATCAGTAAGTCTTCTATGATGGTTACTGTACTCATGGGCAGATTAAATACTGCACCTAAACAAGCGCAACGTATTTTTTGTTTATTGGTTACGGCACGTATCACACCTAAGCTAGAAAAAGTCATCACAATCAATGTGAGCCAGTTAGTGAGTACTGGCTGCCAAGCCAGTAAATAGGCTATTCCTAAGCCTAGCTCAATAAAAGCATATAGGTAGCCATAAGGTTTGAAGCGCATGGCTAGCAGGTCATACATGGCATAACTATCTGCAAAACCTTGTAAATTTAAAAGCTTAAAAAATGAAAATACTAAAAAGAAACCTGCCATAAAATTAGGCATAAAGCGGTGTAACTCAAAGCCGCCTTGCGAATATTCAACAGCTAAGGCTACCAACAGTATGTACGCAAATATTAAGACTAATGGCTTATAGGTTGCGAACCAACTAGCGTTATCCGTAAGATTACTGGTTGAGTTAACTATTACTGGTTGCGGCTTTTTGGTCTCGCCATGATCAATCTCGGTAAGCTGGTAATGTCCAACCTTACTGAGCGCAGCATTTAGTCTATCTAGCCCGATATTAGCGTTGGTAATCACCGCTTGCGGCGGATTCAACGTTACCTCAACTGATTCTGCGTATGCACTAAGTGTTGCCTTAACGCGGCCGACACAGCCGCCGCAGGTCATACCTGATACTGTATATTTGGTTATACTCATAATTAAATACTTTAATTAACTTTCAATACTAATAGTCATACTAGCAATATTGAGCGAAAGGCAGAAAAATGCAATATCTCATTATGAAATATCTAATTACAGCAGGCGTTGTAGTGCTGGTGTCTGAGTTTGCAAAACGTAGCGATAAATTGGGTGGCTTGATCGCCGCACTGCCATTGGTGACCGTGCTGACCTTGATTTGGTTATATGTAGAGCATCAGCCGGTGAGTAAGATTGCTAATCATGCGTATTACACATTCTGGTATGTGTTGCCTACTTTGCCTATGTTTTTGCTATTTCCTTACTTGTTACCTAAGCTGGGTTTTACGTTTACGTTGATCAGTTGTGTGATTTTTACAATATTATTATTTTTTCTTTATGCACTTTTACTCAAACAATTCGGCATAGATTTATTGTAACTATTTTTTTGTAAAAATAGCTTCTTAATCAAGTCATTAGCGCGTAAAATGCGCGGACTTAAATCGTTTAAAATGTAGTGTAACTGTGGAACAATACTTAACAATGCTCGCCAAGCCCATTCATACCTATCGTCCTTATTGGGCGAAACGGTTCGGTGCGGCCCCGGTTTTGCCAATGAGTCGCGCCGAGATGGACGTGTTGGGTTGGGATAGCTGCGACATTATTTTGATTACTGGCGATTGTTATGTAGACCATCCTAGCTTTGGCATGGCGCTGGTAGGGCGGTTATTAGAGGCGCAAGGTTTCCGTGTGGGTATTATTGCGCAGCCTGATTGGCAAAATGCGAATCCTTTTAAAGCGCTGGGCAAACCGAATCTCTATTTTGGGATTACCGCAGGTAATATGGATAGCATGGTGAATCGCTACACGGCGGATAGAAAAATCCGTAGTGATGACGCTTATACGCCAGATGCCGCGCCCAACAAACGTCCTGACCGCGCAGTATTAGTTTACTCACAGCGTTGCCGCGAAGCGTATTCAGATGTGCCATTGGTTATTGGCAGTATTGAAGCCAGTTTGCGCCGTATTGCCCATTACGATTATTGGTCAGATAAAGTGCGTCGTAGTATTTTAGTGGATTCTAAAGCGGATATTTTGCTTTACGGCAACGCAGAACGCGCATTGATAGAATTAAGTCATCGAATTGCCAAAGGCGAAAAAGTATCAGATATCCAGGATATTCGCGGTACTGCTTTTTTACGTAAGAAAATTCCAGAAGGCTGGAGCGAGATTGAAAGTACCAAGTTAGACCGCCCAGGCGAAATAGATAAGCCGATAGACCCATATGAGATGAAGATGGGGAAGGCAGATGCAAGCTGTGCCACAGATGAAAGTAAGCCTAAGGCAGATTTACCTGAAGGCACTAAAGCCATCGAAATTGTACGTAAACCCAAAGCCGATAGAGCTAAGCAAGTCGTGCGCTTGCCCGATTATGAAGCGGTGGCGCAAGACCCAGTGTTATATGCGCATGCATCACGTGTGCTACATCTAGAAGCCAACCCGGGCAATGCACGTGCTTTGGTGCAAAAACACGGTGATAGAGAAGTGTGGCTGAATCCGCCGCCTATTCCGCTGACGACCAAAGAGATGGATTATGTGTACGACATGCCCTATGCGCGTAAACCACATCCCATTTACAAAAACGCAAAAATTCCTGCTTGGGAAATGATACGCTTCAGCGTCAATATCATGCGCGGTTGTTTTGGCGGATGTACATTCTGCAGCATTACAGAGCATGAAGGCCGTATTATCCAAAGCCGCAGTGAGGAATCCATTTTAAAAGAAGTGGAAGATATCCGCGATAAAGTCGATGGTTTTACGGGCGTGATCTCAGATCTTGGCGGGCCAACGGCCAATATGTACCGCATTGCCTGCAAGAGCGAAAAGATCGAAAAATCTTGTCGTAAACTTTCATGTGTTTACCCCGGCATTTGTGAGAACTTGAATACTGACCATAGTGCGCTGATTCAGCTATACCGCAAGGCACGCGCTATTAAAGGTGTAAAGAAAATCTTAGTGAGCTCAGGTTTGCGTTATGACTTGGCTGTGAAGTCACCAGAATACGTGAAAGAGTTGGTGCAACACCATGTAGGCGGTTACTTGAAGATTGCGCCTGAACATAGTGAAGAAAACGTATTAAGCAAAATGATGAAACCAGGCATGGGCGCTTATGATGAATTCAAAGTCATGTTTGAAAAATTCAGTGCCGAAGCAGGTAAAAAGCAGTACTTGATTCCATACTTCATTGCGGCGCACCCGGGTACAACGGATGAAGATATGCTGAATTTAGCGCTTTGGCTTAAAAAGTATGATTTCAAGCTCGACCAGGTACAAACTTTTACGCCCACGCCAATGGCCATGGCGACTGCCATGTACCACTCTGGTAAGAATCCGCTACGTAAAGTCACGGCTGATTCAGATGATGTGCCGATTCCTAAAGCGGGTAATGTGCGTAAATTGCATAAAGCGTTTATTCGTTTTCATGATCCTAATAACTGGCCGATGCTGCGCGAAGCCTTGAAAAAAATGGGGCGCGCTGATTTAATTGGTAATGGTAAGCAGCATTTGATTCCTGCGTGGCAACCGCTATCAAGTAAGCCAGTCACCACGGTGCGCGGTGAACAACTAGAGCGAACTATTCGACCTAGACGCATGTCAGAAAACAAACGCAAATATTCATAATAAATTAAACCTTATGGATGTGTATTTGCAGGCTTCTATTTGTGAATACTTAACGTTCATTTAAGGTTTAATTTATGTCTTTTAATCTGCAAAAACTATTCAAAAACCTAATTACATTTGGTTTCCTAGCCACTATTAGTAGCCATGTTTTAGCTGGCCAGGGTTTGTTCTGGAAAGTAGAATCTCCAGCGGGTAAAACGAGTTATTTGTTTGGCACTATTCATACCGATGATAATCGAGTGACTAATTTTTCGCCTGCTGTTACTGACGCGCTGCAATCCGTTGATGCTTTTATGATGGAAACTTTGGCACCCAACGATCCGAGTATCTTTATGATGCAAGATGGTGATTTGAAGAGCATGTTGTCTGAAAAAGAACTAGATAAAATATATGCATTGGCTGAGTTTCATGTGATGCATCGTGATGCTGCAACGCATATGAAACCTTGGTTATTAGCTGTGGTGTTTGATTCGCCGAAACCGCTTACTCCTTTTGCGCAAGACAACTTGCTGATGACAAAATCTGAGGATTTAGGGAAGGAAGTGATTGGTATCGAAGATACACAAGAGCATTTTGGTGTAATGGATAGCTTTAGCCAAGACGAACAATTAACGATGTTGCGCGCAGTGTTAAAACGTAGCCAACAAACAAAAGAGCGTGATTATGAGCGCTTAATGAGTGCTTATTTAGAAGGTAACAGTGAAAAAGTAGCAATGCTGGATGAAAAAATCACTGGAGGTATGTTGCCGCCTGCCTTGTGGGGCAAAATGCGCGGCAAGTTATTGGATGAACGTAATATAGTCATGGCGCAACGTATTATTGAGGAAGCCAAGACCAAGAATGTGTTTGTTGCAGTGGGTGCTTCCCACTTAGCTGGTAAAGGTGGTTTGATAGCTAGGCTGAAAGAAGCTGGCTATAAATTAACGCCGATTAGTCAAAATTAAGCGTGATTTTTTGCGCTCAGGTCAGCTAAGTCTGGGCGTGTAGCCCACCAAATAAGCCATATAAGCAGCACTTGTACTGGAAAACGAACGATTAAGACCCACTGTGGAATGCTGGGAAACAAGTCAGGATGTTGATACATATGGATATTGGCGAGCGTTACGATCGCTACCAATAACATCAGCCCATATCCCGCAAAACTTCTAACGGGTTTATACCATATTGCAAGGGCCCCCAGTAATTCGAGTGCGCCACTAATGTATACGCAAGCCAAATGAAATGGGATGTACGGCGGCATAATGCGCAAAAACGGCTCAGGAATTACAAAATGTGTGACACCACCAACAAAAAACCAAGTGAAAATAAATAGCCTAGCTGTAAATTTCCACTTTTTGATTAACATATTTTCTAATTAGTATTTCATGAAAACATAGTGCTTTCGACACTATTAATGAGCGCTAAGTTATACAGTAACAGGCGCTAGTCAATATCAGTGGCCTGTAGTCGAAAACCTGTTAGCTTCAAGTTCTATGGTTTCAATCGCGAGATCAAAATCCATGGATTTATCAAAGAAGTATTTCACACCTAAATCCTTGGCGAGCCTTCGATATTGTGAGTTTGCATGATTGGTTAACATCACGAACACAGGTTGGTGGAAACTATAATCTTTTGTTTGCGTATGTTTAATAACTTCAAAGCCGTTACCTTCAGCAAGCTCAATATCTACTAGCAACATGTCAAACTGTTGTTCATCCAGTAATTTGATGGCACTATTTTGAGTAGCAGCAACACCCTTTACAGTTAAATCGCCAGTACCACTCAATACCTCAATAAGTGCGTCACGTATCAGTATTGAATCTTCTACCAATAAAACTTTCATTGGGTTGGATATACTTGCAACGCTATATTGTGAGGCTGACATGTTTACTCCATTTCTTTATACAATTTTTTGAACATAAAACTAGTGTACGTGAACGATAAACAAAAAAATATCAGGCTTTGTCCTACATTAGATGACATGCGAAACAGCAGCAAGTAAATGTAAATCACGTAACCAACTCATTTTTAATCGCATAATAGGTTAGATCAGCATTAGTTTTTAAGCTCATTTTTTCGAGTATCCTAGTTCTATAGGTACTCACTGTTTTGATGCTGATATTCAGCTCTGTGGCAATTTCGGTAGGGCTCAGGCCGCCAGCGAGCTTAAAAAAAACTTGAAACTCTCGGTCTGATAAGGTTTCATGTAATTGCTTTTCTGAAGGATGGCTTAATTGGTCAGACATTAATTCTGCAAGTTCGGCTGAGATGTAGCGCTTACCATTTGCAATCGTTCTGATTGCTTTGATGATTTCATCTGAATCCGCATCTTTAGACAAGTAGCCCTTACAGCCGCTGCGAATCAAATTAAGCGCATATTGTTGCTCTGAGTAACCGCTTAGTATCAGTACAGGCAAGTCTGGGGCAATGTGTTTGAGGTCGTGTAGGGTATCTACACCATTTTTATCTGGCATTGAAATGTCTAAAACGACAATATCGTAGCTATTACTGCGCACTAGTTTCAAGGCTTCAACACCCGAAGATGCCTCGCCCGTTACTTCTAAGTCGGATTCCAACTCAATCAGGTTTTTTAAGCCCTGGCGTACAATACTATGATCGTCAACTAATAAAATTTTTTTCATTGCTAACACCTGTTAACTAGCTACTACGATTCTAATCAGTCATTAGAACATAGTATGGAATGGTAGAATTTTATTTTAGATTAAATTGCTGGTTAAGTTACTTATTCGCCTCGTCAGAAGTATCTGCTGTTCCATCTAAACCGCCTCTAAATACCAGCCAATCACTTTCAATTTGTTTGATAGACCGGTCAAATAAAGGTTTTTTCTTCCATGAGTAGCGGATGTAAGCGAAAATGCCGACACCTATTAAAATGGGTAATATCATTGCTGTTCCTAAAATAATGTCGCGATGAGGGCTACTCCATGCGATTGCGAATAACCACATTAAGCCGATTAATGCAGAACATGCTGCAGCTAGCAGCATGAACATATAACCTAATAGACTATTCACCATGCGTTGCAAGTCTTTACTGAAGTTTTGCTTAAATATTGCGGCACGACTTTCTGCCATGACAGCAATATGTTCCTTTACTTCACTAAATTGATTGCCAAAACTACTTGTAACGAGGTTCATACGGTTACGTAAAAATAAAACGACGAGTAATTTAGCTGCAGTTTTCCACATGGTGAATTTTCCACTTTTGATACTAATAGGTTGAGATTCAAATACTGATAACTTTTGGTTTGATGCAAAACTACTTATCAGAATTTTGTTTAGTACCTAAAATGTAACCCAGTAATACGCCAGCGCCAAGTGCTACAGCCAAACTTAAAATCGGCTTGTCCTGAATAGTTTGTGCAGTACGTTCTTTAGCATGTGTTACTTCATTTTGCACAACGCCCTTTAACTCAACGGCTTTATCAACGATTTGGTCTTTAATATCCGTTGCGCGAGAAGAGTCAGTGTATTGAGCTAATAAAGACTTCAAGCTATCAATCACGTTATAAGCTTCTTCTTTGGTTTCTTTGCCTTGTCTTTGTATTCTGTCACCAAGGTCAGAGGCAGATGCTTTAACATCATTCGCAACATCAGCAATATTTTCTTTTGCGTTATCTACGAATTGTGAAACGTTCTGTTTCAATTCAGCTTCTTTTTCTGAGATATTTTTAACTTCTGGAGTTTTGTTGATATTAAACATGATGTATTCCTTATTAAATAAAAAAATAATAAAACAGAGTACTAATTAATTTGTAGCTATTAACGTTTATTACCTAGTAAAAATGAAACAATAGTAATGGCTAAAAATACAAAAAATAAGATTTTTGCAATGCCAGCAGCACCTGCAGCAATACCGCCAAAGCCAAAAACAGCTGCGATAAGCGCGATGATAAAAAATACTACGGTGTAATGGAGCATGTTAGTTTCCTTTCTAAATTCAAGTTTTGTTGAAAAGTCTACGATATCTACTTTACTTATTTGTTACAGCCGAAATCAGGAGTTATCATCTGATTCTCTTGTAAGAAAATGCTTACATAAAACAATTAAATTGTTTATACGAACAAGCTAATACCTAACAATGTCGCTAGCACTACAAGCACGGCTAATACAACAAAGATAAAGAAAAATATCTTGGCGATTTTTGTCGCGCCTGACTCAACACCTTTAAAGCCAAATAAACCGGCAATTACAGCGATGATAAAAAATACGATTGCGTAATAAAGCATGACTTTTCCCCTTAATATTTAATAAGTCCGGACAAGAATTAGTTTTAAATATATTTTTTGCAAAATAACTTAATGATTTGTGGGCATATTTTATTGCGCTATTGAATTTCAATTAAGCGGCTATAATCTGATTTGATTGTAAGATGATGCCTACAAAACACGAGAACTTGCTTGCAAGTTTTACAATCAAACAAAATACTACAACCTTAAGCCACCTTAATTTTAAGCAACTTTTAACTGTTAAGTAACCAGTGAGAAAAACAAAACCGTGAAATTTATTTGGCAAAGCATTCAGCTTGTACTGGCAAAATTTTGGCATTGGTACGAAAAAATCATCGCCATTCTTGGCGGGCGTACTATTGCAATGCTCGCAGCGGCATTATTAATTACCATGGTATCTGTGATATTTACAGACTATTGGATTATGTCAATCAGTCGCCAAAATGTTGTCATTGGTCAAGTCAGGACCAATATTATTACGCTTAATAAATTAAAAGCTAATTTATTCCAAGCGGAGAGCGCGCAGCGTGGTTACTTGTTCACTAAACGTGACATTTACTTAGCCCCATTTAACAAAGCGCTTAATGATGCAAGAGATAATATTGAAAAGATTGAATCAATTGTGATTCGTACTTCATCTGGCAAAGATCAGTTAACAGATCGTGAATGGTTAAAAGCGATTTCTAAAAGTCTGGAATCTAAAGCCGCTGAAATGAAAGTGTCGGTCAATTTAACTAGAACAGGAAAGTCGGTAGTGGCCAAGCAGGTGCTGAATTTAGATGATGGCATTGTCGAAATGACCAACTTCATGCAATACACAGACACGCTTATCAAGAATCAATATAGTGATTTGGAAGACTTGGAAAAAAAACGTGATAACAAGGTTCTTTTGGCACGCACCTCGGTTATTGCTGGCGCTATGTTGCTGATATTGCTAGTGGTGTTGGTGATCAAGCAGTTGCTCAGTGAAATTACAGTAAAAAGCGAGTTGCAGCAACAGGTGTTAAGGGAAAACGAGATTTACGAAAAAAAACTGCAAGAACAAACTAAACTGCTCAGAAGTTTGGCGTTAGATTATCAAGCCGATGTAGAGCGCGAACGACAAAAACTATCCCGTGAATTGCACGATGAGCTAGGTTCAATTTTCACTGCCACCAAAATGGATATGGCATGGGTGATGAAGAAGTTGAAAGACATTGCGCCCGATGTGATTGATAAACTCAAAAAAACCAGTCGCTATATAGACCAAGGCATTAACTATCAGCGCCATATCGTGCAAGAACTGCACCCTGCAATGCTGTCGACCTTTGGTTTTTGGCCAGCATTAAGGTCGCTGGTTGATGATGCGGCGGAGCGTAATCAATGGCAATTAACCTTAGAGCTCCCTGATCAAAATACCAAATTAAATGAAACGATCAGCTTAGTTGCATACCGTATCGTGCAAGAAACCCTGAATAATGCTAACAAATATGCAAAAGCCACGACTATTTCCGTCTACATGATGACCGATGAGAAATTCTTAAAAGTTGAAATTGAAGACAATGGCGTAGGTGTAGATATGAATGCACTTAATGGTAATACGCACGGTTTATCTGGTATGCGGCACCGTGTAATGGCCATTGGTGGACATTTTGAAATATTAAGCGAGCCTGGCAGCGGTGTGCTGACAAGAGCCTTGATACCTTTAGATATTGCTGCCTTGTAGTATATTTCTTACAAAATAATCAGCGTTAGTTGGACTTTTTCAGTTTTTTTTTCTTAGTAATATGGCGTCAATGCAAAACAAGTAGCAAACACTTGTTTTGTTTTTACAATATTTAGGAGCCATAAAATGAAGAAAATCCACTTATTAGAAGTTGCAACACTTGTATTTGCCTTAGGATTTAGCGTAACTGCTTTGCGCGCAATGGCATTTGATACAGATGCCGTTCAAGAAGATCAAACGCCACTTGCAAGCGAATTTAAACAGCTTGATGTTAATAGCGACCAAACGCTAACGCATATCGAAGCGCACAAAGATAAACTATTCACCAAGCATAATTTTGCTGACGCGGACATTGACCATGACGGTACGCTGAATCAAGAAGAGTATGCTAACTATAAATCAGCTGCACAAAAGAAAGTCGCTGGCGTTGTAGTGGCTGATAGCGTGATTACAACTAAAGCTAAAGCAGAGATACTGAAAACTAAGGGCTTAAAAAGCTTACAAATTAGTGTAGAAACACATAAAGGTGAAGTGATTTTAAGCGGTTTTGTTGATAGCGAATCAGCTAAAGCAAAAGCAGAAGAAGTTGTTTCAAAAGTTAACGGTGTAAAATCAGTTAAAAATGGTTTAGAAATTCGTGCTTAAAATAACCTAGCTACAATTAAAAAAGGCCATTTGCTTAACGCACATGGCCTTTTTATTTTCAAATTTAAGCTAGTTTTAACCCATAAAATGTAGGTCATTTCTTACATCATAATCAGCATATTTTGGATTTTTTAATACACTTCAGCTGCGTAATATTCTCTTATCGAAAGCTTTAAATTTTCATCAGTTTAATTTAATCGCTTACTTATTAATAAGGAGTATTACTATGAAAAACGTGCACACATTAAAAGCCACAACATTGGCAATCACATTGGCAATAGGTGTAACAGCAATGAACGCTGTAGCAGCGGATAGCTATGCAACTACCGACACCTACACTGAGACCGATTGGCAAACACCAGTGGCTGCCGAGTTTTCTAAACTTGATACCTCTGGTAACGGTTTAGTGATGCCGAACGAGGCAATGAAAGGCAAAGCATTTAATAGTAAAACTTTTGCAAAGGCAGATGCTGACCATGATGGCACCATTGACCAAAACGAATATATTTACTACAAAACTGGTGCATGGCCAGCAACAGCTAAAACTAACGTAACTGAAAAAAGTGCATTGCAGCCAACTTTACAATCCACCGATGTGATGGAGAGCGAGCAGTCAAATGTAGTCGTTGCTGAGCAAAAAAGTACAGTGGGTGAAGTCATTGACGATAGCGTGATTACCGCTAAATCTAAAGCCGCGATTTTACGTACTGAGAATTTAAAAACTTTACAAATTAGTGTCGAAACACATCAAGGTGAAGTGATGTTAAGCGGCTTTGTCGACAATGAATTGGCAAAAATGAAGGCTGAAGAAGTGGTACGTTCAGTCGGTGGCGTAAAGTCTGTTAAAAATAATCTGGAAGTTAGAAGCTAAAATTGATTAAGCATTAAAAATTTTCAAATTTTTAGATTAAAGTAAGCCATGCGTTCAAGCCACATATCCAAGCCGGATATGTGGCTTGTTCTTATTTAACATGCGGCCCAGCTTCATAGCGAATAATCTCACTGGATTGCGCTACATAAATCAACTTATCAGTCGCAAACCCAAGCTCTTTAGCTTTAGCAATCAAGTCTTGCTTTATCGGGTAAGCTAATTGAGGTGTGCGGGATAATATCCAAAAATATGATTTATCAGGCCCGCAAACCATCACATAGTTATAGTAGGGTTTGTCGAGCGCTATAATGTTATATGCACCGTAAAATGGCCCGAAAAAGGATACTTTTAACCTGCCGGTATTAGTTTTATCTGGGTTGGTAGCATCAATAAAGTAAGCCTTACCCTCAGCTTCTTCCCATTTTTTTGTTTTAGCATTAAAGCCTCTATTAAGCACTTTAATGCCACCGTCATCTCGCATGCTGTAAGTGGCAGTTACTTTTTCTAAATCTCGCTCGAATGAGTGGTCAAGTCGTGCAATTTCATACCAGGTTCCTAGATATTGGTTAGCATCAAAGCTTTTGATTGTTGCAACGCCTTCAGGTTGGCCGGTGCAAGCGCTTACTAAACAAGCTAAAGCCAATAAAAATGTATTCCTCATTCATTTATCCTAAATATACTTTTAGCTCAGATGTACAAAAGAAATATTGGTCGCATCAACATACATATTCCATGCGAGTTAAGTCCGTTTGAACTGTTAATTCGCTTGAAGTGATAATTTTATTAATACCGCAACGGCTACAACTAACACAACAACAATCCCAGAAATCCAACGTAATCGAACTCGATTAGCTTCAACTCTTCTGATTAACTCGGTATTTTGATTGGCTAAGGCTTGTATCAGTTCAGACGACGCGAGCATTTGTTTATGCAGTTCAGTCACCGTAGCTTCAACCGAATTAAGTTTTAACAAGAGTTTTGAGATGGTTTCAGCATCAGCCGATACAGTCATTGGAATTTCAATTGTGGGCATGTTTTCAGGCGGCGCTTTTTTTGTCACGGTATTCCAGAGTTTTTTCGCGCCATCCGCAACTGCTGGTGCAGTTGATATAACGTCTTTCCAAGGTACTGCGCTAAGTAGAGAAATCCAACCTATAGCCATTGAATAGCCTTTCGTAATAAATGATGAGCTAATTAAAAATATTAGTGCGTATTAAGTTGAAGTAAGTTTCGTCTTTGTAAGATAGTACAGCATGTGGCACTGTGGGTATGAAGCTATGCCGTTAATGACTGTTGAAAAATTAAAACTAAGAATAGCGCAAGAAAAAGCCT
>JBKJUR010000013.1:0-81777 GCA_046590165.1 Methylotenera sp.
TGGTAATGCGTTCACATATGCAAACAAAGGTAAACAATACGTTGGTACGCTTTCAGGTATCGGTGGTTGGGCTGGCGTTGCAATGAACTTAGGTATGACTAACGACACAGATGCACTTGGTGCTGCTGGTGGTTACAAAGAATTAACTAAATACAACGCTGCTCCTGGCGGCGGTGCATTAACAGTATTCAGCCTATAATTGATTGTCTTCGGACATAAGTTATTAGCTAACTACTTAAGTTAGTTTGAAAATAAAACACCCCGATTCGTCGGGGTGTTTTTTTATATATTTCAGCAATAAAAAAAAGTTTTTTAGTATAAATAAGTGGTTTAATGACTCAGAAAAACCCCTTATAAAGCATCAAATTAGTTACAATATTGAGTTGTTTGGCGCTTAATTATTGAGTGTGTAACAATATGTAAGAACTTTTTAATTGAGTAAGTAGTCAATTAAATTGAATGGTTTTGTATGAGCCATAATATCCGTTAATAAGGAATAAACAATGTTGAAACATGTTAAGAAAAAGTTGTGGTTAATTGCTGTATTGTCAGCTGTAATTAATACAAGTCAAGCTAGAGATCAGCCTGATATTCCAGCACTTAATGCAGATGAAGGTCGTATAGGTGAAGTAAGACGAGTTGTCGACGAAAGTGAATTCAAAGTCTGTGCTGATCCGGATTTAATGCCAAACTCAAATAATAAGCAAGAAGGTTTTGAGGATAAGATTGCAGAAGTACTTGCAAAAGATTTAGGTAAAAAACTAACTTATACCTACGCTTATAATCGCCAGGGCTTTTTAAGAAATACAATTAATGCAATGCGCTGTGATGTCATCATGGGCACGACTTCAGATTATGATGCGCTCAGAACGTCAAAGCCTTACTATCGAACTGGCAGTGTATTTGTCTATAGAAAAGATAGCGGCTACAACATTACCGATTGGGATAGCCCCGATTTGGCTAAAGCTCGTATTGGCATTATAGGTCAAAGCCCAGCAACAATTCCGTTGAATGACCACAATCTTATGGGTAATGCTAGACCTTACCGTATGCAACGCGATTTAAACCTGCCGCCAAGTTTTATGATTGATGATTTGGTGAAAGGTGATATTGATGTAGCCATTGTCTGGGGTCCAATAGGTGGTTATTTTGCTAAACAAGCAAAAATACCATTAACAGTAGTGAGTATTCCTGAATATGAAAAAACCAATGCAAAAGGTAAAGAATATTGGAATATTTCGATTGGTGTACGCCCTAAAGATAAAGAGCGTATGGTTATGATTGATGCAGCTTTAGAGAGAAACAAGGATAAAATCAATAAAATTCTTGATGACTATGGAATCCCCCATGTGCCTGTTGTTGAAGGCGATAGCTTGATGAAGGTGTATCGTAAAGATGCTACGCATCATGAAAAAACAACTGGCGGTGACGTAGTGCAATAATCGTAGTAGAATACCGCGATTATTTTAAGTTGATACGTCAACCGCTTAAATAACAAATACGTTAGATGATGACACGATCAATAATGCGCTAGCATGTATGACCGTAGCAAAATTCAATACATTAGGAGATGACATGTTAGGCACTAAAGCAATTAAAGCAGCGTTGTTGGTTTCAATGCTTGGTTTTGTAGGTTTAACTTTATCAACACAAGCCAGCGCAGCTTGTAACTTGGTATCAACAAAAGACGGTAGCCCATTAGCAATTAAAGCTGTAGAAACTGATACGCCACAAGCAAAAGAGTTTCTTTCAACTTGTATTAATCCGTATACAAAAGCTTATGCGACAGATCCAGAAGCTGCAAAAGCAGGTAAGAAGAAATTTGGTTATTACTCATGTACACAATGTCATGGTCCAAATGGTGGCGGTCAAGTAGGCCCAGCTATTACTGACAGCACATGGCAATATGCAAAACACGTGACTGATAAAGGCATGTTTGAAACAATTTCTGGTGGTAGTAATGGTGGTATGTTTGCATGGCATCAACAGTTAGGTAACCCAGAAAACTTATCAACAGATGATATTTTAAAAGTTATTGGTTGGTTACGTACACAATATAAAGGTGGTGGCGATACACCATGGTTAAAATAAGTCAAAAGCTTACTAGACTGTAACAACGCAAGCGGCTACTGTATAATTACAGTAGCCGCTTTTATTTAGGCAATCAATAGCCCTTTACCTGTAAGTAATATTAAAATTTATAAAGCATGGAGTGTCGAAATGTGTAAGGTAAAATTAAGTATATTCTTAACGTTAATGTTAGTAGCGTTAAGTGCATGTGATAAAAAAGATTCAAGTGGTACAGCTTCCGATGCAGGAACTTCATCGGCTGCAAGTGGAAAAATGGTTGATTTTGTAACCACTCAAGACAGTAAACCATTGGTGATTGATGCAGCTTTGTTTGATACTCCTGCTGCTAAAGAGTTTATGACGACAGGTAAAAACCCATATATTGGTAATGCTGAAGCTATTGCAAAAGGTAAAAAAGTATTTCAGTTGTATTCTTGTACACAATGCCATGGTCCAGAAGCTAAAGGTCAAGTGGGTCCTGGTTTAGTTGGTCCTGATTATCGTTATCCAAAAGATGCTTCTAATAAAGGTATGTTTGAAACTGTTTGGCATGGTACAAACGGCGGTATGGGAGCTAAAGGCATCGGCCTAATGGATCCAACTGATCCTAAAAATGGTATTACGCCAGATGAGTTATTGAAAATAATTGCTTGGGTACGTAGCATGAGTAAGGTAACTGGTAACGAGTAATATTCATTTCTTAATAGCGCGCTTGCTGAACCTAGCAGGCGCGTTTTTGTTTTAAGACAGCAACTATATTAAGTAGACTATTGTGGACAAAAATAACCAAAAAGACTTACATCATGTTGTTATTGTGGGTGGTGGCGCTGGCGGATTGGAGCTAGCGACCAAGCTCGGCGATACCTTAGGGCGAAAAGGTAAAGCGTTGATTACGCTGATTGATAGGTCAAAAACTCATGTATGGAAACCATTACTGCATGAAATCGCCGCAGGTAGCATGAACCCTGAAAGGCATGAGTTGGATTATCTTGCGCAGGCGCATTGGCACCACTTTAAGTTTCGCCTAGGTAGTATGGATAGACTAGATAGGGTAAAGCGCGAGATTTCTATATCACCTAATTATGATGAAGATGGTATTGAAGTTATTCCAAGGCGCAATTTTCAGTATGACACTTTGATTATTGCAGTAGGTAGTACGACTAATGATTTCGGCATTAAAGGTGCAAGTGAATATTCAATTGCATTAGATACTCAAGAACAAGCGGAAAAATTCCATCGTCGTTTACATAATGCATTAGTGCGTGCACAAACGCAGGTTGAACCCATACAAGCTGGACAGCTTGAGGTGGTGATTGTAGGGGCAGGCGCAACTGGTGTGGAGCTTTCAGCCGAGTTGCATAATACAACACGCGAACTTGCTGCTTACGGTCTTGATAAGATTGACCCAGACCGTGATATTAAAATTTCATTAATTGAAGCGAGTGAACGTGTATTACCAGCTTTACCCGCTAGACTTTCTAGTTCAGTTGAGTTTGAGCTCAGGAAGTTAAAAGTTAATCTCTACACAGGCGAACGTGTGACTGAAGTGAATAACAAAGGTGTTTATACACATAGTGGAAAATTTATTCCATCTGCATTAGTAATATGGGCTGCGGGAATTAAAGCGCCTGATTTTTTGCATGAAATTTCTGGATTAGAAACTAACCGCATTAATCAACTTTTGGTAAAGCGCACATTACAAACAACACTGGATGACGACATATTTGCATTTGGTGACTGTGCAGCCTGCCCATGGCCAGGACATGATGTCAGTGTGCCACCTAGAGCACAATCTGCGCACCAGCAGGCTTCTATGCTGATTAAAACGGTGAAATACCGCTTAGCAGGTAAAACGGACTTGCCAGAATATACTTATCGAGATTATGGCTCATTAGTAAATTTAGGTCGCTACTCTGCTGTTGGCAGTTTGATGGGCTCAATTGCTGGTGGTAGCCTGTTTATTGAAGGGTTGTTCGCAAGGTTAATGTACAAATCATTATACAAGATGCATTTAATGGCACTGCATGGCTTCTTTTCTGTATTTTTGCAAACCATAGGCCGCATGATCACACGCCGTACCGAAACGCAGGTAAAGTTACATTAAGACTAATGTGTTTTGAAATAAAAAAGCCTCGACAATATCGAGGCTTTTTTATGGGCAGCATAAATTGTTGTGTCTTACGCCGCTTGTATATGGTAGCGGTAAAGCCTATTAATGAAACTCATTGATATGATCACGAACAAACCAAAAATCACTACGATATGATTGATTTGTAAATCAGCTTTAACCATCAGGGTATAAGCGCCACTTAGTATTAAAATGCCTAGATTTTCATTGAAATTTTGCACAGCAATAGAATGGCCGGCACCTATGAGTATATGCCCTCTGTGTTGCAGTAGTGCGTTGAGTGGCACAACAAAAAAGCCGCTAAGTACACCTATAATAAACAGTAGCGTCGCTGCAACGTGCCATTCTGTAACGAATACCATGGCAATCACTAAGATACCCATCACAATACCAGCGGGTAAGACTTTGACTGAATTTTCAAGGGTAATATAACGTGCAGCAATCACTGAACCCACTGCGACACCTAATGCAACAGTTGCCGTAAGTTGTGTTGCATGGTCTAGGCCAAAGCCCAGAGCGATACCTGCCCAAGCAATCACCACTAGTCTTAGTGTGGCCCCTGCACCCCAAAATAAGGTGGTGACTGAGAGTGAAACTTGACCTTGTGGATCTCGCCATAGCGCAATAAACGATAGATAAAAATCACGTAAAATAAAGAAAAGGGTCTTTTTAGCAATTGCATGATCTACAGGTAGCTTAGGAATGAACGCATTAAATGCCGCTGCTACTAAGTACGTCATTGCAATCCCAATCATAGCGCCCTGCGGGTCTATACTTGCTAATTTTCCGCCGATAATTGCACCCAAAATAATAGCAATTACGGTTGACCCTTCCATCCAGCCATTTGCGCTCACCAGTTTATTCGGCGGTAGCAGCTCAGTTAAAATACCATATTTGGCAGGTGAATAAGCGGCTGCACCAATGCCAACAATGCCATATGCGTAAAGTGGCGGCATGCCTAATATCATGGCAATGCTACCTATAAACTTGATGCCATTTGATATAAACATCACGCGCCCTTTAGGTAGCGCATCAGCAAATGAGCCAACAAACGGAGCAAGTACAATGTAAGAAATCACAAAGAACTGCAATAGTAATGGCTCATGCCAACTAGGCGCATTCATTTGCTGCAATAAGGCAATTGCAGCAAATAACAAGGCATTGTCAGCAAGCGCTGACAAAAACTGTGCTACGAGTAAAGTATAAAAGCCTTTACTCATGCCGTTTACAGAGCTTCTGCAGCAAAATCAGCCAATCGTGAACGTTCACCACGCAATAAAGTAATGTGGCCATTGTGACCCCAGCCTTTGAACCTATCTACAACGTAGGTAAGCCCAGAACTACCTTCAGTAAGGTAAGGCGTATCAATTTGCGCAATATTGCCTAGGCATACAACTTTAGTACCAGGACCTGCGCGCGTGATAAGCGTTTTCATTTGCTTTGGTGTTAAGTTTTGTGCTTCATCAATAATCAGAAACTTGTTCAAGAATGTTCGGCCGCGCATAAAATTGAGAGACTTAACCTTAATACGACTACGAATTAAATCTTGTGTAGCAGCACGCCCCCACTCACCAGCGTCTTCATCGCTTTTATTAAGTACATCTAGATTATCGTCTAGCGCACCCATCCATGGACCCATTTTTTCTTCTTCAGTACCTGGTAAGAAACCAATATCTTCACCCACAGATACTGTGACACGCGTCATGATGATTTCGGAGTATATTTTCTTATCTAACACTTGAGTCAATGCTGAAGCCAATGTAAGTAAAGTTTTACCGGTACCTGCTTGTCCTAATAGTGAAACAAAATCAATTTCAGGATCCATTAGTAAATTAAGTGCAAAATTTTGCTCGCGATTACGTGCAGTAATGCCCCAAATGTTATGTTTAGGCAATAAATGGTCTCTCACGACTTCCAAGACTGCTGTGTTACCTTCGACACTGCGTACCATAGCGTGAAAAGGTTTCTCAAACTCATAATACACAAACTCGTTAACCAGGAAGTTTTTGCACAGCGGACCAGTTAGTCGATAAAACATACGGCCAGACTCTTGCCAAGACTCTAGCGCTTTACTGTGCTTATCCCAAAAGTCTGCTGGTAATTCTTTCATGCCAGTGTATAAAAGTTCAGTATCTTCTAAAACTTTATCGTTAAAATAGTCTTCTGCAGGCATGCCCATGGCACGGGCTTTAATGCGGATATTGATGTCTTTACTAACTAAAATAACATGGCGATCTGGGTAGGTTTTTTGTAAATCAAGTACTACGCCTAAAATCTGGTTGTCAGCTTTACTGCCTGCTAACCCAGGTAATTCAGCCGTTACTTGCTTAGTTTGTAAAAATAATCGGCCAGTAAGATGCTTATTGCCGTTAATCGCCAGCGGACAACCAAGCTCAAGATCAACTAAATCGGTACCTACAATTTCTTCTAAATTGCGGCTGGCTTGTCGCGCATTGCGTGCTACTTCAGTTAACCCTTTTTTATTATTATCAAGTTCTTCTAGCGTTACCATTGGTAGAAAAATGTCATGTTCCTCGAAGCGGAATAAGCTAGAAGGGTCGTGCATCAATACATTGGTATCCAATACAAAAAGCTTAGTTGCGCCAGACGGTTTTTTAGCCATAAGATAACTTTCTATAAAAGTGATGAAATGAAATTAAAATTTGTGAACGAAATCAAAATGATTAAAGAAAATTTAGTATTTGTTGATAAGATTTAAAGTGATTCTATAAAACTAAGCACTTCTGCTACATGCCCATCTACTTTAACACCGCGCCACTCTTTTGCTAAGGTTCCATTTTTATCAATAATAAACGTACTACGCTCTATCCCGCGCACTTGCTTGCCATACATATTCTTCATTTTCATTACACTAAATAGCGCGCAGGCTAATTCTTCAGTATCGGCAAGTAACTCAAATGGGAAGCTAAATTTGGCTTTGAAGTTTTCATGTGACTTTAGACTGTCCCGTGATACACCAAATACCTCAGTATTATGTGTTTGGAAGTCTGCATACGCATCTCTAAATTGCATGCCTTGCGTTGTACAGCCGGGCGTTGAGTCTTTAGGGTAAAAGTAAATAATTAAATTTTTACCGAGGTAATCTGAAAGTTGAAAGGTTTTGCCACTAGTCGCTGGTAACTGAAAATCTGGTACAGATTGATTAAGCATTGCAGTATTGTCCACTGTCACTATTAAAGTCTCCCTACATTGTTGATAAAAAGCCGCTGTAAGGCAATAGGATATGTCATGAAAATGACAATATTTATAATTAACATTTTATTCACCGCAGAATTAAGCGCTTGTTGTAATGATAAGGCTTTTAATTGCTGTGCAAGTTCAAATACTTTAAGTTTAGATGCTCAAGTTTAAATTTTTGGGTAGTAAAATTGTAATCACAGTTCCGCCGGCAGTTCTGGCATCAAATTTTAGCGTGCTACCTAGCACATCACACACTTTAAACGCAAACGGAATGCCCAAGCCAGTACCAAATCTTTTAGTTGTAGGAGCGCTCATAGCGCTAGGATCTGGGGTAAAGGGCATGCCGCAGCCTTGGTCTAGCAATTGCAGTTTAAATTCATGAGGCAGTGCTTTGAGGGTGATGTCTAGATGACTGGATTTTTGCGACGCATCAATCGCATTTAATAATAGGTTATAAATCACTTGTTCGAGCAAATGTGAGTCAGTGAAAATTGCATCGTTTTTTGGCCAAGCTGATAGTTTTACTAATATCGATTTCTCTTTAATTTTTTGCTGTAATGGAGCTAGTGCGCCTTCTACAATCTCTTTAATTGTAGTGTGGTTAGGTTGTGGTTTAAGCGGGTGTAAATATGCAAGTAGTGCACCTGTCCAGCGTTCTAGCCTATCTACTGTACTGATAATGCCAACTAATGAATCACGTGTTTCGGCATCGTGCTCTGGCGTATCCATGACCTGCGCTATCGCCCGTATGCTTGCTAAAGGATTACGGATATTATGTGCCAGCATGGGTACGAGTAAGCCTTGTGCGGCTTGTTTTTCAGTTCGTATCAGGGCTTCTTGGCTAATGACTAATTTATCAGCCATTTCGTTAATTGCTTTTGATACTGAAGCAAGCTCTGCCACGCCTTCTTCCGGCGCACGGTGGGTGAGATTGCCTGCGCTTATTTCTGCAGTAGCTTTTAAAACGCCGTTAATCGGTTTTACAATGGCGCGCTTTAAGAACACTCTGGAAAATATTAACAAGAGTATTGCCAGTAGCAGTGGGATAATCAGCAAAATGGTTGAAGTACGTTTGGAATCTTTAAGTCGTTTATCCAGCACAGCTTGTTGTTGGCTAAGGAGCTTTTCAGTACGTGCAAGTATGTCTTCATAACGCTTAAAAAGACCAGTTTCTAGCCCTGCATTCAAGGCATGTTTGATGGCATTTTTAGTTGCATCGTTGTTAATACCTTGTTTTTGGTCAAACAGCGTAGACGTTTCAAATACAAATTCTTTATAACTAGCGTGTAGCTCGCTAATGGCGGCTTTTTCTGCAGCACTTACGGCAATGGTATTCAGTTGCGTGAAATGTTTTTCGACAGAGATTGTAAATTGGTTATATTCTTCGCGAGCACCTGAATCATCCAAAAAATAGGCGTCAAACAACTCTTTCATTTGCCGATATAAGTCACCACGCGTTTGCTGTACTTCAGCGACCAATGAGCTGATACGATTCGCTTCTTGGCTAGATTTTTCCCATAGATGAATGCCAATGGCACCGGCAGTAGCCGCCAAAATAATGAGTAAAATAAAGGCAAGCTCATGAATGAGCAGTAAGTCTTTAAGGGATTTGTTTTTTTTGACCATGGACTTTTAGAGGCTACGTTTTAATCCTATGTCTTGATCGTACAATATAGCAAGTTTAGGTTATTCCAACTTAAATGGTATCGGTACGGTGATGCTAAAGTTGCTGTCACGCAAAACTTCTGGCGGTGCTGGAAAAGGTAAGGCTTTATCTACCATTTCTAATGCTTGTTTATCCAAAGCTTCATAACCACTACTTTTAATGATTTTTTTTGACTTTAATTTGCCATTGCCATCCAGTTGTAGCTCTACTATCGACTCGCCCTGCCAGCCACGCATCTGAGCAATTCGTGGGTATTGCTTGTGTTTGCTAATGGCTCCCCATAAAGTGTTGCCATAATCACCGTTCGCAGCGCGAATATCAGCCTGATTAGGTTCAGTTGATTGAGGTGCTACAACAGGCGCAGGCGGCACAGGTGATGGAGGTGCTTCAGCCTTGGGTGACACTGCAATCACTTCAGTTTGTGAGGTAGGCGGTGGTATATAAGTTGGTTCGTCTTTTATAACAGTAGGAATCGGTAAAGGTTTAACAACAGGGTTAACCTTAGGTTTAATTGGTTCGGGTTTAGGTTGTTCTGGTTGAGGCTGAATCGGCTCTGGTAGTGTCACGGGTGGAGGTTGTGGCTTGCTAACCAATTCAACTTCCAATATCTCAGGTTTTTTAACTGTATCTAGCTTGATGTTAGGAATAACGACCATAAATAACACATGCAATAATATTGAGCAGATAATTGCCCAAATTAGCGTGTTTTCACCAGTGTTGAAATGA
This sequence comes from Methylotenera sp., assembly GCA_046590165.1. Lineage (GTDB taxonomy): Bacteria > Pseudomonadota > Gammaproteobacteria > Burkholderiales > Methylophilaceae > Methylotenera. The sequence goes on from JBKJUR010000013.1 coordinate 9,792, forward strand.
CTAGTTGTTGAATGTTTTACAGCGATATTCAAGGAAAAAAATAAGCCTAGAGAATTGACGGATTAATAAACAAAAATTATACAACAAGCTTAAGCCCGTTGTAGTGTGAACATTACTATTGGCTGTATACAGCCAATATATGACCAATAGTCATATGTTAAACAATACCATCTAACACTTGCACTTGTACCATTGCCCCAGCGTCAAGGTTGCCAACATTATCATTCAATACGATAAAACAATTGGCGAGTGACATAGAGCTTAAAATGGCTGAACCTTGCGCGCCTGTGGGTTTGACCTTCCAACTGCCATCTACATCGACAAATAGAATGCCACGTTGAAACTCTGTACGCCCAGTCATTTTTTTAATGGGTTCAGTGCATTCGACATTAAATGTAGGCAAAGGTGCGGGATTAGGTTGTCCCATTAGGACTAGCATGGCTTCGCGAACAAATTGATAGAATGTGACCATCACAGCCACTGGGTTACCTGGTAAACCAAAGTAATGTGCGGCTTTTCCATTCTTGCCTAGTATTTTTCCGTAAGCCAGTGGTCGGCCTGGCTTCATTGCTATTTTCCAGAATACCACTTGACCATGTTTAGCCAATAAAAGCTTCATATAGTCGGCTTCACCCACCGAAACACCGCCGCTGGTGATGACGACATCGGCTTGGCTGGATGCTGTAAGCAAGGTGCTTTCAAGTAAATCCGGATCATCCGGAATTGTGCCCATATCAATTACTTCAACACCTAAACGGTTTAACATGCCAAATAAACTGTAGCGGTTGCTATCATATACTTGGCCAGTTTTTAGTGCTTCACCAACGCTGGCAAGTTCATCTCCTGTAGAAAAGAATGCGACTTTGAGTTTACGGTAAACGGTAACTTCACCTATACCTAGTGAAGCAATCAACCCTAAATCCGCAGCGCGTATCATATGGCCTGTAGTCAGCACAGTTTGACCTTGCTGTAAATCTTCACCCGCATACCTTACGTTCATGGCGCGCTTGGGGGGCTCGGTAAAGCTAATGTTTTCACCCTCAACTTTTACTCTTTCTTGCATAATCACAGTATCAGCACCTTTTGGGAGCATGCCACCTGTCATAATGCGCACACAGTTACCGCTGGTTAGTTCACCGTCAAAAGATTTACCCGCGAAAGCAGTGCCTATAATCCTTAGGCTTGTGGGCTGACTTGTATGAATGTCGTCTGCGTTGAACGCGTACCCATCCATTGCCGAATTATCGTAATTAGGTACGTTAGCTGGCGAAAATATGTCTTTAGCAAGCACACGGCTCATGCTTTCACGTATTGGCAAACTTTCAGCTTCTAATACAGGGCTCAAAAACTGTTTAATAAATTGACGTGCTTTTACCACGGGCATGGAATTTGGGTCATAGTCGTCCATGCAGCTTGGGTTGGCGACGATTTCTGACAGTGAGATGCGTGTGGTCATAGCAGTGGGGAATTAGCGTTAATAATTTTTAGCATTATAAAGTCTGCAATCGCAGAAGTATCATTCAAATCTAGAATTGAAATAGCCAAATCCAGTTCGGTATCAGAAGCAACCGCGATGATGTCTTTATCTGTAGTAGCCAATAAAGGTGTGCCCATATCAGCCCTGTGTACTTCAATTTTTGGGATAGCGGCAGATTTAAATCCTTCCACCAAAATTAAATCAGCATAGTTTTGATTGAATTGTTTTAGCAACTCATTCAAATCGGCTTCATTTAAAGGGTTGGGAGTTCGATTCATCTCCGTCATCAGGGCCCAGCGTTTACCAGACGCAATTAAGGTCTGCACAGCGCCAGATTCACGAATCTGGAAACTGTCTTTACCTGGGTAATCAATATCAAATTGATGGTGTGCGTGCTTAATCACCGAGACTCTGATATTCCGCTTCGCAAGCTCAGGAATTAACTGTGTGATTAAGGTGGTTTTGCCGGCATTGCTGCCCGTAGCGCAGATGCCTAGTATGGGTGTCGTTCTATTCATGATTTGATTTTAACTGTAATTCAAGCGTCGTTAAATCTTCTAAAGTATTCAGGTTAATAAAAGCTTCGGCATTATCACTGAAATCCACTTCAACATAACTCAAGCTTTTTTGCCAAGTACTTACCTTGCGATTACCTTGCTCTAAATAAATAATCAAACTGGGCAGCACACTTTTTTTACATAAACAAAACACGGGGTGTACGTTACCATCACTACTGGCGACGGCAATATCGGCATTATGTTCGATTAGGTTTTGCAGTAAGCGCTGCGTTAAATCTAGTGGTAGTAATGGCGAATCGCATGGTACCGTCAGTAGGTATTCGTGTTTTATATGCTTTAAGCCTAAGCTTATGCCAGCTAAAGGTCCTATAAAGTCTGCCGTTTCGTCTTGCAAAACAGCATAACCTAAGGCTTGATATTGCGTAATTTCACGGTTGGCGTTGATGATTATTTCATCGACTTGTGGTGTTAAGCGTTCAATAAGATGTTCGACGAGTGACTTTTGTTGCAGCTTTATTAGGCCTTTATCTATTCCGCCCATACGTGTCGCGCGCCCGCCAGCCAGAATAATGCTGGAAACTTTCATCCCTAAAGTTAGCCGCCAGTGTGTGACATAAACCGAATCACCGCTGGCTCTGCACGGCGTAGATCAAAATCATGGCCTTTGGGTTTAATCGCCATGCTACCTAAAATTGCGTCAATTAGCGGTTGGTCGTCATTTGGGTAATCTCGTAAAAGTGGCATTAAATCTACTTTATCTTCTTGACCTAAACATAGGTACAACTCACCTTTGCAGGTAATACGTACACGATTACAAGATTCGCAAAAATTATGTGAATGCGGTGAAATAAAGCCTATCTTAGTTTTTGTATTCGCTACGCGCCAATAACGTGCCGGGCCACCAGTAGTTTCGGTGCTGGCGATGAGTGGGTACTCACTTTGGAGTATTTTTAATGTGTCCGTATTGCTGCAAAATGTAGATTCACGTGAATGGTCTACATCGCCCAAGGGCATTTCTTCAATGAATGAAATATCAATCGCTTGTTTAATCGCAAAATCGACTAATGAAAGTGCTTCATCATCATTCACGCCACGCATCAATACCGTATTTAGTTTAATGTTTTCAAAACCAGCAAGTTTTGCTGCTTGTATGCCACGCAGTACTTTATCTAGCTCACCTGTGCGGGTGATTTTTTTGAAGCGCGCTGCATCTAAGCTATCGACGCTGATGTTGATGCGTTTAACACCCGCATTGCGTAAATCTTGCGCTTGCTTCTCTAGCTGGCTGCCATTGGTAGTAAGCACTAACTCATTGAGTCCGTCTAGCTTGCCAACCTCTTCAAACAGCCACAATGCGTTTTTGCGTACCAAGGGCTCGCCACCTGTGATGCGCACTTTACTAACACCCAAAGTGACGAAAGTTTTGACAAGACGTGCGCACTCTTCAAGGCTTAATACTTCTTCGCGTGGCAAAAAGGTCATGTCTTCGCTCATGCAGTACACGCAACGAAAGTCGCATCGGTCTGTAATGGATAGACGGATGTAATCTACTCTGCGACCAAATTGGTCAGTTAATATTTGCGAAGTTTTTGGCACTTTGAACATCATGAATTGTCGTATTTAATAATACATTTAATCAGTGTAATATACCATTTTGTATATCACCTGAATATGAGTCGTTTTGGAGAGATTAGTTTGCAAGATTTATCTACACAAGTAAATACAAAGCTTGAAGCGTTAATCGCAGGACATCAACACATATCAGGGGCGTTATTACCATTGCTACACGCTATTCAAGACAATATCGGTTACATATCAGAGTCTTTTTATACGCCAATCTCTAAGGCTTTGAATTTATCAGTGGCAGAAGTGCATGGCGTGGTGACTTTTTATCATCATTTCCGTACACATAAGCCTGGTCGCCATATTTTGCAAATCTGCCGAGCAGAGTCCTGCCAATCTATGGGATCTGAAGCCTTGGAAACGCACGCTAAAAAATGTTTGAACATCGACTATCACCAAACCACTTCTGACCAAACAATTACCTTGGAGCCTGTTTATTGTTTAGGTAACTGCGCACTTTCACCCGCGGTAATGATGGATGAAGAAGTGTATGGTCGTATGACCCCCGCAGATCTGGATGCGCTCATTTCAGAGGCAAGGCTAGCGGAGGCAACAGCATAATGACGACTAAATTATACATCCCACGTGATTCAAGTGCGATTTCTGTGGGCGCTGAAAAAGTAGCGCTTGCTATAGCGCTTGAGGCAAAAAAACGTGGCCTAGAAGTTGAGATTATTCGTAATGGCTCTCGCGGCTTATATTGGCTTGAAACCATGATAGAAGTGGCCACTGAGAAAGGTCGTACTGCTTACGGACCAGTGAAAGTCAAGGATGTGGCCTCTCTTTTTGACGCAGATTTCCTAAATGGTAATGAACATGCTTTATCGCTTGGCCTAACTGAAGAGCTTGATTGGCTCAAAAAGCAACAGCGCTTGACCTTTGCAAGGGTGGGGATCACAGACCCGATTTCTTTAGATGATTATATTGCCCATGATGGCTATAAAGGCCTTAAAAATGCCTTAACAATGTCTGCTGCAGATATCGTGCAAGCTGTCACTGAGTCTGGTTTGCGCGGCCGCGGTGGCGCAGCGTTTCCAACAGGTATTAAATGGAAGACCGTGCTTGGTTGTGAGTCAGATGTAAAATACATCGTCTGCAATGCTGATGAAGGCGACTCTGGTACGTTTTCAGACCGCATGATTATGGAGGACGATCCTTTTGTGTTGATTGAGGGTATGACGATTGCAGGTATCGCAGTCGGCGCAACACAAGGTTATATCTATCTGCGCTCAGAATATCCTCATGCACTGGTAACCCTGAATAGTGCGATTGAAACCGCTAATCAGGCTGGTTATCTAGGTAATAATGTTTTAGGCAGTGGGAAAGTTTTTCACCTAGAAGTACGCCGTGCAGCCGGTGCTTATGTGTGCGGTGAAGAAACCTCTATGTTAGAAAGCCTGGAAGGTAAACGTGGTCTAGTGCGTTTTAAACCGCCTTTGCCAGCGATAGAAGGTTTGTTTGGTAAGCCAACAGTCGTTAATAACGTGATTTCACTGGCTACAGTACCTATTATTTTAGACAAAGGTGCAAAATATTATGCCGACTACGGCATGGGTCGTTCGCGCGGTACTTTACCAATTCAACTGGCTGGCAATATCAAGCATGGTGGTTTGGTCGAATTGGCGTTCGGTGTAACACTGCGTGAATTGTTATATGATTTTGGCGGTGGCTCTGCTACAGGTAGGCCGATTCGTGCAGTACAAGTGGGTGGTCCTTTGGGTGCATTCTTGCCAGAATCACAATTCGATACACCGCTAGATTATGAAGAATTCAGCAAAATTTGGGCTGTATTAGGTCACGGTGGTATCGTAGCATTTGACGATACAGTGGATATGGCAAAAATGGCGCGCTATGCGTTTGAATTCTGTGCGATAGAGTCGTGCGGAAAATGTACGCCTTGTCGTATAGGTTCTGTACGTGGTGCTGAAGTGATGGATAAGATCATCTCTGGCAAAGACACGGTTAAGAATATTAAACTGGTGCGCGATTTAAGCGACACCATGTTAAATGGTTCGCTATGCGCGCTGGGCGGCATGACGCCATACCCAGTACTGAGCGCGATGAACCATTTTGCGGAAGATTTTTCTTCTAGAGACTTCGAATTGAAACAATCTAAAGCCGTCGCTTAAGCGCGGCGTAAGAGAGCATACGATGGACGACATTAAATACAGTAATACGCATCATCAACATGAGCATAGTCGCACTAATTATGATGACCAGCTAGACTACGGTACGCCTGCGAGTCAATCTGATACTCAAATTACGTTAACGATTGATGATAGGGAAATTACCGTGCCAGAAGGTACTTCTATCATGCGGGCTTCTATCTTGGCTGGTATTAACGTGCCTAAGCTATGTGCCACTGATAGCTTAGAGCCATTCGGTTCATGCCGTTTATGTGTGGTGGAAATTGAAGGGCGACGTGGCTATCCAGCATCATGCACTACACCTGTCGCAGAAGGTTTGGTCGTACATACGCAGACTTCGAAATTGGCAGATATACGTCGTGGCACGATGGAGCTTTATATTTCAGACCACCCCTTAGACTGCCTGACGTGTTCAGCTAACGGTGATTGTGAGCTGCAAGACATGGCTGGCGCGGTTGGTTTACGTGAAGTGCGTTATGGATACGAGGGTGAGAATCACCTCAAGGCCGAGAAAGACGAATCAAATCCCTATTTCACCTTTGACCCAAGTAAATGTATCGTCTGTTCACGTTGTGTGCGTGCATGTGAAGAAACCCAAGGCACTTATGCGTTAACGATATCAGGGCGCGGCTTTGAATCGAAAGTCGCATCAGGCATTAATAACTTTTTAGAGTCTGAATGTGTATCTTGTGGCGCTTGTGTACAGGCTTGCCCTACTGCGACATTGATGGAAAAAACCGTGATTGAAGCGGGAACCCCAGAGCATAGTGTGACAACGACTTGTGCTTATTGTGGAGTTGGCTGTTCGTTCGATGCCGAAATGAAAGGCGAAGAAGTCATTCGCATGGTGCCAAACAAAAATGGCGGTGCCAACCATGGTCATTCATGCGTGAAAGGTCGTTTTGCATGGGGTTATGCTACACATAAAGACCGCATGACCAAACCGATGATACGCGCAAATATTGCTGATCCATGGCAAGAAGTGAGTTGGGATGAAGCGATTAACTACGCTGCGAGTGAGATTAAGCGTATTCAAGCCAAATACGGCAATGCCGCTGTAGGCGGTATCACATCATCACGTTGCACTAACGAGGAAGTATACGTCACACAAAAGTTAGTGCGTGCTGTATTTGGCAGTAACAATGTCGATACTTGCGCCCGTGTTTGCCATTCGCCAACAGGCTACGGCTTGAAACAAACGATAGGTGAATCGGCGGGAACCCAGACTTTTGACTCTGTCATGAAATCAGATGTGATTTTAGTGATTGGGGCAAATCCAACTGATGGCCATCCTGTATTTGCTTCTCAAATGAAGCGTAGATTACGTGAGGGCGCCAGATTAATCATCGCAGACCCGCGCGCGATTGATTTGGTTGATTCACCACACGTTAAAGCTGACTACCATCTTAAATTACAACCAGGCACTAACGTAGCGCTGATTGCCGCATTAGGTCATGTGATTGTGACTGAAGGCTTGGTTAACGAGGCATTTGTAAAAGAGCGTTGTGAATGGGATTCTTTTGTAACTTGGCGTGACTTTGTTGCACTTAAACAAAACTCGCCTGAGGTTTTGGGTTTGGCGATGGGTGTACCAGCTGAACAGTTGCGTGCGGCAGCAAGGTTATATGCCACTGGCGGTAATGCGTCGATTTACTATGGTTTAGGCGTGACAGAGCATAGTCAAGGTTCTACCATGGTGATGGGTATTGCCAACCTTGCAATGGCGACAGGTAATATTGGCCGTGAAGGGGTAGGTGTTAACCCATTGCGCGGACAAAATAATGTACAGGGCTCATGCGATATGGGTTCTATGCCTCATGAGTTCCCAGGCTATCGCCACGTATCAGATGATGCAACACGTGCCTTATTTGAGGCAGCATGGGGCAGGCCACTCAGTAACGACCCAGGATTACGTATCCCCAACATGCTGGATAACGCGATTGATGGTACTTTTAAAGCCTTATATTGCGTAGGTGAGGATATTGTTCAATCTGACCCAAACACCCAGCATGTAACGCATGCGCTGGAGTCTATGGAATGCGTTATCGTGCAGGATCTTTTCTTGAATGAAACTGCGATGTTTGCCCACGTGTTTTTCCCTGGTGCATCATTCTTGGAAAAAAGCGGTACGTTTACAAATGCAGAGCGTCGTATTTCACCAGTTCGCCGTGTGATGACGCCTAAAAATGGCATGGAAGATTGGGAAGTCACTGCCGCATTATCCAATGCTTTGGGCTACCCAATGCATTACAAACACGCTTCTGAAATCATGGATGAGGTAGCTAGACTCACGCCAACCTTTAAAGGTGTAAGCTTTAAGAAATTAGACGAACTAGGCAGTATTCAATGGCCTTGTAATGATGAGCAACCTACAGGTACACCAACGATGCACATAGATGAGTTTGTGCGAGGTAAAGGTAGATTCTTTGTCACAGAATACGTGCCTACCAGTGAAAAAATCACGCCTAAATATCCGTTAATTTTGACAACTGGCCGTATTCTCTCTCAATACAATGTTGGAGCGCAAACACGCCGTACCAAAAACGTAACATGGCACGCTGAAGATTTGGTGGAAATACACCCGTACGATGCCGAAGAGCGTGGTATTAAAGAGCATGACTGGGTCGGGATTGCCAGCCGTGCAGGTGAAACTGTGTTGCGTGCCAAAATCACTGAACGTGTGCAACCTGGCGTGATATATACCACCTTCCACCATCCAGAATCCGGTGCAAATGTGATTACTACCGATAATTCGGATTGGGCGACCAACTGCCCTGAATTCAAAGTCACAGCAGTACAAGTGAATCGCGTATCGCAACTTTCTGATTGGCAACAGCATTACCAAACCTTTAGCGAAGCGCAATTGGCTTTTGCAGGTAAAGACTTAGAAGCAGCGAAAATAGAGTGATTACCAGAATAGTTTGGTTAAGTTAATTTAATGCTGCAGACATGTTAATTTTAGATGCCTCTTTAAGTAGCTTTGATGTCAGTAGATGGCGTAACGGTGAAAAACAAAATATACAAGATCAATTGGCAGAAGAAGTGCCAGTTGCATTGATTTATAATGGTGTTTCGCATGCGGTGATGTTGGCAACTCCACAAGATTTAGAAGACTTTGCCTTAGGTTTTTCTTTATCTGAAGATATTTTAAGTGATAAAAGCGAGCTGTATGGCGTTGAAATTCGTGAACAAGCGAATGGCATAGAGTTACATTGTGAAATAGCCAGTGAACGCTTTGTCCAGTTAAAAGATCGTCGACGTACACTTGCAGGTAAAACTGGCTGTGGTTTGTGTGGATCGGAAAGTCTTGAGCAAGCCATGCGCTATCCGCAAGCATTAAAGATTAGAACAGTCTTTCACAAAAGCGCAATTCAGCACGGTTTGCAAAGCATGCCATTGCTGCAAAAGTTGCAACAACAAACTGGCGCTACCCATGCATGTGCATGGGTGTCGGAAGATGGTACGGTAGACTTATTGCGTGAAGATGTAGGTAGACACAATGCGCTAGATAAACTGATAGGCGCGATAGCAAAAAATAATAAAAAACATAAGGGCTTTATTATCACTAGCAGTAGGGCTAGCTATGAGATGGTGCAAAAAACAGCAAGTGCGGGGATTAATATGTTGGTCGCGATTTCTGCGCCAACAGGTTTGGCAATTAGAATTGCGGAGCAATGTGGCCTAACGTTGGTGGGATTTGCCCGAGAAAATAGTTATGTGGTTTATTCACATCCAGAAAACTTGGTAGCCTGAAAATTTGACAGTCCTAAAACTGTTGATTAACAATAATCGCAATATATAGTTAGCAAAGAACAATTTACGTATGCAAATAGATCACCTAGTCACTATGGCCAATCAAATTGGCGACTTTTTTAAATCTTCCCCCGATCAAGAACAAGCAAAAAAAGATATTGCACACCATCTGACCCGTTTTTGGGCGCGCAGTATGCGACAACAAATTTCACTATATGTGCAAGAAAAAGACGGAGAAGGTCTTGATATGATTGTGCGTGATGCGATTAGGGAATATCTCGATACTGGTGCAGACCTAACATCCAGCATGAGCCAGTAAGTGAGTTTAGCAAAAAGAGCTCCAGTATATTTTTTCTGATTAGTTTATAGCTTAGTCTTAACAAGTTGAAATAATCTAAAGCTTTCTTTCCTGTCAGCTGGGCGTTTGCCGCTCCAAATCAGTGACCATTCTGAACCTGGTTGCATTTTTCCGCTTCCTCTTTCATCTTGAATTAAATATAAATCACAATTCAGTTGTTGGGACGTCTCAAATGGCTGTAGTTTTATATTTGTATGATATTCAAACAGCATGCGCTGTGCTTGCCCAGTATTAAGGCTGTTGATGCAACTATATTGTTGAGGCAATGCAGTCTTCAAGCTTGTAAATACGGTTTGGTAGCTTTTAGCAGAATCAAGTAGCGGTAGCCACAGTGTCATTAACAACCCCCAGCCAAAGGTCATCCCTACCGCCCAATTAGTAACCGTAGATTTGTTTGTTTGCTTAGCGCGTAGGCAAACTAAGATCCAAATGATAGTAATGAGGATTGCGCTAGCTAGCGCTAGCCAATTTAATTGCAATTCATTGGCACCTGATAAAAATTGCACACGCTCTTTAATTTTTGCTGGGTATCCTGTCATCATGGCAAACCAACCTAACCAGATTAAGAAACCGATTAGGCCAAACAAAATCACACCAAACCAATTTAGGGCTGCTGCAGCGCCGCGCTTAAGGTGCTCTACACTTCCAGCGCCAAGTGCTACTAGTGGCAATAATAACGGTAGCGCATTAATATCTTTACGTGCTGCGGCCAAGCTCAAGAAAAATAAGCTAATAACAAAAAAAGTAATCATTAGCTGAAATTTTGGTTTGCTAAGTAGTTGAAGCCGATAACGCCACAAACCCCAGATTGCAAGCGGTAATGCCGGCCATGCATACCAGATTAAAATACGTACGAAATACAAATGGTTTAATTGTTTAAAGCTGGCCAAGTTCAACTGCCACCAGTTGGTCAGTAATGCTGGCGCATGATATTGCAGCATCAATAGCCAGCCGGCTATGAGTGGGCTTGCTATTAAAATCGCTGTTCCAAATACAGTCGCAAAACTTGATGTGCGCCATGACTTAAATAATAACGGTAAAACTAGCGCGGTACTAAGTATGATTAGCAATGGCATAATGCCATCGGATAAAAATCCTATGCCTAAAGCCAAGCCTAGTAGACCACTTGCCCGCCAAGGTCGGCGTTTAGAAAGTGCTAGTGCATAAAAGCCAGTAGCGCTAGCTGCCAATCCAGCAACTTCGGTGCTGATGCTGTGGGCAATTGTAACTAACCCAATTGTACCTATCATGATGAGCGTAGCATGGCGTCCGACGCCGCGCGCCCAAAGTTCACGACCTGTCATGCCAACCATCAACAATACGATCGCCATCCAGAGAACATTGATTAACCTAGCGCCATCATGCATGCTTAGAAATGGGGCTAATAATTTGGCACTTGCCGCCGCGGATAGGTAATATAAAGGCGGTGTATCTAATACGACATTTTTGTTGGATAAAGCTGCAATTAGACTACCACTCTCTAATATATTTTTGACTGCAATGATGCTTGTAGATTCTAGGGGTTTCCAAGGTGCGTGGCCTATTAAGCCTAAAGTTATCCATATTGCACATAGCAAAAGTAACAATTGTGTTTTCACACTCTCACCGACGCGTGCTCGAGGTGTGGACATATTGCCTTGCCAATCGTGATCAAGTTGAAAGCGCATAGTTATAAGTGTTTGAGTTTATTTTATTGTTGTGAGCATTGATTTTAACTGATTGTGGCTACAAGCAATACCTTACTAAATATTCTAAATGAAAACATAAGAGTTTCGCAAAATAGAAAAAGGCAGCCTGGGCTGCCTTTTATTTTTAGTTACAAGTGAACTTGTAACTAATCATTACATACCGTATTTTTTACGGAATTTATCAACGCGACCAGCTGTATCTAAAATCATTTGTTTACCAGTGTAAAACGGGTGTGATTTTGATGATACTTCAATTTTTACCAATGGATATTCTTTACCATCAGTCCATTTGATTTTATCGCGAGCGGCAATAGTAGAACGTGTCATAAAGGTAAAGTCTGCACCGATGTCTTGAAAAACAACGTCGCGGTATTCTGGGTGAATTCCATCTTTCATAATATAGCCTCAGTATTTTTGCCGAATGATACGGCACTAGTGGTATGCGTATTTAAAAATATATTTTAGTAAATACACATTTTTGTGTTAACTCAGCATTATATTTATATTTCCTCCGCTATGCAACATTAAAAACTATACATGTAAATAAAGCGTTAAGCATAAAATGCTACGCAAATTTAAAGTATAAGCGAAAGTTTAACCTCTACGCATGCTGTCAAAAAAGTCAGCATTGTTTTTAGTGGCTTTGATTTTGTCGAGTAAGAACTCCATCGCTTCAATATCATCCATTGGGTATAGGAGTTTGCGAAGTACCCAAATTTTCTGTAGTACATCTTTTTCAATCAGTAACTCTTCGCGACGCGTACCGGATTTATTCACATTGATAGCAGGGTATTGGCGTTTCTCGGCCATTTTACGGTCAAGATGAATTTCCATATTGCCGGTACCTTTAAACTCTTCATAGATGACATCATCCATACGAGAACCTGTATCTACGAGGGCTGTAGCAATAATCGTGAGTGAACCGCCTTCTTCAATATTGCGCGCAGCACCAAAGAAGCGTTTAGGGCGCTGTAAGGCATTTGCGTCGACGCCACCTGTTAACACTTTGCCTGAAGAGGGGATAACCGTGTTGTAAGCACGCGCCAGTCTAGTAATCGAATCTAGTAAAATCACTACATCTTTTTTATGCTCAACTAAACGTTTGGCTTTTTCTAATACCATTTCAGCAACTTGCACATGGCGAGTCGCTGGTTCATCAAAGGTTGAAGCTACGACTTCACCTTTTACTGAGCGTGTCATTTCAGTAACTTCTTCAGGACGCTCATCAATTAACAGCACAATTAAAATCACATCAGGATGATTAGCGGTGATGGCATGGGCAATATTCTGCATCATCACTGTTTTACCGCTTTTAGGGCTAGCTACCAGTAATCCGCGTTGACCGCGACCAATCGGCGCAATCATATCAATTACACGGCTAGTGATGTTTTCTACACCTTTGATGTCACGTTCTAATGTCAGCGGAATAGTAGGAAATAGCGGTGTTAAGTTTTCAAATAATATTTTATGTTTGGTATTTTCTGGCGCATCACCATTCACCATATCAACTTTAACTAGTGCGAAATAGCGCTCGCCATCTTTAGGGATGCGAATTTCACCTTGGATACTGTCACCAGTATGTAAATTAAAACGACGAATTTGTGAAGGCGACACATAAATGTCGTCAGGCCCAGCTAAATAAGAGGTGTCTGGCGAACGTAAAAAGCCAAAACCATCTTGTAGCACCTCAAGCGTACCATCGCCAAAAATACTGTCGCCTTTTTTGGCCTTATTTTTTAGGATCGCAAATATCAAGTCCTGCTTGCGCATACGACTTGCATTGTCGATTTCATTGGCGATTGCCATATCCACCAGTTCGGTTACAGGAAGGTGCTTAAGGTCTGATAAGTGCATGAAGGCTCACTAAAACAAGATAGGTGTGGGATGTGTTAAAAACTTGGGACTTACATTTAATTGCTGAGATGAAAAATGCTTGGCTTTAATTTTAAAATTAAGTGGCTCAATTAAACGTAAAGTTAATCAAGCGGAAACCAAGCATGCGCGTAGATATCTATAGCGTAAAGGGTTTAGATGTTGCTGTCAATAAATGCAGTTAATTGTGATTTTGATAATGCACCCACTTTAGTGGCTTCTACATTACCATTCTTAAATAACATCAACGTTGGAATACCGCGAATACCGTATTTAGGCGGTGTTAATTGATTATCATCAATATTGAGTTTAGCTACTTTAAGGCGTCCAGCATACTCTTTAGAGATTTCATCTAAAATTGGGGCAATCATTTTGCAAGGACCACACCATTCTGCCCAATAATCTACTAATACTGGTAATTGGGACTGTAAAACATCTTGCTCAAAACCAGCGTCGTTAAGGTGTGTAATATGCTCGCTCATGTGAAACCTCTATTAGAATAGTACTTTAAAATAAATATGTATCGTAACGAAAAAAATTGTTTTAGTGAAGTGACAAATGCTTAGGATAAATGAATTTTTTTAGTATTACCTAGAAATTTTACTCTAGTCCAAGAAAATTCAGTCTAAACATTGAGTTAGCCAATGATGCTGAACTGCATGCGCTCGAATTGATGTGAGCGCTCGATTAGTTTTGTTAGCATGACATGTTGAGATACATTATTGTACTTTAATGTTAACTGTTGTGCCGGTTGATAAGTGCCTTTAGGTGCAATAATCGACATAGCTTGCTTAACGGCAGTCATTTCTGGCAATAATAATACCATTTCATCCTTGTTACGCCCATCAATGCGTACTGTTGCACTTTGTGCTTGCGGCGCAATTAGTTGCACACCGATATCTAACCTGTCTTTTGAGCCGCAGTTTGCCCATCTTACCAACCCTAATGACCAATTGGATTCATTTTTAGTTTTGAAACCCAGAAGGCTTCCGATTTTTATGTTTTTGTCAGCGGTAGGGTGGCGGCGAATAGATAAACCCGTAGCACTGATATTGAGTATTTGCCAACGTGAGGGTATTACTTTATGTGGTTGACCTAAATTAGCGCTATTAGTACCTATATGTTTACTCGTAATTTCTGAAAGATTTTGTTCAAGATCAGAATATTGATGAATTGCCACGATGCCAGTCACTAATTCAAGCTCACCATTTTTTTGTGAGCGATTGAATATACGCTTTGGAATAACGCCCCAATGTTTAATCAAGTACGTCAGTAAATCGATATAATCGCTGCGATTTGAATTGGCCGGTATGCTGCCATCTTTCGGCATTTGATCATTTTTCAAGTTAGTCAGACTTTGATGAATGCTACGTACCAAAATCATTGTTTGCAGCAAGATATCATTGTCTGCATCGGGAGAGTCTTTAAGCTTGCTGTAAGGCACCGGTGGTTTATTCGAGTTGAGGCTGACAATAAAAGCGCCAGAAGAGGATGTTAATGGACCTACAGCACTGATTTCTGCATCCGCAACATGAAATGCTAGTAAATTAGCAATCAGTCTAATGTCTTTTTGTACCAAATGTTGCGGGTCGGCAAGCGACATTAATAAAGCATGTTTGTAGGAGTTTTCGATTGAAACTGTTAGATTGCTGCTAGATTTATCGCTGGTATCTGTCTTGGAGTTTTGAATATTTAGATGTTGAATATCAAGCTGAACTGCGCAAAAATATAACTGATGTAAGTCGCTCCAAACAAAATCAGGTGGCGTGACATAGGTTTGATAACAAACTAATGCATACTCTGCTAAAGCATCAATTGCCCGTTGTATGGCATATGCCGAACTTTTGTCTGTACCCAGTTTGATGAGTTGATTTTGTAGATCTACTAATGCTAGTTTATATCCATAGCCTAGCTCTAGCCATAATGACTCAGCGGCGGCGGCGGCTAACTTAGCTTTATTATGCAGCGGTAAAGTAGCATTGTCATAATCTTCAGCTAGGGCTTGTGCAGTGCTGATTAATAATGGTCGATAAGTATCTAAGGCCTGAATTCGATTACTTGCAGATACTTTTTGACGATTGAGTATTTCAAGCTCTGTTTGTAAATAAGTTGCAGTCTCGAGTGGCTTTTGCTTGTCCAAACTTGATAGAGATAAAGCAATTTTTTGCGGGCGTGTGTCCGCAATAATAAGTGGTTTATCTTTCAAATTGGGAATGTTAAGGTTTAAAGCCATTATTCTTCTTTAGCTGCGTCTAAATGTTACACAATTGTATGATAATGCTTATATTAACACTAGCTAAATGACTGGTTTTGCAAAGTAGTCTACTTTGCTTGTTAATAATGCTGAGGTAATTTATTTGCATGCACTTAAAATTCCCTTAATTAAAATTACACGGATATCTTGATTCACTATTTCAACATGCTTAAAAAACAAGTCTTATTCAACTGGCTTTTCGTAATATCACTGACTATTGTTAGTCAATCTGCTATTGCTGAGACCACAGGCAGTAGTAATTTTTTATTAAAAGATACTTCAGGTGTTAAGCATCAATTATCCAATTACAAAGGTAAATGGGTGCTGGTTAATTATTGGGCAACTTGGTGTCCACCGTGTTTGGAAGAAGTGCCAGATTTAGTAAATCTGTACGATCACCGTAAGAAAAAAGACCTGATGGTAATAGGGGTAGTATTCGATTATCCAAGCACGAAAGAAGTGGCGGAATACGTTGATGATATGCTGATGTCTTATCCAATAGTGCTCGGCGATGATGCAGTGACCTCACAGATAGGGTCCGCCGAAGTATTGCCTACGACCTTTATTTATAACCCAAAGGGTGAGTTAGTGAAAATTAAGCGTGGTTTAATTACTAAGCAGTACATAGAAAAGCTTATTGGAGCTGAAAAAAACTAACGCTCGTATGGGCGTTAGTTTAAAAGGGTGATTTAATGCGGCACCGCGATGCTTTTACCTGCACCATCAAGTACATTTAATTGATTTTCATCGGCAAAGTGCATTAACTGCGCATAGCCATCTGGGTTCACTACTTTTAGTGTTAAATCCACTGCCAGGCAGCGTACGCCATTGATTACTTTAGGTTTTAAGTAAGGTGAATACTTAAGCTTTCTATCATCACCAAAAGTGGCATAGGTGCTACACATACGGTCAACCCAATCACTTGGGCGGAAAGGCTTACCTGCTCGCGTATTGCCTTCAATAATAATCTCATTGGCTCGTGTGCTTGCTTGATGGCTAGCTTTGGCGTTAGATTGGTCTGTCGTCATTTGATTTTTACCAGGTTATTCATTGTTGCTGAAATTTGACTACTCGAATTTAAGTGAATTATAACAAACCATACTTATTACCAAGTACTAAATGTACTGAATCTTTTGTATGTAAATATGGTTTGTCTGTACTTGATTATTTAGCAAAAGTATTACTTGGTAACAGTCGGCTCGATAAATTCAAACACTTTAACCACGCTAGTCACACCCTCAGTATTGCGTGCAATCTCAACTGCAGCATCAGCTTCGCTAGTGGTCACAAGACCCATTAAGTACACCACGCCATTTTCGGTAACTACTTTTACATAATTCGCTGGGAATTTATTTTCAGTAATAAACTGCGTTTTTACTTTTGAAGTGATAAAACTATCATTACTACGTGAGCCAATTCCTGATTTTGGTGATACAACGATTTCATTGGTCACATTACGTATATTGCTGATTTCTTTTAACAAACTTTCAGCTTTCACTTTTGCAGCATCTTCGGGTACTTCGCCTGTAAGTAATACATTGCGATTAAAGCTAGTCACGTTTACGTGGGCATATTCACCTAAGTTAGTTTCCATTTTCTTAACGGCTTTTAGCTCAATATTTTCATCTTCTACAAAAATTCCAGAAGTGCGTCTATCGGCTGCCATTGCGCCGCCAGCTGCTGCGCCGCCGGCGATGATAGGGAGGCAAGCCGTTATCTGTGTCGCTAATACAGTAGTTAAAGCTAGTGTGATGATGCTCTTAGTTGTTAAATTCATTGATGACTCCTTATGCCTGTATTTCAATTGTATAGGTGGTTTTTAATCTGTGATTTAAAGGGGTTAAGTGAAAAGAATATTCTAATTTCTGCAAATCATACGCGCATTATGCGTCAAAAGCATTACGTATCCACTCTATGTACTGCAAGTCTACTTTGCTCATTAAAATTGCATCGAAGCGGCACAGACTCTCACCATGTGCCTGTAAATAATGTTGCGCGGTTAATATAAGCTTTTGCTGTTTTTGCGGCGTAATGCTTGCGGCGGCGTTGCCGAACTGGGTGCTAGACCTTAATCGAACCTCAACAAACACCAGCGTTTTAGCTTCCATCATAATTAAATCAATTTCGCCAAAGCGGCAATGATAATT
Organism: Methylotenera sp.; assembly: GCA_046590165.1. Lineage (GTDB taxonomy): Bacteria > Pseudomonadota > Gammaproteobacteria > Burkholderiales > Methylophilaceae > Methylotenera. Next base: position 27,629 of record JBKJUR010000013.1, read on the forward strand.
TTGCGCCACTAATTTAAGTCCATGATTTATTAAAAAAGTTGCGGCTAATTTTTCTGCCGTCAAGCCTGTATTGTTTTGATTGATTTTCATTGGCGAAATTTTTTATAGGAGTCAAAGCCGCTAGGCTGTAAAATTCAGGTATGAAAAATTTAAGTATAAGCGGTTAGCGTATGAGCAAATTAAGTTGTGGTCAAACCGAATCATGAGTGGTTATGGCACATTATATGTGGTCGCAACGCCAATCGGCAATTTAGGTGATATTACCTTACGCGCACTTGAAACCTTAAAAGCGGTTGATGCGATTGCCGCTGAAGATACGCGCCACACCTCAGGTTTGTTGTCACATTTTGGCATTAGCAAAAAACTGATCGCCGTGCATGAGCATAATGAACATCAGTCCGCTGAGAAATTGTTAGTTCAACTAAAAGTAGGTGAAAATATCGCCTTGGTTACAGATGCAGGTACGCCGGGCATTAGTGACCCAGGTGCTGTAGTGGTGAATTTTGTGCGTCAAGCTGGCGTTAAAGTCGTGCCGATTCCTGGCGTGAGTGCCGTGATAGCTGCATTGTCATCTTCTGGTATTGCGCAAAATGGTTTTTTGTTTCATGGTTTTTTGCCGGCAAGCGGCGCAGCGCGACGTAAGGCGCTGGAGGCGTTAAAAGCGCAAATTGTGACGCTAGTATTTTATGAAGCACCACATCGTATTGTAGAAAGCATTAAAGATATGGCGAATGTGTTGGGCACAGAACGCCGCATTACCTTTGCGCGCGAAATTACCAAAACGTTTGAGACTATTTATAGCTGTGATCTAGCGCATGCCGCTGCATGGCTGGAAGCTGATACCAATCAGCAGCGAGGAGAATTTGTGCTGTTAGTCGAAGCCGCAGAAGTAAAAGAAGCTGAAGAGTTTTCTGAAGAAACCGTTCGCGTATTAAAATTGTTATTGGTAGATTTACCACTAAAACAAGCGGTAAAGCTGGCGGCTGAAATCACCAACGAAAAGAAAAACGACCTTTACGAATTTGCATTAAGCTTAAAGAATAACGCTTAAACTTTGCATCCAAAGAATGGACTAATAAGATGGCTAATCAACACACTCTCACTATTACACGACCGGATGACTGGCATTTACACTTAAGGGATGGCACAGCCTTAAAAGCGGTATTGCCAGATACAGCACGGCAATTTGCGCGTGCGATTGTCATGCCAAATCTGCGTCCGCCTGTCACAACAACTGAGCTAGCGATTGCATATAGGCAACGTATTCTGGAGGCTTTACCAAAAGGCTCGAATTTTGAGCCGCTGATGACCTTATATTTGACTGATAACACATCAGCCGATGAGATTGCTCGCGCTAAAGAGAGCGGCATCATACATGGCGTTAAGCTTTATCCAGCCGGAGCGACGACCAACTCAGACTCAGGCGTCACGAATTTAGGTCATTGTGTCAAAGCTTTGGAAGCAATGGAGAGGTTAGGCGTACCCTTGTTGGCGCATGCAGAAGTGACTGATAACGATGTGGATGTGTTTGATCGCGAGCGTGTATTTATTGAGCGCAATATGATGCCGCTACTTAAAAACTTTCCAGCGTTGAAAATAGTATTTGAGCATATCACTACTAAAGATGCGGCTGATTTTGTAACCGAAACACCAAATAATGTCGCTGCAACTATTACGGCACATCATTTACTGATGAATCGTAACGACATGTTCAAAGGAGGTATTCAACCGCATCACTATTGTTTACCTATCTTAAAACGTGAAGAGCATCGCGTGGCGCTAGTGAAAGCGGCAGTTTCAGGTAATGCTAAATTCTTCTTAGGTACAGATAGCGCGCCGCATGCCAAGCATACTAAAGAAGCCGCTTGCGGCTGTGCAGGAATGTATACGGCGCATACAGCGATGGAGTTATATACAGAGGCGTTTGAAAATGCAAATGCGTTGGATAAATTAGAAGGTTTTGCTAGTTTTTTTGGAGCGGATTTCTATGGTTTACCACGTAATACTGAACAGATTACTTTGGTGAAAGAAAGCTGGAAAGTGCCTGAGAGTTTACCGTACGTTGGGGATGTGTTGGTGCCGCTGCGTGCAGGGCAGAGTATTCAATGGAAACTTATCTGAACACCTAATTTACTAGGTGGGCTAATCCGCGTGTTAAAATACGTATGAAGCTGGCTAGACAGTCGCCGTCACACTTTATCTGGCAATTTATTGCCATGATAAATTGGGGAAGACCTTTACGGTCTCTCTGAAGTGAGGGAGGAAAGTCCGGGCTGCATAGAGCGAGATGACGGCTAACGGCCGTACGTTGAAAGCCGCAAGGTATAAGGCGCGGAATAGGGCCACAGAGACGAGCGTATTTAGTTACGGTGAAACGCGGTAACCTCCATCTGCAGCAAGACCAAATAGGCTGGTGTTTTTTCTTGGGTAGAAGGTTACGCAAGTAAATAGGGCGTTGCTCGCGCTGCCAGCGGGTAGGTTGCTTGAGCACATGAGTAATCATGTGCCTAGATGAATGACTGTCACTTATCGCAAGGTAGGACAGAACCCGGCTTATCGGCCAGCTTCACTTCACTCAGAATAATGCGCTTTAGCTCATATATTCTGTGGGGAAGCCCCTCGCGGGCTCTATATCAATTCCCAGTAAGTATTAATGCCATGTTATTTCACACCCCAATTACAATTCAAACGCTTTCATAACTATTCTAATAATCTACATTCATATAATTTCGTATGTGCTTCATTTATAACGATATTATATTTATCAAGAAAATGCGCTAAGTCATTGACCTATAAAGAAAAAATAGTAAAAAAGGGCTTGCATTGCTCTTTTTTTTTATCTATAGTGCATATTAGTGGGGAAAAGTGGGGTTTTGTGGAGAATTGTTAATCAAGTTGCCAAATTTAACATTTAGTTCAGAGCTTAAGTTTGGATAACGGTGTTTGATAACTACTAAGGGTTTGCCGGATAGCGAGTTAGCAATTCTCCATGTTTTATAAGGTTTTATATTAGGTAGCATTTTATAGATTAAATCAATTTTACAAATAGTTGCCTAAGTTCAAATCAGGCTAGTGCTTGTAATTTAAGGAAATAACAGAAGCATGTTTCGCGGTGCCACATCATTAAGTTTAGACGCAAAAAGCAGGCTCGCTGTGCCAACCAAGCACAGAGAAGCGTTGCAGCTTGAGTGCGCCGGTAACTTGGTGTTGACTGCGCACCCACATCGCTGCTTGCTACTGTATCCGCAGACTGCTTGGGAGCCTATCCAAGCTAAGATGATGGCGTTATCTTCATTTGATAAACAATCCAGCGCTTTGCAGCGCTTGCTAGTGGGTTTTGCTGAAGACATCACTTTGGATAGCGCTGGTCGTATGCTCGTTTCGCCAGTGTTGCGCGAATTTGCAGGGTTGGAAAAAGAAGTAATGATGGTCGGTCAAGGTAGTCATTTTGAATTGTGGAACGTGGAGGCTTGGCGTGCTCAGCTTGCGCAGGTGATGCAGAGCGATGGCTTTACCATGCCAACGGAACTTGAGGGCTTTTCGCTGTGATTAAGGGCGTGAACATCGCGCCCAATAAAGAATCACCGTCTCTAGAAAAAGTGTCCTCAAAAAAAGCGTCTCCCATCAATGCACCGAAGCCAAAAAAGCATTTATCCAAAGTGTCAGAATTAATTTCAAATACATTAGAAGCATCAGATGCAAACGTGCATATCACGGTTTTGCTGGATGAGGCTGTGCAGGCCTTGGCGATAAAGCCTAGCGGAACTTACGTGGACGGTACATTTGGTCGCGGCGGGCATTCAAAAAAAATATTGGCAGCTTTGGGTGTTAACGGACGCTTGATTGCATTTGATCGTGATTTAAGTGCAATCGAATCCAGCAAGGAAATCAACGACCCTCGTTTTAGCATGGTGCATAGCCATTTTGCGGCTATGCAAGCTGAGTTGGCCGATTTAGATATCACAAAAGTTGACGGAATTTTGCTGGACTTAGGTATTTCATCACCACAAGTAGATATTGCCGAGCGTGGTTTTAGTTTCAGGTTTGATGCGCCTTTAGATATGCGCATGGATCAAAGTCGTGGGCAAACAGTGGCAGATTATCTGGCCATTGCAACAGAGCAACATTTAGCGGAGGTTATAAAAAATTATGGTGAAGAACGGTTTGCTAAGCAGATTGCAAGGTCGATTATTGCGGAGCGCAATGACGGGCGCGCCATCACCACTACTGGGCAGCTTGCCAAGGTCGTGGCAAGTACAGTCACGCGGCATGAGCCTGGGCAAAACCCAGCCACGCGGACATTTCAAGCTTTACGGATTTTCATCAATCAAGAGCTTGAGGAGTTATCGCTAACTATGCCGCAGTGTTTGGCATTGTTAGCGCCACAAGGTCGCTTAGCAGTGATTAGCTTTCATTCGCTCGAAGACCGTATTGTGAAGCAGTTTATTCGTGATCAAGCGAATCGCGATGACTTGCCTGCTAACTTTCCAGTACGTGCGGCAGAATTGCCGCAACCCAGAATGATGGCAGTGGGTAAAACGATTAAGCCAAGCGCTGCGGAAATCAAGCGCAATCCACGATCTCGCAGTGCTGTATTGCGCGTAGCAGAAAGAACGCAAGTAGTATGACGCGGCTTAATCTCATTTTATTTTTTGCGCTGATATTTTCAGGCTTAGGCCTTGTGAATTCGCAGCATAAAGCGCGCAAACTTTACATTGAGCTTGAGCAAATAAATGATGCAGCCAAGCAATACGATCAAGAATATGGTCAGTTGCAGTTAGAGCAAAGTACTTGGGCGATGCATTCTCGCGTGGAGCTTATTGCTGCACAGCGTTTACAGATGCAAGTACCTGATGCTACGCGGGTGCAAGTAGTTTCACCAAGCGATGGCTCAATTCAAATAGTCGCGCCGGCAATTGAGCCGGAAGTTTCACTAAAAATACCAGCTAAAGCTCTTGCCGCTAATGGAGTAAAACCATAATGGCAATGAATACTCCAGTGATGGTTAAGCTGCCCGCTTGGCGACGTCGCCTATTGTTAATTTCAGTATTGCTTGGGTTTGCTGCACTGTTAGGGCGTAGTGTGTATTTGCAAAGTTTTCATAAGCGTTTTTTGCAGGAAAAAGGTGACGCACGTTATAGCCGTGCCATAACTTTACCTGCACAGCGCGGAAAAATTACCGATAGATACGGTGAGCTGCTGGCGATTAGTTCGCCTGTTGAATCTGTATGGGCAAGCCCGCCAGATGTGGAAATTAACGCTGCACAAACAAAGAAAATTGCGGCTTTGCTTAATATAAAAACAGACATCTTCAAGAAAAAACTTGCGAATAGCGAACGTGAGTTCGTGTATCTAAAGCGCAGGGTTTCGCCTGAGCTAGCGGCACAAGTGATGAAAATTGGTGTGCCTGGCGTTTATTTGCAGCGTGAATACAAGCGTTATTACCCAGCTGGTGAAGTGACTGCACATTTGGTGGGTTTTACGGGCATTGACGATAAAGGTTTGGGTGAAAAAGGGTTGGAGGGCTTCGAGCTTGCAAAAAATTCCGTCCTATCAGGCACCACAGGAAGTCGTCGTGTTATCAAAGATAGAGCGGGTCATATTGTCGAAGACTTAGAGGCGGTGAAGGTTCCGCAAGATGGTCATGATGTTGTATTGGCTATTGATCGCAGAATTCAGTATTTAGCATATCGCGAGTTAGTTAAAGCGGTTGAGGAAAACAAAGCTGCCGCCGGTGCGGCGATTGTTTTAGATGCTAAAACCGGTGAGGTTTTGGCAATGGCGAATGTGCCTACTTACAATCCCAACAACCCTAAGAATATTCAAGGTAAATCACGTAATCGCGCGATTGTGGATACTTTTGAGCCAGGCTCAACGCTTAAGTCGGTGACGGCCGCTGCTGCGCTAGAGTCGGGTAAGTATCAAGTAGATTCTAAAATTCAAACAGCACCAGGGTATTTTAAAATAGGCCCGGCAACGATTCATGATACGCATCCGCAAGGCATATTGACGCTTGCGCAAATGATACAAAAATCTTCTAACGTAGGCGCAGCTAAAATTGCTTTGACGTTAGATAAGCAGTTTATGTGGAATATTTACAACGAGCTTGGGTTGGGTCGTACTGCGGGTATTGGCTTTCCAGGCGAAGCATCAGGCAGGTTGCGCCCATATAAAACTTGGCGCCCTATTGAGCAGGCTACCATGTCGTTTGGGCATGGTATCAGCCTGACGTTGTTGCAATTAGCCAGACTTTATACGGTGTTTGCCAATGAAGGTGAGTTACGTCCAATATCATTGCTTAAATTAAAAGAGGTTCCGGTTGGGCAGCAAGTGTTTACTGCAGTTACGGCAAATCATGTGAAAGATATGCTGGAAACGGTTGTGCAGCCTGGTGGCACTGCATTAAAGGCTCAGGTGTTGGGTTACCGTGTAGCGGGTAAAACTGGTACTGCCCATAAAGTGGGTAGCGCGGGCTACGAAGCGGATAAATATGTTGCTTCGTTTGTTGGTATGGCACCTGCCTCAAATCCAAGGTTCATTATTGCAGTGATGATAGATGAGCCTAACAATGGCGCATATTACGGCGGTACTGTTGCTGCACCTGTATTTAGTGCGGTGATGGCGGATGCGCTAAGGATGTACGCGGTTCCACAAGATGCACCAAACAATAATGTAGTGATTCCACAGAATGACGAAGATGCTAAGGAGGGTATGTGACTATACTTAACTCTTTAAATCTAGCTGATTTGACTACTTTAAACCAAGCATTCACTTCGATTACGTCAGACAGCCGACAAGTGGAGGCTGGGGCATTATTTTTGGCTTATCCTGGTGAGAAAAATGATGGTCGCCACTATATTTCGCAAGCGATTGAATCGGGTGCTACTGCGATTATTTGGGAAAAAGAAGGATTTCATTGGGATGCGAGTTGGCAAGTGCGCAATGTAGGGATTAGCAATTTGAAGCAACAAGTTGGTCGGATTGCTGCAGAATATTTTCAATATCCTTCAGAGCAGTTGACGATGATAGGTGTTACTGGCACGAATGGCAAAACTTCTGTGAGTCAATGGATTGCACAATGCCTAGCTAGCTTAGGGCAAAAAACTGCAGTGCTAGGTACTATTGGCAATGGTTTTGTAAGTGCGCAACATGATGCGGTGTCTGAATCGCTTTCTGATGCTACTAACACCACACCTGATGCAATATTGCTACAAGGAATGTTGGCTGATTTTGTTGCACAGGAAGCCGATGCAGTTGTGATGGAAGTGTCGTCCCATGGGTTAGAGCAAGGTCGTGTGAATGGTGTGGTATTTGATATTGCCATACTTACCAATTTGACACGTGACCACTTGGATTATCACGTGACCATGGAGGCTTATGCCGCTGCAAAACAACGATTGTTTGCGTGGGAAGGCTTAGGTATCGCCATACTGAATGCGGATGATGCATTCGGGCAGGAGGTAGCAAATACCTTAGAGCACCAGGATAAGCCATATATTACATACGGCTTCGAAGCCAAGAATGCCGACATAAGTGCTAGCAATCTTCAATTGCATGATGCAGGTTTAAGCATGCAGGTGACAACGCCTCAGGGTACGGCACAAATTACTGCAGCTGTACTTGGCCGTTTTAATGCATACAACTTACTTGCAGTGTTAGCAACTTTATTGGAACTAGATGTTGGCCTAGATGATGCGGTCATTGCGATTGCCCAAATCAAACCAGTACTCGGACGCATGCAGAAATTTGGAGGCGAAGAGTTGCCGTTGGTGGTGATTGATTACGCACACACACCAGATGCTTTAGAGAAAGTATTAACTACCCTTAAGGAGCAAATTGCGCTTAAGGGGCAAGGCAATGCTACAGCTAAGTTGATTTGTGTATTCGGTTGCGGCGGCAACCGTGATGCGGGCAAACGGCCGTTGATGGGGGCGATAGCCTCTAAATTGGCGGACTCAGTCATTGTGACTTCAGATAATCCCCGTAATGAAGCGCCAGCTGAAATTGTGAATGACATCATCAGTGGTATGAGTGCGGGCTATTTGCTTGAATCTGACCGTGCGGCTGCTATTCATCAGGCAGTTCAATCGGCTATGCCAGGTGACATCGTGTTGGTGGCAGGTAAAGGCCACGAAAACTATCAAGAAATTTTAGGTGTGAAACACGCATTCAGTGACGCGCTTGTTGCGCAATCTGCGCTTCAACAATATGCGTCAGGAGCATCAGTATGATGATGCTATCAGAAGCTAAAAAAGCCATTAACGCTCAATTAATAGGCGATGACAGGCTATTTACCAGCGTAGGTGCAGACAGCCGAAATATCGTGCAAGACCAGTTATTTGTGGCGCTGAAAGGCGAAAATTTTGATGGTCATAGTTTTGCAGCACAGGCTGTTAAGCAAGGCGCTGCAGCTGTGATGGTTGCAAATGAAGATACAAATGCTGAGCCAGCCATTGTAGTAAAAGACACTTATCAAGCACTTGGCGAACTTGCTGCATATTGGCGCAACAAGTTCGCTATTCCATTAGCAGCAATTACGGGCAGTAATGGTAAAACCACGGTTAAGGAAATGCTTGCTTCTATATTAAGGGTCGCTAGTGGCAATGCAGAGCTAGTGTTAGCTACTGAAGGCAATCTTAATAACCACATTGGTTTGCCGCTAACTTTGCTCAAGCTACGTGTAAAGCACCAATATGCAGTGGCTGAAATGGGTATGAATCATACGGGTGAAATTAGTTATTTATCGAATATTGGCAAACCTACAGTCGCGCTGATCAACAATGCAGGCAGTGCGCATATTGGTGAATTAGGTTCATTTGAGGCGATTGCAAAAGCCAAAGGTGAGATTTTTGAAGGCTTAACTATAGATGGCATAGCAATCATTAATGTAGATGATGTGTTTGCGCCACTTTGGAAAAATTTAGTAGGCGTTCGTAAAACCATTACTTTTGGTTTGAAAAATCCAGCTGACGTGACTGCCAGTTATCAACTGCAACCAGACTCCAGTCTACTTGACATTACTACGCCGCAAGGCGCAATCAGCGTGCATTTACCTACACCAGGATTACACAACGTAATGAATGCGCTAGCTGCTACCGCTACAGCATTAGGGATGGGTGCAACGCTTAATAATATTGCAGAAGGTTTAGCAAATTACGCAGGCGTTAAAGGTCGTTTACAACATTTAACAGGTTTAAATGGCGCGTTGGTAGTAGACGACACTTACAATGCGAACCCAATGTCTATGCAAGCCGCGATTGATGTATTAACCGCAAAATCAGGTGAAAAATTGCTAGTACTGGGCGATATGGGCGAGCTCGGCAACGATGCAGCCGAGCTACATGCAGAAATTGGTCGTTATGCAAAAACTGCGGGTGTGGATGCGCTATTTACCTTGGGCAATTTAAGCATCGAAATGGCGCATGCATTTGGTGTAGGTGCGCAGCATTACCAGTCTGTAGAGGCGCTCACTACGGACTTAATCGCAAAAATGCATCCAAATAGTACAGTTTTAGTAAAGGGCTCACGCTTTATGGCGATGGAACGAGTTGTGAATGAAATCACAAATAAAAATAGTGGCAGAAACGATATGCATAAAAACGGGGAGGCACATTAAATGTTACTAGAGTTAGCACAATGGCTGGCAAGAGATATTCGCGGATTTCATGTGTTCGATTACATCACATTACGAGCGGTAATGGCGACGCTCACCGCACTGATTATTTCATTTGCAGTTGGCCCTACCCTGATTCGTAAGCTCACTTTTTACAAAGTTGGGCAATCAGTTCGCGATGATGGCCCGCAAACACATTTGATTAAAGCGGGTACGCCCACTATGGGCGGTGCGTTAATTCTGGTGGCTATCTCTATTTCAACTTTGCTGTGGTCAGATTTAAGCAATCGATTCGTTTGGGTAGTGCTATTCACTACGATAGGTTTTGGCATTATCGGCTGGGTAGATGACTGGCGCAAAGTGGTACATCGTAATCCCAAAGGTTTATCCGCAAAAGAGAAGTATTTTTGGCAATCAGTGGTTGGCTTAAGTGTTGCAATATTTTTGCAGCAAACAGCAGTAGTGCCAGCAGAAACCACTTTATTGATCCCGTTTTTTAAAAGTTTGGTAATTCCTCTAAGTGCTGTTGGCTTCATTGTTTTGACATACTTGGTAGTTGTAGGTAGCAGTAATGCAGTGAACTTAACGGATGGATTGGATGGCTTAGCCATTATGCCAACGGTAATGGTAGCAAGTGCTTTAGCTCTATTTGCATATGTCACAGGTCATTTTTACTTCTCAAAATATTTAGGCATCTCATACATTCCGGGTGCAGGTGAATTGGCGGTATTTTGTTCAGCAATGGCGGGCGCAGGGTTAGGTTTCTTGTGGTTTAACGCTTACCCAGCCGAAGTGTTTATGGGCGATGTAGGTGCGCTGGCATTAGGTGCTGCGTTAGGCATAGTCGCAGTGATTGTGAGACAAGAAATCGTACTGTTCATTATGGGCGGTGTTTTTGTGATGGAAACCTTATCAGTTGCGGCGCAAGTCACTTATTTCAAATATACGAAATTTAAAACAGGTACAGGTAAGCGCATCTTTTTAATGGCGCCCTTGCACCACCACTATGAACAAAAAGGCTGGAAAGAAACGCAAGTCGTGGTGCGTTTCTGGATCATTACCATGATGTTGGTGTTGGTTGGATTATCAACACTGAAACTAAGATAGCTATATATTTAGATGAAAATTGAGCTTAAAAATAAACGTGTACTAGTGCTAGGTCTTGGTGAAACAGGCCTCTCAGCGTTGAGTTGGTTAAACACGCAAGGCGCACGTTTGTCTGTCGCGGATACACGTGATAATCCTCCCGGAATTGAGGCTCTCAAAGCTGGATTACCGCATGTCAGCATTTACACAGGGGCGTTTAAAGCCACTACTTTTGCGGACGCTGACTTAATCGTGGCTAGCCCTGGTGTGCCCTTAAGTGAACCTGAGATTCGAGTGGCAATCAACCGCGGCATACCTGTGATTGGCGATGTTGAATTGTTTGCACAATACAGGTCACCCAATGCCAAGGTCATTGCGATTACTGGCGCCAATGGCAAAACGACTGTGACGACTTTGGTCGGTGAAATGTGCAGAGCAGCAGGTTTAAAAACCATTGTCGCAGGCAATATTGGCTTGCCAGTGTTAGATGCGTTAGCGATGGAAACGCCAGATGTATATGTGTTGGAGCTCTCAAGTTTTCAGCTTGAAACTACCAGCAGCTTAGTGGTGGATGCTGCGACCATGCTGAACTTATCTGAAGATCACATGGATAGATATGCTAGTTTTCAGGATTATGCTATTGCGAAAGCACGTGTTTTTTACAATGCCAAATTGCAAGTGCTTAATCGTGATGACGCATGGAGCATGATGATGGGGCGCACAAAATTGGCGCAAGTAACCTTCGGTTTAACTGCAGTGAATGAAGAAACCAGTGATATTGAAAGCGCTTATGGTTTAAGGCAAGTAGATGGCGAAGCATGGTTATGCGAAGGTAAAAAAGAGCTGATTAACCTGCAGGATCTTAAGATTGCAGGTTTGCATAATGCCGCTAATGCATTAGCGGCTGTAGCGCTTTGTCGCGGCATTGGTATTGATTACGTACCTATCATTCAAACCTTATATAACTTTAAAGGCTTACCACACCGCGTGGAGTGGGTGGCTAATATTGGTGACGTAGATTATTACGATGACTCTAAAGGTACTAACGTAGGGGCTACATGCGCAGCGTTGTCAGGTTTGCCACAAAAAATTGTATTGATTGCAGGTGGCGATGGTAAAGGACAAGACTTTACGCCGTTAACTAATGCAGTAGCAGAAAATGCCCGCGCGGTCGTGTTAATCGGCCGTGATGCGCCGTTGATCGAGGCTGTTTTACTAGAAACTAATATTCCCTTGTATCAAGCGATTGATTTGCCTGAAGCAGTTAACATTGCTAAAAAAATCGCCCAAACAGGCGATGCAGTATTGTTATCACCAGCATGCGCGAGCTTTGATATGTTCAGAAATTATGTGCATCGTGCTGAGGTTTTTGTGAGTGCGGTCAATCAGTTAAAAGAACATGCAGGGGAGTCCGCATGATCGCCGCTATGCTAAATCGCGAACGCATTAACTCACCTAACTACGACCAAGGTTTATTGTGGACAGTACTCATTTTGCTAGGCATAGGCTTAGTGATGGTGTATTCAGCTTCTATCGCGATTGCCGAGGCAGACAAAATAGTGGGCCATAACAGCAGCTATTACTTGGTACGCCAAGCCATATTTTTACTTATTAGCTTAAGCGCGGCTTTCGTAGCCTTTAATGTGCCTATTGCCTGGTGGCAAAAAATGGCGCCTTACTTATTTTTATTAGGCTTAGCTTTGCTGGTGTTAGTGCTTATCCCAGGTGTTGGCCGCGTCGTGGGTGGTAGCCGCCGCTGGTTGTCTTTGTTTGTGATTAACTTGCAGCCTTCCGAGTTTATGAAGCTATTCGCGGCGATGTATGTAGCAGATTACACCGTGCGCAAAGCGGCCTTAATGGATAGCTTTACTCGCGGTTTCATGCCGATGCTGGTAGTGATGTTGCTGGTAGGCGGACTATTATTGCGCGAACCAGATTTTGGCGCCTTTGCGGTGATTGCGGCAATTTCAATCTCCATTTTATGGCTGGGTGGGATTGATGGACGCATATTTGCAGGCTTGCTCATCTTATTGGTCGTTGGTTTTATCTTCTTGATATGGAGCTCTCCATACCGTTTAGAGCGCGTTATCGGCTTTATGGATCCATGGGCTGACCCATATGGAAAAGGCTACCAGTTGTCACATGCGTTAATCGCATTTGGCCGTGGTGAATGGCTGGGCGTAGGTCTAGGCGCTAGCGTGGAAAAGTTACTTTATCTGCCGGAAGCACATACCGACTTTTTATTGGCAGTGATAGCAGAAGAACTTGGTTTTGTAGGTGTGTTCGCGGTGATTGGCTTGTTTGCCTGGATAGTGATTCGCTCATTCAGTATTGCCAAAGAGGCGATTGCCAATGAGCGCTATTTTGCCGCACTGCTTTCACAAGGCATAGGTGTTTGGATTGGCGTGCAAGGCATTATTAACATGGGCGTGAACATGGGCGTGCTACCGACTAAAGGTCTGACATTACCTTTATTGTCATTCGGTGGTAGCGGCATTTTGGCAAATTGTATTGCAATGGCGATATTGCTCAGAATCGATTTTGAGAATCGCAGACTGCAAAAGGGGTTGCCAGCATGAGTAAAACTTTAATGGTGATGGCAGGCGGCACTGGCGGTCATGTGTACCCAGCAATGGCGGTGGCAGATTATTTACAAGCTAAAGGCTGGAACATCGTTTGGCTGTGTACAGAAGGTGGTATGGAAAATCGCCTAATTGAAGCTAAAGATTACCAAAAAGCCATGATTACCATGCGTGGTGTACGTGGTAAGGGTTTATTGGGCTGGCTACTTTTGCCCGTTAAATTAACTATCGCTTTGGCGCAATCTTACAAAGCGATTGCGCAATTTAAGCCCAGTCTCGTATTGGGCATGGGTGGCTTTGCTGCATTCCCAGGCGGTTTAATGGCTAGTCTATTACGCAAACCGCTAGTGATTCATGAGCAAAACTCGGTAGCAGGGTTAACGAATAAGACTTTGGCACATTTTGCTAAAAGAGTATTGGCGGCGTTTCCTGCAGCATTCGGTAGCAAGGCAACGTTAGTTGGTAATCCCGTACGTGCTGATATTACACAGATCGTAACACCGGAAACTAGATTAGAAGCACATGCAGGCGCACTGCGTCTGTTAGTGGTTGGTGGAAGTTTGGGCGCACAAGCTTTGAATGATGTATTGCCCAAGGCACTTGCTGAGATAAACCCAGAGCAGCGTCCAATAGTGGTGCATCAAGCAGGTGAAAAACATATCGCTACTTTGCAGGCTAATTATCAGGCGGCAGGTGTAAGTGCAGATGCAAAAGCATTTATTCAAGATATGGCAGCCATGTATAGCTGGGCAGACATTGTGATTTGTCGTGCAGGCGCACTCACCGTTGCTGAAGTTTCAGCCGCAGGTGTCGCGAGTGTGTTGGTGCCTTTTCCGCATGCAGTCGATGACCACCAAACATCAAATGCGCATTATTTATCAGATGCTGGTGCAGCAATATTGATACCGCAAACAGAATTTACCGTAGCAAAAGTGGTGACCTTATTGCAAAACTTAACACGTAAACAATGCTTAGCAATGGCGATTAAAGCGCGCGCATTAGGTAAGCCAGAAGCAACGGCGACCGTAGCCAATATATGTATGGAGTTAGCGGTATGAAACATACGAAGTTTGCGGAGCAGATAATATGAAACATAAGGTCAAAAATATACATTTTGTCGGCATTGGCGGCTCGGGCATGAGCGGCATTGCTGAAGTGCTGATCAACTTGGATTTCACTGTAACAGGTTCTGATTTAGCAGTGAATGCAACTACCCAGCGATTAACTGATTTTGGGGCGACTGTGCATCAAGGTCACGCGACTGAAAATCTTGGCGATGCAGATGTGGTGGTGGTTTCCAGTGCAGTCAATGAAGCAAACCCGGAAGTCATAGCAGCACGTGCTAAAAAAATACCAGTCGTGCCGCGTGCACTGATGTTGGCTGAGTTAATGCGCTTTAGACAAGGTATAGCGGTAGCGGGTACACACGGCAAAACGACGACGACTAGTTTGATTGCCAGTATTTTGGGTGAAGCTGGTATGGATCCTACTTTTGTCATTGGTGGGAAGTTAGAGGCTGCAAATGCTAACGCCAAACTTGGTACGGGTGAATATATTGTCGCTGAAGCTGATGAGTCTGATGCGTCATTCCTGCACTTAACACCTGTGATGGCGGTCGTGACCAATATCGACCAAGACCACATGGATACTTATGAGCATAGCTTTGAAAAACTCAAAAGCGCATTCGTAGAATTTTTACAGCAATTACCATTCTGGGGCATGGCCGTTGTGTGCATTGATGACGCCAATATCCGCGAGATTTTACCGCGTGTGACTAAGCCTGTAATGACCTATGGATTTTCTGAGGATGCGCGTATCCGTGCAAAAAATGTGCGTGCCGACGATGGCAAGATGCACTTTACTGTTGAGCGTATTAACGGTGTGACGACTGAATTTGACGTCACATTAAATCTACCAGGTAATCACTATGTATTGAATGCGCTTGCTGCGATTGCGATTGCCAGTGAGTTAAATGTGCCGGATGAGGCAATTATCAAGGCACTCAAGGAATTCAAAGGCGTTGGTCGTCGATTTGAGCGTTACGGCGAGGTAAATGTAAAAGCCGATAATGATAACAATGCCAAAAAAGTTGGTACTTTCACATTGATTGATGACTATGGACATCATCCAGTAGAAATGCAGGCAGTGATTGCAGCTGCACGTGCTGCATTTCCAAATCGTCGGTTGGTGATGGCATTTCAGCCGCATCGCTATACACGTACGCGCGATTGTTTTGAGGATTTTGTTCGAGTGTTATCTGGGGCTGATGCGGTATTGCTGACTGAAGTTTATTCAGCAGGTGAAGCACCGATTGTCGCGGCAGATACACGCTCATTGATTCGTTCGATTCGTATTGGAGGCAAGGTAGAGCCACTATTTGTCGAAACAACAGACGAGCTGCCGCAAGCTATTTTAGATGTAGTGCAGCCCAATGATGTAGTTATTGTGATGGGTGCGGGGTCAATAGGGCAAGTCGCGGCAAAAACAAAGTCACTGTCCGAAGGAGTGCTGTTAAATTGATGGTTAAACACGTACAAACGGTTGCTGGAAAACTGCTATTAAATGAGCCAATGGCACGCTATACCAGTTGGCGCGTTGGTGGTAAGGCTGACCAGCTTTATATTCCAGCGGGACTGGATGACTTGTGCTTATTTTTGCAAAGTCTAGGTGGTGAAGAATCTGTATATTTTATTGGCTTGGGCTCTAATTTATTAGTTCGTGATGGCGGTGTGCGTGGCACGGTAATTTTGATGCATAACGTATTAACAGATTTACGTATGGATAGTGATTATGTCTATGCAGAGGCTGGAGTTACTTGCGCAAAATTAGCTAAATTTTCTGCGAAAGAAGCTAAGCAGGGTGCAGAGTTTTTTGCCGGTATCCCAGGTACGCTAGGCGGGGCGCTGGCAATGAACGCAGGTTGTTATGGCACAGAAACTTGGAATGTGGTGCTTAAGGTAACCACAATTAACAGGCGAGGCGAACTTAATACACGGGATGCCGCAGACTTTATTGCAAGTTATCGGCATGTAGATATGCCTGTGGCTGATGAATGGTTTATTGGTGCTTGGTTAAATCTAAAAACTGGCGATGCGCATGAGTCAGCGCAGAGAATCAAAAATTTACTAGCGCAACGTTTAGCTTCTCAACCGCTTAATTTGCCTAGTGCAGGCTCAACCTTTAGGAACCCGCCAGACGATTATGCCGCAAGACTGATAGAGGCGAGCGGCTTAAAAGGTTACATCATCGGCGGTGCGCAAGTATCTGAAAAGCACGCTAATTTTATTGTCAATATCGGTGGTTCGAATGCATTGGATATTGAGTTGTTGATTAAGCACATGCGTGAAACCGTATTAGCAAAGCAAGGCGTGGCGTTGCAGCAAGAAGTGAAAGTGATTGGTGAGTATGAGTCTAAATAAGTTGCTGCATAAAGATTTTGGAAAAGTCGCTGTACTAATGGGCGGTAAATCTGGTGAACGTGAAATATCGTTTAAAAGTGGCGGTGCTGTGTTGGCGGCACTACAGGCACAAGGTGTTGATGCACAGGCGTTCGATCCACGTGAAAAGCCATTGCACGATTTAGAAAGTTTTGACCGTGTATTCATTAACTTGCATGGTCGTTATGGTGAAGATGGTTGCATACAAGGCGCGCTTGAAATGCTGCAGATCCCTTACACAGGTAGCGGTGTGATGGCTTCTGCGATTGGTATGGATAAATGGCGTACCAAACTATTGTGGCGCGCGACTAATGTCATTACACCAGACTTTGAGTTGGTCACGGTGGACAGTAATTTTGCTGCAATAGAAGCAAAACTGGGTTTGCCGCTGTTTGTGAAGCCGGCAAATGAAGGTTCCAGCATAGGGATTACCAAAGTGAAAGAATCTGGTGGGCTGGAAGCAGCTTATGAATTGGCCGCTGAAGCTGACCCATTGGTGATTGCCGAGGCATTTGTAGGTGGTGGTGAATACACCGTTGGCATTATTGCGGATAAAGAGAATGGCTTGAAAGCCTTACCTATTATTCGCATTGTGCCAAAAAATGAATTTTATGATTTTGAAGCGAAATATCTACGTGATGACACTGAATACTTATGCCCATGCGGCTTAAGTGCAGAAAAAGAAGCGCAGATTCAGCAAGAGGCATTAGTCGCATTTAGAGCGATTGGTTGTAAAGGTTGGGGTCGTGTGGATTTCTTGATGGACGAAGCTGGTAAGCATTACTTTTTAGAAGTAAATACCAGCCCAGGCATGACAGATCATAGCTTGGTGCCAATGGCGGCGAAGGCTGCAGGCATTAGTTTTGAAGAGTTAGTGATACAAATTTTGGATACGGCAGATGTGGGATAGACCTACTTTACTGAATATGACCGCCAACCTCTTGTTTGCATTGAGTGTGGTGGTGATGTTGTACGCGGCTTTATATGCCGTGGTGCATTTGCCTATATTTCCACTACGTGAAGTCAAGGTTGAAGGTGAGTTAAGTCATGTAAACCGTGACCAGATTAAGTTGATTGTGGCCAAACATTTGAAAGGTAATTTTTTCACGCTGGATTTGATTAAAGCACGAGATGCATTTGAAAAGTTGCCTTGGGCACGCAAAGTGAGTTTGCGCCGTCGCTGGCCAGATAAATTGGAAGTATCAATAGAGGAGCATCAAGCATTGGCGCGTTGGGGCAGCATTGCGCTGGTAGATACGCATGGCGAATTGTTTCATGCAGCATCGGGCAGTGATTTGCCAGTATTTTACGGCCCTGGCGATGGCGTGATTGAAGTGGCATCGCAATATGGTGAGTTTAGTAAAGAGCTAAAAGTAGCGAATTTGCAGATTGCAAATCTATCACTCACGCCTAGACGCGCATGGCAAATTACCACTACCAATGGCATCGTCATAGAGCTTGGGCGTGTTGAAATGAATGCTAGGTTAGAGAAATTTGCAGCTGTGTATAACAGCACGATTGCCGGATTGAACAAAAAAATTACCTATGCTGATCTGCGTTATCCGAATGGATTTGCAGTACGTAAACCAATTGAAGTAAAGAATTTAAACAACGCAATTAAAAAACAGACAGAGGCCGTGAGTTAACACGGAGGGAGCTAGTGATGAGTAGAGTTAAAGACGATAAAAATTTAATTGTAGGTTTAGATATTGGAACATCGAAGATTGTCGCCATCGTCGCCGAGCTGCAACCTGAAGGTACGCTAAAAGTCATCGGGTTAGGGCAGCATATTTCACGCGGCTTGAAAAAAGGGGTGGTGATTAATATTGAATCAACCATGCAATCAATACAGCGCGCACTGGAAGAAGCTGAGTTGATGGCGGATTGCAAAATCAACAATGTGTATACAGGTATCGCCGGTAGTCATATTAAGAGCTTGAATTCACACGGTATGGTGAAAATTAAGGATGCAGAAGTATCGCAAATGGATGTAGATCGTGTGATTGAAACTGCGCGTGCGATTGCATTGCCAGCAGATCAGCAAATCTTACATATTCTTACTCAGGAATTCATCATTGACGGTCAGGAAGATGTACGCGAACCACTTGGTATGAGCGGCATGAAGCTAGAAGTAAAAGTGCATATCGTGACTGGTGCAGTTGCTGCCGCACAGAATATTGTGAAGTGCATCAAGCGTTGCGGCATTGAAGTGAGTGATTTGATATTGCAGCCACTCGCTTCAAGTTTAGCGGTGTTAACTGAAGATGAAAAAGAGCTGGGCGTTTGTTTAGTAGACATCGGTGGTGGCACAACCGATATCGCCGTGTTTAAACAAGGCGCGATACGTCATACGGCGGTGGTACCAATTGCCGGTGACCAAATGACCAATGACGTGGCGGTAGCATTTCGCACGCCAACACAGTCAGCTGAAGACATCAAAATCAAACATGGTTGTGCACTTCGCCAATTGGCGGATGCAAGAGAAATCGTTGAGGTACCTGGTGTAGATGGCCGCGAGCCACGTCAGTTATCAGTGCAGACCTTGGCTGAAGTATTAGAGCCGCGTGTAGTCGAGTTGTATGAATTGGTACTTAATGAATTACGCCGTAGCGGCATGGAGGAGATGATTGCATCAGGCATCGTCATCACAGGTGGCTCGGCCATAATGCGCGGCATGGTGGAATTAGGCGAAGAAATCTTTCATATGCCAGTACGTTTAGGCATGCCGCGTTATGTAGGCGGCTTATCTGAAGTGGTCAGCAATCCACGCTACGCCACTGGCGTAGGTTTGGTGTTAATGGGTAAGCAGCAGTTAGAAAGACATTTAAGCGGACAAATGGAATCTAGCTCATTTGGACGCATGCTAGAAAAAATGAAGAGTTGGTTTCAAGGTAATTTTTAGAAGGTAGTTTTATTAGTTAAGCAGTAAATTAGAAGTAATTAATGTTTTTGGCAGAAGTGAATTTGCAATGAAGCAAGTTAAAAAAGAGGAGACATAAAATGTTTGAAATTATGGAAAAAAGTTCTCAAGAAGCAGTCATCAAGGTGATTGGCGTAGGCGGTTGCGGAGGTAATGCTGTCGCGCACATGATAGAAAAAAATGTCGGCGGTGTAGAGTTTATTTGCGCTAACACCGATATGCAGGCCTTGAAAAAGAGCCAAGCAAAAACGATATTGCAGATGGGTATCGCAATGACTAGAGGTTTGGGTGCAGGCGCTAAACCGGAAATCGGTCGTGAAGCAGCAATAGAAGATCGCGATGCGATTGCCGAGTTGATTGATGGTGCCGATATGCTATTTATCACTGCAGGCATGGGCGGTGGTACAGGTACAGGAGCCGCGCCAGTGATTGCGCGTATTGCAAAAGAAATGGGTATCTTAACTGTCGCTGTGGTGACTAAACCTTTCTCTTTTGAAGGTAAACGCACTAAAGTCGCCTCAGAAGGTCTAGATGAATTATCAAAGTATGTAGATTCTTTGATTGTAATTCCTAACGAAAAATTGATGGAAGTATTGGGAGAAGATGTTCCATTTTTAGAAGCGTTTAGAGCCGCTAATGATGTCTTGCATAACGCTGTTTCTGGTATTGCAGAAATCATCAATTGCGCAGGAACGGTTAACGTCGACTTTGCTGATGTACGTACAGTGATGTCTGAAATGGGTATGGCGATGATGGGTTCTGCTATTGCAACTGGTCCAGACCGTGCACGTATCGCGGCGGAGCAAGCAGTGGCTAGTCCACTCTTAGAGGATGTCAACCTTGCTAATGCGCGCGGCGTTTTAGTGAATATCACTACTTCTAGTAACTTCAAAATGAAGGAATACTATGATGTGATGAATACGATCAAAGCGTTCACAGCAGAAGATGCTACCGTGATTGTAGGTAATGTGTTTGATGAAGCAATGGGTGATGCTTTACGTGTAACCATGGTTGCAACTGGCTTAACAGGTTCACAACGCCGTCAACAAAAACCAGAGTTACGTGTGATGACACAAGAAGTTGTGCGTAACGGTACGACTAATCAACCAATGTATGTGGGTGGGAACATAGCCGAAGATGATGCACCACAGGTTTTTGGCTCAAACAGCCGTCGTGCGCAAGTAGAAGCGATGAAATTGTCAGGCGTTGAAGAGTATGATATTCCTGCATTTTTACGTAAACAAGCGGATTAATTTATATTAATAAACGGATTAACTACTTGAAATAAACCATTTAATTTAGTTTATACGCAAGCTAATAGTGGCTGACCCTGTTACTGAGTAATGATTAATTATGTTATTATTCAATAGATTAGTAACGTAAGCAGCCACTAAGTAAAAGCTTAGCTTGCGAGTAAATAAAGGTTTAGTAAACATAAATGTTAAAGCAACGTACATTAAAAAAAGCGATTAGCGCCACTGGCGTTGGGTTGCACAACGGCGAAAAGGTTACTCTTACCCTCCGCCCGGCTGCACCTGATACTGGTATTGTTTTCAAACGGGTTGATCTGCCTCAGCCCAATGAAATTGTGGCTACACCACATGCCGTGCATGACACGCGCATGTGTTCGGCACTTGAGGCCAATGGCGCGCGTGTTGCAACAGTAGAACATCTCATGTCTGCGCTTGCAGGCTTAGGGATAGATAACGTTTATATAGATGTGGATGCTTCTGAAATACCGATTATGGATGGGAGTTCTGGCCCGTTTGTATTTTTACTGCAACAAGCGGGTATTGCGGAACAATCTGTAGCTAAGAAATTTATACGCGTTAAAAAAACGGTTGAAGTAATTGAGGGCGATAAGTGGGTGCGTTTTGAGCCTTATCATGGTTTTAAGATCGATTTTACGATTGATTTTAAGCATCCCGTATTTGAAAACTCAGGCAATAACGTCAAAATTGATTTTGCCGCGGACTCTTACATTAAAGAAATTAGCCGTGCACGTACATTTGGCTTTATGCACGAGGTCGAATATTTGCGTTCTAACGGCTTAGCACGTGGCGGTAGCTTGGATAATGCGATTGTGTTAGATGAGTATCGCGTGTTAAACACTGATGGTTTGCGCTACGACGATGAGTTTGCTAAACACAAAGTATTGGATGCCATTGGTGATTTGTATATGTTAGGCCACCCGATTTTAGGTGCTTTTTATGCATTTAAATCTGGTCATGCGCTTAATAACCACTTATTGCGCGCATTATTGCAAGATGAAACGGCTTGGGAGTACGTTACTTTTGACAAAGTTGAAGACGCACCTGGTGAATTTTTGTCGCGGCCTAATCCATTGATACCTGAGCCAAATTATTAACTTTAGTCACTAACCTTAATTGATAATTTCGATTACTAGGATTAGTTTTTAAGAGATATGTTTAGGGATATAAAGAAAAGTTTTGTGCAACCTAGCGAAATATAGCTAGTCAAACTAATATGAAAAGGGGCGTGCCTTGTTTATGATTCGCCTACTCTTAGCGCTACTAGTCATCACTGTATCAAGTCAGGCCAACGCTTTGTCAGACGAGGCCTTACTCCAACACGCGCGTGAATCTTACGCCGCAAAGAACGAAATAGCCTTGGCAGAAGATGCCAGCCAGCTAAATACCCAGCAATACTCACTCGCACCTTACGCAGACTACTGGCTGATGTTGCTTAGACTTGAGCAAGCAGATGATGCCCAACTAATAGATGGCGAGGTAAGGAGCTTTTTAACCCAATACGCCGATATGCCTTTTACCGACCGTTTGCGTGGTGAATGGTTAAAAAAACTAGGTAAACAACAAAATTGGCCAGTATTTTTTGAGTATCAGGCAAACTTTCATCGTGAAGACATCGCTGTGCAGTGTTATGGCATGTTTGGGCATACGCAATTGGGCGATGCTGATGTGACAGCGCAAGCTAAAGCCTTATGGTTAACAACAACAGAATTGCCAAGTAACTGTAATCCATTGTTCGATGCATTACAAAAAACAGGCGCACTTAGTAGCGATGATATTTGGGCAAGATTTAGATTAGCATTACAAGATGGGAAATTAAGCTTGGCTAAAAGCATTACCACTAGGTTGCCCAATATTGACACTGCCAGCCTGAAATTACTTGATCGTGCATATCAAACACCACAGTTGTTGCTAGATAAAAAAACCGTTTCCTTCAAAAGTCGTTTTGGTGCTGAAGTTAATCTTTATGCGCTCGACCGTTTAGCACGCAGTAAATTAGACGATGCAGTTGTCACATACGACAATGTGCAAGGTTTGTTTGATGCAGATAATCGAGCATTTGGTTGGGGACGTGTGGCTTATCATGCGGCACGTGCACATCACCCGCAAGCATTGAGCTACTACGCACTAGCAAAAGATACAAACTTAGATAAAGAACAATTGGCTTGGCAAGCTCGTGCGGCATTACGCGCGAATGATTGGGATGCTGTATTGAGCGCAATCTCAGCGATGCAACCCAAGCAGTCTGAAGAAGGTGCTTGGCGTTACTGGAAAGCCCGCGCTTTAAAAGAACAAGTGGTTTATGAAAATGAGCACGCTGTTGAGGCAAATGCAATATTGAGTCAGCTTTCAAAAGAGCGCCATTATTACGGCTGGTTGGCTTCAGATGAATTAGAAGCACTAAACAATGTGCCTGCAGAGGATTACACGGTTACAGAAATCGAAGTGATGGCAATTGCCAGTCAGCCGGCAATTAAGCGTGCGGTTGAATTACAGCGTTTAGATATGCGTTGGGAGGCAAAAGCCGAGTGGGTATGGGCGATGCGTAACTTTGATGATAAACAGTTACTTGCTGCTGCTGAATATGCGGCTAGGCAAAAATGGTACGATATTGCGATTACTACTGCAGATAATACCAAGCAAATACACGATTTTAATTTACGTTATCCAACACCTTATCGTAATTTAATTCGCGCTTCGAGCAGTGATCAAAAATTAGACGAAGCTTGGGTATATGGATTAACACGCCAAGAAAGTCGGTTTATGCATTATGCTAAATCGGGTGTAGGCGCTGCAGGGCTCATGCAGTTGATGCCTACTACCGCAAAATGGGCAGCCAAGCGCATGGGCTTGGATGGCTATAACAATGACATGATTCATGATTTAAGCGCCAATATACAAATTGGTACTTATTACATGCGCTACACTCAAGATTTAATGGGTGGTCAGGCTGTAATGGCAACGGCTGCATATAATGCGGGGCCTAGCCGCGCCAAGCGATGGATGGCGAGTGAGCCACTAGAAGCTGCGATTTACATCGAAAGTATCCCATTTGCTGAAACTAGAAATTATGTACAAAAAGTGATGGCTAATGCACATATTTATGCACCACGTTTAGGCTCTAAAATACAATCTTTGAAGTCACGTTTAGGTGTTGTACCAGGAAGTGGTAAACCAGAAGTGATAGAAGAAGATAATGAGTAGTTTTAATAGCATAAGCAATAAAAATTTGACTTGTAAAGTGAGTTAAGTAAGTTATAACTAGTAAAGTAAATAAAACACGAATTATAGGATTTAAAATGCAATTAAAAGAAATATGTGTATTGGGTGGCTCGGGTTTTGTTGGCAGTGCAATTGTAGCTAAATTAGATGCGGCAGGTTATCAGGTAAAAGTACTTACACGTCGCCGTGATTCAGCTAAGCATCTCTTTCTATTGCCTAATGTACAGGTGGAAGAATGCAATGTGCTGGATTATAGAGCCTTGAATGTCGCTTTGAGAGGTGCAGATGCTGTCATTAATTTAATTGGTATTTTGCACCAAAGCCACCGTTTAAGTTTTAATACCATGCATCATCAGTTGCCTGCGCAACTAGCAAAAATTTGTGCAGATTTGGGTATCAAACGACTGGTTCATATGGGTAGTCTAGGGGCAAATAAAGATGCCCCAAGCCAATATTTGCGTTCTAAAGCCGCGGGCGAAGCCGCCATATTTGAACTGAAAGACAAGCTTAATATTACTATTTTCAAGCCATCAATAATTTTTGGCAGGGGTGATAGCTTTATCAATTTATTCGCCTCACTTATTAAACATTTACCTTTAGTCATGCTTGCTAAGCCAAATGCTAAATTTCAGCCAGTCTGGGTTGAAGATGTGGCAAGTTGTTTTGTGAATAGCCTAGAAAATACTGATACCTATGGCAAGACCTATGAATTAGCAGGACCAAAAGTCTATACTTTCCGTGCACTGATTCAAACGGTGATGGATACATTGCGCATTAAACGACCGATTATTGGCTTGAACGATAAGCTCTCTTATGCACAAGCTTTTATGATAGAACTACTGCCAATTAAGTTAATGTCTCGCGATAACGTGCGCTCAATGGAAGTTGATAGTGTAGGTACACAGCCATTTCCTGTGATATTTAACGTCATACCAACCTCGCTAGAAGTGATTATTCCTGAATACTTGGTCGACCAAACGCCACGTGGCGCCTATGATCGTTTTCGTAGCGCTGCGGCCAGATAGCTTCGCACATTTTTGATTAACATCAACATGCAAACTTATATTGTTGGCGGTGCGGTGCGTGATGAGTTGCTTGGACTATCAGTACAAGACAGAGATTACGTAGTAGTAGGCGGTACTCCAGAAGTCATGGAGGCTAATGGTTTTAAGCCAGTAGGTAAAGATTTCCCAGTTTTTTTACACCCTAGGACACATGAAGAGTATGCACTCGCGCGTACAGAACGTAAAACCGGCAGTGGCTATAAAGGTTTTTCTGTTTATGCATCACCCGAAGTAACGCTAGAAGAAGATCTGGCGCGCCGTGACTTAACGATTAATGCAATTGCCAAAGATACTGATGGTAAGTTAATCGACCCATTTAACGGCTTGGCTGATATTCAATCTAAAACGCTAAGACATGTAAGCAAGGCTTTTGCTGAAGACCCCGTTCGCATACTTCGGGTCGCGCGGTTCGCTGCTAGATTTACTGAATTTGCTGTGGCACCTGAAACTAGTAAATTAATGCAGCAAATGGTAACGGCTGGTGAGGTAGATGCTCTCGTCGCAGAGCGTGTTTGGCAAGAACTAGCCAAAGGCTTGATGGAAGCCAAACCCTCACGTATGTTTGAAGTATTGCGTACATGTGGCGCATTGGAAAAGATATTACCAGAATTAGATAAACTATGGGGCGTGCCACAGCCAGCGCAGCATCACCCAGAAGTTGATACGGGTGTGCATGTGATGATGGTGATTGATTACGCTGCCAGCCAGAATCTCTCTTTACCAATACGTTTTGCTGCTTTGATGCACGACCTTGGCAAGGGAACGACCCCAAAAGAAATGCTACCTAGGCATATCGGTCATGAAGAGCGCAGTGTTAGCTTATTAAAAGACGTAAGTAAGCGTTTACGTGTTCCAAATGATTGTAAAGAGTTGGCGCAAATTGTTGCAAAGTTTCATGGAAAATTACATCAAACGCCTAGCATGAAGCCAAGTACACGTTTAAGCTTTTTAATTGAGCTTGATGCTATTCGTCAACCGGCAAGGTTCAAGGATTTTCTAAAGGCATGTGAGGCAGATTCAAGGGGCAGGGCTGGTTTGGAAAGCTGCGCTACTCCTGCAGCAGATTTGATGCTGAAAATATTTGACGCTGCTACAAGTGTTGATGCTGGCAGCATCGCAAAACAGTACAGCGAGCCTGAAAGAATTAAAGCAGCAATCTTTGAAGCAAGGTTACAAGCGGTTCAACACATTATCTAGCCTTCTTGCGTTGTAATTTCTAACCCAATCTTTACATTAATTTACCTTGTCAGATGGGTCTTACAAAGCTATCAGTGTCATCCCTATAATTTCTAAGCCGTTATACCTACACAATGTACCAGTTCGTTAGTAATTTTTACTTGTGGCTAAAATACATTGCTTTTGTAGCGATAAAAATTTTTGAAATGAAATGAAAAGAGGTTTTAGTATGAAAAAGCATTTGATTGCATTAACCGCATTACTTGCAGTATCTACGGTAGGTATATCTGCAGCACAAGCAGACGTAGGTGTATCAGTGAGTATCGGTCAACCAGGTTTTTATGGGCAACTAGATATTGGTGACTACTATCCAAGACCACAAGTGCTTTATGCGCAGCCTAGAGTGATTTACGTAGAACCCGCTTACCATTACGCAGAACCTATTTATTTACGTGTGCCGCCTGGTCATGCAAAGCGTTGGTCAAACTATTGCGGTAGATATAACGCATGCGGTAGACCAGTTTATTTTGTACAAGATACTTGGTATCAAAACGTCTACGCACCTAGATATCAGCAATATCGTCAACACGGTGATGATGGCAGACGCTATGACCACGATTATTGGGACAACCATGGTGATAGGCACGGACGTTATGATGGACACGACAACAACCGGAATGATGGCCCGGGAAACGGAAATCATCGCGGCAATAGTCACGATAGAGGCGGGAACGATAGGGGCAATGACAGAGGTGGTAACGACAGGGGTCATGACCGTCACTAGTCATGCTACATCATGTCGCTCTCGCGCGACTTGCGAGTTACTTTCTTTTGCTTAGCCAAAAGAAAGTAACCAAAGAAAAGGCTACCCCCTACCGCTTGTTTCCTGTGCTGCTCACCATCATGGGCGGCAATCGAAAACTCGCTTCGCTCAAACAGTCGATTGCCGAAAACTCCCATGCTGTCGAACAACACAGGCGCGGTAGCACGGGTTATTCAGGTGATGAATCAGTTGTTTTCTTAACAGCCAAACGAGCTAATTTAGAGTTTGCTTTTTTAATTTTTAACTGAGTTTCTTTTACTTTTTCACCTTCGATAACTTCTCGTTTTAAAACATCATTAACTAAAATGTCTGATATTTGGTCTAGTTCTACTTTAAGTTCAGGAAAAAGTTTTTTAAGTTCACGTCTGATTACATTAACTACTGGCTCTGAAACGGTGAGTTGAGCAATCATAAATCTATTTACCAGTTGAGTGTGCTGGTGGTATAAACCCATTGCATCGTTACTTATGCCTTCTCGACAAAGTAAGAACATTTTATTTAAGTCATCTTCAGATTTAAGATTGAGGTTAGCTAAATTAAATGAAGATACTTCTTCAAAATCTATTGGTTGTGCAAACTTAATACGATAAAGCTTCCAATCCAATGAGTTCGTTAATACAACCCATTCAATGCCATGATTCGCACCATAATTAAGAGCTTGTTGCATGTGCGAATTATTTAAGTTGATGGCAGCTGCTTTAACTTCGATTAAATATTTAATTTTCCCATCAATTTTCACTGCTAAATCACAATAAGTGCCACGTATTTGTTGCTCACTAGTGAGCTCTTCAAATTTATCATAGCCAAATATGTAAGCTAAAATATCTTTAACCAAAGTTACTGTATCTGCTTCTGAAACATCTCTTGACTTGAGCGAGTTAGCTACAGTTTGGAATTTTCTCAGGTCGGTAGCAAAGCGATCTAATACTTTCTTTGGTATTTTCAACATAATTAGCTTTCTTATGAGATTAATGAACTGATCTGAATAGTAACAAATTCTGTAGGTTTACGCTTAAACCCACTTTTTGCATATTGATTCCAGCGACCAATCACGTAGCAAATCATCATGTTTGCTTGCGCTTCAGCATCACCTTTATTTTCAGTCTGAGCTTCTGCAATCCTTAGACTTTGCTTAAGCGTCACTTCAATGCGGTCATATAATTGGTTGATACGCAGTTGTAGTTTCTCATCTTCATTCACTAAAGCATCACCAATTAACACGCGAGTCATGCCTGGGTTCTTTTCGGCAAACACTAGTAGCATGGTAATAATGCGTTGTACTTGTCTTAATCCATCAGTTTCTTCAGCGCTGATTTTGTTGATTAAGCCAAAAATAGTACTTTCGATAAACTCAATCAAGCCTTCAAACATTTGTGCCTTATTGGCAAAGTGGCGATAGAGTGCGGCTTCACTCACTTCTAACTTGGCGGCTAATGATGCTGTAGTGATTTTTTCTCGCTTAGGTGCTTCCAGCATTTTTGCCAGTGTCTCTAATATTTGTTGTTTGCGTTCACCTGCCATTTTATTTTTCCCCTATATTTTTGGCCGTTAATATTTTTATTTTTAGTGAGTAAAACCTAAGTTTTAAAAACTGAGTGACTTAATACTCAATTTTTGGAAATTATAGCCTAATGTGAGTGAGTGCTAACACTGTGGATAAGCGATAGTCTACAAAGGTTGGTTTTTGTAATCGTTTGGTGACCCAAATAGTTTTCATACCAAGCCGCTTGGCTGTCATCAGTGCCGGAAGATTATCTTCTAACATGACACAATCACTTGCTTTAGCTTTAATGGATTTAAGTAGCAGTTGGAAGCCGCGGACAGATGGTTTTGCATGGAATTTTGTCGATTCGACACTGAAGACCAACTCAAAACAGTCACCAATACCTAAAATATCGAGAACGCGTAATGCGTAGTCTCGTGGTGCGTTAGTAAACACACACTTTCGTCCAGGTAAGCATCGCAACATATGGCGTAGACGTTTTACTTGAACCACCATTTCTGGCAAGTTCATGAGTCGGTGTGTTTCCAGCAGGAAATGGTAAGGGTCAGTTCCGTGGTGGCGCATCAGCCCTTTGAGCGTTGCACCGTAGATGCGCCAGTAATGCTGGCGAAGTTTGTAAGCGGTAGTTTCGTCTAAGTCTAAGGTATCCATGATGTATTGCGTCATGGCACGATTCATCACAGGAAAGATCTGAGCAGAGGCATTATGCAGCGTGTCATCGAGGTCGAAAATCCAGATTTTATTATTCATTAAAAGCCTAAATTAACCACCGATACAACTGAAAATACCGTCATTCAGATTTGGTTCTGAATGACGATTTTGATCTTATTTTGCTTTAATCAGTGTTCCTACACCTTCATCTGTCAGCACTTCAAGAAGCAAAGCATGTTCTACTCGGCCATCAATGATATGCACAGATTTAACGCCGCTACGCGCTGCATCTAAAGCGGAACTAATTTTTGGTAACATGCCACCAGAAAGTGTGCCATCTGCTACTAAATCATCAATTTGCTTAGGTGTTAAACCTGTTAGTAGTGCGCCGCTCTTATCCAGTACACCTGGCGTATTAGTCAGTAAAATTAACTTTTCAGCACCCAGTATTTCAGCTAATTTACCGGCAACCACGTCCGCATTGATGTTGTATGTTTCGCCATCTTCACCAACACCGATGGGTGCTACGACGGGAATAAAATCGCCGCTATCTAAAAAATTGATGATGCTTGGATCAATACCGCTAATTTCGCCCACTTGCCCAATATCAATCATTTTTGTCGGATCATTCATATCTTCCATCAGCAATTTATGCGCATGGATGAAATTACCATCTTGCCCCGTTAACCCGACCGCTTTGCCGCCGTGCCGATTGATAAGATTCACGATTTCTTTATTCACTTGTCCGCCAAGTACCATCTCTACTACATCCATGGTTTCTGCGTCGGTAACGCGCATACCTTGGATAAACTCGCCTTTTTTGCCAAGTTTATCCAGCATCTCATTAATTTGCGGGCCGCCACCGTGCACTATCACCGGATTCATGCCCACTAATTTAAGCAGCACTACATCTTGTGCAAAAGATTCTTTTAGTTTTGCATCTGTCATGGCGTTTCCACCATATTTGATGACTATAGTTTTATCAAAAAAACGCTTGATGTATGGCAGTGCTTCAGCCAGTGTTAAGGCTTTTTGAGTGGCTGTAATATTATTTAGCATCTGTCTCTCTAATGTTAAGTATTTGTAGATTTAGTTTTGTATGATTGTATCTAAAATTTGTTCAAAGTGTTTTGCTAAAAACCTTAGATTTACGCTGAAAGTTATAGAGCTTTTGTTTTTCCATCGGTAATTTTTCTACATTCTGCTCAATAAATCCACGTTCCAAAAACCAGTGTTCGGTACGTGTTGTCAGGCAAAACAAGCTTTTAAAACCTAACTCTTTGGCTTGTTCCTGGCAGTAGTTAAATAATTTATCGCCACGTCCGCCGCCTCTATAGGCTGGGTCGATGGCAAGGCAGGCAAACTCAGCCGTGCGTTCTGCATTAAACGGATATAAAGCCGCACAGCCTATGGTTCTGCCATCGTGTTCCATGATATAAAAATGATCGATTTCCATTTCAATATGCTCACGACCACGCCTCACTAAAAATCCTTCAGCTTCTAGTGGTTCAATCAGTTTTAAAATACCGCCCACATCGTCGATATTTGCTTGGCGCATGCTTTCTAAGCCTAATTCCGTCACCATGGTGCCTATACCATTTAGTGTGAATAGCTCCTGAATAATCGCACCATCAATATGCCGCGAAATCAAATGCGCACGCGCCACGCCATGCTCGCAAGCACGCATTGCAGCGGGCAGGTAATAATTGATATCTTCTGAAATATTGATAGCTTGCTCGCTTATTTCTACATTACGCAGAAAGTTTCTAGCTTTTTCAGCGGTCATTTCACGTAGTAATTCACCACGCAGGTTATGTACCCCTTCAGAATCCATCAGGAAAATAAGTTTGTCTGCATCCAATGCAATCGCCGCGCTTACTGCCACATCTTCTAAACTTAAATTAAATGCCTCGCCTGTCGGTGAATAACCAAGCGGCGACAACATCACTAACTCGCCATCATCTAAACGCTTTTGTATACCTACTGCGTCTACTCTGCGTACTTCGCCAGTGTGCTGTAAATCAACGCCATCACGCACGCCCATCGGTTTCGCAGTTACAAAGTTACCGCTCGCCACGCGAATGTCGGAGCCCGCCATGGGAGAATTCACTAACCCCATGGATAGCAACGCTTCAATCTCTACACGAATTGCGCCATTCGCTTCTTTTACTGCTTCCATCGCGGCATCATCAGTGACACGCAGTCCATTGATAAACCTAGGCGTCAGTTTGTCGCGCCGTAAACGCTTTTCAATTTGCGGACGTGAGCCATGTACCAATACTAGTCTGACTTCTAGGCTGGCTAACAGGTTTAGGTCGTGCGATAACGCAATGAATTGTTTTTCATCTACCACCTCGCCACCAAAGGCAATCACAAAGGTACGCCCGC
This sequence comes from Methylotenera sp., assembly GCA_046590165.1. Classification (GTDB taxonomy): domain Bacteria; phylum Pseudomonadota; class Gammaproteobacteria; order Burkholderiales; family Methylophilaceae; genus Methylotenera. The sequence goes on from JBKJUR010000013.1 coordinate 59,366, forward strand.
CAAAAGCATGAATATACGGTGTGGCAGACCGGAACCATTGCACAAAATCCTTGGCGTTTGAATTATTTGTGGCACTATCTGGCTGTATTAATCCGGCAAGATATGGTTGGTGATTTTCTTGGACTTTAAAATCAGTATGCCCATTAATTGAAGTCAAAGGGTTCTCGCTTTGCGCATACAAATAGGCTGGTGTGCAACTCAACGCTTCAGAAATCTTGCGCAACAGTGCTTCTGAAATCCCAAGTTCTCCACGTTCAATGCGTGATAGATTGCCCGCATCAGCACTTACCTCGTTAGCAAGTGTCTGTAACGTAATATGAAGCGACTTGCGCCGTTTGCGAATTGATAAACCTAATGACATAATAAACTCAAGATATATAATGTAATATTTACATTATATTAAAATATTTATGTAAATTATGCAAATATTTTAATGCATTTTAAGGGGTAATTAAAAGTCACCCCATAAAATCTGCATCGCGGCAATTGTAGCCAAGGCAGCCGTTTCAGTACGTAAAATCCGTGCACCTAATACGACAGATTGAAATCCGTGATTGCTTGCTAAATCAATTTCAGCTTGCGCTAAACCACCTTCAGCACCAATTAATAACTGAATTTCACCAGTGGGCACTACCATTTCCGCTAAGCTAAGGGCGCCAATGGGGTTAAGTAAAATGCGTGTGGAATTGTTGATAGGGTTAACAGCTAACCATTGTTGCAAACTTAAAGGTGTGGCAATCTGCGGAACAATAGCTCTACCAGATTGCTCACATGCTGAGATTGCGACATTCTGCCAATGTTCAATGCGTTTTTCTGCCCGCTCGGCGGAAAGCTTTACCACACTGCGCTGGCTAGTAATTGGTTGAATGCAATTCACGCCCAGTTCTACGGCCTTTTGAATGGTGTAATCCATACGGTCGCCGCTAGAAATGGCTTGCAGTAAAGTGATACATAACGGTGATTCGTTAGTGATTTTTTTTGCGGCAGTTATTTTAACGGCAACTGAATTTTTCTTAATCGAAGCCAGTTCACAATCATAATCGAAGCCATCGCCATTAAACACAATCGCATTGTCACCTACATTCAACCTTAACGCCCGTGTAGCGTGCGCAGCGGCACTTTCAGACAATTGAATGAAGTCACCTAAAGCTATAGGGTTGTTAGTGTAAAAACGCAGATTAGCCATGGATTTATCGTCTTGAAAGTATGTCCAAAAAATTATCTTAAAGTGATAACATAAGTATTATAAAGAAACTAATAAAACAAAAGTCAGCTCAGCGACAATAGGAGAAGAAAATGACAAGTTTAAATCCCCCCGTTTGTAATTTTGGTCAACCTGCACCTGATTTCAATTTACTAGGTGTCGATGGTAAATATCATACTTTGGCCAATAGCGTAGGTAAGAATGGCTTGTTGGTCATGTTTATTTGCAATCATTGCCCATATGTAAAAGCCATTAAAACGCGCTTAGTGGCAGATTGTCGTGAGCTGTTGAAGTATGGCATTAACACCATTGCCGTTCAAAGTAATGATACTGAAAACTATCCTGACGATTCATATGAACGCATGATGGAAGAGTCAAAAATATTTAACTTTTCATTTCCTTATGTTTTGGATAGTACACAAGACATTGCTCAAGCCTATGGCGCGGTTTGTACGCCAGATTTCTTTGGCTTTAATGCAGATTTAGAGTTGCAATATCGGGGTCGTTTTGATGCCGCAGGCCGTGGTGAACCACCAGTAGGTAATACTAGAGATTTGTTCAATGCCATGAAGTTAATTAGCGAAACTGGAGAAGGTCCACGTGAACAAATCGCGAGCATAGGCTGTAGTATCAAATGGTTTGCGCAAGAATCAATTTAGACTTAGTTTCGAGCAGTTCTATCTAAATAGAAGGGCAGTGTATGGCATATCGTCAAATTTGGGAGATAGAAGTAAGGCATGAAGGTCTAAGTAAATATCGCCATATTAGAGGTTCTGATAAATATATTGTTGAGCATAAAGCACTAGTACAGCAATTGGCTTGGAATGAAATGTGGGAGAAAAAGTTAGATGTGCAACGGGGTAAGGAAGCTAAAAGGCAAGTTTGGAGAAATAAAGAAAATAATATTGAAGATGCGGCAACAAAAACGCGAGAGGCTATAGAGTATTTTCAAAAACTTCAAGGCATATTAAGTCACACTCTTAATGTAAATGATGCAATTGTTTGGGATAGCCTAATTGATAAAGTACTATATTCAGTTAAAAGTCCTATAAAACCTCAAAGCATCGCGATACCAACTGCGCCAAGTCAATCTAGCTTTAAGTACACGCCCATATATACTTTATGGGATACTTTTTACTCTAAATCAAAGCTTAAAAAAGATAAACTGGCTATTGAAAAATATTCAAGTGATTATTCAGAATGGCTGGATATTAAAAACAAGGCTGAATTAAATAATAAATTAAACGAAGACAAATGGCTGAAATCTATTAATTTATGGCAAGAAGCAAAAAATAGGTATGAAATTGAACAAAAACTTAATAATGAGAAAATATTTGATAGAAAGAAATCCTATTTGGCCATGGATGTTGACGCGATAGTCGATTATTGCGACACAGTCTTAGCTAATTCTCAATATCCAGATTGTTTTTCTCAAGACTGGAATCTTAATTATCAAGAAGATTCAAAAATAATTGTAGTTGATTACTCATTGCCTGCTCTAAATGATTTACCCAAAGTTAAAACGGTAAAATACATAGCAATTAGAGAGGAGTTTGTGGTAACTGAAATATCTACATCTGAGTTAAATAAACTTTATGACAGTGTGCTTTATCAGACTGCATTAAGAACCATACATGAATTATTTGAAGCTGATGTTGTAAATGCGCTGAGCTCTATAGTTTTTAACGGGTGGGTGAACTTTATTGAAAAATCAACAGGTCGAGATATGAATGCTTGTATTTTATCTGTACAAGCAGAGAAAGATGAATTCATGGCAATTAATCTTGAGCGAGTAGAGCCTAAAGCTTGCTTCAACCTTTTGAGGGGTGTGGGTAGCAGCAAATTGTACGGACTTACACCAATTGCACCAATACTAAAAATTAATAATCAAGATAAACGTTTTGTAGATTCATACGAAGTTGCAAACAGAGTTGATGAATCTCTAAACTTGGCAGCAATTGACTGGCAAGACTTTGAGAATTTAATTAGAGAGATTTTTGAAAAAGAATTTTCTAGTAACGGTGGCGAGGTAAAGATAACTCAAGCCAGTAGAGATGGTGGAGTAGATGCTATAGCTTTTGATCCCGATCCAATAAGGGGAGGAAAAATTGTTATTCAAGCAAAAAGATATACAAATGTAGTTGGAGTATCTGCAGTGAGAGATTTGTATGGAACTACTATGAATGAGGGTGCAACGAAGGGAATTTTAGTTACTACGGCTAACTACGGGCCTGACGCTTATGAGTTTGCAAAAGGTAAGCCTCTTACTTTGCTTAATGGAGCTAATTTACTTCACTTGTTAGAAAAGCACGGTCATAAAGCTAAAATAGACTTAAAAGAAGCAAAATCAATATTAAATGCCGAAAAATTAGGATACAGGTAATTTTTAGCGATAAAAACTTAATTTTTTACAGACACATTTTTTGTGAACACATTACATACATACAATTTAGGCAATATTAAAAATATGATTACCGACAAAAAATTACGTTGGGGAATTTTAGGCGCAGCTCGCGTTAATGAGCGGCTGCTACCAGCCATCATCGAAGCACCTAATTCTGAATTAGTAGCGATTGCCAGCCGTAGACCAGATGCCGCAAAAACCACTTTAGATAAATATGCGCCTTGCCATGGCAACGTGACTTGTTATGACGACATGGATGCGTTGATTAAGGATGCCAATATACAAGCTGTGTATTGTCCAATGGCCAATAACGAGCATGTGGAATGGGCACTAAAAGCCATTAATGCAGGTAAGCATGTGCTGATAGAAAAGCCAATGGCCTTGACTGTTACGGATATTGAGGCGATTGAAGCTGCCGCGATTAAGAATAAAGTTAAAGTGATGGAAGGTTTTATGTACCGTTTCCATCCGCAACATGCACGTGTGAAAGAGATTGTGGAATCGGGCTTGATAGGCGATGTACTATCAGTTCGAGCTTCCTACTCATTCCTCATGCGTCCTGCACGTATGTATCGTATTGCCAGCAGCTTTAAACAGGGCGGCGGCGCTATGTGGGATATTGGCCCATATGCGATACATAGCTTGCGTTGGGCAATGGGTTTAACTACGGTCGCTAAACATGGTAAACCGATTGAACCTGTTTCAGTGACAGCACATGCTAAATTCAACGCAGTCGGCGCAGATATCGTTACGAGTGGCGTACTAGATTTTGGGCTAGATGCAGAAGGCCGTGCGCGCTTTGGCCATTTTGATGTGAGTTTTGAACGATCACGTAAATCCGAATATGAAATCATCGGCACCAATGGCTGGGTAAAATGTCATGCCGCTTGGGTATTTCAAAATGATGTGCCGGTAATTTCATGGGCGCTGGAAGATGGGAAATATGCCGAAGAACGCTTTGCCCCGAGTAACCACTTTAATTTAGAAATTGAGCACTTTAGTGATTGTGTACTCAATAATAAATCGCCATTACTAGACTTTGCAGATGCAAAAGCCAACTGTAAGGCGATTGAAGCGGTTTTGGAATCAGCCTCAACAGGTCGCTTGGTTAATATATAAATTTGTTGGTTAACGTTTTTAATTACCCCAATACTTATTAATAACGGCTTCGTGATAAAAATAAACTATCAATTCAATAAATTTAATTGAATTCATTAAAATTTAATGTTGTTATATGATGATGCACATTGAATTTAAGCAACACACCAAATAACTAGTTTTTTTAATTCATTCAAAGGAAATAATCATGATTGTAAATGTACCTAATGTTACTTTTAAAACACGTGTACGTGATGAAAGTATCGGCGGCGAGAACCCATTTCGTTGGCAAGATGTAACAACGGCTGACATTTTTAAAGGTAAAAAAGTCATTATCGTGGCACTACCTGGCGCTTTTACACCTACATGTTCAAGCACGCATTTGCCTGGTTATGAAGCTAAATATGCAGAATTCAAAGCGCTTGGCATTGATGAAATTTACTGCTTAAGTGTTAACGATGCGTTTGTAATGTTCCAATGGGGCAAAAACCTAGGCGTTAAAAACGTAAAAATGTTGCCAGATGGTAACGGTGATTTCACCCGTGGTATGGGCATGTTAGTGCAAAAATACAACCTAGGTTTTGGTGATCGCTCATGGCGCTATTCAATGCTTGTAGAAAATGGCGAAGTGAAACAAATGTTTGTAGAGCCAGGTAAAGATGATAATTTCGGTTCTGATCCATTTGAAGTCAGTGATGCTGATACCATTTTGAAATATTTGAAAAAATAATTCATTCACAACGTTGATTTAGTGATGTAATTTTAAAAAGGCGATGTGAAATACATCGCCTTTTTTCATTCATAAATTAGTTATTAGAAACTTAACGTCAAAATTAGTATAAATCTTAGAGAGAATTCAATTGGCTAGCCACAACGAACACAAGTACACCCCTACTACACAATTTGATTATGATTTATTTGTCATCGGCGCAGGTTCGGGCGGTGTGCGTGCTGCACGTATGGCGGCTGGACATGGCGCTAAAGTCGCGATTGCAGAAGACCGTTATTTCGGCGGTACTTGTGTAAACGTAGGCTGTGTACCTAAGAAACTGTATGTATACGCCTCACAATTTAGTGAGAACTTTACAGGCTCGGCTGGCTTTGGTTGGTCCGTAGATAACCCTCGTTTTAATTGGGCAAGTCTAGTCGCTAATAAAGACAAAGAAATTAATCGATTACAAAGTGTGTACGACAAATTGTTGCATGACAGCGGTGTGCATGTGGTCAATGGTCGGGCTAATTTAGTAGATGGACACACTGTAAAAGTAGGTGAAAAAACCTACTCAGCGGAGCGTATTATTGTCGCCACTGGCGGCTGGCCATTTGTACCAGATGTAGAAGGCAAAGAACATATTGTCACCTCAAACGAGATATTTAATCTACCTAAATTGCCAAGTCAAATGGTCATTGTGGGCGGCGGTTATATTGCGGTTGAGTTCGCGGGCATCATGCATGGCTTGGGCGTAGACGTCACCATTTTTGAACGTGGCCCTAAAGTGCTACGTGGTTTTGATGAAGATATACGTGACTTTTTGATAGCTGAGATGACCAAAAAAGGCATCAAATTCATGTTTAATACTAGTGTGGATCGCATTGAGCTGTTATGCGAAGGCCTTACAGTACATACGACATCGGGCACTACAGTGCCAACTGAGCTGGTGATGTACGCCACAGGCCGTGTGCCAAATACTAAGGGCATAGGTCTTGAAGCGCTTGGTGTCGACTTGGATGATGTAGGTGCCATTAAAGTGAATGACGATTATCAAACCAATGTGCCATCGATCTATGCGCTCGGTGATGTGACGAATCGCGTCAACCTTACACCTGTCGCCACTGCTGAAGGCATGGCACTAGTCAATAAACTATACGCCAGCAAAAAAAGCGTGATGGATTATGACAACATTCCAACTGCCGTATTTTGTCAACCGAGCATTGGCACTGTGGGTTTGAGTGAGGCAAAAGCCCGTGCAAAATATGCAGATATTGATGTGTATAAGTCTGAATTCAAACCAATGAAAAATACACTCTCAGGTAGTAGTGAGCGTACGCTAATGAAGATGTTGGTAGTACGCAGTACCGATAAAGTCGTTGGTATGCATATGGTGGGACCAGATGCAGGTGAGATTATTCAAGGTATGGCAATAGCTATTCGCGCGGGTGCTACTAAAGCTATTTTTGATAGTACGATAGGGATACACCCTACGGCTGCTGAGGAGTTTGTAACGATGCGTAAGCCTGTGGGTTAATTATTGCGTCTAGGTTTAGGGCTGTCAGCATAGTCTAGTTGTTAGCTAAAGCACTAGTCTTTACATCATGAATGGCACATTCTGCTTTGCAGATGTGCCATTTTATTTTAGCTAAATGTTTCATACAACGCTTCAATGTGTGGAGCACAATTTTTCGCGTATCAATTAAACCTTAATTAATTTTCGACGATGAAAATTCATCATAATATTTTTTAAGATAACAAGTTCGCTGACAGTAGTGTCGATAATATGACAATTGTCTGGTGATATTAATATTTAACGTATTGATTAATAAGTTAAATTTAAAAATATTTTATTGGCATTCAATTTGCAAATACTAAATTCAGTAATTTAAAAAATTGAAAGGTCAAAATAATGTTAAAAAAAATCATTAATATCATGTTTGTCGTTGTAATTACAGCAGCTCCAATATTAACCATGGCAGGTGCTAATACAGTTGCAGAGGCTAAAAATACTTCATTAACAATTGAGAAAAGCGTTTTTAAAGATAGTACAAAAATACAAGTGGCGAAGGTTGAGCAAGAAGTAGTGCGTTCTGCGATTCCGAAAGAAGCCGATAAAACCGAAACATCAACGCCTGTAAACGGCTGGTTGCTTATTAGTGCGCTGTTTGGTTTTGTGATGCTATCTAATCGATGGACTGTTTAATTTGCATTGTCTTAAATCAAAGCTTTAATCTAGCGGAGATTAAAAGTGTTTATGGAATGGGTTGCAGAATGGATGTAGTAGTATTCGCAATAAAAAACGGGGCATTAAGCCCCGTATCTAACTACCCTTAGTAGTTTACTTAATTAAAACTGAAGTACAGTGATTATTGAGTTACAACGATATCGCTTTTAACGCCTGTAACACCCTTAGTGTTTTTAGCGATCAAGACAGCTTTATCAGCTTCAGCTTGTGATTTAGCAGTGCCAGAAAGTTGAACTAAACCATTGCTATCTGTTTCAACTTTAATGGCTGTAGCGCTTACTGTTTTATCTTTAGCAAACTCTGCTTTAACTTTAGTAGTAATTACAGCATCGCCAACTTTGGTAGAAACGGTATCACCGTCAGCAGCAAAAGTAGACAATGGCATTACTAAAGCACCAATAACTAAAAGACTTTTAAGATTCGTTTTCATAATAATATTTCCTTCTGGTAATAAAAAAATTGATGTGTGCAAAACACAGACCCAATTTTAGGTATATGAAAAAGTTATCGAATAAGACTACGACTGAAATTGATGTAGGAATTTACTTACAGCATGATTCAAAAGTCATCCATTCAATGAGCTTGGATGCTATCGCCCTTAATTTTAAAACCTAACACAGAAAAACGGATAAGCATGCTCATGATTAAGGGCTAATGTTTATTTTTTCGTCTTATTGAGCCCACTATCAACATAAGGCATAATCAGCACGAGGATTTTATACACTCAACCTGAATCATTAGTCGCTAGGGATGCATCGGACATCAATCATTAGGTGATCATAACTTGAAAAAAAAGACGGCAGTACAATCCGCACAGTTGCAACAGTTGCTATCCGCAAGCTACATTGCATTAATTACCAGTACACTACTCGCAACAATTCTAGCCTATATGCAGTATCGGGTGATAATGCCCTCAGTCGTTATCGCTTGGTATTCACTCGTGGTATTGGTCGCAATTTTTCGAGTAGTACTTGTTGTTGTTTATCAGCGCTCTCCATCAGATGACTATTCCACTACTGGTGCTCGGTTGGTGAGGTTTCGTATTGGCGTTTTTGTTGCTGGGCTGGTATGGGGTTCTGCTGGTATTCTGTTGTATCCGCTTAATGATCCGCAGCATCAGATTTTTTTAATTTTTATGCTGGCAGGGCTGTCGGCTGGCGGTGTGATTTACTATTCGGCTGATTTTGTCAGTGCTATTGTCTTTTCTATATCAGCGATCATGCCGCTTGTTATTCGCTTATTTGTTGCAGGAGACAATTTATCTTTGGCAATGGGCATAGCAGGAATTCTATATCTTGGCTTCATTATCACGAGTTTGCGGCATATTAATCGAAATCTCATTGAGAACATCGCATTAAATATTGAGGTCAGCGCACGCGAGGAGGCCGTGAGGGCAAGCGAGGATCGTTATCGTTTGTTGCTTAATCATTCGCCAGTAGGGATATTTCATTACGATACTAATCTCATCATTACTTACTGCAACAATCACCTCGCCCACATCCTGAATAACTCATCGGATGACATCATTAACTTAGACATGAAAATTGCCAAGGATCAATCCATTCTGCCATCTCTCGGTAAAGCGCTAGCAGGCGAAATTGGCTATTACGAAGGATATTATAGTGCGGTTTTCTGTGATGCAAAAGGATGGATAAACATGACTTGTGCACCTTCACGAGATGGTAATGGTAACGTTGTGGGCGGTATTGCTATCCTTCAAGACATCACAGAGCGCAAGCGGGCTGCAGATGAGATTGAATATCTAGCCTTCTACGACTCACTTACCAGTTTACCCAATCGACGGCTTTTGTTTGATAGGCTCAAGTGCGCATTAGCTACCAGTGCGCGTAGTGGCAGAGATGGTGCGCTACTATTTCTTGACATTGACAATTTCAAAATGCTCAACGATTCCCACGGGCATGACATTGGTGACTTATTGCTAAAACAGGTTGCCGACCGTTTGTTGGCTTGTCTGCGTGCGGGCGACACGGCGGCTCGCTTTGGAGGGGACGAGTTCGTGATAATGCTGGAAGATCTGAGTGAACAGCCCATTGAGGCCGCAACACAGGTTGGTGTGATTGGCAATAAAATTCTGACTGTACTCAATCAGCCCTATCAGCTTGACATGCATGAATACCACAGTACTTCCAGCATTGGTGTGGCACTATTTCGCGACCACGAGCAGTCCCATGAAGACTTGTTGAAACATGCTGATATTGCCATGTATCAGGCCAAAAAAACTGGCCGTAATACCATGCGTTTCTTTGATCCGCAGATGCAGAGTACCATCAACGTCCGTACAGATCTGGAGCGTGAGTTACGTAAAGCGATTGAACAGCAGCAATTTCAGTTGTATTACCAAGTTCAGGTGGACAGTGCTTATTGTCCGCTAGGAGCAGAGGTGTTAATCCGCTGGCTACACCCTGAACGCGGTTTGGTGTCTCCGCTTCAATTCATTCCACTTGCAGAAGAAACAGGGCTGATCCTGCCTATCGGGCGATGGGTGCTGGAGACTGCTTGTGCACAGCTTAAAGTATGGCAGCAAGATGTGCTCACGCGTAATCTCACGCTCTCGGTAAACGTGAGTGCTAAACAATTTCGCCAATCTGACTTTGTGGCGCAAGTGCAAGCTACCATCCAGCGCCATGCCATCAATCCGATGATGCTCAAGCTGGAGCTGACAGAAAGTATATTGCTGGAGCATATTGAGGATACCATCGCCACCATGAACGCCTTGAAAGACATGGGCGTCCAGTTCTCTTTGGATGATTTCGGTACGGGCTATTCATCCCTGCAATATCTAAAGCGCCTACCGATATATCAGCTCAAGATTGATCAATCTTTCGTGCATGATATTGCCACCCAGAGTAGCGACCTAGCGATTGTGCGCACTATCATCGCTATGGCACAAACGCTAAACCTGAATGTTATTGCTGAGGGGGTAGAGACGGAAGAGCAGCGACAACTGCTGCATACATGTGGCTGCAGCACCTATCAAGGCTATCTGTTTGGTAAGCCAGTCCCAATTGCGTTGTTTGAGGCAGCACTGAAGCTATAAGTGAGTAATTGGCTTTTGAGTGTAAATTGTTAACTAAACGCAGTCCTTGCGGGTGATGGTGTAGCATCACCCGAGTTTACAGCTCACGCGACTGGTAAATCTGCATTGATTAGCTTTACGCAAGCTTTAACAAGCGAATATTGGCCAGTGGGCGTATTCGTCAATGCTATTTTATAAGTGTAGTAGATGCCACTTGGTAAATTGCCATATCTTAAGTTGTATCAGGCTTTTGACGATTCATCTTTCGTTGCTAGAACAGCTTCTTTGGTAGACGGTGGCTTATCAATCAATAGAACCTACAGCAATAAAAACATTCGGCCTTAACTTGGTAGAGGATGAATGTTTTTTTAGTGTTTATAAAGCATGAATGTAGCCTGATTGAGTCAATTTCCTGATGTTGTACTTGCCGAAAAAGGCTATCTAAGCAATAATTTAACCTTTGTTAAAAAGCGGTTAAAACTTTATTGCACCAAATATTTTTTAATCAGCTTTTTGAAGAATTCAATCAATGTTTTATACGGTTTTTAATACAATCATCTATAAGACACGAATCGTTACAGCACTGTAAGTCTAAGATTTAATAAAAAGTCTAAAGATTTAACAAAAAATTTAATTATTAGGGAGAATACAATGGCATCACGTAAAGACCTAGCCAACGCAATCCGTGCGTTATCTATGGATGCGGTACAAAAAGCTAACTCTGGCCACCCAGGTGCGCCTATGGGCATGGCTGAAATCGCGGAAGAGCTTTGGAATAACCATTTAGTTCATAACCCAAAAAATCCTTCATGGACTAATCGTGATCGTTTCGTACTTTCTAATGGTCACGGTTCAATGTTGATCTATTCATTGCTACACCTGACAGGTTATGCATTGCCAATGGATGAAATCAAAACATTCCGTCAATTACATTCAAAATGTGCTGGTCACCCAGAATATGGCTACGCACCAGGCATTGAGACGACTACTGGCCCATTAGGCCAAGGTATTGCTAACGGTGTTGGTTTCGCGATGGCTGAGAAATTATTGGCTAACCAATTCAACAAACCTGGCCATGACATCGTTGATCATCAAACATACGTCTTCTTAGGTGATGGCTGTATGATGGAAGGCGTTTCACACGAAGCTTGTGCTTTAGCTGGTACTTGGGGTTTAGGTAAATTAACAGCATTCTGGGATGACAACGGTATTTCTATCGACGGTCATATCGAAGGTTGGTACACAGATGATACTGCTAAACGTTTTGAGTCATATGGCTGGCACGTTCAGTCTGTAGATGGCCATGACGTTGCTGCTATCGGCGCTGCAATTGCTGCAGCTAAGAAAGTAACTGACAAGCCATCATTGATCTGCTGTAAAACAGTGATTGGTATGGGTTCACCAAACAAATCTGGTTCACATGACTGTCACGGTTCTGCATTAGGTTTAGAAGAAGTTGCTGCTACTCGCGCTAACATTGGATGGAACCACGAGCCATTCGTCATTCCAGCTGACGTTTACGCAGGTTGGGATGCAACTGCTAAAGGCGCTGCTGCCGAAGGTGCTTGGAATACTAAATTTGCAGCTTACAAAGCAGCATTTCCAGCTGAAGCGGCAGAATACACACGTCGTATGACAGGTGAGTTGCCAGCTAACTGGAAATCAGCAACTGATGCAATCATCGCTTCAACAAATGAAAAAGCCGAAGGCGTTGCAACACGTAAAGCTTCACAAAACGTGATTGGTGCTTTAGCGCCATTGTTGCCTGAATTCTTGGGTGGTTCAGCAGACTTAACTGGTTCAAACTTAACTTCAACAGCTAGCTTTGTGCACGTTGATGCGAAAAAACCAGGTAACTATATCTCTTACGGCGTACGTGAATTTGGTATGTTCGCAATCATGAACGGTATGGCATTGCACGGTGGATTAGTTCCATTCGGCGGTACATTCCATATGTTCACTGACTATGCAAAGAGCGCATTGCGCATGGCTGCATTGATGAAACAACGTTCTATTGCAGTATTGACACATGACTCTATTGGTCAAGGTGAAGATGGTCCAACTCACCAACCAATTGAAAATACAGCTGGCTTACGTTTGATTCCAAATATGGACGTATGGCGTCCAGGAAACTCAACAGAAACTGCTGTCGCTTGGGTTGCTGCTGTTGAGCGCAAAAATGGTCCAAGTAGCTTGGTATTAAGCCGTCAAAACGTAGCTGGTATGAAACACGATGCTGCACAGTTCGATTTAATGCGCAAAGGTGGTTATGTATTGTCTGATGTTGCGGGCGCACAAGTAATCATTATTGCCAACGGCTCTGAGCTTGAGTTAGCTGTGAAAGCAGCCGCGGAGTTGAATGCTGCAGGTACTAAAGTACGTGTGGTTTCAATGCCATCAACAAACGTATTTGACCGTCAAGATAAAGCTTACAAAGACAGCGTATTAACTCCAGGCGTTAAACGCGTGGCTGTTGAAGCTGGTGTAACTGACTTCTGGCGCAAATATGTAGGTTTAGAAGGTGCTGTTGTTGGTATCGATACATTCGGTGAGTCTGCTCCTGGTGGCGTATTGATGAAGCATTTTGGTTTCACGGTTGAAAATGTAATTGCAACTGTTAAATCGGTGCTTTAACTAGATTGGTAGTTTAGTTAATAAGGCACCTCAACGTGGGGTGCCTTATTTTATTCAGCATTTGGTTTACTGAATGGTCTAAATGGTTTTTTCAATAAGTTATAAATTATTGTTGTTAAAGTAAAAGTGCTTTTTTCTCACGAGGCTGGTTAGCTTTCAATTAGTCTTAATTTAGCTGGTTCGATTTAATTAGAAAAGTTTAGGGATTATCATGGCAATTCGAGTAGCAATTAATGGTTATGGTCGTATTGGTCGCATGGTGTTGCGTGCATTGTATGAGTCTGGTCGTAAAGACATTGAGATTATTGCAATTAACAGTGCTGGCTGTGATGCAGAAAGTAACGCACATTTAACCCGTTACGACAGTGCGCATGGTAGATTTCCCTTTGATGTTGGCGTAGATGGCGATGATATGATTATCAATAGCCAAAAAATCAAAACTTTTTCTACTCGAAATCCATCGGAACTGCCTTGGCGCGACTTAGCCATTGATGTTGTGTTGGAATGTACCGGCGCATTTAATAGCAAAGCTAAATCGCAAGCGCATATTGATGCGGGTGCTAAAAAAGTCTTGCTTTCAGCACCAGGCGATAAAGATGTGGATGCGACAGTGGTGTATGGTGTGAACCACCAAGTCATCAAAGCAAGTCATACGGTGGTTTCTAATGCCTCTTGTACGACTAACGGTTTAGCTCCAATGATACAACCGCTACACCAGAAAATTGGTGTGGTAAATGGCTTGATGAATACGATCCATTCTTACACTAACGACCAAGTACTGACAGATTCACACCATTCAGATATGCGTCGCGCACGTTCTGCGACTACCTCGCTAATCCCAACCAAAACCGGGGCAGCAGCAGCAGTAGGCCTAGTATTACCAGAACTGAATGGTAAGTTAGATGGTTTTGCGATTCGTGTACCTACCATCAATGTTTCATTGGTTGATTTAACATTTACCCCAGCACGACCAACGACCAAAGAAGAAGTCAATCACATCATGCATGAAGCAGCTTCTGCAGGCCCGTTGAAAGGCATTTTATCGTATAACGAAGCGCCGCTGGTTTCTGTAGATTATAACCACACTGCATTTTCTTCAAATTTTGATGCTACGCTCACTAAAGTCACTAAAGACGGTTTGCTAGTGAAAGTATGTGCATGGTACGACAACGAGTGGGGCTTTAGCTGCCGCATGTTAGATAACGTTGCTGCGATGATGGCCGCAAAATAAGGATTCACCATGAACGTAATCAAAATGACAGATTTGGATTTGCACGGTAAACGTGTACTAATTCGCGCAGATTTGAACGTACCCGTTACAGATGGAAAAGTTACTTCAGATGCGCGTATTACAGCTTCGATGGCAACGATTGAGTACGCCTTAAAAGCGGGTGCCAAAGTGATGGTCACCTCACATTTAGGCCGTCCGGAAGAAGGTGTTTATTCAGAAGAAAATTCACTTAAACCTGTTGTTGATGTTATTTCGTCTAAGCTTAACACGCCTATTCGCCTTATTAAAGACTGGGTCGACGGTGGGTTTGAAGTAGCTTCGGGCGAACTGGTTGTTCTTGAAAACTGTCGATTTAACAAAGGTGAAAAGAAAAGTGCAGACGAATTGTCACAAAAATATGCAAAACTTTGCGACATATTTGTGATGGATGCTTTCGGTACTGCACATCGAGCCGAAGCTTCAACGCATGGCGTGGCAAAATTTGCACCTGTGGCTGCTGCTGGTATCTTGTTGGTGAATGAGTTAGAAGCACTGACTAAAGCATTATTAAGCCCAGCACGTCCAATGGTGGCTATTGTGGGTGGCAGCAAGGTTTCGACTAAATTGACAGTATTAGAAAGTTTGTCAGAAAAAGTAGACCAAATGGTGGTGGGTGGCGGTATTGCGAATACTTTTCTTAAAGCTGCAGGTAATGAAGTGGGTAAGTCGCTGTGTGAGGATGATTTAGTACCAGTTGCACGCACTTTAATGGACAAAATGAGCCAAAGAGGCGCAGCAGTGCCGATTGCTGTGGACGTGGTATGTGGTAAGAAATTCGATGCTAATGAGCCTGCCGTCAAGAAAGACGTGGCTGCAGTGGCTGTTGATGACATGATTTTTGATATTGGCGCGAAATCTGCTAATGAAATAGCAGAGATTATTAAAAATGCCGGTACAGTGGTATGGAATGGCCCAGTCGGTGTGTTTGAATTTGATCAGTTTGGTGAGGGCACTAAAACGATTGCACATGCGATTGCTAATACGAAAGCTTTTACGTTAGCTGGTGGTGGCGACACAATCGCAGCGATTCAGAAGTACAATATTGAGGATAAAGTTGATTATATTTCAACAGCAGGCGGTGCATTTTTAGAGTTTTTGGAAGGTAAAAAATTACCAGCTGTTGAAATACTTGAATTACGTGCTAAAAACTAATGTCTATTACTACAGCCTAATATTTTAGTGATATTGATAATAAAAAATGGGGCTGATAGCCCCATTTTTTATTTGAATTTTATAAATCCACAAAATATAGCAACACAAAAATATAGCAACATAAAGAATAGTTGAAAAAGGTAAAAAGTTGACGCTTCGCAAAACAAAAATTGTTGCAACACTAGGCCCATCTTCTAATAGTGAAGAGATGTTGGCGCGCATGATTACAGCGGGCGTAAACGTAGTGCGGCTCAATTTTTCTCATGGTTCAGCCGCAGAGCATATCAAACGAGCTGAGATCGTACGCAATATTGCGCTCAAGCTTGGCCGGCCAGTAGGCGTGTTGTGCGATTTGCAGGGCCCTAAAATTCGTATCGGCAAATTTGAGTTAGGTAAAGTAACCTTAAAAACGGGTGATTTATTCGTGCTGGATTCAGACTGTGAATTGGGAGATCAATATCAGGTCGGTTTGGATTACAAAACCTTGCCACAAGAAGTCACAGAAGGCGTAGTTTTGCTGTTGGATGACGGTCGTATCACCATGCAGGTGGATAGAGTGAAAGGGAATCAAATTCATTGCATGGTATTAAGTGGCGGCGTACTTTCGAATAACAAAGGCATTAATCGCCAAGGTGGTGGATTATCAGCCGATGCGCTCACGCTGAAAGACCGTGAGGATATTAAAACTGCCGTTGCACTTGAAGCAGACTATATTGCAATTTCTTTCCCGAAATCAGCATTAGACGTTGAATTAGCACGGACTTTGGTGAAAAAAGCAGGCGGCACGGCGAGTATTATTGCTAAAATTGAGCGCGCAGAAGCGATTGATAATCTTGAATCTATTATTGAAGCGAGTGATGCCATCATGGTGGCACGTGGTGATTTAGGTGTAGAAGTCGGTGATGCCGCGGTACCAGGTCTACAAAAACGTATGATACGTATGGCGCGTTCGCAAAATAAACTGGTCATTACCGCTACTCAAATGATGGAGTCTATGATTACCAGCCCAATTCCAACGCGGGCTGAAGTATCAGATGTGGCGAATGCAGTGTTAGATGGTACAGATGCGGTGATGCTTTCTGCTGAAACTGCCGCAGGGCAATATCCGTTAGAAACCGTGCAAGCTGTGCATAGAGTGGTGATGGAGGCTGAAAAAGAATACTACAGCCAATATCGTATTCAAAAGTTAGACCAAAGTTTTGTAAAAACAGATGAAGCCATTGCCGCTGCCGCTATTTACACTGCTCAACACTTAAAAGTAAAAGCGATTGCTGCGCTTACTCAATCTGGCAACGCTGCGCAATGGCTATCGCGTGCAGATGCTGAAGTACCCATTTATGCGCTATCACCAGATAAATTCGCACGCCGAAAACTAACTTTGCATCGTGGTGTTTATCCATATCCGATTGAGCAAGAAAATAAAAATAGGGATGAAATCTTGCAAGAGATGGAGCAAGTTTTATTGCAACAAAGAGTGGTGAATGTGGGTGATTTAGTCTTGCTGACATTTGGCGAGCCTATCGGTAGTTTGGGTGGCACTAATACTTTGAAGATCGTTAAAATTGGCGCAATAAAGTAAGGTTTGCTAAACAGCGAAACTAGTTGGCTTAAGTAAAAAATAGATAAATTTAAGTTAGACATTTATAATAGCTAATTGCCCAATACTAATCACAAGCTATTAAACAAGTCACTTATGAACCCGCCTTTATTAGAAACTAGTATCAAAAGCCTGAAACGTATCCATCAAGGTAAAGTACGTGATATTTACGATATTGATGCGAACACCATGTTGTTAGTCAGTACTGACAGGTTATCCGCTTTTGATGTGATATTGCCTACAGGCATTGCCAATAAAGGCGCAATGCTTACGCAGATGGCCAATTTCTGGTTTGAAAAACTAAAAGATGTTGTACCAAATCATTTAACTGGAATCGACCCTAACTCCGTGGTGACTGATCCTGCAGAACAAGCGCAGTTAGGTAGCCGTGCAGTCGTTGTAAAAAAATTGAAAGCTTTACCCATTGAGGCAATCGTACGCGGTTATTTAGTTGGCAGCGGTTGGAAAGAATATAAAGCTAAGGGGACGGTGTGTGGCATTAGCTTGCCATCTGGTTTGCAGGAAGCCTCTAAGTTACCAATGCCTTTGTTCACACCATCAAGCAAAGCGGCGGTAGGTGAACATGATGAAAATATTACCTTAGATCAAACTACAGATTTGATTGGGGCAGACATGGCGGCGCAAGTAGCAAAAGTAGCGATTGCGCTCTATACCAAAGCAGCAGAGTATGCACTCACTCGCGGCATTATTATTGCCGATACTAAGTTTGAATTTGGTTTAGATACAGACGGCGTTTTGCATGTGATGGATGAAGTATTGACACCAGATTCTTCACGCTTTTGGCCTGCAGATAGTTATGCGGTAGGCAGCAATCCACCAAGTTATGACAAACAATTTGTACGTGATTGGTTAGAAAGTACAGGTTGGAATAAAACTGCGCCCGCACCTGCATTACCAGAGGATGTAGCAGTAAAAACCAGCGAAAAATATATGGAAGCCTTTCAGCGACTCACGGGTCAACCTTTAAAAGTTGGTTAAGAGTTAACCTTAAGATAACTTATTGCTAATTCATAGATTAATTAAACTTTAGGCTCACCTACTACTGTGTTAGAAAAATTAAAGTCTTTATCTAAGCATCTTAAACAAGAGTTTTCAGTATATCGGTTGGTTCTTAAGCATCCTGAAACACCATGGATAGCTAAGTTTTTTTTAGGTTTGGCGGTTGGCTATCTATTGCTACCTTTTGACCTCATTCCTGATTTTATTCCTGTACTGGGGCAGCTAGATGAAGTTGTGATTATTCCTTTGCTGGTTTATATCGCATTGCTATTTATACCCAAGCACATTATTCAGCATTGTCGTGAGCAGGTACAAGCCACAATTTAGTTGTAAGCCATCGGTATGCTTTTTCTATTGGCTTGCTATAATCACGGTTCAAAATTAACCAGATTTTTTTTTATCGTTTTATTATCTAGGAATTAAGTCATGTCGTTAAACCAAGTGCCAACCGGTAAGGATGTCCCTAATGATTTCAATGTGATTATTGAAATCCCAATGCAGGGCGACCCAGTCAAGTATGAAGTGGATAAAGAAAGTGGTGCGATTTTTGTAGACCGTTTTATGGGTACTGCAATGCAATATCCTACCAACTATGGTTATGTGCCACATACATTGGCTGACGATGGCGACCCAGTTGATGTATTGGTTATGACACCAGTGCCATTGATTCCAGGAGTAGTGGTGCGTTGCCGTCCACTAGGTGTTTTGCTCATGGAAGATGAAGCAGGGCTTGATGCAAAAGTATTAGCCGTGCCAGTTGAGAAGGTATGTGGTTTATATGGTCATTTGAAAGCACATACCGATGTTTCTGATTGGCGTTTGAATATGATTTCTCATTTCTTTGAACATTACAAAGATTTAGACAAAGGCAAATGGGTAAAAATCAATGGCTGGGGTGATATTGACCAAGCTAAAAAAGAAATTCTAGAAGGTGTGGAGAATTACAATAATGCTAAGGTAAAACCTGCATTTTAAACATTGTGTAATTCTTAAGTTTTGAGTAATTATTTGCTTAAATATAAGACTTAATGATTGAAACCATAATAATAAAAAAGGCAGCGAAAGCTGCCTTTTTTATTATTAATAGATGTCATTTTAAGCAGCAGCAACTCCAAAGAGGCTCCCAACACCTGCGGTTGCTGCCATTGCAAGTACTCCCCAGAAAGCCACACGCGCCGTGCCGATCCAAACGTTAGCTCCTCCTGCTCTCGCAGCTAGAGCGCCTAGAGCCGCTAGAAAGGCAAGTGACATCGCAGCTACATAATGAACAGTAAATGCCTTAGGTGCGATTAATACTACGATCAATGGTAATACTGCACCAATTGCAAACGTGCTTGCCGATGCTATTGCAGCTTGAATTGGCCTCGCATTAGTCCTTTCTACAATACCTAACTCGTCTCTAGCATGTGCGCCAAGTGCATCATGCGCGGTAAGTTCTATTGCTACTTTATGTGCTAAATCGGGTTTTAAACCACGCGTTATGTAAATTTGAGTGAGTTCATTTAATTCATTCTCATGGTCAGTGGCTAACTCCAAACGTTCTCTCCCTAAATCTGCTGCTTCAGTATCTGATTGAGAGCTCACTGAAACGTATTCACCTGCTGCCATTGACATTGCACCGGCGACTAGACCAGCAACACCAGTTAAAAGTATCGCCTCATGTGTGGCGTGTGCGAAAGCAACGCCAATAATCAAACTTGCTGTGGATACAATGCCATCATTAGCGCCCATGACGGCAGCACGTAGCCAGCCGATGCGATGCGATCGATGGTTTTCAGAATGTTTCAACATCAATGACTCCTGACTAAATGCAATGAAGTGGGGCTGTTAACAAATGCATGTTTTTCACATATACACAACATTATAACGTGCAAGTGAACACGCAATATGCACATAACTTGTGCATAAATTACTTATTTAGCTCGTCTGTAATAATGTAACTAGCTAGCAAAGACCGTGAATACTGCTTGATTGAGATACTTAAAGTGACTGGTGTAATTGTTGCTTGTTATTATCATAACTAAAAAGAGTGATGTTCATCATGAGCGATACACAGAGTAATTTACAACTGAGTTTAAAAGCGAATATTCGCTATTTAGGGCAATTGCTAGGCGAGACTATACTGGTTAAGGATGGTGAAGCCACATTTAATCTTATCGAAAACATACGCAGGGCTGCCGTTAAGTTTCATCGAGAGAATGACCAGGACGCTACACTTTTACTTGAAAAACTGTTAAAAAATCTTACACCGCAACAAACAATTTCGGTGGTGCGAGCGTTTAGCTATTTTAAACATTTGGTGAATATTGCTGAAGACTTGTTTGCGCACCAGCAGGCTCGGCTAAATGAAGATAATCTTGCACCGGGTATGTTGGCTTATTCGGTGGACGAAATTGCAAGTAAGAGCTTGCCTTTTGCGACCATTGAAGCTTTTTTCAAAGACGCACTAGTGTCGCCAGTATTAACCGCCCACCCAACTGAAGTACAGCGTAAAAGTATTCTGGATATTGAGCACAGCCTTTCATTTTTACTGGCAGAGCGCGCGACGTTAATATCGAAAAGAGAGCTTGAGCATAATGGTTTGTTAATTCAAGGTGCTATTTGCTCACTGTGGCAAACGCGGATTTTACGTTTTTCTAAACTCACGGTAGCTAATGAAATTGAAAATGCCTTGAGCTACTACAAGACCACTTTTCTAGAAGTGATTCCAGAAATCCTGCAAGATTTAGAGCGGGATATTAATAAGCAATATGCACAAGATTTAGAGAAACCTTATCTGCTGCCAAGCTTTTTGCATATGGGTAGTTGGATAGGCGGTGACCGCGACGGCAACCCATTTGTGAATGGCGCAACATTGACACAAGCTGTCGGTATGCAAAGTGCAACTGCGTTTATGTTTTATTTGAAAGAATTAGATGCTTTACGTCGCGAGCTTTCAATTTCTACACGTTTAATTGGCGTTAATCCAGAAGTGTTGGAAATGGCTAAGTTATCGCTAGACCAATCTCCACATCGTACGGATGAACCTTATCGGCTTGCCTTGAATGGTATATATGACAGATTAGTCGCTACGGCAAAGCAATTGCTTCCGCAGCTGGAATTGCGAGACGCCAGGCAAGACGCCAAAATTTATGCGAGCGCAGATGAATTGCTGGCGAGTTTGAATGTGTTGGTGGATTCACTCAAAGAGTATGGTGGTGAAAGCTTAATCTATCCACGCTTAGGTAAGCTGACCAAGGCGATTGAAACCTTTGGGTTTCATCTCGCAACTATTGATATCCGCCAGTCTTCTGATGTGCATGAGGCTATCATTAAAGAGTTGTTTCACAAAGCGGGATATGACTTTAATTATGATGAACTGCTTGAAGAAGAAAAAATACAGACCTTGTTAGATGAGCTTAAGCAGCCACGCTTATTATTCTCGCCTTACCAGCAATATTCTGAACTGGTGCATAGCGAAATTGATGTTCTTAATAAAGCACGTCAAATGCGTAAACGTTTTGGCAATCACACGGTACGGCAGTACATTATTTCACATACTGAAACGCTATCTGACTTACTTGAAGTCGCATTGCTGCAAAAAGAAACTGGCATGCTAAGAGGCGTGTGGGGTTCTCAAAAAGTTCAGCTAGACCTTAATATCGTGCCTCTGTTTGAAACCATTGCAGATTTGCGCCATGCACCCATGATTATGGGGCAGTTTTTAAGCTTGCTAGGTATTAGATACGTGTTACGCAATCAAGGTAATGAGCAGGAAATCATGCTAGGTTATTCTGATAGTAACAAAGATGGCGGTTTTCTCACGTCTAACTGGGAGCTTTATAAAGCTGAAGTTTCGCTGGTGGAGTTATTTGGGCAGGCGAAAATTAAACTGCGATTATTTCATGGGCGTGGCGGTACCGTGGGTCGCGGTGGCGGTCCTACGTATCAGGCAATTATGGCACAGCCGCATGGTACGGTGGATGGGCAGATACGCTTAACTGAGCAGGGTGAGATTATTGCGAACAAGTACTCTGACCCCAAGGTGGGCAGGCAACAT
>JBKJUR010000056.1:0-4496 GCA_046590165.1 Methylotenera sp.
TAACCACCTACCTAGTAATCGGTTTATAACGAATACGCTTAGGCTTCGCTCCCTCTTCACCCAAACGTTTGCGTTTATCAGCTTCGTACTCTTGGTAGTTACCGTTAAAGAATGTCCATTGTGAATCACCTTCAGCGGCTAGGATATGCGTAGCAATGCGATCCAAGAACCATCGATCATGCGAAATCACCAGTACGCAACCTGCAAACTCCAGCAACGCATCTTCAAGTGCACGTAAAGTTTCCACATCTAAGTCATTTGAAGGCTCATCCAGTAACAACACATTGCCTCCAGAAATCAGCGTTTTTGCCAAGTGTAAACGTCCGCGCTCACCACCAGAAAGTTGACCAACAATCTTCTGCTGATCACCGCCTTTAAAGTTAAAGCGACCAATGTAGGCACGTGACGGTGTTTCATAACGACCCACCGTTAAAATATCCGAGCCGCCTGAAATCTCATCGAACACCGTTTTAGCATCGCTTAATGCATCGCGACTTTGGTCCACATAAGCCATTTTCACGGTTGAGCCAATTTTCACTTCACCGCTGTCTGGCTGCTCTTTGCCAGTAATCATTTTGAACAGGGTGGATTTACCGGCGCCATTCGGGCCGATAATACCGACGATTGCACCAGCAGGTACACTGAAACTTAAATTATCAATCAATAAGCGGTCTTTAAATGCTTTGCTCACGGCGTTGAACTCAATGACTTGGTCACCCAAGCGCTCGCCAGCAGGGATGAAAATCTCCTGCGTTTCGTTACGTTTTTGATATTCGGCGCTCGCTAGTTCTTCATAGCGAGCAATACGTGATTTACTTTTGGCTTGGCGTGCTTTCGGATTTTGGCGTACCCACTCCAGCTCGGTATTCAGCGCTTTACGACGTGATGACTCTTGCGATTCTTCAAGTGCTAAACGTGCTTGTTTTTGATCTAGCCAACTAGAATAATTGCCTTTCCAAGGAATACCATGCCCACGGTCTAGTTCTAAAATCCATTCTGCGGCGTTATCAAGGAAGTATCTATCATGCGTAACCGCCACTACTGTACCTGGGAAGCGCACCAAAAACTGTTCTAGCCATTCCACTGACTCCGCATCCAAATGGTTGGTTGGCTCATCTAATAGCAGCATATCTGGCTTGGAAAGTAGCAATTTACACAAGGCCACACGGCGTTTTTCACCGCCTGATAATGGGCCGATTTTCGCATCCCAAGGTGGTAGGCGTAATGCATCAGCCGCAATCTCTAACTGCGTAGTTAAATCTGCACCACTAGCTGCAATTATGTTTTCATACTTGGCTTGTTCTTCTGCAAGCTTTTCAAAATCAGCATCCGGTTCAGCATAGGCCGCATACACAGCTTCCAATTTGGCTTGTGCTTGCATCACTTCGCCCATGCCAGACTCAACCTCTTCACGTACGGTTTTTTCTGCGTCTAGCTGTGGCTCTTGCGGCAAATAACCAATTGAAAGGTTAGGTTGCCACTGCACTTCACCCTCAAATTCTTTGTCCACGCCAGCCATAATGCGTAGCACGGTAGATTTACCCGAACCGTTCAAGCCCAGCAAACCAATTTTGGCGCCCGGGAAGAAAGACAGTGATATATCTTTAATAATCTGTTTTTTTGGTGGAACCGTTTTGCTCACGCGGAGCATAGACATTACATATTGAGCCATAGTGATAATTTACTAATTTGAAATAATGAAAGCTTAACAGAAACCAAGTTGGCTTGCTCGTACCAAGCGATGAAGCTATTCATGATGCAAGAAAGCCATCTTCAAAAGCTTGCACGATTAAGGCGTGGATAAAGTAGGTATAATGTGCCAACTTTAAAGGGTTCTCCTTAACAATGGCAATCAAATCAACAATTTATAAAGTCGATCTACAAGTTTCAGATATGGATCGTAACTATTACCAGCAGCACAGCCTCACCATCGCTAAACATCCATCAGAAACTGATGAACGCGTCATGGTGAGACTCATCGGTTTTGCGCTCTATGCCAATGAAGCACTCATATTCGGCAAAGGCTTGAGCGATGATGAAGATCCTGACTTGTGGCAAAAAGACCTCACTGGTGCAATTGAGTTATGGATGGATGTAGGGTTGCCCACCGAGCGCGATATTCGTAAAGCCGCAGGGCGTGCAAGGCAAGTTGTAGTGATGTTATATGGTGGAAGAATTGCCGATATGTGGTGGACTCAAAACAGCAAAGTGCTGTTAAAAACCAATAACCTCACCATTATTAATTTACCTGACACCAAAGAATTGGCTAGTATTGCATCTCGCGGCTTGAATATCAGCTGCACCATTCAAGATGGTCAAATCATGGTTGGTCATGATGGGGGTAGTTTTGATATCACCCCTGTAATCCTGAAAGAACCTAGCACTTACTAACTTTCATACTTAAATAAAAGTCTATCTTGCTTAAATCAAGAATGAAGATTAGTCTCTGAGATGTAAGCATCAATTCATGTGCTATGAGTAAATTGTTTTAAAAACCATATAAAATCAATTTGCTATTCAGTTCCACCAAATTTGATAGGTAGGAAATCTGATATGAGAATAAAAAGCGTAGGTTTTACATCTCGCATCGTTAGATTCCAAAATCTTAACCACATCAAAAGCGCGGTTATTATCACGCTAATTACATTATCTACAACTACTGAACTAGCATTCGCTGTCGACTCTGTTGTAGCTACTCCGCAATTAAAAAGTGTCGAATCGGTTGAAGCATCAGCAGAGCCTTCTACCAGTAATGCAAAAATAGATTTTTCATCTGACGGAAAAACAAACAAAAGCTATCTAATCCCAGCCCTTGAAATTGTCGGTTTTGATTTTCTTTTGAATCAATTTAACCGTCAATATAGCGGCGTTTCAGATTACGACTCAAATTTTTCTACTATCCGGCATAACTTGAAGAGCAGTTGGGATGTTGATGGTGACCCTTTCAAAGTTAACCAACTAGGTCATCCATATCAGGGTTCCATGTACCATGGTTTCGCTAGGTCGGCTGGCCTGAACTATTGGGAGTCACTAGGCTACACTCTCACAGGCAGTGTCTTTTGGGAAATTGCCGGAGAAAAAACACCACCTTCTAAAAACGATATGTTTGCGACAGGTATTGGTGGATCTTTTCTAGGTGAGTCACTTTTCAGAATGTCGAATCTTCTGCTTGAAACAGGTGGTGGTGCACCCGGTTTTTGGCACGAGGTTGGCGCGGCGGCGATCTCACCCCCAACTGGATTTAATCGTTTAGCATTTCAAGATAGATTTGATGCCGTTTTCAGTAGAAATGATGCGCCTTATTACAGTCGTCTGCAGATTGGTATTGCAAATACTATTAAAAGTGATCCAGGCACCTCTGCCGAACTCAAACGTAACGATGCTCAATTAGACTTTACTTTAGGCTATGGGCTACCAGGACAGCCTGGCTACTCTTATACACGTCCTTTCGATTACTTCGTGTTTCAAGGTACAGCCTCCAGCGCTAACATATTTGAGAATGTCATGACGCGCGGGTTACTTTTTGGAACTGATTATCAAGTTGGCGATAACTATCGTGGCCTGTGGGGGCTATATGGCAGTTATGACTACATTTCCCCACAAACTTTCCGCGTATCTAGCACTGCATTGTCGCTGGGCACCACTGGTCAGTTATGGCTAAGTGAGTCTGTAGCACTGCAAGGCTCGGTTCTAGGTGGTTTTGGCTATGCTGCTGTTGGTACTATTAACGGTAATGACGAGCAAGATTATCATTACGGCGTCGCACCACAAGCGCTAGTTGCTTTACGTTTAATTTTGGGTAATAAAGCTTCTGTTGATTTTACAGGTCGAGAATACTTTGTAAGTGACATAGATAGCCCAGGCATAGGTGGTCACGATAATATAATCCGCTCAGATTTAGCCTTCACATATCGTGTCTATGAAAAACACGCATTTTCGCTGAAGTATCAATGGAATCAGCGTGATGCAACCTTTTCTGACCTTGGAGACAGAACACAGACCACGGGTACTCTAGGAATCTTCTATACCTACTTAGGTCACGACGGTTTTGGCGCTATAGACTGGCGTTAACAATATAAGCTTTTCATAGAAGAGCCCAATATCTCTCATCCTGAATATCAGTTTCACCATTCAAAATAGTCAAATCATGGCTGCCCATTATAGCGGTACCTTAACTTCGCGCCATTACGCTAAAAGAGCAAACCCAAAGTGCAATAATTGTGGTCAAATTGTTATCATGTTATTAGGCAAACAAAAATGATTATTGATAACACACTCTGGCTTAATTTGGCAGTCGCCCTTGGCGTTGGGTTACTTATTGGCACAGAGCGCGAGCGTAGCAAAGGCATGGGGCCAGATAGGCCATCCGCCGGCATTCGCACTTTTACTATCGCATCGCTGCTTGGCGCTGTCAGCACAGTATTCAACTTCTGGTTGTTAGTTGTTTCAATATTCTGCGTGATGATTTTTGTAGCAATAGCTTACTTTAACAGGCC
>JBKJUR010000064.1:0-81824 GCA_046590165.1 Methylotenera sp.
TACAGCTACTGCACCAGCATCAATCATGCGTTCATTTAAACTTTTGGCTGAAAATCCACCAAATACGACAGAGTGCGTGAGCCCCAAGCGTGCACAGGCTTGCATGGCGACAATGGCTTCTATACCCATTGGCAAGTAGATGATTACACGATCACCTATGCTGAGATTGAGAGTTTTCAAGCCGTTCGCAAACTGGCAGACTTGGTGATACAACTCTTTGTAAGTAACGGTTTTAGTATCGCCGTTATCAGCTTCAAAAATAATGGCTACTTTATTGGGGATAGTGCTCAGGTGTTTATCTAGACAATTGACGGAGACATTTAACTCGCCATCTTCAAACCATTTGTAAAAGGGGGCGTTGTCTTCATTCAATGTTTTGGTGAATGGCTTGTGCCAAATTAGAAGTTCGCGTGCTAATTTTCCCCAAAAACCTTCATAGTCGGCTTCAGCTTCAGCACAAAGTTTATGATAAGCGTCTATTCCAGAGACATTGGCAGATTTTACGAAATCTGGATGAGGCTCAAAAACGCGTGTTTCGGTTAAAACTGATTCAATCGACATGCAACTTCCCCAATTATGCTTAACGCACTTATAATAAATTTGATTTGATTCTTAGCCTACCAACCACCACCATAGTACCTTAATTTTTGCTTAATAAATCCATGCTTACACTCGACGACATTCTATCAGAAAACCGCGCCACGTCTAGCGATGAGGCATATGTGCGCCATGCAGTAGCATGTAGTCCATTTGTGGCAAGGTTGCTTACAAAAGATGCACTATTACTCAATGATTTGCTAGTAAACCTGCATCAACCATATCAGTTAGGTGATATGCAGAATTTTTTATCACAGCAAAATATTATTGATGAAGTGACACTAAAGCGTGCTTTACGTGTTTTGCGTAGCCAAGTTTTGGCTCGCATCATTGTGCGAGATTTAAATGGTTTGGCCGATTTGAAAGAGGTGATGTTAACGACTTCTTTGCTGGCAGAAGTGACAGTGGAAACTGCGATTAAGTATTTATCAAGTTGGTTAACGCCACAATATGGTGAACCTACTAATGCGCAGGGCGATTTGCAATCACTCATTGTGGTCGCCATGGGCAAGCTGGGTGGGTACGAACTTAATGTGTCATCTGACATTGATTTAATTTTCGCTTTTGAGGACGATGGAAACACTAACGGCAATAAACCAATCAGCAACCAAGAGTTTTTTACCAGACTAGCAAAAAAACTTATATCTGCTATTGATGAAATCACTCAGGATGGTTTTGTTTTTCGTGTAGATATGCGATTAAGACCATTTGGAAGTGAAGGTGCTTTGGTGAGTTGTTTAGATGCACTGGAAGATTATTATCAAAATAATGGCCGCGAATGGGAGCGCTATGCTTGGATTAAAGGGCGAGTTGTTACCCAAAATGGGCAGATACTAGAAAAACTACTCAAGCCATTTGTCTTTAGAAAATACTTAGATTTTGGTGCATTTGCTTCAATGCGTGACTTGAAAATTCAAATTCAGCGTGATGTAAATAGTAAGGGCATGCACGACAATATTAAACTAGGTCGTGGCGGAATCCGTGAGATTGAGTTTATCGCGCAAGTGTTCCAGTTAATCCGCGGTGGGCAGGATGCCAGCTTGCAGATTAAGCCAACTTTAGCAGTGCTGGCGTTATTGAAAAGTAAAGGTTTGCTACCAGAAAAAACAGTAGATGAGTTGAGTGTAGCCTATGTGTTTTTGCGCAACTTAGAACATAGACTGATGTATGTAGAGGATGCGCAAACGCAGGAACTGCCAAAAACAGATGCAGCAAAAGCGCGAATTGCTAAAGCCATGAACTTTAGCGACTGGTCGCAGTTTTTAGCCCAATTGAACGTGTATCGTCAGCAAGTACAACAACATTTTGATGCCACTTTTAGCGATGCAAATACAGAGCGAGATGTATTTGATGTTGAAAAGTCCATTTGGAATGGTGCTTTTAACGAGCAGGAAGCTATTCTGGCTTTACAGAAAATGGGCTTCAGTGAAGCGCAAGAAACACAGCGCCGCCTCAATGCTTTACATCAAAGTAGTCGCTACCTGCAGTTGCCAGAATTAAGCCGTCAGCGCTTTGATGCACTTATGCCACATGTGCTTTCACTTGCCGCCAGCATGCAAAATCCTGAAACTACGTTAATTCGAGTGACTGATCTGTTAGAAATTATCTGCCGCCGCGCCAGTTACTTAGCCTTGCTGGCAGAGCATCCCCAAGCAATGCATTTACTGGTTAAGTTGTGCAGCAGTAGCCCGTGGCTGGCTAACTATCTAGCACAGCATCCGATTCTATTAGATGAGCTTTTAGATACACGTACTTTATATGCCGCGCCAGACTTTTCTACTATGCGGGCTGAACTGGTTAAACGGTTAGCTGAAGTTGAAGGCGATATTGAGCGGCAAATGGATGTGATGCGGCACTTTAAGCATGCAAGTGTTTTTCGTTTAGCTGCCCAAGATATTGCAGGGGAGTTAGCCTTAGTAACACTCTCAGATTACCTTAGCGCGTTAGCTGAGCTAGTGCTCAGCGTGAGTTTAGAAATCATTTGGCCATACGTTAAAGGTAAGCACGTTGATAGACCAAAATTTGCCGTGATAGGTTATGGCAAACTAGGCGGTAAAGAGCTGGGTTACGCTTCTGATTTAGACATTATCTTTCTCTACGATGATGATGCCCCTGAAGCAGGTGAGGTCTATGCCCGTTTTGCGCAGCGCATCAATAACTGGTTCAATAGCTTAACTTCGGCTGGCCTGCTGTATGAAACTGATTTGCAATTACGGCCAGATGGTAACAGCGGATTGTTAGTCAGCACAGTGGGTGCATTTAGAGAGTATCAACTCAATAAAGCATGGATATGGGAGCATCAAGCCATCACCAGAGCAAGGTTTGTAGCGGGTGATAGCAATATAGGTAAAGCCTTCGAGCAGATTCGTATTGAAGTGCTTACGCAAACGCGCGATGTAGAAAAGCTAAAAACAGAAGTAATCAACATGCGTGAAAAAATGCGAGCGTCACAAAGTACTGCAAGTAAAAATGATACTGAAATGTTTGAACTTAAAAATGGCATCGGCGGAATTATCGATGTGGAATTTTTAGTGCAATTTTTGGTGTTAGCTTATGCCAATAAACAGCCTGAATTGACTGAAAATATTGGCAATATCGCTTTATTAAAACTACTGGCATCGCTCAATATTATTGAAGCTGAAGCGGCAGAAAAAGTAGCTGAGGGTTACCGAGAATATAGAAAAAAGCAACATGGACTTAAGTTGCAAGGGGTTATGCAAACTAAGGTGGAAACAAGTTTAGTTACAGCGCATGTTTCGGCGGTGATGAATTTGTGGAAGCAGGTTTTTGTTTTGAACTAGTTAGGTATAGTGTTTCACCATAAAGTCACGAATATCACGCACCATTGATTCAACATCTGACTTTTCAAACTCGCTCCACTTCCCGTGTGCAGCACTATTTCTAAGATCTGCTAACGAAGTGATTCGCTTTTGGGTAAGCTTCGTGTATACACCTTCTTTTCGCTAATTCTGAGTTCATCCAATCAATCTTTGGGTTGTCGGGTAAAGTAACACCATTAGCATTACACAGCTTGCGCAACCCATCCTCAAGAATACTACCAGCAACTACAGCGGCAGGTTGAAAGTAGCCTGCACCTAAAAGCTGTTCTGCCTGCTCCAAGAATTCATGAAAGAGTTCTGCCTCTACGAGTTTCTTGAGCGAGAACAGGCTCTCCGATTCAAAGTCATCTTTGGAGGCAAGCAGAACACCGAAGGCTTGATCGACATTTGGCCATTTCAGATATGACGGAAACTGTTCTTTAAGGCGTAGATAATGAGCACTTTGATCGCCAAAGACTCGCGCTAGCAAACTGAGACAACTAGTGAGCCATTGATTGGCAAGCTGAACATCTATGAAGTCGCTTGTCATATGTCCCGCTGACGGGGACCTACGTGTGGCCAATACCTTTCGTCCAAGAACTATCAACTCATCAAGTCTGCCAAGGATTTTTTGATCGACGGTCACGGTTAATATTCCTACAATTAAGAAAAGTGAATTATCAAATATTTGATAATTTTAAAAGATAAAGTTATTGCCAAACCTTACCATAAGCCTCAAGCAAGCGCTGGTGCATCACGCTGCCTTCCATGTTCGGTCCTAACAACCCTAAGCCGAAGTATTGATCTTCACGATTCAATAATTTATGTGCTTGTTGCAAAGTTTCTGCGCCATAAAGTAGCGATAAATTCGCTTCAAAAGTAGCCGTATCTTCTGATTCTGCCATCTCTTTAATTTGCACGATATTTTCAATACAGCGGTAAACGCGGGCGCGCTTTTCAGGTAATTCACCGAATTGAGCAATCCATGTGCAACCATCTAAAATCTCATCGGTGTCACCAGCAGCAAGGGCAGCAAGTGTTTTGAGCTCGCCTGCGCGTAAATCCACCCATGTAGTATTTGGGTCTGCACATAAGCCGATTAATGTGGTCACGGGTAGCTCATCGGCAAGTTCTAGGTCTAGCAAGGTTTCTAGCAATTCGGCAGACTCTGCTTGATTAAGTTCTGGTAAACGTAACGCAAAAGGGCGCACCAAATTACCAACGGTGTTGTTTTCCCACTGCAGTTCTTCTACAGGGTAAATTTCACTCATGCCCGGTACAAAGATACGGCAGGCATATACGCCTAAATGGGTAAAGTCGGCGATGTACATGTCGTGACCGCTGTTATGAATGGTATTGACGCACCAGTTGTAATCTTCTTCAGTCGTTGTACCAAAATTCCAGTCTACAAATTCGTAATCTGGTGTGCTACGTAAAAAGTCCCAGCTAATCACACCGCTAGAATCTACAAAGTGAATTTCTAAGTTTTGTGAATCGGCAATTTCTTCCATATCAAAACCTGGGGCAACGAAGCCTTTTAAGCTATCCATTGCACGGCCTTGCAGTAGCTCAGTCAATGCGCGTTCTAACGCGACTTCAAAACGTGGGTGCGCGCCGAAGCTTGCAAAGCAACCTTGATCTTCAGGGTGTAGCAGTGTGACGTTCATTACTGGATATTTGCCGCCTAGCGAGGCGTCTTTTACTAAAATTCCATAACCTGCAGCACGTAATCCTTTAATGCCAGCAGCAATACGTGGGTAGCGATTTAGCACTGCTTCAGGGACATCTGGCAGGCAAATACCTTCGCGGATGATTTTGTATTTAATATCGCGCTCAAAAATTTCTGCCAATGCCTGTGTACGCGCTTCTTTCATGGTGTTACCCGCGCTCATGCCGTTGCTTACGTATAAGTTGCCGATAAGATTTACTGGAAAATATACGGTTTTATCATCACGTAAACGTGTGTATGGAATGGCGCAGATACCACGTTCAGCATTGCCAGAGTTCAGGTCTATAAGTTGACTGGCTAAAGTGGTGCCTTCTGGGTTGTAGAATTTTTGTAACTCTGGCGTTAGTAATTCCTTTGGCCATTTATTGCCAGACTTTCCTTTATTTATGGGGAACCATTGCTCATTTGGGTAATGAACAAAATCTTTATTGGCGATTTTCTCACCCAAATAAAAATGCGTCCAAAAATAATTAGTGCTTAAACGCTCAAAATATTCTCCTAATGCGCTTGCTCTGGCAGCAAGCTCAGAAGCGCCTTTGCCGTTGGTGAACAAGCGTGGGCAATCACGGTCAATCACATGCACAGACCAAATATTTTCAATCTCATTCAGCCAAGACTTCTCTTCCACATGAATATTCAAGGCTAGTAACTTGCCTTGTAATGTGCGGATAGAAGATTCTAGTGAAGCGTCTTTGCTCGGTATATATGTTTCATTTATACCCATTTGATTGGCATTGAGGTTTTCTGTGGTGTTCGACGTTACTTGAGTAGACATGGTTAAGTGCACTTAATTGAAAGACCAACAGAATATCATGCTGTTGATAGAACTAGAAAAATGCACATCTTTGGCGGGTGGTTTTTTTAAAACAGGCGCTATTCAGTAGCGGGTTTTATCTTCCGTTGGAATAATTCATTTGTTCTTAATGGCTTAAAGAACAACGCTAAGAAATTATTTTTAGTTACTATCATTCCAATCAGGATTGAAAACGTAATGCAGGCGAATAAAGAGATAACGCCTTCAATGACAGACATCGGGGTTTTAAATACTGCGTGCATAACATCCTGATGAATGACGCCGTGGAAAATTAAAATAAAAAGACTATAGACACCCATCGCTAGAAATACTTTATTGATGTACGCAACTTTTGAAATGAGTTTTGAGATTGCTAGACCGCAATAAATCCCGATTAATGACGAAGAAATTGAAAAAATAGGGTTGCTAATGACTCTTTGAATTAAGTCTATTCTTGCACCTAAATGAAAGGCTGAAATGTAGATAAACAGGCATCCTAAAAAAAACAGATAGAGATTAGGTTTGAATTCAACAACAAACTGTTTGGCGGTGTAACCCAAAATAAAGTAAAAAGAGGTGAGTAATACTAGATCCAAACTAAAAGGTAAGCCATGTAGCGTTTTACTAACACCTAAAAAATTAACATTCAGAGTCAAAAATGTAGCGATGAAGTAGCTACCAAAAACTAAGAGCATTGATAAAAAAATGCATTTTAAAAACAGTTTTTGCTTATCATAATTAAGTAGTTTTAATACTGCGGTTGAAAAAACAAACACGATCCAAAGATGTGGTAAAAACCATATTGATGTCCATGGCCAAGAGATTAAAGAACCATAGAGCATTTCTGAAGTCCGGTGATATAGCTCAGGAGTAGAACCAAAAACTATTAGATGAAATATTAGGAAAATCAATATGATAGAGAAAAAAGGTTTTACAAGTACATCAAATTTATAAATAGAATAACTTATAAATTTTTTGTTAGGTGAGAAAAAAATTCCGGAAATAAAAAAGAAAAAGGGCATTCTAATCGTACTAAATGTTGCATCTAGTTTGTCTAAATCACCGCCTGATAAATGGGTGTGACCGATTACTACCAAGAAAATTGATAATCCTTTTGCGATATCTAAAAAATCAACTCTCATGAAATAAACCTATCAAATTAACTTTTAAGGTTAATATCCTGACTGCTATAAGGCTAGTCGTCATGCACTCTGAGCATGAGTCTTAATGTTAAGTTCGGCACCAAAAAAGAACTTTATTTTCATCATGATAAGTGATTATTCAAAATCAAACTAAAAGTACTTAAATTGATTGATTTAATCAAATTTTTACGCTCTGAGTTACGTACATGATTAACTGAAATTTGCTTAACATTTAGTCTATTCATATCATGAATAACACTATATGGTAATTAAGTTAAAGTTGTTAAACTTCCCGTATGTTAAGTTTTCATTTTCGACGCCTTAGTTTGCGTGTTCGCCTAAATCTGCTGATTACCGCGTTGCTATTGCTTTTTATGCTGGCTGTGGGCTACGTGATTCTTAAAGGCACTAAAGCTTCAATTCAAGAGGGTGTTGAGGCTTCTACGCGTGTGACTACGCAACTGCTAGATACAGTGGTGGTGAGTTCGATGCAAAATCCACAATGGGGCTATACGCATGATGTAATGCGGCGTTTTTTAGAGTCACTTGGTCATGTGCGCGGTAATGAAATTAGGTTATTTAGCATTAGTGGTGCTAGGTTGTATCAGTCGCCACCTTCTAAATATCGTGCAGATGAGAATCCGCCCCAATGGTTTGTTAACCTGCTTGATCCACATGAAAAATCAATCACACGTTTTATCCACTTTGGCAAATTAGAGATTATCCCTAATCCTGCAGGCGCTATTCGTGAAGCCTGGAGTAAGGTGAGTTACTTGTTTTGGATAGGTCTAACTTTTTTTGTTGCCTTAAATACGATTGTGTATTGGATGCTAGGGCATTGGCTAAGACCTTTGCAGCCGATGTTGAAAGCTATTAACAGAATGGAGCGTGGTGATTTAAACACGCGTTTGCCAAAATTTAACCTGCCCGAATTCGAGCGTATCGGACATAGCTTGAATCGTATGGCTGAATCACTCACTGCGGAACGTCAGTTGGAAGAAAATCGGCAGCTAACGCATGTCATACAGAAGCATATTGAGGATGAGCGCCGAAGTTTAGCGCGGGAATTGCATGATGAGTTAGGCCAATATGTAACGGCAATTAAAACATTTGCAGTTGGCATTGCTAATAAAACTAAAGCGACTAGTACTAATGCCGGCATGCCAGACATTGCCGCAAATGCGCAAGTAATTGTGTCGGCCGCAAACCAAATATATGACGGTATGCATAATATTATTCGACAACTACGGCCTGGCTCACTTGATAACCTGGGTTTGGCAGAAACCTTAAGAGATGTTGTGAGCAGTAATCAGGTACAGCATCCTCAAATTAGTATGAATTTGAAATTAAATGGTGATTTAGAAGGCTTAGGTGAAACTGTCAGCATAAATTTGTATCGAATAGTGCAGGAATCGTTAAATAACGCGCTGAAATATGCCGAAGCAACGATGATTTCGATTGAGTTAACCAAAACAAACGCAGGTGAATTGCAATTAAGTATTAAAGATAATGGTGTGGGCATGGATGTAGATGCCGTTGATCAAACTAGGCACTTTGGTCTGCTGGGTATGCGTGAGCGTGCGCAAGCTTTACATGGTACTTTTAAGGTGGATTCTGCACTTACTCAAGGTACTTTACTGACTCAGGGAACAGCAATTTATATCAACATTCCAAACCAATCTTTAAATCAATAAATAACTAAATAATCTATTGATTAACGCAAATGACATTTAAATTATCCAATCCAATAATACCCAGCAATGGGGGAGAGCCGCAACATGAGTCAAATTAACGTCATGCTAGTAGATGACCACGCCGTGGTGCGCATGGGATTTAAGATGTTGCTGGAAACCGATACCGATATAAAGGTGGTTGCTGAAGCTGAGAGTGGCGAGCTTGCGATCACGCGTTACATGGAACATAAACCGAATGTCGTGGTGATGGATATTACGATGCCTGGGATCGGCGGTTTGGAAGCGATTGAGCGGATTTTGGCTAAAGACAGTAATGCTAAAATTTTGGTGTTGTCTGCGCATGAAGATTCAGTACACCCTAAACGTGTTTTAAATGCGGGGGCGATGGGGTACCTGACCAAACGCAGTGCGGCTGAAGAGTTGATTAAAGCGATTAGAACCGTAGCAACCGGTAAGAAATATTTAGAGGCTAGTGTAGCGCAGCAAATGGCGATACAGCAATTATCTGGTGATCAAAACCCTGTTGATGTTTTGTCGGCGCGTGAGTTTGAGGTGTTCATGTCATTAGCAAAAGGTAAAACAACCAATGAAATCGCTGAAACTTTATTTTTAAGTCCACGCACAGTTGGTACGCATTTATACAATATTAAACAAAAACTTAACGCAAATAATTCGGCAGAAATCGCGCTGATTGCAATGCGTAGCGGGTTAATCGATCCTTAACCCTGACCGTATCAACGAATATCTTTAAAAATCAAAAACATTAATTTAACGCATAACGCGCTACATTTAATTCACCTGCACTGGATAACTCTACCAAGGCTTTTTCACCGCTATGCATTTTGCCGATTTCTGGTGGAATTAAAAATGTAATGGGGTCTGGCTTCTGGTTAGTGAGTTTTTCTCCAGATTGACTTTTACTACGTTGACGGTCGGTGGTTTGATTATTTTCAGCACCAACTGCAATTTGCCATTTTTGCCATTCATTTTTAGGTGGAATGCTCGTAGCACCCTGAATTCTAGCGTTTTCAAGAATTTTTTGTTTTTCATCACCTACTAATAAATTCCATACTTCAACTTGCACAAGTTTTGTTTCCTGCATCATGGGTACGGCAGTTTCTTCATCAAGTGGTTTTTCAGGTAAAGACTCAACTTGTAAAGGCATGTTTTCAAATGCTGCGTTAACAAAAGCAATTTCATAAGGGTCTGGCAATCTGTTTTTAAGTGGCATTTTTTGTAGAGCAAGTTTGTCATTATGCTCTTTGGCTTCTATTGCCGCCGCAGTGGCTTTGTCTGCGCCTTGAATAAAAATAGAACGCACCAACTGTTGCGCCATAGTGCCACCAAAGCATCCACTTAAGGATATGCAAAGTATTGAAGTGGTTGCTCCAATCATGAGTCGCTTTAAGGTCAAACATTTCATTGTGTGGTATATTGCCATGACTGATTAAGCGCTACGTTTTTAACGTCGGAGGATTAGATTACTGCTGAACAATTTAATTGTCTAGCTGTTTTTTTAAGTGCTTGTTCCGTCTGAACTTTTGTGGCTATTTTGTATTTGGCAATGACTATTGAACTATCGCGTCGAGCGTACGCTAATCACACCACTGAGAATAATTAAGCCAATCGCTAACCCTGCATCCAGGCTTAAATGTTCATGCCACCAAAGTACGCCAAATAAGCTGGCTAAAATCACAGTCACATAAGCTAAGCTTGCAACAACTAGGGTATTACCAGTGCGGTAAGCGCGGGTCATTGCTAACTGTGCGATGGTGGCAGAAACACCCAAGCCCAACAATACAGGTAAATCTTGCCAAGTTATCGTATGAAAACTGTCAAAAAACATCCATAACGCCGCACCTATGGTCGATATCAGTGTGAAATAAAATACCGTTCGCCAATCAGGTTCGTTAACTTTGCCCAGTTGTTTCACGTGCATATAAGCAAATGCTGCGCCCATACCTGAAAGTAAGCCTAAACTGCCAGCTAGCCAATCTGCACTAGTAAAACTAGGTTTAAGTAGCAAACCAACGCCGATAAAACCAATCACCAGCCCGACAAACAAAGTTTTTCTAGGTTTTTCATGTAAAAAAAGTGGTGTAAGCACAGCCAAAAATAATGGCGAGGTGTAGTTGAGCGTAATCGCCGTGGCTAAAGGTAAATGTGCGATGGCATAGAAAAACAATACTAGTGAGGCAAAGCCAACCACTGCACGCGACATTTGCTTGAACATTACGGGTGTAGCAAGCGGCAGTTTTTTTGCGTGGATATAAAACCAAATAGTGATCAAGCCAAATAGCGACCGATAAAAAACTAATTCTCCGCTGCTGTATTTCTGTGCGCCTACTTTAACCAGTGCACCCATGATAGCAAAGCCTAGCGCTGCGACCAGCATCCATAGACTACCCAAATTAGGTAAGGAGAAGTTAGCTAGTCTTAATTGTAGATATTTCATGCGTTGACATGTTACATGAAAGCTTCAAATAAATGCCTTAGGTAATAGGCATAAATCCTTCTAGTTGATTGCGATACCAAAGGTGGAAATGCTCTAAACCGCTTTCCATTGGATGTTGCTATGGGCCACGTTGGTCAATTCCTTGTGCAAATAAAGCGCGTCGCCCATCGTGCATACGCTGACAAATTTCTGCATCTTCAACCGCAGTTTCGAAATATGCAGCTTGCTGTGCTGCAATAAATTCACGCTCAAATAATGCGATATCTTTAGGATAATAAAACTCAGTAACGTTACTACAGTGATTCACATCCGTAGGAATCAGATGCGAAACTACCAGCACATTAGGGTACCATTCTACCATCAAAAAAGGGTAGTAGGCTAACCATATAGCACCATGTTTAGGTGATTTTTCGGCTGACTTATTAATGGTTGTTTCATGCCATTTTTGGTAAACAGGCGCATTATTTTTGACCTCGCGCTGCTTGAATCCCACGGTTTGCGCACTGAAATGTTCGCCAAAATCCCATGCTAAGTTGCTGCAATCCACATATTGATTCAAGCCAGGGTGAAATGGACCCACATGATAATCTTCTAAATAAGCCTCAATAAACGTTTTCCAGTTAAAGTTGTAGTGCTCAACTTTAACGCTATCAAATTGATAGCCGGTAAAATCAAAGTCCTGCGTACAGCCTAATTTGGCCAAATCTTGGGCAACCTTACGTTTGCCATCAAATAAAAGTCCTTGCCAGTTTTGTAGCGGCGTATGTTGTAAATGTAAACATGGGTTTTTGTCAAAATGTGGTGCAGCTAAAAGTTTACCTTCTAAATCGTATGCCCAATGGTGTAACGGGCAGACAATGTTTTTTTTATTACCAGATCCTTTAAGCATAATGGCTTGCCTATGCCTACAAACGTTACTTATTACACCGATACCGTTTTTGTTATGCACCAAACTTTTGGCCTTGCCACTCCAATTAAGTACATGATAATCACCGATATTTGGCAACATTAGTTCATGCCCAAAGTAGCTAGGCGCTTGAGGAAATAAGTGTTTTTCTTCGAGCGCATAGATATGTGGGTCAGCATACCAAGCTACTGGTAGCTGGGATTCTGTAGATTGAGCAAAAATTGAGGCGACAGATGCCATATGAATTGCGCGGCAATTAAAATAAAAGGCTGCGATTTTTGCTTAAATTCCATTTTTTTTCAAGTGCTAGTTTTTAAGTGTTACTACGCTATTATTTATTTTAATAACAAGAATTTATAAGTCTTAAAGAAGTTATTCGTTATATTGCTAATATCAGGCCGTGTATGGTTATAATCCAGTGCGATTACTTGCCAATTTTGGGGTTTTCAGCTAATCTCACATTTAGTAATCGATTGAAAAAATTACAGAAAATCAAAATAAAATAGCTTATAAAAATCTTAAGGAGATGCACCACATGAAAAATCCGTTAGATTCAGTTACAGGAACAATAATTGCAGGCTTAGTACTTACATTAGTGTTGTATTTAATTGTTAAAAACGTGTTAGTGGGAGCATAAATCATGGAATTTTTACCAGGAATCGCACGTTGGGCACACATTGTGGCAGGCATCACTTGGATTGGTTTGCTGTATTACTTTAACCTTGTACAAATGCCGGCATTGAAAGATGCTGGGGCA
Organism: Methylotenera sp.; assembly: GCA_046590165.1. Lineage (GTDB taxonomy): Bacteria > Pseudomonadota > Gammaproteobacteria > Burkholderiales > Methylophilaceae > Methylotenera. The sequence continues at coordinate 12,894 of JBKJUR010000064.1, forward strand.
GATGGCACTGCGATAGGGATTACCAAGCATGTGGCACCACGTGCATTGTTATGGTTTCGCTGGGCGGCAGTAGCTACTTGGGTAGCAGGTGCTTGGTTACTTGGCAAAGGCTTCGTAGACGCATTTTTATTACGAGATGGCTATGCAGCAATTGGTGTTGGTGCTTGGTTAGGTACTATTATGTTGTTTAATGTTTGGTATTTAATCTGGCCAAACCAGCAAAAAATCTTAGGTATGAAACCTGCTAGTGATGATGAAAAAGCAAAAGCGCGCCGCGTCGCATTTTTGGCGTCACGTACTAATATGATGTTATCAATACCGATGTTATTTTTTATGGCAAATGGTTTGTCACATCGAGCTATTGTCGGCCTTTGATTGTTAAGTAATGCTCATAACGGCGGCATTAGCCGCCGTTTTTATTTTGTTAACCTATTTAAAGACCTTTCCTTAAGGACTTTAAATCTTAAAAATTTTAAATCTAAAGTTAAACTAATTCGTCACAATTAGTTAAGTTTGCTTCTTTACACTGTTAAGTTAAATTTTATATAAAGTTATCTATGTCAGATCATTTAATGAACACCTATATGCGTCAACCAGTTACTTTTACCAGAGGTGAAGGTGTTTGGTTATGGGACGAGCACGGCGAAAAATATCTAGATGCGCTTGCGGGTGTGGCGGTTAACGGCTTAGGCCATGCCCACCCAAAATTAGTAAAAGCTATCAGCGAGCAAGCGGCGAAGTTGATACATGTATCTAACATCTACAATATTGCAGAACAAAGTGCGCTAGCCGATAAGTTGTCTGCCATCACGGGCATGGATAAAGTGTTTTTCTGTAATTCTGGCTGTGAGGCAAATGAAGCAGCCATTAAGTTGGCGCGTTTGTATGGGCATAACAAAGGTATAGAAAACCCTGAAATTATTGTCATGGATAAATCTTTTCACGGTCGCACCATGGCTACACTCTCTGCTACAGGGAATCGTAAAGTACAGGCTGGTTTTGAGCCGTTAGTCAGTGGCTTTATCCGTGTACCTTACGATGATATTGAAGCCGTTAAACAAATTGCTTCACGTCATAATAACGTAGTGGCAATTCTGGTTGAGCCAGTACAAGGCGAGGGCGGTATTAATATTCCTAAAGATGCTGGCGCTTATTTGGAAACATTGCGTCAAATCTGCGACGAGCGTGATTGGTTGTTAATGCTAGATGAAGTGCAAACTGGTGTTGCCCGTACAGGTACTTGGTTCGCTTTTCAGCATACTTCGATTAAACCTGATGTGATGAGCCTAGCTAAAGGTTTAGGTTCTGGCGTACCAATTGGGGCATGTTTAGCGGCTGGTAAGGCTGCAAATGTATTTACTTATGGTAAGCATGGCTCAACCTTTGGCGGTAATCCGTTAGCCACTGCGGCTGGCTTAGCTACCTTGAATATCATTGAGGAAGAAGGCCTGTGCGAAAATGCTGAAAAAATCGGCAATCTGATTCGTGAAGCCTTCATTGCAGAATTCAAAAATACCAAGGGTATTGTAACCGTGCGTAATGCGGGTTTAATGATAGGTATTGAGTTAGATCGACCGTGCGGTGAACTAGCAAAACTGGCCTTAGAGGCTAAGTTATTGATTAACGTCACTGCAGATAAAGTGGTGCGTTTGTTGCCGCCTTTAATCATGAGTGAGGCTGAAGCTAAGGAATTGGTACAACGCTTAGCGGTAGTGATTAAGGCGTTCTTAAGCAGTTAGTTTTGCCTGAATAGCAACTTAGCTTTAGTAACTGAGTAAATGAATATAATATACAAATAGTTATCAGTAATAAATTAACTAACAAAAACTTAAGTAATAGAACTCACTGCGATAAATACTAAATCGATAAACATTATGGCAATAAAACATTTTCTACAATTTAATGACTTAAATCGCGCTGAACTAGAGTATGTTTTTGAGCGCGCCAGCTGGATTAAAGGCCAATTTAAGACCTATCAGCAATATTGGCCGCTGCAAGACCGTACGCTGGTGATGATTTTTGAAAAAGCCAGTACGCGTACACGTTTGTCGTTTGAGGCGGGCATGCAGCAACTTGGTGGCTCAGCGATTTACCTCAATACCCGCGATTCGCAATTAGGTCGCGGCGAACCGGTAGAAGATGCTGCGCAAGTGATTTCACGCATGAGCGATATTGTAATGATTCGTACTTTTGAGCAAGAAATCATTGAGCGTTTTTCAGCTAATTCTCGTGTACCTGTTATCAACGGCCTGACTAATGAATATCATCCATGCCAGATTTTGGCGGATATTTTCACTTTTATTGAGCATAGAGGTTCGATTCAAGGCAAGACAGTTGCTTGGATTGGCGATAGTAATAACGTTTGCAACACTTGGCTACAAGCTGCCGAAGTATTAGATTTTAATGTCCATGTTTCTACCCCTCCAGGTTACGAAGTAGAACCGGAACGCGCAAACTTATATGGTCATGATCATTACGAGGAATTTGCAGATCCGATGGAGGCTGTAAAAGGTGCTGATTTAGTCACAACAGACGTGTGGACCAGCATGGGTTTTGAAGCTGAAAATGAAGAGCGCATGCGCGATTTTGCTGATTGGCAAGTCGATAGCGACATGATGCGTGTTGCTGCAAAAAACGCGCTATTCATGCATTGCCTGCCCGCACATCGTGGTGAAGAAGTGGCGGCAGATGTGATTGATGGCACGCAATCTGTGGTGTGGGATGAGGCCGAGAATCGCCTGCATGTACAAAAAGCACTCATGGAATATTTGTTACTTGGTCAACTTAAATAGTTGAGTTGAGACGTGGTTTATTTAAATAGCCTGTTGAAATAGTTTGATGAATCGTGGCTTCTAAAAATATTAGTTATCACATCCTGCCGGTGGCTGCCACCATGGTGGGCGTCTGCATGACGGTCATTTCATTGGTGCAGTTAGTACCTGAAAATGCAATCTCCTCTTGGGCAGATGAGATTTTAGCCATAGATGCGTTGATATTTTTGGCGAGTGCGTGGTTATCCTACTGGACATTACGACATAACCAACAAGCTGAAAGGCTTGAAAGAATTGCGGATTGGTTGTTTTTAACTGGTTTGAGTGTGATGGGTTTTGTCAGCATATTGGTCGCTTTTGATTTATTTTTAAATTAAAAACAATTGAATTGAAAAAGTAGTTAAGTAGTCAGTATATTAAATAATTAAAATAGTTGAATAATTGGAATTAGTTAAATTGGGAAGTTAAGCAATGAGTATTGTGAAAAAAGACGGTGTTAAAGAAGTTAAAAAAGTAGTTTTAGCCTATTCAGGCGGTTTAGATACGTCAGTCATTTTGAAATGGCTACAAGATGAGTACAAATGTGAAGTGGTGACTTTTACTGCCGACTTAGGTCAAGGCGAAGAGTTAGAGCCAGCGCGTGCTAAAGCTAAAGCTGCGGGCGTAAAAGAGATTTATATTGACGACGTACGTGAAGAGTTCGTACGCGATTTTGTATTCCCGATGTTCCGTGCGAATACTGTTTACGAAGGCGAATATTTATTAGGTACTTCAATTGCGCGCCCTTTAATTGCTAAACGTTTAATTGAAATTGCTGCTGAAACCAATGCAGATGCTATCTCACACGGAGCCACTGGTAAGGGTAATGATCAAGTACGTTTTGAGTTAGGTGCTTATGCTTTAAACCCGAATATACAAATTATTGCCCCATGGCGCGAGTGGGATTTGTTAAGTCGTGAAAAGCTGATGAACTATGCTGAAAAACATGGCATTCCAGTCGACATGAAACATAAACAAGGGGGTAGCCCATACAGTATGGATGCTAACTTGTTGCATATTTCCTACGAAGGCCGTCACTTAGAAAACCCAGCTGCAGAAGCTGAGGAAACGATGTGGCGTTGGACTGCCAGCCCAGAAAAAGCGCCAGATGCTGCTGAGTATTTGGATATTGAATATGTAAATGGTGACCCAGTTTCGTTAAATGGCGAAGCCATGAAGCCGCACGAGTTATTGGCGCATTTGAATAAAATTGGTGGCAAGCATGGTATTGGTCGCCTAGATTTAGTTGAGAATCGCTATGTAGGCATGAAATCACGTGGTTGCTACGAAACGCCAGGCGGTACGATTATGCTTAAGGCACATCGTGCCATTGAAAGCATTACGCTAGATCGCGAAGTGGCGCATTTGAAAGATGATTTAATGCCACGTTATGCCAGCATGATTTACAACGGCTATTGGTGGAGCCCAGAGCGCATTGCACTGCAAACGCTGATTGATCATACCCAGACTTCAGTGAATGGTTGGGTGCGTGTGAAGCTTTACAAAGGCAATGTGATTGTGACAGGGCGTGATAGTAAGACGAATTCATTATTTGATTCAACGATTGCCACGTTTGAAGATGATGAAGGTGCATATGATCAAAAAGATGCAGGTGGTTTTATTAAACTTAATGCGCTGAGAATGCGTATTGCAGCGAACTTGAGAAATAAAAAGTCTTAGATTAAGTTGTAGCACCATAATAAAAAACGCACTCAATTGAGTGCGTTTTTTATTTGTCTTTTGTATTTGCTATGAATGTCTATTTGCCATAGATGTAATTTAAGCTTATTAACCTATTTTGAAAAATTCTAGCGCCTCTTGCCCAAAAAACCATAGTGCAAAAAAGAATACCCCAAAGTAAATCACAGTAACAATCAGCCAAAAGAAAGCGATGAAGTACATCAACCCATCACTTTCTAACTCACCTATACAGTAAAAAAGAATGGCTAATCCTGGTAGAAGGTTGTTAAGCGGTAACACGCCAAACGGAATGGCCATTAGCGCGCCAGCAGCTAGTAAAATAAAGCCACCGATTTTCTGCCCTTTTTTGCCGTTAACCAATGTTAAGTAACGTGGCTTAGTGAATTTTTTGCAGAAGCCTAATACTTTGAGGCATACATTAACCAAAATTCGCCAAGTGTTTTCTGAGAACTCTATATTGCGCAATTTTTGCGGCAGTACGGGTGACTCATGGCCACGCATGAGTTGCCAACCTAACGTTGCAAAGGCGATGCCGCCAATCACAGTGATTGGGCCAAGCGGTAGCGGTTGTAGAAATGGCAATACAAGAATAATTGAAATGAGTGCGTAACTGGCTTCGTCTAAGGAGTCTAATGCCTCGCCCAATGTTAAAGGCTTTATTTTAGATTGCTCAGCGAATTGGTTAAGTGTTTTAACTAAGGTTGTGTAATCGCACATGTAATCCTTGGCTTGCGTGTTTGTTAGTTATCCAGCTGCTTTAGTGATTTTTTATAGGCTGGTTCACGTTTTTGTTTTGTACCAATATGCGCTTCACCGCGTTTTTTTGCTAAAGCAACCTGTTTTTGCCGCTCAATCAAACTTGCACGCTTTTCTTCCGAGACTTTGTCGTAGCAATATGGGCATGAGATACCAGCAGCATATTGTTTGCTTTGCATCTCTTGTGGTGAGAGTGGATGGCGGCATGCGTAGCATTGGTCATATTCGCCCACTTCCAGATTGTGTTTAACTGCTACACGTTGGTCAAAAACAAAGCACTCACCTTCCCAAAGACTATTTTCTTCAGGCACGGTTTCAAGATATTTTAGAATACCACCTTGTAAGTGATACACCTCTTCAAAGCCTTGATCCATCATGTAAGACGAGGCTTTTTCGCAACGAATGCCACCTGTGCAGAACATCGCGACTTTTTTATGTTTGGTTTTATCAAGATTATTTGCAACGTAATCAGGAAACTCGCGGAATGTCGTTGTTTTAGGATCCAACGCGCCTTTGAAAGTGCCGATATCGACTTCATAATCATTGCGCGTATCAATCAAGATAACATCAGGATCAGAAATCAACGCGTTCCAGTCTTCCGGCTTCACATAAGTGCCTACTTGTTTGGTTGGGCTTACGCCTTCAACGCCTAAGGTGACGATTTCCTTTTTGAGACGCACTTTCATGCGATAAAACGGGTGTTCATTTGCGTAAGATTCTTTATGTTCTAAATCTGCAAAACGCGAATCCAGACGTAAGTAATCAAGTACTTTGTGGATGTCTGCTGGCAAGCCAGCAATGGTGCCGTTGATGCCTTCTTCAGCCAATAAAAGAGTGCCTTTGACATTGTTACTATCACACACAGCTTGAATAGGAGCTTGCAGAATTTTATAGTCAGGCAGGCTGACGAACTTATACAATGCAGCCGTTAAAAATTTGGGTGTACCTTCATCAGACATAATGTGAAATTTGATAGCAAAACGCTATTTTATCACTTGCGACCATTAAGTTGAAATTAGCTGGCTTGAACGAGCAAAATCTCACCGTTGCCATTGCACGCAGTATCACCGACAAATCGCTGTACACGCTGTGATTTAAGGCTGTTAAATTTTGTATCGTATTGTGTAAAAGACTTAAACATTAAACTTAGAAAAGGTAAAGTATGCATGCCGCAATCTTGGATTGTGGCGTGTAATGACGGTGCTTTTGCTAATAATAATGTGCCGCGTTGCATGTTAAAGCCAGCGTATTTGCCCACATTCCCCAGTACACCTATCGTTCCTGCAATCATACGACTGCCGCAATAATCGCCTACGCTGCCTTCTATCAAAATCAGACCACGGCGCATTTGGTCACCCACACGGTCAGCTGCATTACCTTTTATAATCACGGTGCCGCCACGCATGCCTTTGCGCAGGCCTGATGAGGCACCACCTAAAAAATCACCGGTATTACCATCAATTTTTAATAAGCCGCCCGACATATTGCAAGCGGCAAAAGCTTCAGTGTTACCCTGACAATGAATCTCACCTTGCTTTAGGGCATAGCCTAGATACGCGCCTGCATCGCCTTCTATGACCATACTGCCAGATGCCATGTTTGCACCCAGATAATTCAGCTTATCAGTACTATTTTTGAACTGAATATTTTGCATATCACTGCCATTAATATCGAAAATATCATCTGTACGCAGCGTTGTTTTACCGTATTGCAGTGGGGTACTAGCAATCTCAGCCAATGATTTATTTGCCAGATTATTCGGTGTAAGCGCAGCGCAATTGATTGAGTGATGCAACGTTTTTTTAAGGGTAAAGGTGAGCGCGTTCATGATGCTGCCTTACTCATAATCTCATGCAATTTAAAATGATGCGGGCCTAATTTTCCGCCGTAGTTACCCGCAGAAATGCGTTTAACGCCGCTATCTGCACCTAAATCACAAATGGCCTGTATGCCAACGCGCATGGAGGTTGCGATGTCTTCAAAGCTTAAACCATCAATCACGATTTCCATCACGCTTTCAATCTCTACCGAAAGTTCAGAGTTAGTGGCGCCTTTGAGTGTTGGGCAGAAAGCGTCATTGGTTGAAGCGAACATTTTTGGATATTTACTACCGACTTTAGAGCCAGAACGCACTACGCCACCAGGGAAGGGCATGATGACATTGGGTACTTGTTTCATGGCTAATACAGCGGTTTCTGCTGCATGGAGTGCTGCAGGTTGCGAGGTGGCCAGAATGAGGAAGTTGCCGCCGCCAATCGCGCGTACCATGCCGGTGGTTTCCTCTGTGAGGAATTCGCCATCCATAACAGGAATGCGCCAATAACGTTTTGCTTTTCCATTTGCATCACGAATCAGTTTTGAGGTTTGAAAGCCATCGCCAAAGAAGCGTAAGTGCTTACCCAAGCTAATTTGGTCTTCACTTTCGATACCCGCAAATGCGGCGGCAGTAGGGCAGGTGAGTATGCATTGTCCCATGCGCGTTTCGAGTTGCTGCATCAATACTTTGCTGCCCATGGCAAACATCAGGATGCTCACCCCCGGTCTGCCATCAGGCGTTTCGTCTACAGATAATTCACGCTCAATGCCTGCCTCTACACCACAACCAATGACGCTGGTCGCAAAACCTGTCATTGCGTTAGCTGCGTGGTAAGCCCATTTTAGGTTTTGTGCGGTTATGAGTACGCGGGTGCCACGCATATTGAATGCTTCGGCAAACGTATCATCAATTTTTATACCATTAATTAACATTGGATATTTAAGTAGGGTTTAGAAAGTTAAGCAGTTTCATCGCCAGAAATAATTTTCCCTACCCATTCTTCGATAGGGATGATGCCGATTTCTTTTGCTTTTTTTGCATCTTCTTTGGGCAGAATGTCTTGTACCAAATCCAGTTGTTTCCAACCTGCTAATGGTGTTTCACAATGTTCGCGTGGCACATAGCGAGAATCGCGCACTTTTTCATATTTAGGTATGTAACGCGGACAGTTTTGCCAAAATTCAGATAATTTTAATGTGACGACGAAATCAGCCTCTTTATAATGCGCTAGCAATTCCGAGTCTTTTGAGATGGTTGCAATACCTTGCACGCGAAGACGATTAGGAGTTTCAAAGGAAATAAATAATAAGCCAATATTTGGATTGGCGCTGATATTTCCCATGGAAAAGAACATGCCGTTACCGTCATAACTAGGGAATATCAATGTAGTATCGTCAAGTACTTTTACAAATCCTGGGTCGCCACCTTTATAGGATGTTGTCGGGCGCCCTTGATGATCAATTGATGATAAAAAGAACATATTAGCGCTTGAAATAAAACGCTTAGCAGCATCATCAAATTCAGTTCTGCAAACTAGCTCTTCTACACGGTCTGCCATGCTCCTAGTGCCAAACTCATCCTGAAGTTTACGGTGCTGTTTCCCATATAGTCTAGTCATTGTTATTCCTTAATTTGATGCATTTGATATTTTTCTGCTTTCATGAGTGATGACTTCACCGCGGCCATCTTCAGCGATTTCATCGTTTGATATTTTGAAGTTATCTAACTGAATCGTATGATATTGATTAAAATATTCTTTCAGGCCTTCTTCTACGCTAATATCAAAAGCTGGTTTTGCGGTATGTGTTTTACCCCAAACCACTTTAATCACTTTGCCGTTCTTTACAACGAGTTCACCATCTTTAAATACATAATCTGGCTTGGCAAACATGGCCTCGCGGTCAGGTTGGTAGGTGTAAATTGTAATGTCAGCTGCTGCGCCTATACCTAAATGCCCTCTGTCATTCAAGCCTATGAGTTTGGCAGCACCTGCACGGGTCATTACAGCAATTTCATATAAGCTGTATTCGCGATTCAAACTGGTTAAGTTACTCATGGCTTGTGCATCTAAATTGAGTTTAGCAAATGCTTCGTTTCTGAAGCTTTTATCCATTAACAAGCGAATGAGGTGCGGATAGCTGGTAAATGGCGCGCCATTTGGGTGGTCGGTAGTTAAAAAGACGCGCCAAGGGTCTTCAACAGAGAGGAAAATCTCCAAACCTATTGCCCATTGCAGCGCATTTACGTAATTTTGGTCGCGGTATTTGAACGGCACAACGCCACAGCCTGCATCGCATTCAATGTCCATAATGACGGATTTTTTTGGGTTGGCATGTTTGGCATTGAGCTGTTGCATCATGCTGTCACCAGAAGCGGTGACGGTTTGACCGAATAGAATCTGCCCAACATCAGCGGTAATATGTTTGTTTTTATTCAGGGCTTCGGAGATTTGCGCGGCAGCAGAAGAGAATTTTTTGTCACCTTCTGTACCATAACTATGAAACTGGATATGGGTTAAGTGCATCGGCACACCATCAGAAGCGCTCATGGTATTCAAGGTAGTTTCAAAATTACCTGCCGCACCAAGATTATTGCAATGCACATGCAAAGGCTTGGCGATGCCTAAATCGCTCACAGCGCGACTTAGGCTTTTTAGAATCTCCCGTGGGCTCACTTGGTAATGACTGTGGTTTTCGTCTAAATCTAATCTGCGCTGATTAAACTTGAATGCACTGATACCACCAGGATTGACTACTTTGATGCCAATCGCCTGCGTAGCATGCAGTATCCATGCAACGTAATCGTTAATCGCTTTTTGATCTTTTTTTGCAGCTAATAAACGCAAAAAATAATCATCATTGCCCAGCATGGCATAGCCGCCTTTATCTATCATCGGCGTATCAGCCATTTCTAGATGCGCTTGACGTGCATTGATAGGTAAAATAGCCGGCTCAAAGGCCGCGGTGTAGCCCATCTCGATGTATCTAAAGCCAGTGTCGCTAGTATTTGGCGTGGCATTGTGCGAACAGTTAGGTGTGCAGATGTGCGCTTCAGGTTCGCTATACTTTCTAGTCTCCTGAAACTCTGGCAACATCATACGGGCAATATTCACCTTGCCGCCGCCAATATGACTATGCATATCAATCGCGCCAGCCATGATGACTTTGCCAGTTAAATCGTATATGTGTGTGATTTTCTCATGACTTGACGGTTTTGCAATGATGCGTCCGTCGCGGATATAAATATCTTGAATGACACCATCTTTGCCGTTGGCTGGATCATAAATCTTGCCATTTTTAAGTAGCGTGATCATGCCAGTAATGCCTCTATTTGATGAATGACTTGGCTTAAACTTGGCAGGTCAGCATGCCGTATTTTCTTCAATGGCAATACCACCGAGCCGTCCATGCGAAACATCGTGCCAGTATGGTCTAAACCTGGAATGCCAACTGGAATAAACACGTCTGGCGCAACATCAAATTGCATATCTGGATGCCCAATGACGATGGTAGGAATATCCGCTTGCGGAGGTTGATAAGCGTTGAACGTACTTATCCATAGTAGAGCATCACTAGTTTTGAGTTGATGGATGCTTGAGAATTGATAGTTATCATACTCAGGCTTCCCTTTGCTGAAGCGACTTCTGGTTGGGTAGCCGCTAAGCCAAGTGCTAGTGTAATTCACGCTAGTGTCGCCATCGCCAGTATTGAGCGGCAAGCCTGCCACGCGATTTTTTTCGTTTAATTTAGCGATCAGTCGGGTAATGCTCTGAATAGTCAGTTCAGCATGGGTAAATTTTAGGCCACTTGCCGACCATACTATTACGGCATATTGCGCAGCTTTTAATGACTCTAAAATACTATTAAGAGATGCTACGGCAACGCCAGCAACTTGATCAACATGTAGATTTTTACCGTGGGCCAATGCATTTAGAGCGTTGATGATTTCAGGTAAATTTGCTATGTCAGCATTTACTACTGTTGGTCTTTTCCCCGCCGGAGAAATCCCTCCAGTGGTTTTTTCTTCTGCAACACCTAAATAAATCACATCAGGACATGGCTTATCGAATAGACTTTCCGAGTTCCAAACCAGCTTTTCAAAAAAACGCGGATGGCTAGTTGTGACGTCAGTCCCAATCACTAAAATCACGTCAGCACGGTTTTTAATCTCAGTGAGTGTAGTAGTCTGACCGCCGCTATTTTGTAATGCCAAAGTATTACGCACCGTGGTTTCGCTATGCATGTGATCTAGGGTTGCGCCAGTTTTTTCCGCTAAGTGCATCAGGTCTCTCATGCCTTGTACTTCTGTTCCTAAACCGGCGAACAATGGTTGATTACTCTTGTCCAAAATGTTTGCAGCTGCTTTGATGGCGGTTTTTAAATCAGTAGGTTTGCCAGCTAAACTTGGAGTTGTTGCAACAGGCGCTTGCTCAAAAAAAGCAATACTTTTAGGGCAGCTTTGTTTTGAATTGATTACTTTAATCGGTTGTTCTGCATTTATTGAAATATCGTCGCAAAGTAGGCCGCACGCAGGGCAGGTCGCCATAATTGCTTGAGATGAATGTTGCGATGAATTAGCAGTTATTTTCATTTATATAGAATTCTGCCACGTTATTAGCAGCTTTGACCATACTACATTGTGATTACTACTGAACATGCTAACACTTGTCATAAAAATGTAGGTTTATTTTAAGTGCCAAAAATGGTATTTTATCGTTCTTTTCAATAAGTTAATTTAATGGAGTTGTTATGGCTGTTCAACGTACACTTTCTATCATCAAACCTGATGCAGTAGCAAAAAATGTAATCGGTAAAATCTACACACGTTTTGAAAACGCAGGTTTAAAAGTTGTTGCTGCAAAAATGGCACAATTGACTCAAGCTGAAGCTGAAGGTTTTTACGCAGTGCATGCTGCACGCCCATTCTTTGGTGATTTAGTTAAATTCATGATTTCAGGCCCAGTGATGATTCAAGCCTTAGAAGGCGAAAATGCTGTTCAAGTAAATCGCGACTTGATGGGTGCAACTAACCCAAAAGAAGCAGCTGCTGGCACTATTCGTGCTGATTTTGCTGAAAGCATCGATGCTAATGCTGTGCATGGTTCAGATTCAGCAGAAAATGCTGCAATCGAAATCGCTTATTTTTTCGGTAAATAAGAAAATTTAAGTAATAAATTTATAAGGTAAAAACAATTTTGGTCAATTTGCTCAATTTTAATCAGCCACAACTGGCACAATGGTTCGCGGAACTTGGCGAGAAGCCTTTTCGCGCCAAGCAGTTGATGCGCTGGATGCATCATTTCGGGGTGCATGATTTTGAGCAGATGACTGATATTGCCAAGGTTTTACGTGAAAAACTCGCTATTGAAGCTGAAATTACTTTACCTACTGTGCAGTTGGAGCAAGTGTCTAACGATGGTACGCGTAAATGGCTGATTGGCGCAGACACTGCGAATAGTATTGAAACTGTGTTTATCCCTGAAGATGAGCGCGGTACGCTGTGTATTTCCAGTCAAGTGGGTTGTGCACTCGCTTGCACGTTTTGCAGCACGGGTGCGCAAGGCTTTAACCGCAATTTAAGTGTAGCGGAAATTATTGGTCAGCTTGCCATTGCGAATAGATCACTGCGTTCAGAAAGTGGCTATGACATGTTGCCACTTTCAGACCGTATCATCAGTAATGTTGTAATGATGGGTATGGGCGAGCCGCTTGCCAATTATGATAACGTAGTGACTGCTATGCAGATTATGTTGGATGATAGTGCTTATGGTCTAAGCCGTCGTCGCCTGACGCTCTCAACCAGCGGCATGGTGCCAGCGATGGATAGACTAAGGGAGGATTGCCCCGTAGCGCTAGCAGTATCGTTGCATGCGCCGAATGATGCGTTACGTGACGTATTAGTACCTATCAATAAAAAATATCCGCTTAAAGAGTTGATGGCGGCATGTAACCGTTACTTAGAGCGTGCGCCGCGCGATTTTGTAACATTTGAGTACGTGATGCTGGACGGTGTGAATGATACGGTTGAGCATGCGCACCAATTGTTAGAAGTTGTCAAAAACGTTTCTTGTAAATTTAATTTAATTCCGTTTAATCCGTTCCCTAATAGTGGTTACGGCACCTCTAAAGCCAGTCATATTCGTGTCTTCCGCGATATTTTGATGCAAGCTGGTTATGTAGTAACGGTGCGTAAAACACGAGGTGAAGACATTGATGCGGCATGCGGTCAATTAGCTGGTAAAGTATTGGATAAGACAAAACGTACTTCTAAAAGAATTCCAATTGAGGCGATTGCATGAACAGCACTATAAGTTACAGGGCTATAAGTAATATAACAGTAATTAAAAGCTTTCAAGTGATTGTTTTAATATGCCTGTTTGGTTTAATGATGGCGGGTTGTGCAAGTCAACAACAAAACGAAAAGTACAACGAAAATCTAAAAGCGCGTGCGCGTGCGCACACTGATTTAGGCGCTGTGTATTATCAGCAAAAGCAACTAGAGATTGCACTAGAAGAATTTACAGAAGCTTCACGTATCGACCCGGATTTTGCATTGGCTTACAATGGCTTAGGTTTAGTGCATGCGGCGCTCGGCCAAGATGATATTGCAGAGAAGAACTTTAAAAAATCCGTACAACTTGAACCGACTAATTCAGAGTCGCATAATAATTACGGTAGCTTTTTATGTGCAAGAAATCGTATTGATGAGTCGATTAAAGAGTTTTTAGCTGCAGTGAAAAACCCACTGTACTCTACACCTGCAATGGCTTATACCAACGCCGGTATTTGCTCAGCACGTAAGAAAGATAATGTGAATGCTGAGGCTTACTTTCAAAAAGCTTTACAAATTGAGCCATTATCCGGCTCAGCAGCATACCAACTTGCTTCACTGCAATTCAAGCGTAACGATGCTATAGGCGCTAAAAAAACCTTGCAAAATGTCATGTTAGGTCAACCTGGGCCTGAATTGTTATGGTTAGCGATTCAAATAGAGCGCGCAGTTGGCGCAAAGGATGCAGAGGCAAGCTATGCATTACAGCTACGTCGTCAATATCCTGATACTGAGCAAGCTCGATTGTTGCAAAACGGAAAATAATGATGGCTAATAAAAAGTTAACTGAGGATTCTAAAGTTCAAGACCCACAAGAGGGGCAGCAATTAAGCGCGCCAGAATTAAGTGTGCCAGAATTAGCTACAGTTCAATCAAGCCATGCTCCGTTGGGTGAGCTATTGCTGGCAGCAAGAAATGCAAAAAAACTGACACAAAAAGATGTGTCCAATAGTTTGCGCATCAGTATTAAACAAATCACAGCGTTAGAAACAGATGATTTTGCGCTGTTACCCGAAGCTATGATTACACGTGGCTTTATCCGGAATTATGCGCGATTGCTGGAAATTGATGCTGAGCCATTGTTAGCAAGTTACCGTGCTCAAATGCCAGATAAAACACCTACTACATTAAGCGTACATTCTTCTATGTATGAAGTCATGTCTGGTAAAGATAGTCAGCCGTGGCTAATGTATATTTTAAGTAGCATATTGGTGCTATTGTTTTTATTGGCATGGTTATTTTATGTGGACTACATGCCAAAACCAGCTGCCGAAAAACAGCCGCAATCGGTTGTACTTCCAACGCAGCCATCAACTGTGATGGCGTTGCCTGAGGTTGCTCTGCCAGCCGCGGAAAGGCAACCAGACGCAAGTGTAGATGCCGCTGGGATAGTTATAAATTCAGCGACGCTCGAAAATCCTGATGCCCCAACTGTAGAAATAATTGATGGTCATTCTGGTAACACGGTATCTAGTACTCCTAATACTAACCCAGTTACACCATTACCGAATACAGCGGCAGTTATTGATAAGACGCCTGCAAATGATAAGGCATTAGCAAGCAGCAAGACTCAAATAAGTCCTTCGTTACCACTTTCAACTGAAAAAAAACTCGGGCAAGCGACGCCTCAGGCTGGGCAGCCGGTACCTTCTTCAGCAGTAGACTTTAATTCATTTAAAGCAAATGCAGCACAAGCTTCTGAAAACGTTAAATCGCCGCCTAATTCGACTACAAAAAAAGTGAGCGTGACTGTGGATGAGCAAACATGGATACGTGTCAGCGATAAATCAGGAGCGGTTGTTTTTGAAAAATTATTAGCGGCTGGCAGTGCCGATGGTTTTGATGGAGAACCGCCATTTAGCGTGTTAGTAGGCAATGCCAAGGCAACCAAGTTAATGTTTTTAGGTAAGCCGTTAGACTTAACACGCTATACCAAAGACAATGTTGCACGTCTTGTTTTACAATAAATATTAAGGGTTTGGAGTTGTCGTTGAATTCATTTCATCTTAATCAGCCACGCAACACATTGCAGGTGATGATAGGCCATGTGCCAGTCGGTGGAGGTTTATTCGGCACACTGGCATCTCCCGTCGTAGTGCAAAGTATGACCAATACCGATACCGCAGATGCAGAAGGTACGATTAAGCAGGTATTTGAACTATGGCAGGCGGGTAGTGAAGTTGTACGGATTACGGTCAACTCACCAGAAGCCGCTGCGCAAGTTGGCAACATTCGTCGCGGCTTAGATGCACTAGGTTGTAATGTACCGTTAGTAGGTGATTTTCATTACAACGGACACAAATTATTAGCGCAATATCCAGATTGTGCAAAGTCCTTAGCTAAGTATCGAATTAATCCAGGTAATGTAGGCAAGGGCTCGAAGCGTGATGAGCAATTTGCTTACATGATTGAAGCCGCAATTCAGTACAAAAAAGCAGTGCGAATCGGTGTTAACTGGGGCAGTTTAGACCAAGCTAAAATGGCACAGATGATGGACGATAATGCCAAGCTCGCTGAACCATTATCGTCTGATGCCTTGATGCGCGAAGCCTTGATTCAATCAGCGCTTGAGAGTGCGCAACAGGCTGTGGAATTAGGTTTATCACCCAATCAAATTATCATTTCTTGCAAAGTGAGTAATGTGCAAGATTTGGTCAAAGTCTATTCTGAGCTTGCGACAAGAAGCGATTATCCATTGCATTTAGGCTTAACCGAAGCTGGCATGGGGTCTAAAGGTATCGTAGCTTCAACAGCCGCCTTAGCTTTACTTTTACAGCAAGGCATCGGCAATACGATACGTGTTTCTCTCACACCTGAACCTAATGAATCTCGTACCAAAGAGGTTATAGTAGCCCAGGAAATTCTGCAAACGATGGGCATACGCTCATTTACACCTTTGGTCACCGCTTGCCCAGGTTGCGGTCGCACTACCTCAACTTATTTCCAAGAACTTGCTATGCAAATTCAAACCTATTTGCGCAATCAAATGCCTGTTTGGCGTAGCCAATACGCCGGTGTTGAGAATATGAGCGTGGCAGTGATGGGTTGTGTAGTTAATGGCCCTGGTGAATCGAAATTAGCCAATATCGGCATCAGTTTGCCAGGTACTGGTGAGACACCGGTCGCGCCTGTATTCGTGGATGGTGAAAAAACCGTTACCTTAAAAGGTGATCACATCGCAGAAGAGTTCCAAGCGATTGTTGAAACTTATGTACAGAAAAACTATGCCGAAGGCGGCAAGTTGCATTATTCAAGCGTGCCAGCGCCAAACTTATCAGTGCCAGCAAACAAAACTATTCCAATTAAAGTAACTTCTATTAAAGCAATTTCATGATGGTAGAGCAAATCAATCAAAACTCAGCAGCTAATCATTCTGCAAAGTCTGAACCCAAAGTAATTAAGCCATCAAAATTCCAAAGTATCAAAGGTTTTTATGACATTCTGCCTGAACACACGCCACTGTGGTTCAAGCTAGAAGACGCTGCTAGGCGTGTACTTGCACAATATGGCTATAAAAATATTCGCATGCCCTTGGTTGAGCCAACTGATCTGTTTGTGCGCTCAGTCGGGGAGCATACCGATATTGTCGAAAAAGAAATGTACGCTTGGGAAGATAAGCTTAACGGTGACAAACTAACACTGCGTCCAGAAGGCACGGCAGGCTGTGTACGTGCTGTGGTGGAACATAATCTGACCTATAACGGCCCGGTAAGATTATGGTATAGCGGAGCAATGTTTAGACATGAGAACGTACAAAAAGGCCGCCAGCGGCAGTTTCACCAGATTGGTGTAGAAGCATTTGGTTTTGATGCGCCAGAAGTAGATGCTGAGCAAATCGTGTTATTAGCCAGGTTATGGCGCGAATTGGGTATTGACGATGTTCAACTGCAAATCAATAGTATTGGTGATGCACATGAGCGTTTAGCATACCGCAATACTCTGATTGCTTACTTTGAACAGCATATGGATTTACTGGATGAAGACGCGAAACGTCGGCTACATACAAATCCATTACGTATACTGGATACCAAAAATCCACGTATGCAAGCAATGTGTGATGCTGCACCTAAACTGATTGATTGCTTAGGTGATGCAACCCGTGCGCATTTTGATGGTCTGTGTGAGTTGTTAGATGCTGCAGGCGTAGCCTATTTAATCAATGCCAGACTGGTGCGCGGTTTGGATTATTACAACCGCACCGTATTTGAATGGGTGACTACCAAACTTGGTGCGCAAGGTACGATTGCCGGCGGCGGACGCTATGATGCTTTAGTAGAGCGTTTAGGTGGCGATGCAACGCCTGCATGTGGCTTTGGTATTGGGTTAGAACGCGTATTTTTGTTAATGCAAGAGTATGGCGTGGTGGCTGACGATGCACCTGATGTGTACTTGGTCAATGTAGGTGAGCAGGCTGAACAAGCTGCATTTAGTATTGCCGAACAGTTGCGCAATGCCAATATTCAGGTAGTGTTGCATGCGGGCGGCGGTAGCTTTAAGTCGCAAATGAAAAAAGCCGATAGAAGCCAGGCGCGTTTTGCGTTGATATTAGGTGATGATGAAGTGGCTAATAAGCAAGTTACACTAAAGCCTATGCAGGCTATGGTCAAAGGCGAGCAACTGCAATGTAGTATTGATGAAGCGATAAAACATTTGGTATTAAGCAAAATTTAAACCGATAGCGATATGATTTTTAGCATTAACCTTGAGTAGACTACAAGATAGGGCAAACGAAATGATAGCCAAAACTAGTCAAGCTAGTCCATTATTGCAGCTTCAGCATGTGAGTATAGTGCCAAAAAAATCGCCAACGCGTTTATTGGTGAATGATGTCAGCTTCACGATTGAAGCAGGCAAAACTACCTGTGTAGTCGGTGAGTCTGGTAGTGGTAAAAGCTTAACTGCGCTATCTGTAATGGGGTTGCTGTCAAAACAATTGCAACTAACCACAGGCAAAGTATTGTTTAATAATGCTGAATTTGGTGTGCAAGATTTAACGTTACTAGATGCTGAGAGCTTGCGAAAAGTCCGTGGCAGGAAAATCGCGATGATTTTTCAGGAGCCAATGACTTCGCTCAACCCTGTATTGACCGTTGGCTATCAAATTGGTGAAAGTCTCACGACCCATTTAGGCCTTAAAGGCGACAGCTTAAAAACTAAAATCGCTAGTTTGTTAGACATGGTCGGTATTCCATCTAGCCGCGCCAATAGCTATCCAGATGAACTATCTGGCGGCCAGCGTCAACGTGTGATGATCGCCATGAGTATTGCTTGTGAACCTCTGCTGCTAATTGCTGATGAGCCTACCACCGCTTTGGATGTAACGGTACAAGCGCAAATACTTAAGTTACTTGATGAGCTGAAAACGCGCATGAATATGGGCATGCTATTTATTACCCACGATTTTGGTGTAGTGGCAGATATTGCAGATAACGTGGTTGTTATGTTCAGGGGTGAAATCGTTGAATCTGGCACTAAAGATGAAGTGTTAAGTAATCCGCAACATCCCTATACACGTGCACTATTAGCATGCGTGCCTGATGCAGAAGGCAAAAAGCCGCTGAAACCGATTGACTATGCATGGCTGGTAGAAAAGTTACCTGAAAATCAGGCTGCCCAACTAGGTTCAGTTATATGAGTCAATCTATACTAGTGGCCAATAATTTAGTTAAAACTTATACACAGCGTAGCGGTAAATTTGGTTTTGGCACAACCTTGGTAAAAGCATTGGATAACGTTAGTGTGAGTCTGCGTGAAGGCAGTACGCTGGCGGTTGTTGGTGAATCTGGTAGTGGTAAATCCACGTTGGCGCGTTGTCTGTTACAATTGCAACCCTTGGATAGTGGTGAAGTGCTGTTTGCGGGACAAGATTTAGCTAAACTCGACGGGGCCGCTTTAAGGGTTGTACGTAAAAACCTGCAAATGGTGTTTCAAGATCCTTTCGCATCACTCAATCCACGTATGCGTGTAGGTGAAATCGTAGGTGAAGGTTTGCTGATTCATGGCTTGGGAGATGGCGCTGAGCAACAGAAAAAAGTAATCGCGATGTTAAAACGTGTTGGTTTAACTGAAGCGGATATGCAAAAATACCCACATGAGTTTTCAGGTGGACAAAGGCAACGTATAGGTATTGCACGTGCTTTGGTGTTGGAACCTAAAGTAGTGGTATGTGATGAGCCAGTGTCAGCATTAGATGTGTCGATACAGGCACAGATATTATTGCTACTCAAAGAGTTGCAAGCTGAAATGACGTTAAGTTATTTGTTCATTAGCCATGATTTGCGCGTGGTAAGACATATTGCTGATGATATTCTCGTAATGCATCAAGGTAAAATAGTAGAGCAGGGTACAGTGGTAGATATTTATCAGCAACCGCAACATGAATATACGCGCAATTTGTTAGCGGCAATTCCAGGCAAGAAAGTGGTTAATGCATAAATTATGTAATTAAAGCGCTTTTTTTATAAGAGCAATAGTTATTAGACTTGATTTATTAGCTTTAGAAAAAGATTAGGATAAGCAATGGCATATGATTTAGAAGAACAAGAGCAGTTAGACGAATTTAAAGCTTGGTGGAAACGCTATGGTGCGATGGGTAGTAGCTTGTTGCTGGCAGCAGTGGTCGCATATGCTGCTTTTCAAGGCTGGAAATACTATCAAAATAAACAATCAGTAGAAGCATCAACGCAATATCAAGAGCTATTGGTAACAGATGAAAAAGACTTGAAATCGATTCAAGCCAAGTCTGCTGTTTTAATGGATAAGTTTGGTAGTACGCCCTATGCCGGACGTGCAGCTTTATTTGCTGCTAAAGAGAACTACCTGGCTAACGATGCTAAAAGTGCAAAAGCACAGTTAGACTGGGCTATCAAAAATGCGAAAGAAACATCGGTAAGTGCTTTGGCAAGTTTGCAATTAGCAAATATTTTAGCTGAAGAAAAAGATTTTGACGCAGCGTTAAAATTACTTAATGCACCTCACGATGCTGGTTTTGATGGTTTATTTTCAGACCTTAAAGGGGATGTTTTAGTAGGACTAGGAAAAAATGCTGAAGCAAAAACAGCTTACGAAGAGGCATTGCTAAAGTTAGATCCTAAAGGTAAATATCGTACGATTACGCAGCAAAAACTTGAAGCACTAGGATAATTAAATTACTGGTTTAATTGCTTGCTTAATTGAAGCGTTAATTTAATCAGAGCTTTAATTATTCTTTGTGTCATTTAATCAGGCAGGGGTACAGATTGTTGTTACATAAATTTATTAAAATACCGTTGAGTCTAGTAGCTTTAATTAGCTTACTTACATTGACGGCATGCAGCGCAATCACGGATATTAAAACCAGTGTTTCTGAGAAAGTTTTTGGTGCAGAGCCAGCTGATCCGCCTGAACCATTAACCGAGCTTAAAGAAACTGCTACTACCAAACTGTTATGGCAGGCTAAAGTTGGTGAATCTGAGGATTTTGAATTTACCCCTGTGATTGAAGCCGGCTATGCCTATGCAGCAAGCGCCGAAGGCGAGGTGGTCAAGATTGACGTTACCAACGGTACTCAAGCTTGGCGTGTAAAATCTGGTGAAAAAATTTCTGGAGGTGTTGGTGTTGGTGGCAGCTTAGTGCTAGTGGGAACGCAGACTGGTGCAGTGTATGCTTATGATATTGCAGGAAAACTGCAATGGAAATCTAAGCTTAGTAGTGAGGTATTGAGCGCACCAAAATATTTTGATGGTACTGTCATTGTTCGAACTGGTGATAGTCGTATTTATGGCATCAATGCTAATGATGGCAGCCGTAAATGGGTGTATGACCGCAGCAGTCCTGCGCTGACTTTACGTAGCAGTGCGGGCGTGGTAGTTGATAGCGGTGCAGTTTATGCTGGTTTTGCCGGTGGTAAATTAGTTGCTATTCGTGCGGATAATGGCAAAGTGTTATGGGAGGCCTCAGTAGCCCAGCCTAAAGGTGTAACTGAAATTGAACGTATCGCAGACATTACCAGTTTACCCGTGGTAGATGGTCCGCTAGTCTATGCAGTAGCATACCAAGGCAGAGTTGCAGCCGTTGATAGATTGACTGGTCGTGTAGTTTGGAACCGTGATATTTCTAGCTTAACTGGATTAAGTGTTGAAGACGGACGAATTTTTGTTTCTCATGCATTTGGATCGGTTTATGCCCTTGATTACACCACGGGTAAATCTTTTTGGCGTCAAGCTGCACTTAAAAATCGCCGCCTGAGTGCGCCAGTGCCTATGGGCAGTTTGGTTGCAGTAGGCGATATTGAAGGTTATGTGCATTTTTTAAGTCGTGAAGATGGTGCATTAGCTTCTAGGATTAAAACTGATGATAGCCCGGTATTGGCACAAATGGCGCTGATAAATACAAATACCGTTTTAGCGCAAACCCGTGATGGCGGTTTATATGCCATTCAGATTAAATAAAAGTTATAAAATAATATAAACCAATATAAGTAACCGCACACAACTAATGATATAAATGAATTAGTTTCACAATTTATTTATTAATTACATGCGGTTACATTCTCAAGCATTACTTAGCGCAAGAATCATTTAGAATAGTCGTATGATACCCACCATTGTTTTAGTTGGCCGACCCAATGTCGGAAAATCCACTTTATTTAATCGCTTAACCAAAAGCCGCGATGCGCTTGTGGCAGACTTGCCTGGTCTTACACGCGACCGTCATTATGGCCGTGGTGTTGGCGCTAGCCAGCCTTATTTAGTTGTCGACACAGGTGGTTTTGAGCCAAATACCGACAGCGGTATTCTTAAAGCCATGGCAGTACAAACACTATTGGCGATTGATGAAGCCGATGTGATTATCTTTTTAGTGGATGGTCGCCAAGGCGCTACACCACAAGACATGGAAATTGCTAATCGCTTACGTCGTAGCAAATGTCCCGTATTGTTAGCCGTGAATAAAACCGAAGGCATGAATAGAGCAGTAGTTAGTGCGGAGTTTCATGAGTTAGGTTTGGGTGACCCACTATCTATTTCATCAGCACATGGTGAAGGTGTGAAAGATATTGTTGATTTAGCACTAGAGAGCTTTCAAGTGGTGGATGAAGAGCCAGAGCAAGATTACACAGGTGATAGAGTCCCAAAAGTAGCGATTGTAGGTCGTCCGAATGTAGGAAAATCTACTTTAGTGAATGCATTGTTAGGTGAAGAGCGTGTGATTGCGTTTGATGAACCAGGTACTACACGCGATTCTATTAGTATCGATTTAGAGAAAAATGGTAAGCATTACACCTTAATCGATACCGCTGGAGTACGTAAACGCGGTCGTGTACTGGAGGCGATTGAAAAGTTCTCAGTTATCAAAACCATACAATCTATTGAAGAAGCTAATGTAGTTATTTTGGTGGTGGATGCGCAAGAAGGCATTACCGAGCAAGATGCACATGTGGCGGCCTACATATTAGATGCTGGTCGAGCGTTAGTGGTAGCCATCAACAAATGGGATGGTTTAAAAGAAGAAGAGCGTGATTGGGTTAAACGTGAAATCGATCGCAAGCTGATGTTTCTAGACTTTGCTGAATTTCACTATATTTCAGCACTACGTAAAAAGGGGCTGCCAGAGTTGTTTGGCTCAGTAGATATCGCTTTTAAAGCAGCTTTTGCCAAACTGGCAACACCACAACTTACCCGTGTGTTGATTGATGCACTTCAACAACATCAGCCGCCCATTAGTAAAGGCATACGTCCTAAATTACGCTATGCCCATCAGGGTGGTAGCAATCCTCCAATTGTGGTAATTCATGGTAACCATGTGGATGGTGTGAAAGATGCTTATACACGCTTCTTAGAAAAAACTTTTCGCAGGACATTCCAGTTATCAGGTACTCCGCTACGGGTACAATATAAGCAAGGTAGTAACCCATTTGCTGAAGACGAAGATAAACGTAAACCCGGAGAAGGTATTGTGAGTATGCGTCGTCGTAAAACAGCACATCGAGCTGAGCTAAAAGCAAAAAGTAATGCTGAAGATAAAGATAGGCGTGCTAAAAAGCATTAAGTTAAGACTTAAAGGTGCTGACTTAATAGCTAGGAGCACATAAAAAACTCACATTAAATGTGAGTTTTTTTTATAACTAAAGGAACGTTAAATAATACTTAGTTGAGGAATCTTTAGTACAAGCTCTCCCAAAATTTCCACCATATACGCTCGTCTGTTGGTACGCCTTTACCTAGCATCGCACTATCAGGATAGTTGGTCTTCAGTATACGTATCGTATCGTTTTTGAGATCCTCTAAACTTAATAGATCGTATGCGCTAATCATAATGACCAATGCTTCCTCAACGCTTGGGGATTGCGGGTAATATTCCAATACATATTTGGTACGATTCACCGCTGCCACGTATGCTTGGCGTTTCATATAATAGCGCGCTACATGCAGTTCATGGTCGGCCAAGCTATTGGCCAAATACACCATGCGTTGTGTTGCATCTTTCGCATAACGACTATTTGGGTAGCGTGTCACTAACTCTTTAAAAGTAACAAACGAGTCGCGCAGTGAACGTGGGTCACGGTCGCTGATTTGCTGTTCGGTGAGCTTTTCTATCACGCCGCGTTCGTTAAATACTGCTAGACCTTTTAAATAGTAAGCATAATCAACATTTGGATGATTTGGGTGCAGTTTAATGAAACGATCTGCCGCAGCAACGCTTAGCACGGGATCTTGTTTTTTAAAGTGAGCGTAAGCAGTTTCAAGCTGAGCTTGCGCAGCAAAGCGACCATTAGGGTAACGTGATTCTAGCTTACCAAAATAGACAATCGCCTTGTCGTAGTCTTTATCACGCATCTTGGCTTCGCCTTCTTGATAGATGCGCTCGGCTGACCAGCCTTTGGTATCATCGAGTTCAGTAGGCGCACCAAAAATCGCACAGCCATTGAGTAACAAGGCAAACATTAAAATTAAGATATACTTCATGCCAAAACCCACTTAAAAGAATTATTGATAATTATAACCGATGACAGACCCGACTGAACTATCTCTTACTAAAGCTCTTAGTAACGCACTTACACTTACTATTCCTCATGATTTAGGCGGTTTACGTCTAGATGTTGCATTACAACGTATGTTGCCTGAACACTCCCGCTCAAGATTGCAAACTTGGATTAAAGACGGGTTAGTCATTGTAGACTCGCTACCAAGCACCTCTAAAACTAAAGTATGGGGAGGCGAGCAAGTTGTGGTGCAAGTGCAGGTTAAGCCTGAAAGTTATGCGTTTACCGCAGAAGATATTCCGCTCACTATTGTATTTGAGGATGAGCATATTTTAGTGATTAACAAACCTGCAGGTATGGTGGTACACCCTGCAGCGGGTAATTGGAGCGGTACGCTGTTAAACGCATTGCTATTTCATGAGCCAAAGTTAAAGGATGTGCCACGTGCGGGTATTGTGCACAGGCTGGATAAAGACACAAGTGGCCTGTTGGTAGTGGCAAAAACTTTGGCGGCGCAAACTAACTTGGTGCGTCAGTTGCAGGCGCGTACAGTGAAGCGCGAGTATCGTGCGATTATCTGGGGGCAAATTTGGCGCAATGGTGTGATAGACCAGCCTATTGGCCGTGACCCACGCGCTCGTACTAAAATGGCAATTAACCGTATGGGTAAGCCAGCAGTAACACGCTATGAAGTGTTGGAGCGTTTTTCAGTGCAAACCTATATGCGTTGTAATTTAGAAACCGGTCGTACGCATCAGATTCGTGTACACATGCAGTTTTTAAAAGCGCCAATCGTTGGTGACCCTGTCTATGGTTTTCGCGGCATCGTGCCGATTCGCGCCATGACGCAGACATTACGTGATGAAGTCAGCAAATTCAATCGCCAAGCGTTACACGCCATTAAACTAGGCTTGCTACACCCGGCTACTGATGAGTTCATGGAGTGGCAAATTGAACTTGCAGATGACATGAAGGCCTTACTAGAGGCAATGCGTCACGAAGATCCTCGTAAAGAAGAAGATGATTTGGAATTTAGTTTTGGCGGATTAAGCACTGAACCGTATCTTGCAGACGAAGATTATGAGGACGACGAAGATTTTGAAGATGACGATTATGATGAGGATGACGGCGATATAGAGCCAGAAGACGAGTAATTGCTATGAATCCACCTAATTTCAATGCTATTGACTTCATTCAGCCTGACTGGCCTGCACCTAGAAATGTTAAAGCTTTGCAAACAACGCGCGTTGGCGGTGTAAGTGTTGCTCCGTATGCAAGCTTGAATTTAGGCACACATGTGAATGATGATGGTATTGCTGTAGCTAGAAACCGCCAATTATTAAGCCCATACTTGCCAAGTGAGCCAGTATGGGTGAATCAAGTGCATGGTATTGAAACAATAGATGCTGCTAAAAGTGATTGTGTGCAAAATGCTGATGCATCATTTACCACACAAAGAAACGTAGTATGCGTCACGATGACTGCAGATTGCTTGCCAGTGTTGCTGTGTGATGCTGCTGGCACGATTGTCGCCGCTGTACACGCCGGTTGGCGTGGTTTATGTGACGGTGTGATTGAAGCCGCCATTCACAAAATGAATGTGCCTACGAGTGAGATTCTAGCTTGGCTAGGCCCTGCAATAGGGCCAACTGCGTTTGAAGTAGGTCATGATGTACGCGAAGCTTTTATTAAGCATGATGCTCAAGCAGAGCAAGCATTTAAAGCACTTGGCGCACATAAGAATGACCATGAAAGTGATAAGTGGTTATGTGATATGTATTTAATTGCAAAACAACGGTTGAATAAACTTGGTGTTACGCAGATTTACGGAGCCAGTGTGAATGAAGATTTTTGCACATATACCGATGACGCACGTTTCTTTTCATTTAGACGCGATAACGTGACAGGTCGCATGGCTAGCCTAATATGGCTTGGCGATTAATTAAGTAAAATTCTGCGTTGAAATAGAGTTAACTTACTGATAAATCACGCTACGCATGCTTAGCGTACCTAGGTCGAAAGTTTCAGTTAAAAATCGCATTTCGTCATCGGCATGCCGTACCGCAGCAATATAGAGTAATGGCAAATAGTGCTCGGCTGTAGGCACCGCTGATCTAGCAGAATTGCCGGCACGCGTTATATCCATGAGTGCCGCGTCGTCACCAGTTTCTAATGCAGTTTTAATATAAGTGTCAAAATTGAAAGCCCAGTCAGTCACATCACCTTGCGGGTTTAACCTTGCTAGATTGTGCACAATATTACCGCTACCAATTATCATCACGCCTTGTTCGCGTAAGCTGGCAAGTTGCTTAGCTAGTGCAAAATGTGCAGAAAAATCTAGATTAACATCTAAACTTAGTTGAAAAACTGGCACGTCAGCATCAGGAAACAACGATTGCAAAATAGTCCAAGCGCCATGATCTAAACCCCAGTCTAACGTAGGTGTCACTGTGCCTGCGGTAAATAAATTGCATACCATTTGCGCATACTCTGGGGCGCCGGAGGCGTTATATTGCTGTGCAAATAATTCGGCGGGAAAGCCGCCAAAATCATGAATGGTTTTAGGGCGCTCCACTACGCATACTTGCGTGCCATGTGTTTGCCAATGTGCAGAAACACATAAAATCGCTCTTGGTTTAGGTAATGTCTTACCTAACTGAAGCCAAGCTTCACGGTAAGGATTATCGGTAATAGCGTTCATTGGGTTGCCGTGTCCAATAAACAGGGCTGGTAAACGTGTCATTGTTGTATTTAACGTGTCAGTTTCAAAAAGAATATTTTTAATATAATGGCACAGAATGTGATTAATAAGATTGGTTAGGTATAAGTGCGCGATGATGTCTTAGGTTGTTTAAGAGTGCTCGTTTATAATACGCACTTTAGTTTTAGTCAGTTTAAATCACTTTAATGCAACTTTTAAAAATTTCATGTTGAGCTTCGCGTCTGTCACTGCACCATTTTCCACGCTGACATGGATTATATTATCAAGCTTATTAGGCGGCGTATTGAGCGTATGTCTTGCTGGGTTATTTGCGCTTAGCCTGCGTGCAACATGGGTACCCATGTTGGTTAGCTACGCCATTGGCGCCATGCTAGGTGCGGTATTCCTGGAGATTTTGCCGCATGCGTTTAAAGAAGCGAGTAGTGTAGAAAGCATTTCAGCTACTTTGTTACTTGGTTTGTTATTGTTTTTTGTACTGGAAAAGCTAGTGATTTGGCGCCATTGTCATGGCGACCATTGTGAAGTTCATGCGATCCATACTGAAGAAAACTGCCCAGAAACGCATCACGGTGAAAAACCTGAAGATAGCACTACCAAATACAAGACAGTTACTACAAAAGCAGCACAACCATCAATTTTGGGTGTGCATAGCCATGGACACTCACATGCGCATGACAGCGGCCGTAGTGGCATGATGATTATGATAGGGGATACTTTTCATAACTTTATTGACGGTATTTTAATAGCAGCAGCCTTCATGGTAGATGTGAAACTTGGGCTGGTAACTGCGCTGGCCATTATTGCGCATGAAATTCCACAGGAAGTAGGGGATTTTTTAATTCTGCTACATTCTGGCTATAGTAAAAAGCAAGCGTTGATATTTAATTTAGTTTCAAGTTTAGCTACGATGGTAGGTGGTTTAATGGCTTATTATGCGTTGCAATATGTGCAAAGCTGGATACCGATTATTTTAGGTTTAGCAGCATCTAGCTTGCTGTATGTCGCTGTGGCAGACTTGATTCCAGGCTTACATAAGCGCACCGAATTAAAAGCCACATTGAGTCAGGTGTTACTCATCAGCCTTGGCGTTAGTACGATCTGGCTGGTGCATATCGTCATCGCCTAGTTGTTCAGTAGGTTGTTTAGCAATTTGTTTATGGCGTCTGTGCTTGACCCCAAGAATCCATAGCAATAAAGCACAAGGTAGCAACCCGTAAAATATAAAGGTGAGTAAGCCAGCCGTTATGGTTTTTTCAGTAGCTGCCATCAGTACAGTGACATATAACCAAGCAATTGCGATTATGTACATAAGTTAGAATTTATTAAGTGGTTTTTTAAAATTTATTAAAAATTAGAGTCAACATTCATGAGTTCAGTCATCACTAAAAACACAGTCAAAACCACAAAAGGCGCAGTGACGCCTAAAGTCGGTTTTGTATCGCTAGGCTGCCCCAAAGCGGGTTCTGATGCAGAGCGTATTCTCACCCAATTACGTGCGGAAGGCTACGAGATTTCAGCCAGTTATGAAGATTCCGACCTAGTGGTTGTGAATACCTGTGGCTTTATTGATAGCGCAGTGCAAGAGTCGCTAGATGCGATTGGCGAAGCGATTAACAAAAATGGCAAGGTGATTGTGACTGGTTGTTTAGGTGCTAAAAAAGGCGTGGTAGAAGCGGCTCACCCAAGTGTTCTAGCCGTGACAGGGCCACATGCACTTGAAGAAGTGATGACACATGTTCATGCTAATTTGCCTAAGTTACATGAACCGTTTATCGATTTAGTCCCGCCACAGGGCATACGCTTAACGCCTAGTCATTATGCTTACCTTAAAATTTCAGAAGGCTGTAACCATAGATGCAGCTTCTGTATTATTCCAAGCATGCGTGGGGATTTAGTTAGCCGTCCAATCGGCGAAGTGCTGAATGAGGCTGAAAATTTAGTGAACGCTGGTGTTTCAGAGATTTTAGTGATTTCGCAAGATACCAGTGCCTATGGCGTGGATGTCAAATATCGCCCAGGCTTTTGGAATGGCCGTCCAGTAAAAACGCGTATGACTGAGCTTTGCCAAAGCTTAAGCGAGTTAGGTGTTTGGACGCGTTTGCATTATGTTTATCCATATCCGCATGTGGATGAAGTAATTCCGTTGATGGCTGATGGCTTGATTTTGCCATACTTAGATGTGCCATTTCAACATGCCAGCCCACGTATCTTAAAAGCCATGAAGCGTCCAGCGCATGCTGAAAATAACTTGGCACGTATCAAAGCTTGGCGTGAAATCTGCCCAGATATTACCGTGCGTAGTACCTTTATCGCAGGTTTTCCAGGTGAGACTGAAGATGACTTCAAAATGCTGCTCGACTTTTTAGAAGAGGCACAATTAGATAGAGTAGGCTGCTTTACCTATTCAGCAGTAGATGGCGCAAAAGCCAATGACCTGCCAGACCACGTGCCGCAAGAAGTCAAAGAAGAGCGCCTAGCAAGGTTTATGGAAGTGCAAGAGCGCATTAGTGCTGCAAAACTACAGACCAAGATTGGCAGCATGCAAACCGTGTTAGTGGATGAGATTAACGAGCTGGAAGATGGTAGTTTTCAAGCGATAGGGCGGACGAAGGCTGATGCACCAGAGATTGATGGTGTGGTGTATATGGAAGATGCTGAGGGTTTAACGCCTGGTGATTTTGTAGAGGTAGAGATTTATAGTGCGGATGGACATGATTTATGGGGTGGTCCGCCGAGGGGCTAGAGTTTATTATGAGCGTTGACCTAAAGAGTGCATTGGGAATTCGTGTTAAAGGGCGGCAGTATGCTTCCTTTTTTGAATGGCCTAATAAACAGATAAAGGAGCTTGGTGTGGTTAAAGAGCTTCTCACTGCTCTTAACAATACTGCCAATCTAGGCTTACACTCGCCGCGTTTCTTCGAACAAGACCCTCCTGACTGTGTTTGTGCAAACATAGAGGGGGCCGATGTAGCAATTGAAGTTACCGAAGTCGTATGTAGTGAAGCTCTAAGTCAGAATGCACAGGGGAAGGACGTTTATAGAGTATGGAAATCAGGCGAGCTAGCATCCCATATTGAACATCTTTTGAGCGGGAAAGATAAAAAAACTTATCATGGCGGCCCGTATGTAAATACCTTGGTTTGTCTTTTCACAGATGAGCCGATGTTAACTTTTGATTTTGTAAAAGCAGAATTAACATCTATAAGTTTCGGACCTTTTTTGCAGCTTACATCTGCATTCCTGTTATTTTCTTACGAACCCGTTAGTAAGTCATATCCAGTTATTGCGCTGCAATTTAAGTCTGACCAGTCTTGATTTCGCCTCTGGGCGAGTTACTTTATTTTGCTTGCCCAAAATAAAGTAACCAAACAAAAGGGCGCTCCACTTCCGCTTGATTCCTTTGTTTGCTCACCATCATGGGCGTCAATCGAAAACTCGCTCCGCTTCACGTGTGAATAATGCGCTTAAGCGCATATATTCCACGGGGAAGCCAAATGCTGGCTCAAACAGCCGATTACCGAAAACTCCCATTATGCTTGCGCTGCTCGGCGCGGCAGCAACGGGAATTTAAAGTCGTGAAGTTTCACTGTTGATTGTTCAGCGTAAAGTTTAGTAACTTCTGTCATTCCGACGAAAGTCGGAATCCAGTGACTTTTGGTTTTGTACTTTAAGTTTTGGATTAGATTCCGCGTTGAGCACAGAATGACGATAAAGATATTGCGTGCCTAATTAAAAATCACGCAGGACTAAACAGGTCTGGAATAATAGGCGCGGGTCTTTGGCTATCTGCACGGTCTTCTAAAAAATCAAAAGTGAGCGGGCAGCGCGTTGGTTTTTTTACGGCTTTGCGGCGTTTTGGTGTGGAGGCTTCTAGATCAATATAAGGCGTTTGGCTGATACGGATGTAGCCTGATGCTGCTAATTTTTGTGCGGTGGTTTCAAACAGGCTGAGTGGGTTGTCAATATTTTGTAATGTGACGATTTCTTGGCTTGTACTGTTTGCTTTACTAACCTTAAGCACGTTATACATCACAAACTTGCTTGCAGTTTGTTTACCGTAAATTTCACCTTGATTAATATTCATATTGTAATTAAAAATTATTTTTATACTGTAAATAATATTTTATAGTACGAATGGGTCATATATTAGCATTATTAATTAACTATATAATAACTTTAATATTTTAGATTAGCTCTATTTGAGAATTAAATTACTAATGAACACGCTCATGCAAAAAGAATTTAAGAAAAACGGTTATATTTTCATGAAAGATTTTTTTTCTAAGGCTGAGGTGCTTCAGTTAGTTGAGGATATCAAGCAGGCATCAGCAGAAAAAGTCGGCGATGATATTTTGGATAAAGGTAATCTGAAATTTTATGCTTTATTGATGCATCGTAGCGAAAAGCTGAGAGCGTTTATCTCTCAATCGAAAATAATCGATTTTCTTAAAAAGTTTGCAGGGCCTGATATTTGGGTGAGATGGGATCAAGCGGTAGAGAAGTCGCCAGGTGCTGGTACTTTCCCGTGGCATCAAGATAACCAATATAGCCAATTAAAAGATCAGCATTTTCAACTTTGGATATCGCTAACTACGATGACTGAAAACAATGGTGGCTTGTGGGTTGTCCCCGGTAGCCATAAAGGTCGCTTGCCTTACGACAATATTGATAACCATGCGGTTTATAAGGGCGAGGCTAAAAACCCTGTTTTTATCTCGGCTGAACCTGGGGATGCTGTTTTGTTTTCTTCATTCTTATTGCATTCAACTACGCCTAATATTACGCAGGATAGCCGTTGGGCCTATGTTATTGAATACATGCAGATGGATAAGATAGACCCTTATATACAAGCACCGTATCTCGTAGTGGCTAAGGATGGGAAGCCACATTTGGAATATTTGGAAGCTATGCCTAGTGCAAAGTATGTATTGAATCGTCTCAAATATAGTAATCTGAAACAAAAAATCAAAGCGCTAATACCTATTTAACTAATTATTTTCTGCGTAAGTTGATATGTGACTTAATGAGCTCTATGGCTTGAAAACGGAATCTACTGCCGTCTGCATCTTTAACCCACATGTGTAGTAAGCCGCTAAAAAACAAGTGAGTATCCAGCGCCAACGCGCGTGGTGTATGTGAGCCGGTCAGCAGGTTTTGTGATTGTGCGCGCTCGTAGGCGAGTTGAATTTTCTCTGTAATGCTCGAACAGTTGCCAAGAATTTGTTGTAGTACGGTAGCAAATTCATCCACATATTCGCATTTAATCATCATGATTTCATATGTTTGACGCATTTCAATGTTTTCATTTAAATCAATGATAGTGTCGCAAAGGCTATTTTCAATTTGGGTGAGGGGATCTTCGTATTTATCAACATCTTTATTGCTGCCGATTGAAAGTGCATCGTCCATGCGGTCGATCAGCGGTAAAAAGACTTGATCACGAATGGCATGAAATATTTCAGTTTTATTTTTGAAATGCCAGTACACAGCGCCACGCGTTACATTGGCTTGAGTGGCGATGTGTTCTAAAGTCGTGCGACTCACGCCGCGTGCTAAAAATACCTCACGCGCGGCATTGATAATACGCTGCCGTGTAAGCTCCGCATCTTCTTTCGTTTTTCTTACCATTTTGCTGTAGTTCTCATTTAAATTGGTTTCTCATTAGTGTCTAAAGGCTTATATTAATCACTGTATTCATCAACAGGATTCTTATTAAGCTTTGTAATAAGTTGACCAGTACTTTAACAGAAAGTTGTTTACATACATTCATGTTTGTATATAATATACATACAAGTTTGAATGTAAGCAAGCCTTATTGAGTAAATTGGCATTACAAAGTACTAAATAATAAGCGTTAACAAGCAGAATAAAATCTAACATAATTAATAACATAGCATCATTAAAGACATGGAGTCGTCAATGGCAATCAACACACTCAAGGCAGTTAACACGGCCACATCACAAGAATCTCCCGTTAAGTTTGTACCATTTACGCTCACTACTAAGATCGCAGCCATTGCATTGGTGTCTAGTATTGTATTAATCGGTTGTGGTAAAAAAAGTGATGCGCAAGCGCAGGCTGGCACAGGTATGCCAGCGATGCCCGTGAGTGTGCTTGAGCTACAAACGACCAGTGTGCCAATCAGTGCTGAGGCTGTGGCGCAAACAGAGGGTGCTAAAGAGGTAGAAATCAGACCTCGTGTTGGCGGCATTCTGCTTAAAAAATTGTTTGAAGAAGGCGCGCCAATCAGGGCTGGGCAAGCCATGTTTTTGATTGACCCAGTACCTTTTCAAATTGCACTTTCAAATGCTAAAGCACAGTTAGAACAGCAAAAATCGCGTGTTGAGCAAACGCAACGTGAAGCGCAACGTTTGCAGGGTTTACTTGCTACACAATCGATAAGTCAACGTGAAGCTGATAATGCTGCTTCTGATAATTCGTTAGCACGCGCGGGGTTATCACAATACGAAGCAAGCGTACGTGAAGCAGAGCTTAATTTATCGTATACCACTGTTACATCACCTTTATCAGGTATTGCTGGGCGCTTTGAGTTTTCTGAAGGTGCATTAGTGAGCCCTAATACTAGTTTGTTAACAACAGTTAGCCAAATCACGCCAATATGGGTACGTTTTAGCTTATCTGATAATGAGTTCGCACAACTTGGCGGTCGTTTAACCCAATCAAATGTAAAAGAAGTCGCTTTGATTTTGCCAGATGGTACAGAGTATCCAAAAAAGGGTAAGTTGAATTTTGCTGCAAGTAGTATTGACCCACAATTAGGTACGCAACAGCTACGCGCTACGTTTGAAAATGCCGATCAGACCTTATTGCCAGGTCAGTTTGTACGTATTCGTGTGACTACGGGCCATAAGGATGGTGTATTTGTAGTGCCACAAGTTGCTGTATTGAATAATGACCAAGGTAGGTTTGTCTATGT
Source organism: Methylotenera sp. (assembly GCA_046590165.1). Classification (GTDB taxonomy): domain Bacteria; phylum Pseudomonadota; class Gammaproteobacteria; order Burkholderiales; family Methylophilaceae; genus Methylotenera. Next base: position 46,927 of record JBKJUR010000064.1, read on the forward strand.
CGCTAATGAGAAAAATGAAGCGACTATAAAACCAATCGTAACAGGTAACTGGGTAGGCAAAGACTGGGTTGTGTTAAGCGGTCTGAATGCCGGCGAAAAAGTGATTGTTGATAACGTGATTAAATTGCGACCAGGAACTGCCGTCGCCCCACACCCTGCGGGAGAGGCGCCAGCGGCAGTACCTGCTGAAAAGTCTAAAGAGGCGTCTGCAAAATAAATCTCCAAAACAAGCTTAAGACAAAACCTTAAGAATAAATCAAGTTTAAACGAGAACTAATATGACCAAATTTTTTATCACGCGGCCTATTTTTGCCAGCGTTTTGTCTATCATTATAGTATTGGCGGGCTTAGCAGCGGCTTTGAAATTGCCAATTGCACAATACCCGCAAATTGCCCCACCTACCGTGCTAATTACGGCTACATATCCTGGTGCGAGTGCAGAGACACTGTCTAAAACAGTTGCTGCACCCATTGAAGAGCAGTTAAGCGGTGTTGAAGGTTTGCTGTACTTTAACTCTAGTGCAGACTCTAGCGGTACTTTAACCATTACTGCCACTTTTGAAGTGGGTACAGATGTGAATCAGGCGACGTTCAACGTGAGTAACCGCGTGAACATTGCCTTGCCACGTTTACCTGACGAGGTGCGTAGGACTGGTTTAGTAGTGCAAAAACGCTCCAACGATATTCTTTTGGTCGTGATGTTGACGGATAAGCAAAAGAAATATGATCCGCTGTACTTAAGTAATTACGGTACTTTAAATGTACTAGACGAACTTAAACGTATTAAGGGTGTAGGCGACGCCACTATTTTTGGTGCACAAGATTACTCAATGCGCATTTGGTTGCGTCCAGATCGCATGGCGCAACTTGGTGTCACTACAACGGATATTGCCACTGCAATTCAGTCACAAAATGCGCAATATGCAGCAGGTAAAATTGGGCAAGAACCATCGCCATCTACACAGCAACTGGTCTATACGGTAACTGCTAAAGGCCGTTTGATCGAGCCTTCGGAGTTTGGCAATATCATCATCCGTGCAGATGGCCCACGTGGTGTACTGTACTTAAAAGACGTAGCACGTATTGAATTAGGCTCACAAAGCTATAACGTGCGCACAGCTTTGGATGGTTTGCCAGGCGTTGGTATTCCAATCTTTTTGCAAACAGGTGCAAATGCACTTGATACAGCACAAGCCATTAAAGAAAAAATGGCTGAACTGAAACAAAGATTTCCTGAAGGTGTTGATTGGGAAGTGCCATACGATACTAGTGACTTTGTTAAGTCTTCAATTATCGAGGTTGTAAAAACCTTAGGCGAGGCAATGTTGTTAGTTGTGCTAGTTGTATTTGTATTCTTGCAAAGCTGGCGCGCGACATTGATTCCATTAATTGCGGTACCTATTTCATTAATTGGTACATTCGCAGGTTTATGGATATTCGGCTTCTCCATTAATACACTTACGTTGTTTGCGATGGTGCTTTCCATCGGGATTGTGGTGGATGATGCGATTGTGGTGCTGGAAAACGTGGAGCGGCTAATGACAGAAGAAAAGCTGTCGCCTATTAAAGCCGCTATTAAATCTATGGAACAAGTATCAGGTGCCGTCATTGCAATTGTGTTAGTGCTTTGTGCGGTATTTGTGCCGGTCGCGTTCTTGGGCGGTATTGCCGGTGAAATGTATCGACAATTTGCAGTAACTGTTGCTGTTGCTGTGGTGATTTCTGGCGTTGTTGCACTTACGCTAACACCAGCCTTGTGTGCAATATTATTGAAATCTGTGCATGAAGAATCAGCATTCTTTAAACCATTTAACCGTGGCTTTTTGAAACTGACCAATTTTTATTCATATGTCGTTAACTTGACTTTGCATCATAGAATTATCGGGACAATAGTGTTTGGATTGATTATTGCACTGGTGGTCATCTTGCTTAGAACTGTACCTGGTAGTTTTGTGCCAGCAGAAGATCAAGGCTATGTGGTAACAGCGGTTATCATGCCTGATGGTGCAACATTAAGCCGCACCACTAAAACTACTGAAGCTGTACGTAGTGCAATATCGAAAGACTCTGCAGTCGCCCATGAGTTTGCAGTGTATGGCTTTGACTTAATTGGTGGTGGTAACAAAACCAGTGCCGCGACAATGTTTGTGCGCTTGAAAGATTGGGCTGAACGTGAAACTACAGCAGAAGGTATTGTTGGAAAATTATTCGGTATTGGTATGCAACAGCCAGATGGCATGGCGATTGCCTTTAATCCACCAGCGATTCGTGGCTTAGGTAGCTCAGGCGGTTTTGAAGTCTATGTACAAAGCCGTAGTGATACTGATCCAATGCATTTATCTACAGTAGTGAATAACTTCATTGAAGCATTAAAAGCCGAAAAAGAATTAGCGGGTATCAATACTTTCTTCCGCCCAACAGTGCCGCAGTTATTTGTGGAGGTAGATGAAGCTAAGGCAATTTCACAAGGTGTGCCTGTAGCTGATATTTATGCTACCTTGCAAAGTACCATGGGCTCACTTTATGTAAATGATTTTAATAAATCAGGACGTACTTACCGAGTGCAATTGCAAGCGGAGGCAGAGTATCGTATGAAGGCGGAGGATTTAGGCAAAGTATATGTACGCTCTAACGCAGGGCAAATGATACCGCTTTCAGCATTAAGTAAAGTCAGCAATATTGTTGGTGCTGAGCAACTGGAGCGTTACAACGGATTGCTTTCTGCCAAAGTATTAGGTGGCGGTGCGCCAGGGGTTAGCTCCGGCGAAGCCATCGGCCTAGTAGAAAAAGTGGCTGCACAAAACTTGCCTGATGGTTACCAAATCGCTTGGACAGGCCAAGCGTATCAAGAAAAGCGTACGGGTTCAGCAGCGATATTTGCTTTTGGCTTCGCAATTATTATGGTGTTCTTGATTTTAGCTGCACAGTTTGAAACTTGGGCATTACCGCTTGCGGTAATTATGGCCGTGCCATTCGCATTAGCGGGTGCTTTGCTAGCAGTGTTATTACGCGGTATGCCGAATGATATTTACTTCCAAATCGGGTTAATCACCCTGGTAGGGCTGGCGGCAAAAAATGCGATTCTGATTGTAGAGTTTGCCAGTCAAAAAATGGAGGAGGGCATGCCTGTGGCGCAAGCAGCGCTTGAAGCCGCCAGAATGAGGTTTAGACCTATTGTGATGACATCAATGGCGTTCGTGTTAGGTATTGTGCCATTGGTAATCGCTACTGGTGCAGGTGCTGCGGCCCGCCGTAGTATGGGTACAGGGGTGTTTGGCGGCATGATATTAGCGACTTTTGTGGCAACAATATTCATTCCGATGTTCTTCACATGGCTTAGTAATACGCATGTAGACAGAAAACATCATGACAAAGGCTTAGTGCCAGAAGTAGATCACTCTAAGGAAACAGTATGATGCAGCACACTGAATTTAAAAAACAAGCATCTAAACACCAAGAATTTAAATCTATGCATATCAAGCTTGTTTCCGTGGCCGTTGCTGCAGTGTTACTCTCAGGTTGCCAATCAATATGGCCTGACTATTCACGTCCTAAATTAGACGTACCTGTGCAATATTCTGAGGCTACAAACCAAGCTAAAGATGCTGCTCAAGCCCAAGTTTCAAATACATGGTGGACCTTGTATCAAGATCCGATATTGAATGATTTGGTTACTAAAGCGTTGCAAAATAATACGGATATTAAATTATCGGTTGCGCGTATTGAAGAAGCCGATGCAGTGATGCGTGAAGTTGGCGCAGCCCTGTTTCCGCAAGTGGATTTAGATGCCGGAGCGAGTCGCAGCCGTATCACCGAGGCAGGCTCGAATCCTATTATTGCTGGTAACCCACGTAATAACTATATCGTGAAGTTAGGTACGTCTTTTGAAATCGATTTTTGGGGCAAGCTACGACGTGCTAAAGAGTCTGCCCGCGCCCAAGCGTTATCTACCCGTTATGCAAAAGATACTGTGGCTTTATCTTTATCCGGCTTAGTAGCAAGTAATTACTTGATATTGCGCAGCTTAGAGTCACAAATTGTAGTGACGCAAGATAATTTGAAGAGTCGCGATTCAAGTCTAGCTTTAACCAAGCGCCGTTTAGAAGGTGGTGTGGCATCAGCGCTAGATGTGCATCAAGCCGAGGTGGCAAGTGCAAATCTAAGTGCACAAATGGCCGAGTTAACCCGGTTAAGAGCCATTAGCATGCATCAGTTGGCTGTATTGACAGGTACATTAGATTTAAATGTGGCGATGGCTGATATCAAGACCTTGCCAATACCGCCAACACCACCAGCGGGTTTGCCGTCAAGCTTGCTTGAAGCGAGACCAGATGTGAGGCAGGCAGAAGAGTTAATGGTAGCAGCCAATGCTAATATAGCTGTAGCTAAAGCTGCTTTGTATCCGACTATCTCACTCACTGCCAGTTTAGGTGGCGAGAGTCTGGAGTTAGGTGACATACTAAAATCTGCTGCACGTATTTGGACTGGCGGATTAAGTTTGAATTTGCCTATTTTCGATTCTGGTCGGTTGAATTCGAAAGTTGACCAAGCCAGTGCTAAGCAAAAGCAAGTATTAGCCAACTATGAAGCAGCAGTACAAAATGCATTTAGAGAAGTGAATGATGCTCTAGTGAATTTGCGACAAAATACTGAGCGTGAAGCCTCTCTGGATAGAGGTCAAATAGCCGCTAAAAAAGCGCTGGAGGTATCTGAAAATCGCTATCAATCAGGCTATTCCGCTTACCTAGACGTCTTGGATGCGCAGCGAGTATACAACGACACTGCCTTGGCCTTTATTCAAAGCCGTCAAGCAAGGTTGGTTGCGACGGTTGAGTTGTTCAAGGCGCTAGGTGGTGGCTGGAAGGCCGATTTAGTAACACAGGCTAAGTAGTTAAATAGCTAACTAGGACGCCAGTTTATTTGATAATTGGCTGCCTAGTTCTTCAACATAGGCGACACGAATCCAGTTTTCGTGTCGTTCTAGTGTTTCAGTAAACCTGATGAGCATGTCATTGCCTAAAATATTCACTTTAAATGTATCATTCTTATTAAATTGAAGTCTAGGTACGATAAGTGTTTCTTGTGTTGAAACGCCATATTCTTCAGGTACAAATAAGCAGGTAAAAGCTGCTGTTCTGTTAGATAAATTGGCAGCTACGCCATTAAAACTATCAGTAACTGCAAGTGCTTTTATTGGATCTAAGCTGTTGTTCTTAGCTTCAACGCAAAAGGCAGTTCTGCTTAAAACTTCGACCCCGATGTGTAATTCATTGCCTGCTATTGGTTTGATGCTGCGAATGACACCGATTCTAGTATTTTGTTTTTGCTCTTTTACTGAAACGGCCACCATCATGCCTAAGCTTACCTCATTGGCTTGTTTGTTAATGCGTAAGCCTATGCCTTTGCCACTTTCGTCAACGATGTTTGAAGTACCTGCGCCTAAATCCATGTAAATGATATTGGTTTCAGGCCGACTTTTTACCAAGGAATGTGAAGCTAGTCTCTCATCAAAAGATTTATCGCCTTTGTAAGATTTTTCGCCACGCTGCACCTGTATATTTTCATACTGTTTTAATTGATAGCAAGTATCTTCAAATCCATAAGCAGTAGTTGCAGATTTAATGGTTTTAGTACGATCTTCGCTTCTACGTTGGCGTTTATAGTCGCCACGAGACCATTCTGTACGTAATACTTCTAAAGTGGGTAAGAAATATTTGTTGTGAATAAACTCTTGTAATGACAGTTGTTTTGGCAATATATTGAATTCAATGGCAGAAATACACAACTCAACTTTTGAATTGATGCTATCAAAACACCAATAACGGTAAGTATCTGCTGGCTTGAAGTTTCTAATACGTTTAGCTGGTATATTGCTTGCGGTATCTACATAGAATAAATGTTTTTTCTCGTCATAAACATGATCAATCGCAATTTTAGCAGCCCATTTTTCAAGTAATTTACCGACTAAATCAATCTGCTGACGTTTAAAACTAACGCTTTCTAAAGTACCTAGCATGCAGGCTTTAATATAGATTATAGACAGGGTTGTAGGTTCTTGACCTGCATAAACTTCTACACTTTTATCAAGTAGTAATTTTTCCTCAGCTAATTTGTATAATTGTGCAATTTGTACCCATACATTGGCAGGAGAGCTATGGAAATTGTAATAACGCCACTTAACCATTTGCGTTGCGCTGTTAATTGCGCGCGCTAGCAAGGTGGTTAGGCTAGGGTGATTTTCTGCAGCTAAATTCTCAATAAGTGTGAAGTAAATTAAGAATATTTGGCGATGATAAAAAAACACCGACTGTGTCATCCGTTCTTCAAGCTCAATTCCGATATTTTCAATATTTATGTAGTGAGATGTAATTCTTTCGACAATGGTGTGTGATTTCTCATCAACGGACAAAAATGCTTGTAAATGCTGCTCATCTTTTAAGCGCTCATTTTTGTAGTCTTCGTTGAGCTGCTTCGTGCAATATTCAATAGCAGAGATGTCGTCCATGCCTTTTAAGTCATGAGCCCAAGCCAAGCTAAAGTTAGCTTTTGATGCTGATGATTTGCTAAATATTTTTTTAAGAATTTGCATAATATGTTGTATATCTTTGGTGTTGATATATGAACATGAGCAAATAATATGCCAGATAGAATTTAAGGCAATTGGGCGAAATTTACTGATAGAGTAAATTGAGGTGTTCCGTGGGTAAATAGCACGGAGGGCCATTTTGTTTGGCGGAATTAATTAGGTTTTTATTTACTATTAAGTAAAAATGAGTCGAAACTATTCGGCTAAATGTAATTAGTTAATTCATCTGGGATAGATAATTTTAACCCAGTCATCTTTGCTGTCAGTACTTTCACTGAGAGTGACTCGATCCAGCATGCCAGCAATGGATACCTCATAATCGGTATGTGCGATAAATTCAATTCTAGGAAGTATGAGCATTGACCTTGAGGATACCCCAGCTTCAATTGGCAGATATAAACCTGCGAAACTTGCTGTATCTGAAGGATACAAGTCTTCATTATCAGTTTCTTCAGCTTCTTCTTGATTGGCAGCTTGATACTCTTCTGGCCTTAGCTGAACCAATTTTGCATGATGAGATAGAATCTCCATGCCGACTTGCATCTGACGGTTTTCTTTTGGTCGAATACTTTTAATGACCGCAATAATCATTTCTTGTTTGGAGTTTGCTAGCACTAACCCAACCAGTTTTCCAACTCTAATCCAATTGCTGAGTTCTCTGCTTGCTATAGCACCTAAGCCTCGATTACTCTCATCGACTATCACCCAATGATGATTCGCTGCAACATGATGCGCATTTGGGGCATCTTTGAATATGCTGTGACTTCGTAGTCTGTCATCTAAGAATCTATCATCAGTAGAGAGTCTAGCGCTATTGCTTAACTTAGTATTAAGATTTAATTTAACATTGTCTTGAGATTTAATCCGCTCAGACACTTCTTCTATACCATGTAAAACGTGTGCAATGATGGTTACTTTTCTTCGAACCTCTTTTCTACGCTGCCTAACGTAATGATTGCGTGACCATTCTCTCAATATGGTAGTAAATGCCTCTCTTGCCGCTTTTATTTGGTGTGGTTCAATAGCAAAGTTAGTATTCAACAGAATCTCAGATTTAATTTCAGAAGACTCATGAGATATTGCGCTAATAATCTTTCTGATGGCCGATTCTAATGCATCAATCTGCCAATACATGCAGGTCGTGGTAGGGGAGTTGCTGGGATGTAAGTGTCGAATTCTTTTGGCACCAAGATCTTTTTCCAAGTCTACGTAAAATAAATATTCAATCGGATTAAATTCGTTTGAAATATCAACATGTAGCAATTGGCTTTTTAACAGTTTGCATGCAAGATCAACACCTTGTCTGCTTAGGTTAACTTGTTGCAGACTATCTAACATGTAGATTTGTACTAAAAGACCACTTAGCGTGAGATTGCTTGACGCTTCGATTGTGTAATTTTCGAAAGTAGTTAAAGGTTGGTTAAGTAGTTTATTGCTATTCGCAACTTCAAGAATTTTGTGTATTTGTAACCAAATATTCGGCGTTAAACTTGAGTTAACAAAGCTTCGCCATTTCAGCATTTCAAATGCCTGATTGAGCGCGCCATGCATGTAGAGGTTAACGTTATTTTTTGTCTGTTTATTAGGGTTACCACAATAATGGTTAAGTAAAACGATGTAACTACCGTAAAGCTGTTTATGAAAGCCGTAGACTATGGCAAGCATGTTGTTTTCTAGATTTGAATTCATGAATTCAAATCGCACAAATTGCTGGTTTAGCTTAGCCAATATTGGGGTGGTTTTTTGTGCGGTCTCATCAATAATCTTAGATAAAATTTTGATTGTTAATGATTTGTCAGACAGCGCGAACTCCAAGCCGCGTGTTGCAGATTCCAACGCAACTAAATCATCTTGCCCATTAATCGCTTCCAACCAAATTGCATGTTTGTTGGGGATGTCACTTAAGACTTTAGTGATTAGGACGTTGGCGTTTAATGCTTTGGAGATTAAGCCGTTAGTGATGATTTTCTTAAAAATCTTTTTCATTCAATATTGTTCTTTGTTAAAGCGCATTTATATTTGAATTTAATTGGGGTTTATCATGCAGAACCAACATAGCATAATTTTTAAATAATCTCTACCAAAGTGAGCTATCTAATAAATTAAGTCTTGAGGTAAAACCATTACTAAGCAAGCAAAATACCCAGTCATGATAAAATAAAGCTTTAATAATTAAACAGTATTCAATATGATTGTTCGTACGCGTTTTGCCCCAAGTCCCACAGGTTTCTTACATATAGGCGGTGCTCGCACTGCACTGTTCTCATGGGCGTATGCCAAAAAGCATGGTGGTGATTTTATTTTACGCATTGAAGATACCGACGTGGCGCGCAGCACACCAGAAGCGGTGCAGGCAATCTTAGATGGCATGCAATGGCTAGGGTTAGATTACGACGAAGGCCCGTTTTACCAAATGCAACGCATGGACACCTATAAAAAAACACTGCAAAAAATGCTTGATAATGGCACTGCATATTATTGCTACTGCAGTAAAGAAGAGTTAGAAGCTTTGCGCGAAAGCCAAATGCAGCAAAACTTAAAGCCGCGCTATGATGGCCGTTGGCGTCCTGAGGTGGGTAAGGTTTTACCAACACCCCCACAAGATACTCCACCAGTGATTCGCTTCAAAAATCCACAAGCCGGTAATGTGACATGGCGCGATTTAGTCAAAGGAGAGATTAGCATTGCTAATCAAGAGCTTGATGATTTGATTATTGCCCGTGCAGACGGTACGCCTACCTATAATTTTTGTGTGGTGGTAGATGACTGGGAGATGGGCATCACCCAAGTGATTCGTGGCGATGACCATGTGAACAATACGCCACGCCAAATCAATATGCTGATGGCGTTAGGCGCAACGATTCCGCAGTATGCGCATTTGTCTATGATTTTGGGTAATGACGGACAGAAGCTATCTAAGCGCCACGGTGCTGTCAGTGTAATGCAGTATGACGATGATGGGTATTTGCCAGAAGCGGTGCTCAATTACTTGGCGCGTCTTGGCTGGAGTCATGGTGATGATGAGGTATTTAGCTTGCAACAATTTTGTGAATGGTTTGATTTAGACCATATCACGCCATCTGCTGCACAATTCAATACTGAGAAACTTAATTGGTTAAATGCGCACTACATCAAGCTAGCTAGCACGGACTATTTGGTGTGTGATATTACCAAGCGCTTGGCTAAGTTAAATGTAGTTGTCAGTGAGCAACCACAATTATCTGCCGTGATTGATTTGTATAAAGAACGTGTCAATACACTGAACGAGCTTGCTGCAAGCATTGCCTACTTTTATCAGAAGCCTGTTATTGATGAGGCGGCGGCAGAAAAACATCTTACCGCCGAAATTAAACCTGTCATGGATTCATTAACAAGCTTGCTAAAAGCAGTTGATTGGCAAGCTGAGCATATTCATCATGCAATCAATGAAGTGGTGACACAAAATCAGTTAAAATTCCCTAAAGTGGCGATGCCGCTACGTGTGTTGCTAACAGGTATTGCGCAATCGCCTAGTATTGATCAGGTAATGGCCTTGCTAGGCAGGGAAGAAGTGATCGCTAGAATTACGCATTGGAATTAATGTTGCACTAAAAGTCATGGCGGCTATTGAAATTGATTGGGATAGTCGCCATGTTGAATCTGAGCTTAAATAGTTTTGAATATAAATCTTATGTTTAAAATTAGCGATCAAGAGATAGAACAAAATCTCGCATTGTTAGTCTCAACAAGAGTAACATCAGTAATGTAGCTGATGCTATGTAACATTTATTTAACTCCAAACAATAGGAGACATCATGAATCAAAAAGGGCAAATGTTACAAGACCCATTTCTTAACGCTTTACGTAAAGAACACGTCGCTGTATCTATCTATCTCGTTAACGGTATTAAATTGCAAGGTCAAGTGGATTCATTTGATCAATATGTGATTTTGCTTAAAAATACCGTCACTCAAATGGTTTACAAACACGCTATTTCAACAATCGTACCTGCTCGCGCAGTGACTATTGCCTTGCCAGAAGGTGATGAATAACCGTTGAAAGATTTGTTTGAAAGGCCAAGCGGTTTTGATGCCGCAATTTTAGTAAGCGTAGATTTTGGTGATACTGATTACGAAGAAAGTTTAGATGAACTTCGTCAGTTGAGCTTGAGCGCTGGCTTAGCGATTCGCGGTACTATACAAGGTAAGCGCTCAACGCCAGATGCCAAATTGTTCATCGGTAGTGGTAAGGCTGATGAACTCAAGCAGATGATGCGGGCGAGCGAATCCAACATTGCGGTATTTAATCATGACTTGAGTCCTTCACAACAACGCAATTTAGAGCGCTTATTAGAAGCGCGTGTCGTAGATAGAACAGGTCTTATTCTTGATATATTTAGCCAGCGCGCCCAGAGTCACGAAGGTAAGTTACAAGTTGAGCTGGCGCAACTAGAGCATCTGTCTACACGGTTGGTTCGTGGTTGGACGCATTTGGAGCGCCAAAAAGGTGGTATTGGTGTACGTGGCGGACCAGGTGAAACGCAGCTGGAACTTGATAGGCGAATGTTGCGTATACGTGTGAGGCAGTTGCGAGAGAAGTTGATTAAGTTAAAAGCGCAACGAAATATGCAGCGCAAATCACGTAAGCGTTCTAACGTAATGACAGTGTCGTTGGTAGGTTATACCAATGCAGGAAAATCTACGGTATTTAATCGCTTAACTAAAGCTGATATTTATGTGGCAGATCAATTATTTGCCACGCTAGATACGACGACGCATAAAGTTTTTATTGCGGATTGCGGATCGATTGTACTTTCAGATACAGTAGGCTTTATTAAGCACTTGCCGCATGCTTTAGTTGAGGCGTTCAGCGCTACGCTAGAAGAGGCGGCACAAGCAGACTTATTGCTGCACATTGTAGATACCGCGAGTACCAACCGCGATGAGCAAATTACACAAGTGAACAAAGTGTTGTTGGAAATAGGTGCTTCAAACGTACCACAGATTTTGGTGCATAACCAAATAGATAGAGTGGGTTTAGAACCTGCAGTAGCTCGTGACGAATATGGTAGAATTGTGTCTATACATGTCTCAGCTAAAACTGGTGAAGGCTTTGATTTATTGAGGCTGGCCATGGCAGAGCATAGCCAATATTTGCAAAAACTAAGTACAGAAGAAAGCGCTTTTGCATAAATTTTTTTGGAGTTTTGAATGATTAAATTTCCCGGATGGGGACAGCGTAATAACGAAGGCCCGCCTGATTTAGATCAGGTGATGCGAGATATTAGCCGCAAAATCAATAATTTGTTTGGTAAAGGTGGTGGTAATCAACCTAACCGTCAGCCAAGTAATGCAAATGGCGGCAATTTAAACTTTCCAATTTTACCTATCGTCGCAATCGTCGCTGTTATTTGGATAGGGACGGGATTTTACATTGTAGACCAAGGTTCACTGGGTGTCGTGCAACGTTTTGGTAAATTTATTGACACCACGGAACCAGGTCCACGTTGGCATCTACCTTATCCATTAGAGTCAGTTGATGTGGTTAATATGGAACAGGTTCGCCGTTTGGAAGTCGGTTACAGAAGTAATGGTGAGGGTACAGGTAGTAAGACTAAACAACCAAAAGAAGCCTTAATGTTGACTGAAGACGAAAATATTATTGATCTGCAGTTTGCTGTGCAATACAACCTTAAGAACGCTAAAGACTATCTATTTAACAATCGTGACACTGATGAAGCGGTGATGTCAGCTGCGGAAACAGCGATTCGTGAAGTCGTTGGTAAAAATAAGCTAGATGATTTATTGCAAAAAGGTTTGCAAGATACATCTGAGCGTATGCAAGCGATATTAGATAGCTATAAAACGGGCGTTAAGATCATTAGTGTCTCTTTACAAAGTGCCGTGCCTCCAGAGCAAGTGCAAGAAGCTTTTGAAGATGTGAACCGCGCGAATCAAGATAATCAACGTCAAGTTAATGAAGGTCAAGCCTACGCGAATGATGTGATACCAAAAGCGCGTGGTACGGCCTCTAGGTTGATATCAGAATCAGCTGGTTATAAATTGAAAATTGAGAGTGAAGCAAGAGGTAATGCCAGTCGATTTGATCAAATTTTAACGCAATATAACAATGCGCCAGAAGTCACGCGCCAACGTTTGTTCATTGATGCGCAAGAGCAGATATTGTCTAGCGTGAGCAAGGTGGTGGTTGATCAAAAATCAGGCAGTATTATGTACTTACCTTTAGATAAGCTGATGAGTGGTGCGGGTGCTGAGACGCAGCAACAATCACAATCAATGCAATCACTCAACCCACAAGCTGCACCAGCCGCTGATGTTACAACTGATCGTACGCGTGATGCTTTTCGTAGCCGTGACAGAGAGAGCAGATAGGAGCCTATGATGAAAAATTTAACAAATAGTCTTATTATCGCTATCGTTGCAATTATATTGTTATCGTCATCAGCGTTTACTGTGAATCAAACGCAGTTTGTGCTGGTAAAACGTTTGGGTGAAATTGTTGCTGTTAAAAAGGCGCCCGGCTTATATTTTAAATTGCCGTTAGTGGATGATTTAAAGTATTTCGATAATCGTATTTTAACGCTCGATGGTGAGCAGCCAGCAAAATTTAATACCAGTGAAAACAAATACATGCTGGTGGATTCTTTTGTGAAGTGGCGCATTATTGATCCAGCAAAATATTATGTTTCTATCAAAGAAGGCGGTGAAGCTGCTGCTGAAGATAGGCTTTCTAAAGTAGTGAACGCCGGGTTGCGTACCGAGTTTGGTAAACGTACAGTACATGATGTGATTGCCGGTGAACGAAGTGCTGTGATGGATAGCCTGCGCCGAAAAGCTGACTTAGAAGCTCGCCAAATGGGAATACAAGTGGTTGATGTGCGTTTGAAACGTGTGGATTACTCTGAAGACATTAGTAAGTCAGTGTTTGATCGCATGATTTCAGAGCGTAAAAGAATCGCTAACCAGCTGCGTTCTGAGGGATCTGCCGCTTCAGAAAAAATTCGTGCCGATGCTGACAAGCAACGTGAAGTGATTATCGCTGAAGCCTATCGTGATGCACAAAAAACCAAAGGTGAGGGTGATGCGTTGGCTGCTGCGATTTATAATCAGTCCTATAGCAAAAATCCTGAGTTTTATGCGTTTTACCGTAGTACAGAAGCGTATAAAAATAGCTTTAAAAGTAAGAGTGATGTGATGGTGCTTGATCCAGGCTCAGACTTCTTTAAGTACATGCGTAGCCCGACTAAAAAGTAACTTGTTTTGAATAACACACTATTAACCGCATTAGGTTTGATGCTCGTGCTAGAAGGGTTAATGCCTTTGTTAGTGCCAAGGACTTGGCGCGAAACTTTTAAGCGCATGATAGAGCTGAAAGATGGTCAGTTACGGTTCGTAGGTTTGGTGTCGATGGTCGGCGGCTTAGTGTTGATGTATTTAAGTCACAGATAGCTAAGTCAAAAATAATTAGTAAGTGATGGTAAATAATGCGTAATTGGTTGCTCCCCGAATATATTGAAGATGTATTGCCTGCAGAAGCTGCACGCATCGAGACACTGCGTCGAACACTGCTGGATTTGTTCAAGGTACATGGCTATCAGTATGTAATTCCACCGATGTTAGAGTACATGGAATCATTGATTACTGGTGTAGGGCATGATTTAGACTTAGCCACTTTTAAAGTGGTCGATCAGCTTAGTGGCCGTTTAATGGGGGTACGTGCAGATATGACACCGCAAGCTGCGCGGATTGATGCACATTTGCTGAACCACCAAGGCATCACACGTTTATGTTACGCGGGCAGTGTGTTGCGTACTAAACCAGATGGATTAGCATTGACGCGTGAACCATTGCAATTAGGTGCCGAGTTATACGGTCATGCGGGGGTGGGGAGTGATATTGAAATTCAACGACTGTTGATTAAAGCTTTGCAAGCGATTGGGATCAGCGAATTACATATGGATTTTAGCCATGTGAATGTGTTCGGTAGTCTTATTGAATCTAGTAAAATTGCACCGCAGCTTGAGCAGGACTTGTATGCTGCGTTGCAAAGTAAAGATCAATCTGCTGTTGCTGCACTATCAAAGAGTTTAGATAACGCTACACGTGAAGCTTTAATTAACTTAACTACATTAAATGGGGATAAAACCATACTGGCGAAAGCGGCAAAAGTATTGCCGTCAATGCCAGCGATAGTGAATGCATTAAATGATTTAACGCAAGTAAGCGCTGCTTTAGAGAATTTAGATGTGACGGTAAGTTTTGACCTTAGTGAGTTACGTGGTTATCACTATCATAGCGGCATTGTGTTTGCTGCATACGCACAAGGCTATAAAGGCCCTCTGGCATTGGGTGGGCGCTATGATGAAGTTGGCCAAGCCTTTGGACGTGCGCGTCCAGCTACAGGGTTTAGTCTGGATTTACGTGGTGTAGTGACGGCTTTACCACCAGCAACACCAGTGATGGCAATATTTGCACCTGCTGAGGTGGAGATCGCCTTATCCGCTAAAATTGATGCATTAAGAGCAGAAGGTCAGATAGTTGTGCAAGAGCTTGCAGGATTTGAAACCAATATGAATGAATTAAATTGCGACAGAAAGCTGGTGCATTACAATTCGGGCTGGCATGTAGTTGCAATTGATAAAGACCAAAGTTAAAACACGCGTATGCAGTGCGCATACGAAATTACACAATATACAAATTAAAATTATAAAGTCATCGTTATGGTAAACAAAGTAGCAAAAAATGTAGTGGTCATTGGCACACAGTGGGGCGATGAAGGTAAGGGAAAAATCGTCGATTGGCTTACCG
This sequence comes from Methylotenera sp., assembly GCA_046590165.1. Classification (GTDB taxonomy): domain Bacteria; phylum Pseudomonadota; class Gammaproteobacteria; order Burkholderiales; family Methylophilaceae; genus Methylotenera. The sequence continues at coordinate 62,320 of JBKJUR010000064.1, forward strand.
ATCATGCACAAGGTGTAGTGCGTTTTCAAGGTGGGCATAATGCGGGTCATACATTGGTTGTAGGACAAGGTGCCGCCCAACGTGTGTATAAACTGAATTTAGTACCTTCAGGTATCGTGCGTAGTGGTGTGAATTGCTATATTGGTAATGGCGTAGTATTAGATGCAGGTCATTTGCTAAATGAAATCAATGCGTTGGAAAAAGATGGCTTGGAGGTTAGAAGCCGGTTGAAAGTCAGCCCAGGTTGCCCTTTGATATTGGATTATCATGTACGTTTAGATGTGGCGCGCGAACTTAAACGCGGTGCGGATAAGAAAATTGGTACTACAGGCAAGGGTATTGGCCCAACTTACGAAGATAAAGTTGCACGTCGTGCGTTGCGTTTGTATGACTTATTTTATCCAGAGCAATTTAGTGAGAAGTTACGTGATGTGTTGGATTATCACAATTTTGTATTAACCAAATACTTAGGGGCTGAAGCTGTTGATTTTAATCAGCAATTAGATTCAGCCTTGCAAAATGCAGATTTAATTAAACCGCTAGTAGCAGACATTTCAGCTGCTTTATATGATGCTAATGCGGCAGGTCAAAACTTGTTGTTTGAAGGTGCGCAAGGTACGTTGTTAGATGTAGATCACGGTACTTATCCTTACGTTACTTCTAGTAATTGTGTTTCTGGACAAGCTGCGGCAGGTACTGGTGTAGGTCCGAGCATGTTGCATTACGTTTTGGGTATCACCAAAGCTTACACTACACGTGTTGGTGGCGGGCCTTTCCCAAGCGAGCTGGATATTGAGTCTGAAAATTGCCCAGGCAATCAAATGTCGGTTAAAGGCCAGGAAATCGGCACCGTCACTAAACGTAAACGTCGCTGCGGCTGGTTTGATGCTGCAGCGTTACGTCGCTCAGCCCGTATTAACGGTCTTACTGGCTTGTGCATTACTAAATTAGATGTATTAGATGGTATTCAAGAGCTCAATATTTGCACTGGTTATATGCTGGACGGTAAGTTGTTGGACTTATTGCCAATCGGTGCAGACGATGTTGCACGTTGTGAGCCTATTTATGAAACTGTGCCAGGTTGGAGTGGTAACACATTTGGTGTTAAAACTTGGGAAGGTTTACCAAAGAATGCACAAACCTATCTCAAGCGTTTAGAGGGCCTTTGCGGCGTTCCAGTTGATATTGTTTCTACTGGCCCTGAGCGTGATGAGACTATTGTTTTGCGTCATCCATTCGCATAACGAATCTTCGTTGATTAGCTAGACTGTGAACAGTACTTCCAAACAACGGCTAGCATGGGCTATTACTGGTTCAGGGCATTATCTTAAAGAGTGCTTAGACATCATCCATACTTTGGATGATGTTGATTTGTTCTTAAGTAAAGCCGCAGCTGAAGTATTACAGCAGTATGGGTATAAGCACAATGTAGGCAAAGTTTATCAAGACAAAACCGCCAGCAGTGTACCGGTTGAATTGTTTTACGAAGGCAAATACCATACGCTAGTGATTGCTCCCGCAACATCTAATACCATTGCTAAAATGGTCTGTGGCATCTCTGATAATCTAGTCACGAACCTTTATGCGCAAGCAGGTAAAACAAGAGTGCCCAGTATTATTTTTGCTTGTGATACTGCACCTGAATTAGATTCAGATGCGCCTCGTGACAACGTAGTAAAGGTTTATCCGCGCAATATTGATTTGGAAAATATCGTAAAAATCAAGACTTTTGAAGCGACGACCGTGGTCGAAGATATGCAAAGTTTAAATGCGAATATACAGTTAAGGCTTCATTCTGAACTTTAATTCAGAATGTAATAAGACTTCAATCAAATGTCCAAGGCTAAAAATCTACTTTTTTTAACAGGTAAGCTAGCTGAAAAAAGTTTGAACAAAGTATTGGCCCAAGTTCAAAGCAATCCTAAAACTCCACCTTTTAAATATCGCATTCAGCAAATTGGCGTGTCTGTCGCTGCTTTGATGACGCCCGATTTAATCGCACGTAGACTAAAAGAAACGGGCGATGCCGATAAGGTGATATTGCCGGGCTTATGCCAAGGTGATTTGACTCAGCTTGAAGCGCAATATGGGGTGCCCGTTGAGCGTGGCCCTGCAGACTTAAAAGACTTACCCCAATACTTTGGACATGGAGGCATTACGCCTGATTTAAGTCAATATAGTGTGAAGATTTTTGCGGAAATTGTTGATGCGCCTTTTTTAAGCGTTGAGGGCATCATTAAAAAAGCTCAGCATTATCAAGCGCAAGGTGCCAATGTGATTGATTTAGGCTGTTTGCCTGCTGTGCCTTTTCCACATCTGGCAGACGCTGTAAAAGCACTTAAAGCACTAGACTTTAAGGTCAGTGTAGATTCACTTAATACTGACGATTTATTAGCAGCAGGTCGTGCGGGTGCAGATTACCTATTGAGCCTCACGGAAAATACATTATGGATTGCTGATGAAGTAGCTACTACGCCTATTCTCATCGCAGCCAAACCTCATACGCTAGCCTCACTTTATCGTGCGATTGATAAATGTTTAATTGCAGGCAAGCCATTTATTGCCGATGCGATTTTAGACCCAATCCATTTTGGGTTAACTAATTCAATTGTGCGGTATCAAAAATTGCGTAAAAAATATCCAGATATCGAAATTATGATGGGCATAGGTAACTTAACTGAGTTAACCGATGCGGATACTACTGGTATCAATGCATTGTTATTTGGCATGATTAGTGAGCTGAATATCAATGCGGTATTAGCTACATCGGTAAGCCCGCATGCGGTTAATGCAATTGGTGAGGCTGATATTGCCAGACGTATCATGCATGCCGCAAAGCTTGATGATAGGCTGCCAAGAGGCTATAGCAATGGTTTGCTTGGGCTTCACGATAGAAGGCCGTTTACTTACTCTGTAGATGAAATAAATGAAATCGCGGCACAAATTAAAGACCCCAGTTTCCGTATTCAAGTGAGTGAAGCGGGTATGCATATTTATAATCGCGATGGCATCCACGAAAGCGTAGATCCATTTGCTTTATATCAGCACCTCAAAGTTGAAAATGATGCTTCACATGCGTTTTATCTGGGTGTTGAATTAGCCCGTGCACAAATTGCCTGGCAACTTAAAAAGCGGTACGTACAAGATCAGGAAATCGATTGGGGTGTAGCGAGCCAAACTCAGGATCAAGCAAACAAAACTGCACATCGTGAAGCATCGATCAAAGAGCGGCGCGAAGCAGCGAAAAGTACTAAAGAATAAGTGTTGACATGATACTTGAGACGATTATTACCAGTGTCGATGTGCAAAACAATGTGCATGTAACGCCTTTTGGCATTCACATCGAAAATGAGTTAGTGGTTATTTCACCCTATAAACCTTCTGCTACGTTAAATAATATTTTAGCTACAAAATGTGCAGTAATGAACTTAACGGATGATGTGCGCATATTCGCTGCCGCGTTGACTAAACGTCAAGTATGGGAGGTACAGCCAACTGATCATGTCGTTGGTTTTCGGTTGGCAGATACTTTGGCGCATAAAGAATTAAAACTCGTGAAAGCTGAAGATGATGCAGTACGGCCAAAGTTGTTTTTGGAAGTGGTACATACAGAGCAGCATCGTGCGTTTGAAGGCTTTAACCGTGCGCAAGCTGCAGTGATTGAATTGGCGGTATTGGTGAGTCGTTTACATATGATATCGAAAGAGAAAGTAACATCCGAGATGCAATATTTACAAATTGCGGTAGATAAAACTGCGGGCAAACGAGAATTAGAAGCGTGGGGTTGGCTAGTAGAAAAAATAAATAACTTTTATGCAGAACAATCGGGTGAGAACTTTGCGTAATGGGATTTGGCTATGACACAGCTGCTTATTAGCGTCACTAGTGTTGCAGAAGCGCAAATCGCACTGGAAAACGGTGTTGATATTATTGATTTGAAAAATCCTGCTACAGGAGCATTGGGTGCGTTGCCGCTTAGTCAAATAAAGGCGATTATAGATTTTGTTGATGAACGAAAACTTGTCAGCGCAACCATAGGTGACCTGCCTATGCAGCCACAATTAATTTTCGACAGTGTTGAAAGGTTGACTAAAATCAAAGTGGATTTTATTAAAATTGGTTTTTTCCCCGTCGATAATTATCAACCCACCTTAGATAAGCTGAAAGCTATCGCGGCAAAAGGAGTGAAATTAGTTGCGGTATTATTCGCTGATTTTGAATATTCAGACGCGTTGGTTAATGCAATTCAGCAAGCAGGTTTTAATGGAGTTATGTTGGATACCGCACAGAAGGATGGAAATACGTTCATGTATTATCGCTCCGCGGTAGATTGTAAAGAATTTGCAAAAAAAGTCTTGGATTTTGGTATGTCATTTGGACTCGCTGGATCCTTGCAATTACAACATGTTGTGGCTGTTAAAGAATTAAACCCTACCTATATTGGTTTTAGAGGAGGGGTGTGTGATGGAAATAAACGTGAACTTAGCCTGAATTCAGACAAAATTAAGGCAATACGTAAAGTATTGTAAATTTGTTGTATAAAAGCAACAAAATATACTCAAAACCGCAATTTTATTGATGTTAATTATTGCGCACGCTAAATAGTGTGCGTATTATCAGCTTACAGAACTAAAGAGAAGTACTTTAACCAGGAGTAAATACGAATGAAAAAAAATCTTGTAAATTTAGCAGTAGCAGCAACACTTGGATTCGCAGCATTTTCTGCAACAGCTGATGATATGTACCGTGGTGCTTGGTACCTTGTTCCTGGTGTCAGTTATATGGATACTGATGGTGATTTGGAAGCTGAAAATGGTATGGGTATATCGCTTAAGTTGGGTAAAGAAGTTAGTGAGCATTGGGACATTCAAGGTGGCCTAGGCTATAACCGTGCGAGCGCAGAGCTTTCTGGTGTAGGTGGCCGTTATAAGCAAAAGACTTTAGGTGTAGATGCTTTATATATGTTTAGCCGTGATAAATTCCGCCCGTTCTTGCTGGCTGGTCTAGGCGTTGCGCATAACGATGTTGATTACAAACGCATCGACATCGATGATAAGACCAAAACTTCTTGGTTAGCAAATGTTGGTCTAGGTGCACAATACTTATTCAACGATACTTTTGGTTTGCAAGCTGATGTGCGCCATCAATGGTCAAGGTCTGAAGCAAAATCAAGTCCTAGACTTGATGCAGATGGCACAATCGGTAACACATTAGTTAGTTTAGGCGGTATTTTCCGTTTCGGTGCGCCAGCACCTATGCCTGTTGCAGCGGTTGAGCCAGCTCCAGAGCCTGTTGCAGCGGTTGAGCCAGCTCCAGCACCGGAACCAATGCCAGCAGCAGAGCCATGCAAACCAAAATTAGAAACAGTTACAATTTCTGCTGAAAAACTATTTGGTTTCGATAAAGCTAAATTACAAGATGGTTCTAAACCAATCTTAGATGAAGCAGCTGCTAAGATCAAAGGTAATCCAGATATTGAGTTAGTATTAGTAACAGGTCATACTGATCGTATTGGTTCAGAAGCTTACAACCAAAAACTATCTGAGCGCCGTGCTAACATCGTGAAAGATTACTTGGTTTCTCAAGGTGTTGAAGCTTCACGTTTACAAGCTGTAGGTAAAGGCGAGACAGAATCAGTGACTGATTGTAAAGGTACTAAAAAGACCAAAAACTTAATTTCATGCCTTGCACCAGATCGTCGTGTTGTTATTTCAGCTGAAAAACAACGTGAAACAGGTTGTAAATAATTGATTAAACTGATGCTTAATAACTAATTTAAGCTAAATTTAAGAAGTAATACGAAAGCCCCGCAATTGCGGGGCTTTTTTATTGGTAAAATAACCTTATGCATAATGTTAATGAACTGCCTCAAACTACTGTCAATGCCGACCTGATGATCGAAGCGCGCTGGATTGCAACCGCAGCATCAAATCAGCCAATATTAGAAAATCATGCAGTCATTGTTCAGTCTGGTTTGATAGTCGAAATATTATCAATAGCTGAAGCTAGGCAAAAGTACTCTGCAACATCGCTGGTATGTTTGGATGATCATGTATTAATCCCGGGATTAATCAATTTACATACTCATTCTGCAATGAGTTTAATGCGCGGTATTGCTGACGATATTCCGCTCATGACATGGCTAAATGAACATATATGGCCAGCTGAGAAAAGTATATTGTCAGAACGATATGTGCACGATGCAACAATATTAGCTTGTGCAGAGATGTTAAGTGGCGGTATCACTTGCTTTAATGACATGTATTTTTATCCGCAAGCCACGGCCGCGGCGGCAAGCCAAACTGGTATGCGTGCAAATTTGGGGTTGGTGGTACTTGAGTTTCCATCAGCATATGCCAGCGATGCGGATGACTATTTGCAAAAGGGTGGAGTTGCCCATGATAGCTGGCGTAATAATCCACTCATTACTTCATCTTTGGCACCGCATGCGCCCTATACTGTTTCTAATCAAACCTTTGAGAAGGTGATTACCTACGCTGAGCAATTGGGCGTTGGTATTCATACGCATCTACACGAAACGCGTGACGAAATTGCACAATCTGAAGCAAAGTTTGGCTTGCGACCGCTGCAGAGGTTATCTGAGTTTGGTTTGTTAGGCCCCGGACTAGTTGCGGCTCATTGCGTACATTTGCTCAATAACGAAATTGATTTGCTTGCTGAATATGGATGCCACGTTGCACATTGTCCTAGTTCAAATTTGAAACTTGCCAGTGGTATAGCGCCAATTGCACAATTGCTGGCTCGAGGCGTGAATGTAGGATTAGGGACCGATGGTGTAGCAAGTAATAACCGCTTAGATATTTTCACAGAAATGCGTTTATGTGCACTATTAGCCAAAGGTGTTAGTGAAGATGCTACCGTGGTTCCTGCACATCAGGCGCTTGAAATGGCCACCATAAACGCAGCTAAAGCGATGGGTTTAGACCACAAAATTGGCTCAATTGAAGTGGCAAAATTAGCCGATTTAGCTGCCGTTAAGCTGAGTGAATTAGCTACAGGACCGTATTATGACCCAATCTCGCATTTGGTTTATAGCTGCGGGCGCGAGCATGTAACGCATACTTGGGTGGCGGGTGAATTACGCTACAGCAATGGTGTCTATGCCAATATAGAACCAATAGAATTAAAGGATATCATCAACACATGGCAACCAAAACTAAGGCAGCACCAACATTGAACGCAGACCAATTAGAATTACAAAAGTTTGGCGATCTCGCACATAAGTGGTGGGATAAAAATAGTGAGTTCAAGCCCTTGCATGAACTAAACCCGCTACGGTTGGGTTATATAGACGGCATTGTCAGTTTGCAAGGTAAACGCGTGTTGGATGTAGGCTGTGGCGGTGGTATTTTGTCTGAATCTATGTACTTCAAGGGCGCAGATGTTATGGGTATTGATTTGGGCGAAAAAGCGCTCAATGTGGCTAAGTTGCATCAATTAGAAAGCGGTGGAAAAGTCGCTTATCAATATATTTCTGTAGAGCAATTAGCTGCAGAGCAGCCAGCCAGTTTTGATGTGGTCACCTGCATGGAAATGTTAGAGCATGTACCAGACCCATCTGCAATTGTTGCTGCCTGTGCCAAGCTTGTTAAACCAGGGGGCTCAGTTTTTCTCTCTACCATTAACCGCAACCCAAAAGCCTATTTGTTTGCCGTGATTGGTGCAGAATATATATTGAATTTACTCCCCAAAGGTACGCATGATTACGAAAAATTCATCAAGCCTTCTGAGTTATCAAGCTGGGCACGACAAGCTGATTTGAATGTCTCAGGGATGCGCGGTATGGGCTATAACCCAATTTCTCAGCACTACAGCTTGGGTGATGACGTGTCTGTGAATTACATGATGCATACAGTACTAGCTGGACAAGATTAGCTGCATGAATGTCATTTTATTTGATCTAGACGGTACATTAGTAGATACAGCACATGATTTAGGGTTGGCGTTGAATATGCAGTTAACCCGTCATGGCAAGCAAATACTCGCACATGACGACATTTGGCCTATTGCCTCACATGGCTCACGTGGATTGCTGGAACTAGGTTTCGGTATTACGCCTGCTGATAAACATTTTGAGGCGATGCGCGTAGAGTATTTAGATTTATATGAATCTGTCTTTACCAATAATCCAACGTTTTTGCCTGGTATCGCTGATTTGCTTGAAGGGTTAGATTCTCAGGGCGTTAAATGGGGCATAGTCACAAATAAGCCGCGCCGTTTTTCGCTAGATTTAACTAAAGCCGTTAAAATGGGTGATAAAAACTTATATCAACGTAGCGCTTGTTTGGTGTGTGGTGATGATGCAGCACAGCCAAAACCAGCACCTGATACGCTCTTAATGGCATGTAAAGTAACTAATAGCAAGCCTAGTGAATGCATCTACGTGGGTGATGCTGAGCGTGATGTGCAAGCGGGTAAAGCTGCTGGCATGATGACGATAGTGGCTTTATTTGGTTATATTGCTGAAGTTGATAAACCAGCCGAGTGGGGCGCAGATGCTATGATTAAAACCCCCACTGAATTACTTAACTTGCTTTAAATTTAGCAAAACTAACGCTATTAAGTAATACTTCGTCTCTCCATCATTGCCTGTGCGAGCGTTCCACTATCTACATATTCAATTTCACCGCCCATTGGCATGCCGCGTGCGATGCGGCTAGTTTTAACGCCACGGGCGCGAAGTAACTCGCTAATGTAATGTGCTGTAGCATCGCCTTCAACGGTGTAATTGGTCGCTAAAATCACCTCTTGCACATTGTCGTCTTGTGCACGTTTGATGAGTTTATCTAAATGAATTTCTTTTGGACCTATGCCATCCAACGGTGATAACCTACCCATCAGTACAAAATATAAACCAGTGTAAGCGCGTGTATTTTCCAGCATTAGCAGGTCAGTGGGCATTTCCACTACACATAGCAGGCTCTTATCACGATTATCTGCAGCACAAAGCGGACAGATGGGCTGCTCACTGAATGTATTGCACAACTTGCAGTGATCAACGACTTGCAAGGCGTTATCAAGTGCTATTGCTAAACCATTGGCACCTTTTCTATCGCGCTGCAGCAGATAGTAGGCCATACGCTGTGCTGACTTTGGTCCAACGCCAGGTAAACAGCGTAAACTATCTATTAGCTGCTCAAGGGCAGGAGGGTTTTTCATTAATTTAGTACGTGATTAAAATGGCAGCTTCATGCCTGCGGGCATATAGTTAGCCATACGTGCCGATGAAGTAGCCTCAGCCTTTGCAGTTGCATCTTTTAATGCGATTACCAGCAAATCTTCTAAAGTTTCTTTGTCATCCATTACGCTGTCATCTAAGATAACGCGTTTCACTTCATTTTTGCAGGACATTTGCACTTTTACCAAGCCATTCGCTGCGATGCCTTCGACATCTATGTTAGCCAGCTCTTCTTGTGCTTTAGCCATATTGGCTTGCATTTGCTGCGCTTGCTTCATTAAATTACCCATGCCACCTTTCATCATGCTGTATTCTCCTTTTTAAATAGGTTTAATTGAATTGGGGATGATTGAAGCCCCAAAGTCATTAATCAAAGCTTGTACAAAGCTATCATCTTCAATCGCACTTTCTGCATTCGCTTGAGCGTGTGCTTTTTCTTGCGAAATTTGCTTGGCGGGCGTATTTCCAGTACCGCCTATACTGAATTGTAATTTGATTTTCTTGCCAAAATATTGGCATATTGCAGCGCCTAATTTTTCTTGATAATTTGGTAATAATAAATGTTTTTGTGATTCTGGTACGCTCAGCGAAATGCTATTTTCATCAAAGCTAACCAGCTCGCAATGCTGTGCTAGTGTTCGCACTAAGCCAAGTTTTAACTCATCTAATAGGCCACGCCAGTTACCGTTAAAGTTGCTGGGCCCATTAGTAGAGTCAGCATTTTCTGTGTTGTTCTCAACAGTGTTTCTTTGTACAGCCGGTTCATTCAGGGTGTGTGCTGTTTGAATCTCTGTTGATAGTAAAGTGTATGTTGCAGCGTTTTCAGTAGATTGTTCTTCGGCTATAGCTTTCGATGTTGTAGTTTCAACTGGTTTCACAATTAGCTGTGGTTTTGGCGTACTAACTAAAGATGCGCTAAGTGCTTTGTTAGGAATTTTTTGAGCATTGCTTACATCAGGCTTAGCATCATTCGGCGTAAATGCCAACATGCGCAATAAGCTCATAGTAAAGCCGGCAAACTCATCAGGAGCTAATCCAATATCGCGACGACCTAATAATGCAATTTGATAATACAACTGCAGTGTTTCAGGCGGAATTTTTTGTGCTAAATCCAATAGTGCATGACGTTCAGGTAAGTCATCCGCAATGCTCTCTGGCACCGTTTGTGCCACTGCAACTTGGTGTAGCAGTTGTGCTAAATCATTAAGTGCAGCTTCGAATGAAATGCTACGCTCTTCCATAGACTTAGCTTGTGCAATAAGACTAGCACCGTCATGCATTAATAGTGCATCTAATAACTGATACAAATAACTTTGATCAATCGCTCCCAGCATTGAACGTACTTCAGCTTCATTCACCGTTTGGCCACCATAGGCAATCGCTTGGTCAGTCAGTGACAGTGCGTCGCGCATACTGCCTGCTGCCGCACGTGAAATTAGATGCAACGCCGCTGGTTCAAAGGCGATGTTTTCTTGAGTGAGTATGTTTTGTAAGTGACCAGTAATAGAAGTGCCAGCCATTTGGCGCAGATTAAACTGCAAACAGCGTGATAGAACCGTCACAGGAACTTTTTGGGGGTCAGTAGTAGCAAGAATAAATTTAACATGGGCTGGAGGTTCTTCCAGCGTTTTAAGCATGGCATTGAACGCGCTCTTAGACAGCATGTGTACTTCATCGATGATGTACACTTTAAAACGTCCAGCAGTGGGTGCGTATTGGGCGTTATCAAGCAAGTCACGCATTGCATCTACTTGCGTGTTACTTGCAGCGTCTACTTCAATCAAATCTACAAAGCGACCTTTATCGATTTCAGTACATGCAGCGCAAATGCCGCAAGGTGTAGCAGTAATGCCAGTTTCGCAATTAAGGGATTTAGCTAAAATACGCGCAATAGTGGTTTTACCTACACCGCGTGTGCCGGTAAATAAATAGGCATGATGTAAACGGTTTTGCTCTAACGCATTAGTCAGTGCACGGACTACATGGTCTTGTCCGACCAGTGTTTCGAAAGATTTTGGGCGCCATTTACGGGCCAGAACTTGATAACTCATACGTTGTGGTAGCTCATGAGATAAATGCATCTACTTTCATAAAGAAACTTTAGCTGAATTTATTGACTAAACCTGTATTGATTTATAAACCAGCGTAAATTTCATCAAGTACAAATTAAAGAGGCGAGCCCTTACCCCGGCACTTGCTTGATAGTTGTGGCTGCTTGCTTCCGCACCTGACCAGATTGGCTACTTCACAATGCGGGGAGGCCCGCCAGATGTAATTTTACAATACTTTGACGTTGGACTGACGTTTTTACTGCAATGTTTAACAGGTTTTTTATTGTTGATTGATTTTACTGAATTAATATCCATATTTAACAACAGGCGGTAGTTCTTTTAACTCTTCATCAGTAAACAAGCGTCCGCGGGTGATAAATGCCATGCCTGTGCCACAGTCTAGTGAGAATGAGCCGCTAGAGCCGGGAAGTGCTTCTAAAATAGTATGAGTATTCTCAGAGAACTGAAAGTGGTTGTGGCCCATGTAAAACGGTGCGCCTTCAATTTCACCTACTACGATATCTGACGGGCTAGGTTTAAACTCATTGACAAGCATACACAGCGGAACGCTGCCTTCGCAGCATCCACCAGATTGGAAGAATAAAATTGGACCATGCTCAGCAGTGAGTTTGTGAATTAACTCAATGGCAGCAGGGGTTGCAGAAACGCGTTCAACCATCACTTAATCTCCAGAAGCTTTAAATACAAAAACTATTAAAGCCAATTATTTATAAAGTAATTTTTATAAAACTAGCATTACAAAAAAGTAAGAGGTAGCCAAAGCTACCTCTTAATATTACGCGCGTTAACTTACTACTTCAAGCCTAAAAAAACCCTAGTAATCTTAGAAGAAACCTAGTTTTTTAGGGCTGTAGCTTACTAACAAGTTTTTGGTTTGTTGGTAATGGTCTAACATCATTTTATGTGTTTCACGACCGATGCCAGACTCTTTATAACCACCAAATGCAGCATGTGCAGGGTAGGCATGGTAACAGTTAGTCCACACACGACCAGCTTTAATACCACGGCCCATGCGGTAAGCACGGCTTCCATCACGCGTCCAAACACCTGAACCTAAACCAAATACAGTGTCATTGGCAATTGCAAGCGCATCCGCTTCATCTTTAAAGGTTGTTACAGCTAGCACTGGGCCAAAAATTTCTTCTTGGAATACGCGCATTTTGTTGTGGCCTTTAAGTAGCGTGGGTTGCACGTAGTAACCTTCGGCAAATTCGCCTTTGAGTATATTGCGTTGACCACCAATGAGAAGCTCTGCACCTTCTTGTTTACCAATGTCCATGTAAGACATGATTTTGTTAAGTTGGTCTTGAGAAGCTTGGGCGCCAATCATGGTATTAGGGTCTAGCGGGTTGCCTTGTACAATTGCGGCAACACGCGGTAAGACACGTTCCATGAACTTATCGTAAACAGATTCTTGAATCAAGGCACGTGATGGGCTAGTGCAGACCTCGCCTTGATTGAATGCAAACAATACTAGGCCTTCAACAGCTTTATCAAAGAAGTCATCGTCAGCATCAGCGATATCTTCAAAGAACACATTGGGTGATTTGCCACCTAGTTCCAAAGTCGCTGGAATCAAGTTAGACGCAGCAGCTTGCGCAATGACGCGACCTGTAGCAGTAGAGCCAGTAAAGGCGATCTTTCCAATACGGCGGCTGTTAGCCAGTGGTGCGCCTACTTCACGACCATAGCCATTAACAACGTTAATCACGCCTGGCGGTAAAATATCAGCAATCAATTCCATCACGATCAAGAGGCTGATAGGGGTGAATTCTGCTGGCTTCATCACTACACAGTTACCCGCAGCAACAGCAGGTGCTAATTTCCAAGCCGCCATTAAAATTGGGAAATTCCAAGGGATGATTTGACCAACGACACCTAATGGCTCATGGAAATGGTATGCCACAGTAGTTTCGTCTAGTTCGCTTAAGCTACCTTCTTGTGCGCGTAAGCAACCTGCAAAATAACGGAAGTGGTCAATAGCTAATGGAATATCAGCATTCACTGTTTCGCGAATTGGTTTGCCGTTATCAACGGTTTCAGCAGTTGCAATTAACTCAAGATTAGCTTCCATACGGTCTGCAATTTTAAGTAGCAGGTTGGCACGTTCAGCTGGTGGTGTACGGCCCCATTTATCCGCAGCTGCATGTGCGGCATCTAACGCAAGCTCAACATCTTCAGCGCTAGAACGAGCAGCTTGTGTATAAGGTTTGCCAGTAATAGGTGTAATAACGTCAAAGTACTCACCTTTTACAGGTGCAACCCACTTGCCGCCAATAAAATTATCGTATTTGGCTTTGTAAGGGATTTTTACGCCAAGGCCTTTTAGTAGATCTAAACTCATGCTAACTCCTCCAGTATTACTGTTGTTTATATAGTTAATCTAATTGTAGAACCGCATTGCTTCGTCACTGTTTTTATTATGTGTAAATCTAACTCAAATCTTCTGAATCCCTTATAAATAAAAGGGTTACGAACTTAAGCCCGAACTAAACAATAACCCTTAGACGTATGCAAATCAAGTCTAAAACATATCAATTTGCGAATTATTTTAATGAAAAGCTATATTATATAAGTTAGCTTTTAAGTCGTTTTTAAACCATCAATATCATCTACAACGACTGCATATAAATCGCGTGTTGAGGCTAACGCGCCAAGATGTACCTCTTCAGCACTAAGTGTTTTTCCATTTGCGCTCATGAGAGGCCTAGTTGCAGTTGCACTGGCGACAATAGTAGAGGCATAGCCTAAGTTGAAGGCGCCGTGCGCGGTAGAGTTAACGCACATATGGGTCATAAATCCAGCTAGTACAATATTTTTAACACCTAGTGCTTTAAGTTCAGCGTCTAAGGTTGTTTGAACAAACGCATTGGGATAATTTTTAACAATGACTTTTTCTCCAGCTATCGGCGCAACTTCGGCAGCTATAGCACCGATCTCTGAAGTGACATCATAAGGTGAGCCTACCCCAGCGTCATGCTGAATATGAATGACCGGTACTTTAAGCGCGCGTGCTTTTTGTAATAATTTTTGTGCCTCTAAAATTGCAGGTTCTACGTTTGTTAATTGCATCACGCCATGGCGGTAGGTGTTTTGTATGTCAATGAGAATAAGTGCAGAGTCTTTTAAGTTGGCTGCATGGTGACCCATACCAGTAATGTCGCGTAATGTTTGAGAGGCTTTTACCATGTAAAGAATCCTTAATATATATACGTTAATCTTTGAACTTTTTTGTACTTCAGGTGGGTAGACAACACAGTATAGTATTTCGTTTAGTTTATATGATAAATAATTAAATTAAACGTTAAATAAAATCACTTAAAAATTATCTTAACCATAATTTTTAGATGAATTTTTACATGCGTTAATTTTGCGCTATAGTATTGACAACAAAATACTAACGATAAAATAATCTAACCAAAAAATGCCACAAAATTTAGAAATTTCATCAATGTTAACGCGCGATTTTTGGAGTAATTTCGTTAGTCCATCGCCGGCAGTATTAGGCAAATCCATATTATCCTTGCTGGTGATAGCAGAGACTCTGGTTTGTATTTTCTGGATATTCACTTTATCCGATTTAGGTGAAGGCTACGCGGTAATGGCTGCCGTGCCTTACTTCTACTTGGTTATTTCTTACGTTAGCCTTTTCATTTTTTATCGCTATAAACGATTTGAATCAGCTACTTTTACCCAGCTTGCAATGCTATTGGTGATGCCATTTTTTATGCAATGGGCGATTGGCGGTTTTGCTGCGTCTAGTGGAGTGGCGATATGGGCAATCTTGTCGCCAGTAGGCGCCTTAATGATATTAGGCACACGCCAATCAACACCTTGGTTTTTATTGTTTGTCGGTTTAGCTTTCGTCTCATGGAAACTTAATCCTTTTTTTGCCGGCAATGCGATGCCTATTCCTACTAATGTGAAAGATGTTTTCTTCTTAATGAACATTACGGGTACTGCAGCGATTCTCTATGGGGTATTACGTTTTTTTCAATCACAAAAAGAACGTATATTGATTTCATTAGAACTAGAGAAAGCAAAATCAGAGAAATTATTACTTAATATTTTGCCTGCTGCCATTGCTGAGCGCCTTAAAGGTAATGATATGCGTATCGCAGATTCTTATGACTCTGTGACAGTGATGTTTGCCGATTTAGTTAATTTCACACATATTTCTGAAAAAATGCCGCCAACGCAGTTAATAGATTTTTTGTCGCAAGTGTTTCTGCGATTTGATCAACTTGCGGATAAATACCAAGTCGAAAAAATTAAGACCATTGGTGATGCCTATATGGTGATTTCTGGTGCACCAGTAGTTTGTGATGATCATGCACATCGTATCGCGGATATGGCGCTAGAAATGCATGCTGCATTAAAAGAGGTGGCGGTTAAAACGGGCTTAGATTTACAAATGCGCATAGGCATTAATGCCGGTCCTGTAGTTGCTGGCGTGATTGGTAGTGCCAAATTCAGCTATGACCTATGGGGTGATACCGTTAATTTGGCAAGTCGTATGGAGCATATTTGCGCGCCCAATAATATTCAGGTGACGCAAAATGCCAAGACCCTTTTGGAAGATGCATATGTGTTTTCAGCGAAGGCTAGCGTAGAAGTCAAGGGTAAAGGTATTGTCGACACCTATGTTTTGCTCGGCAGTAAAGAAACTTTGTCATAATAAAGTGAGTAGATAAAACCGTAAGTAAAGTCATGAAGCTTCTATCCACAAGCTTTATTGCACAAAATAACCTTTCAAAATAGCTGCTTAACTCAAGGCTTTTCATACTAAGTTTCAATAGCCTTCGCTTAACATCACGTCGTCAAAGCATATATAAGTACTGATTAGTAGTAAATTAAGTATTTGATTAATATTGAATTTTTAATATTAATTCCTTCAGTTGCTCCTCTATATTTTATAACTTGATTTAATTGAACTAAAATTTTAGTGTTGTTGTCTAAAGTCTATAAGTTGTTTTCATAGAATGCACTGTTGCGCGGTTGCAAGCACCAGTTAGGCTGGCTTGGGTGGTAAGCGTAGCGTTTCTGAGAAAAAAAAGAGGCATATCATGATTAATATCAGCGGTGTAGCTTCATCTGGACATTACACAGTAATCGCTAGACCGAATTGTTCCCTGTCACCAGCGGCTACCTTAGTTGTTTTTTCCATCATTTCCTTTATATCCTTAGTAATTTCCTTCATCTTTTTATTCATGGGTGCTTGGCCGGTTCTACCTTTCGCAGGAGCAGAGTTGCTAGCGCTTGGGTACAGTTTTTATCATATTCTGCTTCACTCAAATGACTACGAAAGTCTTAGTATTGAGGATGATAAAGTTATCGTTGAAACGCATGAACCAAAGCATGATGTGCACATTGAACTTAGCGGCTATTGGTCTCGTGTGGTTCTAGATTGCATGCCTGATGGCTATTGCCGACGGCTGGCTTTGAGATCACACGGTCGTGAAGTTGTGTTTGGCCGCCATATGACTAGTGAAGAGCGCCTTGATCTGGCATGCCAGTTGACACCTAGGCTGGGAGGATTTTTGGCATGAAAAAATCAATATTCAATCTAGCAGTATTAGGCTTGTTCACTGGCAATGCTTATGCTGACTACAAACTGAATTTGCAATTACCTGCCACTCCCATCGCACACCAGATTTACGATTTACATACCCTGATATTGCTGGTATGCCTGTTCATTTTTGTCTTTGTGTTTGGATTCATGTTTTATGCCTTATTCAAACACAGAAAAGCCGCAGGACACCAAGCAGTGCAATTTCACAAAAACGTCAAGCTGGAAATTATATGGACGATTATTCCATTTTTTATCCTGATTGGCATTGCATTCCCTACCACTAAAACTGTTCTGGCCATGAAAGATGTTGAACATGCGGATATGAATATTAAGGTTACTGGACACCAGTGGGTGTGGGAATACGAGTACCTTGGGGAGGGTGTTAATTTTGTTAGCAATCTTGGTACACCGCGAGACCAGATTGATAACAAGGTTGCTAAAGGCGCGCATTATCTATTGGAGGTTGATAAGCCACTGGTGGTGCCTACTGGTAAAAAAGTACGCGTATTGCTGACTTCAACAGATGTCATCCATTCATGGTGGGTGCCAGAATTTGGCATTAAGCAAGATGCCGTTCCAGGTTTTATTCATGAAGTATGGTTTCAAGTAGATAAGCCAGGTACTTATCGTGGCCAATGTGCAGAACTGTGCGGTGTTGGTCATGGCTTTATGCCAATTGTAGTGGAGGCGCTAGCGCCTGAAAAATATGATGATTGGCTTAAAACACAAAAATCCAGCCTTGCTGAAACGGCTGCGGCAAGCAGTAAAACTTACACACTCGCTGAGCTTAAAACACATGGCGAGCAAATATATTTGAGTCGCTGTGCAATTTGCCATCAGGCTAATGGACTTGGTGTGGCTGGAATGTTCCCACCATTAGTCGATGGTGCCCCTTTTGCTGCAGGTGCTGAAATCACCGCGCCACTCGCTAAGCGAGGGTTCTGGAAGGATGGCAAAGTAGTAATGGGGCCTACAAATGAGCATCTTGATATTCTAATGAATGGTATTTCTGGCACTGCCATGCAAGCAATCGGACAGCAATTAACGGACTTAGATGTCGCTGCTGTGATTACTTATGAACGTAACAGCTGGGGTAATCAGACTGGTGACGTGATACAGCCAACTGAAATAGCCGCACTACGCAAAGGAGCACCTAAATGACGACTATTGCCCTAAGCTCACATGAGCATGCGCATCCTACAGGTATCATGCGCTGGCTGACGACTACCAATCACAAAGATATAGGCACGTTGTATTTGTGTTTCAGCTTTGCCATGTTTTTATTCGCTGGTGCACTGGCGATGCTTATTCGTACCGAGTTATTTGAACCTGGCCTGCAGTTTTTCCAGCCTAACCTATTTAACCAATTAACTACTATGCATGGACTCATCATGATTTTTGGGGCGATCATGCCGGCTTTTGTCGGGTTTGCGAATTGGCAGATTCCCTTGATGATAGGGGCGCCGGATATGGCTTTCCCTAGACTTAACAACTGGAGTTTTTGGTTACTGCCAATGGCGGCGCTGTTGTTGCTTGGTTCGTTTTTCGCGCCAGGTGGCGCTGTTTCAGGTGGCTGGACGATGTATCCGCCACTTTACATACAAGGCGGCCCTGGTTATGACATGACCATCTTGGCGATACATATCATGGGGCTGTCTTCGATTATTGGTTCCATTAACATCATCACTACTATTCTTAATTTACGCGCACCTGGTATGACCTTAATGAAAATGCCGATGTTTGTCTGGACTTGGTTGATTACCGCTTACCTGCTAGTTGCAGTGATGCCGGTACTGGCTTCGGCAGTGACTATGCTGCTCACCGACCGTCATTTTGGTACCCATTTCTTTGATGCTGCCGGCGGCGGTGACCCAGTGATGTTTCAACACATATTCTGGTTCTTTGGGCATCCTGAAGTGTACATTATGATTTTGCCGGCATTTGGCATATTGTCTACCATCATTCCAACCTTCTCACGTAAGCCCTTGTTTGGCTACCACTCCATGGTCTATGCCACCACTTCCATCGCTATATTGTCATTTGTCGTGTGGGCACATCATATGTTTGCCGTTGGCATGGCTGTTGAAGCGCAGTTGTTCTTTATGTACACCACGATGTTAATTGCAATACCTACGGGTGTAAAAGTGTTCAACTGGATTGCGACTATGTGGCGCGGGTCTATGACATTCGAGACGCCTATGCTGTTTGCAGTAGCGGTGGTTTGTTTATTTACCATAGGCGGTTTTAGCGGGCTGGTACTGGCTGTGGTTCCAGTTGACATTCAATTGCAGGATACCTATTACGTGGTTGCACATTTTCACTATGTATTATTTTCAGGCGCGGCCATGAGTATCATGGCTGGCGTGTATTACTGGTTGCCAAAATGGACGGGCCACATGTATGACGAAACATTAGGTCAATGGCATTTCTGGCTGACCACCATCGCCTTCAATGTTACTTTCTTCCCCATGCACTTCACAGGGCTTGCTGGCATGCCGCGCAGGATTCCAGATTATGCATTGCAGTTCGCTGATTTCAACATGATCTCTTCAATTGGCGCATTTGTGCTGGGTGCAGGTCAATTATTGTTTCTCTATACTGTGGTTAAGTGCATCCGCGGAGGCAAACATGCAGGTGAAAAACCTTGGGAAGGTGCTGATAC
>JBKJUR010000020.1:0-28982 GCA_046590165.1 Methylotenera sp.
AAAATTGGTACGATAAATGCTAGGTTAGTTTTTAAGTGGGTATAACGAACATTTTAATCAATTATTGAAAGTCTTTTATAGATGGCAATTCCATTTAATAAGCCTTACTTAACAGGCAATGAATACATATACATAGATCAAGCACATGCAAATAGAAAGCTTGCTGGTGATGGCGTATTCACAAAAAAATGCCATGAATGGTTAGAGAATAACACGTCTGCCAAAAAAGCTTTATTAACTCACTCTTGTACTGCAGCACTAGAGATGGCGGCAATACTTGCTGACATACAGCCAGGCGATGAAGTTATTATGCCTTCTTATACTTTCGTATCAACGGCCAACGCTTTTGTATTGCGTGGTGGCGTACCTGTATTTGTAGATATTAGGCCAGATACATTAAATATCAACGAAAATTTAATTGAAGCCGCAATCACATCTAAGACCAAAGCAATTGTTCCCGTCCATTACGCAGGTGTAGGCTGTGAAATGGATGTGATTATGGATATCGCGGATAGATACAATCTTTTAGTGATTGAAGATACCGCGCAAGGCATTATGTCCACTTACAAGGGTAGGGCGTTAGGGTCAATTGGGCATCTTGGAGCACTTTCGTTCCATGAGACGAAAAACTTGATCTCTGGTGAAGGTGGTGCTTTGCTGATTAACGATGAAAGATTTCTTGAGCGTGCTGAGGTTATACGTGAAAAAGGTACTAACCGCAGCCGTTTTTTTAGAGGTGAAGTTGATAAATATACATGGGTAGATATCGGATCTTCTTATTTGCCTGGGGAAATAATTGCTGCTTTTTTATGGGCTCAACTACAAAAAGCTGAAGAGATCACGAATGAGCGCCTGAACATATGGCAACAATATCATCATGAGCTGGCTGAGTTGGAAAGCAGTGGCTTGCTACGTCGCCAAATCGTTCCTGAGCATACTCAACATAATGCACACATGTATTACATATTGCTCAACTCACTTGAGGAGCGAACAGATGTGATTAATCGCTTGAAGAGAAAAAATATCAATACAGTGTTCCATTATGTTCCTTTACATAACTCTCCTGCGGGGCTTAAGTTTTGCCGCACGCATGGCTCGCTTCCAGTGACTGAAGATTTGTCTGACCGATTGTTGCGTTTACCGCTATGGGTGGGGTTACAAGAGGCCAAAATAGTCAGTGCCGAATTGTTTGAACGAATCTATTCGTAATTAAAAGTTGCACTCCTAGGGATATACAACTGTATTTGATAAGTTTTGACTTCATTTCCGAAATCTTCCCTTTTTGCGTATATTCCCCTAAGCACTTCACATTATTTTACCGTAATTTATTATAAAACAATGTTATTCCAATAAATATTCGGTAACAAAATCAACGGAATAACCTATAATAAATTTATATATAATCAAAAAGGCCCTTCAGTGCGTCAGTTAATTATTCGTTCAAGTTTTTGGGTTTTTGGCGGACAAGTTGGTGGTCAGGTTTTACGTTTAGTCAGTAATTTAATTATGACTAGACTGCTAGTTCCCGAAATGTTTGGCGTGATGGCTGTAGCGAATACGTTAATTGTCGGTCTTAATCTCTGCTCATACTTTGGTATTCATCACAATATCATTCAAAGCAACCGTGGCGATGAACGAATTTTTCTTGATACCGCATGGGTGCTGCAAATCCTTCGAGGCAAGCTGATACTAGTCTTTGCACTGTGCATTAGTGCAGGACTATATTTTGCTAATCAATTAGGATTAATTCCTCTAGGTAGTGCATACGCAGACACCAGCCTACCGGCGATTATTGCCGTGCTTTCATTAACGGCATTTATTTCAGGTTTTGAATCCACTAAATTACCTACCGCGAGTAGGCATATGGCACTTGGTAAGCTGACGATAATTGAGCTTGGAAGTCAGTTAATCGGTTTAATCACAATGATCATTTTTGCACTCATACACCAAACTATATGGGCGTTGGTTATTGGTACTCTAGTCGGGGCGTTGTCAAAAACAATGGCCAGCCATTTTGTATTGCCTGGTGTAAATAATAAATTTGCTTGGGAAACAAGTGCATTTAAAGAGTTGTTCGGTTTTGGTAAATGGATTTTACTCACTACTGTGATGGGATTCTTTGTCAGAAATAGTGATAAATTAATACTGGCTGGTTTAATCAGTTCGCAATTGCTGGGTATTTATACGATAGCCATATTTTTAACGAACGCCTTGCAAGATGTGATGACAAGATGGGCCTCAGCTGTTGTGCTACCGGTGTTAAGTAAAGTGCATCGAGAGAACCCAGATGAGTTAATTAAAGTTCATTATAAATTTCGACTGCCTTTTGATGTTGTAACCTTGTTTCTCTGTGGTTTTTTGTACAATACTGGACATGTAATTATCGAGATTTTGTATGATAGTCGCTACGATGGTGCCAAGTACATGATCGAAATATTATCGTTGTGGATACTTGGATCAAGAACTATTATCGCTGAACAGTGCTATTTAGCCGTTGGTAAGCCTAAGCTTTCCGTTCCTATGAATGTATTGCAGTTGATAGGCTTATTTACATTATTAGTTCCCGCTTATCATTACTTTGGTATGGTCGGTGCATTGTACGTAATTGTACTAAGTATTCTAATCACACTTCCTCTTACTTGGTACTTTTTGAAGAAAAACAGACTGCTTGATTGGAAACTAGAGTTAATCACTTTACCAGCGCTATTTCTAGGCTACGGTTTCTCAAAACTATTTATCATGGCATACGAGAGTATTAAAGCTGGCATTTAACTTGCTTAATGTTTTATAAATATCTAAAAACTAGGAAAACGTAAAATGAGTGATATAGAAAAAAGAGTTGAGTCAGTTGCAGCAATAGTTCTCGCTTTTTCTAGAGAGGAAGATTTAAAGAATGTCATCAGTAATTTAAAAAATCAAACAAGAAAACCTGATGAAATTATTGTGATATTTCAGGGAACAAGTCCAAGTATTTTAGAGTGGCTGAAGCAACAAACTGGCATTACTGTACATCAGCAAGGCAATGTAGGCAGTGCTGGTGGTTTTACTAGTGGGATGAGAATGTCCATCGCTAAAGGTCATCAATGGTCATGGCTGTTGGATGATGATGCAGTACCTGAACTTAATGCCCTAGAAGAAATGGCTAAATGCAAACACTTTGATTCATCAAAAACAGGATTTTTAGGTTCGGTTGTCGTTAATCCTGACAGGCAGGTTTATATGTCTCCAGCAGCTGATGAGGCAAATAAGTGGTATGGCTCTGTTTTACAAGACGGTTGTGTACCTGTCATCGCTGCTACTTGGATTGGCTGTTTAGTTTCTTCTCAGTCGATATTGGATTTTGGGCTTCCTATGGAAGAGTTTTTTATGTATGAAGAAGATTTGGAGTTTACATCTCGGGTAGCACGCTCTAGAAAATGTTACTGTGTGATTAAAAGCATTATCGTACATTATCAAAAGCCAAACTTTGATCCGTTTACCTCAAAAGTTGATATGTTAAAGCATGGATATTATGTCAGAAATCACTTTGCCACTATCAGATTGTCAGATAGATCATTTATTAAAAAGCTTGCAAGAATATGGCTTTGGTTTTTCAAAAATGCATGGCAAATTATTACAAGAAAAGTGCCAGTGAAAACTACATTATCATTGTTTAGCGGCTTACTTTTTTTTAGGCCAAAGGTTAAATTTATCAAGTAATAAATATTAATTTATACAATAAAAACTGTACTTACTTTCGCTTAATTAAAGAAAAATAATGGATATTTCAGTCGTTCTTGTGAGCTATAACACTGCGGAGATTACAAAGAGGTCATTGCAGCATTTGTTTGCATCTGAACACAATCTTCAAATGGAAGTATTCATCATTGACAACGCTTCTAGAGATAACTCTGTTGAGGTGATTCGTGATGCTTTCCCCCATATTCCACTAATAGAAAATAAAGTAAATGTGGGTTTTGGTCGGGCCAACAATCAAGCTTTACCTTTCATCACTGGTCGATATGTATTGTTGTTAAACACTGATGCTTTTGTTGATGCAAATGTGATTGCTAACACAGTCGCCTATATGGATACTCACCCTAAGTGCGGCATTCTTGGTGTCAAATTAATAGGTGAAAAAGGTGATTTACAGCCTTCTTGTCGATACTTTCCAACGCCATGGCGTATTTTTTTACAGACTACTGGCTTAAAACGTTTTTTTCAAAATGTACAAATGGTCGACGACATGAATTGGGATCATGATTCGGTTAAGAATTGTGACTGGGTACCAGGCTGCTATTATCTAGTGCGTAAAGAGGTAATCGACCAAGTAGGTTTTTTTGATCCCCTTTATTTCATGTATTGCGAAGAAGTAGACCATTGCTATGCCACTAAAAAAGCTGGATGGGATATTACATATTATCCTGAGCCTGTTATCCATCTCGGTGGCGAAAGTGCTAAATCTGACAGTGAAATCTCAACGCATGGTAGACAAATTAAATCACTACAAATTGAGAGTGAATTGCTTTACTTTCGTAAGAATCACGGGGTTTTCGGTGTACTGTCACATCTATTTTTAACTACATTAGTGAATATCCTTCAGGTTTTCAGGAATATATTAAGGTTGGAGCCATTAGATAAGCTGATGACCTATGTTAATCACTCATGGTTTGTATGGAAAACATTTTTCCGTACCAGTCTAGGTACAAAAGGAACTCGCTAGGGTTATATTCATGTTTAATAATCTAAGTGATGATTTAAAAACTTACAAAGGCGATTGGGGGGCTCAGGGCTTTTGGGTGATGGTGATATATCGCTTTGGTCGCTGGCGTTATCAGGTTCGTCCTGCCATATTACGCAAAATATTTTCTCTTATTTATAAAATTTTTTATAAATTCATCCAAATTATCACCGGTATTGAGCTTCCATGTGAAGTTGAGGTTGGTCGTAATTTTATTATTGACCATTTTGGCGGAATTGTTGTGAGTGGATACGCTAAATTTGGTGACAATTGCAGGATTCGTAATGGAGTAGTAGTTGGATTAAAGAATGTAGAAAATATTGTAGCTCCTGTTATAGGCAATAACGTAGATATTGGTGCAGGGGCGAAGGTATTGGGAGATATTAAAATAGGCAATAACGTGGTGATTGGTGCAAATGCTGTGGTGATTTGCGATGTGCCCGACAATTCAATTGCGGTAGGTGTACCTGCTGTAATTAAAACTCGATTGGATCACGATGCTGTTTGACTTAAACATCAGTTCACGTGTTGGAGTTGTGGTGATAGGCCGCAATGAAGGTGAGCGCCTAAAGCTTTGCCTGGCATCATTGACCAATCAAACTAATTTCGTTGTCTATGTTGATTCAGGCTCAACGGATAATTCTGTAGCGAGTGCCTCTGCGCTTGGAGCTGAAGTGGTTAAGCTTGATTTGAATATACCATTTACTGCAGCACGTGCTAGAAATGAAGGTTTTCAGCGTTTAATTGAGGTTTCTCAAGA
Organism: Methylotenera sp.; assembly: GCA_046590165.1. Lineage (GTDB taxonomy): Bacteria > Pseudomonadota > Gammaproteobacteria > Burkholderiales > Methylophilaceae > Methylotenera. Next base: position 5,481 of record JBKJUR010000020.1, read on the forward strand.
AATTGAATATGTGCAATTTGTGGATGGTGACTGTGAGGTGGTCTCGACATGGCTTGCAGATGCGGTAAATTTTCTTGATGCTAATCATCAGTACGCTGTCGTTTGCGGTCGGCGTAGAGAACGTTATCCTGAGCATTCAATTTTTAATTTAATGTGTGATGCAGAATGGGATACGCCAATTGGCGATGCGAAAGCATGTGGCGGAGATGCCTTGATGAGGGTAAAAGCTTTTCTTGATGTAGGCGGATATCGAAATCAATTAATTGCAGGTGAAGAGCCTGAGCTATGCGTACGATTGAGAAAAAATGGTTGGAAAATTTGGCGATTGGGCAGTGAAATGACTTTGCATGATGCTGCAATCACTAAATTTAGCCAATGGTGGAAGCGAAATGTACGCAGCGGTTATGCATTTGCTGAAGGTGCATATTTACATGGCTCACCACCTGAACGGCATTGGGTCAAAGAATCTAGACGTTCTTTGATCTGGGGTTTAGTGATTCCTGTTTTTGCGCTATTAGTTGGCATTTTTTGTTGGCTATGCACCATGATTATTGCTTTAGTCTATCCTTTACAATTAGTTCGGTTGGCGTTTAAAAATATAAAAGAATCAAAGCCATATCCATGGAAGATAGCCAGTTTTAATCTACTAGGTAAGTTTGCTGAAGTATATGGCCAGTTACATTTTCACTACTTACGATTTACAAGTAGGACGGCACAATTAATTGAATATAAATAATATTATCTAAGATAAAAATCGTCATGAACATCGCTGCCTTTTACCCTAATTATTTCCATATTACAGGCATAGCCTATGCGGCGCTTTCTATCATTGAAGCAATGCAAACAGATAGCACAAAGGTTAGTTTGATGGGAATCACATCAGGAAAAGATTTATCTAAATCTTTTTACCGTAATGCATTTCCTATTTGGTCAAAGTCAATTGCATACAGGCTGTTGACTGATCCACAATTAAAAAAAATATCCGAATTTCGATTTTCACGCTCCATTAGTGATTCTGACATAGCCTACCTCTGGCCAGCAGCTTCACTTGATTTGTACAGAAATTTACACAGACGTAAACATATAATCGTCATGGAGAGCGTTAATACTCATCAAGCTACTAGCAAGCCTATATTAGATGCAGAATATGCGAGATTAGGATTGCAACCTATTCACGGCATTACACTTCAAGATGGAATTGTAGAGTCTTCAAAATTAGAGTTAGCGGATTTTGTTTTTTCTTGCAGTCCTGCTGTTACAAACTCATTAATCGCGGCAAACACCCCGCCAAGTAAAATATTGAAATCCAGTTATGGGCTTCGTGAAAGCGACATTTTTTCACCCGACGTAATGATGGCACGCTCACAAAATGCTGAAATAACAGCCATATTCGTCGGTAGTATAGGCGTACGTAAAGGACCTCACCTAATATTAGATTATTGGTGTAAATCTAATGTTAAAGGCAAGTTAAAGCTGGTAGGCGATATACATCCTGAAGTTCGGCATATTATAGAACCGTATTTAAAACGATCTGATATTGAACATGTTCCCTATGTTAAAGACTTAAAGTCTGTATACAAAGAAGCGGATGTGTTTTTGTTACCAAGTTTTGAAGAAGGTAGCCCGTTAGTCACTTATTTAGCACTTGGTGCGGCCTTGCCTTGCATAGTTAGCCCTATGGGTAGTGGTGGAATCATAGAGCACGGTAAAGAGGGGTATGTAATAAATCCTAATGATGAAAAGTCATGGGTAGAAGCCCTGAATAAGGTCTCTGAAGATGTTAGTTTGCGGAAAAATTTATCTAAGAATGCTCATGTTAAGGCTACAGAATATTTATGGTCTGCAGTAGGGCGTAAGCGGACTCAGCTTTTGCTTTCGCGCTTAAATGAACAATAAGATTCAATATGTAAATCTGCATATAGAGTCCTTGCTTTATTTGGATGCGCAATCACTCATAGAAATTGTAGTGTCAGAATAATAAAAATTAGTATTTACAGGATTAACAATGAATTACCTACCGATTTTGTTCGGCTATCATGCTTCGAATCTTGGAAATAGCCATGTACCACTTTCCTTATGCCGTTTTTGGCAAGAAGGTGGCCGAATGGTTAAGTTAACAGTGGCCAGTGCGGAAAAAAATATTAATTATCCTTGGCTTCAGCCAACTATTACTGGACTGAAAAAAAGCTTAGTTTATCGGTTGAAACATAAAGATGAGCCAAGAAGCCTAGCGGAAAGCGAATTTTTTAAAGCTGAGATGTTTGCGCCTGTAGTTTATCTTTGGGCCGGTCTATCAGTCGATATTTTTGAGCAGTTCCATAAAAATGGAACAAAAATTGTTATTGAAAGAATTAATTGCCATAGAGCAACTTCTCGTAGCATTTTAAAAAATGCAGAACAGATTTGGGGTGTTGAGTCTAAATCCTCAATTACTGATGAGGACATTGCCGCCGAAGATAGAAAGCTTGAGATAGCCGATGCAATATTTTGTCCAAGTCCTATGGTAAGAAACTCAATGCTGGAAAATGGTGTACCACCAGAAAAATTACTTTCAAGCAGCTACGGTTGGGAGCCAGAGAGATTTAAACTTACACATTCAGTGCAACACAAAAATTTAAAACCAGTTTTTTTATTTGTAGGTACTTTATGTTTACGCAAGGGGATTCCTTTGCTTTTAGAAGCATGGAAAAGAGCGGATATTGATGGTGAGTTGCTACTTTGCGGCGCCGTTGACGAAGACATACAATCTGCTTTTGCAAATGAGTTAAAAGGCAAGAGTGTCCGCCATATTACATACACAAAAGATATAGGGAAAATATTCAGTCAAGCAGATGTTTTTGTTTTTCCTAGCTTGGAAGAGGGCGGTCCAATGGTCACTTATGAGGCAATGGCACACGGAATTCCTCCGCTAGTGACGGCAATGGGAGCTGGAGCAATTGTTCAGGATGGTATTAATGGTGTGGTGTTGCCAGATATGGATATTGATGCCTGGGCTGAGGCGATAAGAGATATAGCTGAAAACAAACAAAAAAGATTAGAATTAGGAGAGAAGGCTAAGGTGCGTGCGCAGGAGTTTACTTGGAAGAAAGTGGCTGAACAAAGGGCTAAGCTTCTTGAAGATAGGTATCCTAAACTATGGAATGGTCGTTGTTAATTAAACAGTTTTTGTTAATTTAGAATACGTCTATCACGGGTAAGAATTTATGACTAAAATTAGTGACGATTCAATTATTGTTTCATCTGAAACTCCTGATTGGTCACGTGAGTATAAAGCATTCTTTCAGTGGGCACCTTCCCGCTCTTTAATGGCTAGTATTCGTGACTACCAAAAATTTTCACTTTCTTCAAATATTGTTATTCGAGTCATATTAAGGAAAGTTGCTGTATTGAGATACCGATTCTGGACTGTAATAACTGGTACAGATATCCCTTTAAATTGTCATATTGAAGGTGGTTTATTAATACCACACCCAAATGGTATTGTTATTCATCCTGAAGTAAAAATTGGGCCAAATTGCCTGATATTTCAACAAGTAACAATTGGAAAAAAAGGTGAGCTCGGTCCCCCCAGCATTGGTGGGCATGTAGACATAGGTGCTGGCGCAAAGATACTTGGCAATATAAAAATAGGTGATCACGCAAGTATAGGAGCTAATGCTGTGGTAATGCAAGATGTACCAGCAGGTAAAACAGCCGTTGGTATTCCAGCCAAAATATTAGATTAAAAAAATTATGACCATACATATCCCATTAATGTTGAGTGAGAACTGATGAACGTTACCTATTTTATTAACCAATATCCCAAGGTTAGTCACAGCTTTATCCGCCGTGAAATACTTGCGTTAGAGCGTTTAGGTATGAAGGTTCAGCGCATTGCGCTAAGGGGTTTGAACGATGTATTAGTTGACCCAGATGATTTGAGTGAACGGACTAATACACAGTATGTATTGGATGACGGTATGCTGAGAATGCTGTTATCTATCCTAAAAACACTTGTTTCAAGCCCATTAAAATTCTTTCTAGCATTTAAACTAGCTTTGAAAATGGGTTGGCATGCTGAAAGGCCATTACCTTACCACATTGTATATTTTGCTGAAGCCTGCCAAATCGCCGTTTGGATGAAATCTTTTGGTGCTAAGCATGTACATGCTCATTTTGGTAGTAATTCAACTGAGGTGGTTATGTTGGCACATGCACTAGGCGGGCCACCTTACAGCTTTACGGTCCACGGACCTGAAGAGTTCGATAAACCACAGGCACTTAAACTAGCAGAAAAAATTAAACACGCTGCCTTTGTTGTAGCAATTAGCTCTTATGGGCGTAGTCAATTGTTTCGTTGGTTGGAATACGGGTACTGGCATAAAGTAAAAGTTGTTCATTGTGGTCTTGAACAATCATTTTACGATGTTGCACCTGCTCTGACAGAGAAAACATATTTACCTAAAATAGCACGTTTGATATGTGTAGGTAGGTTGTGTGAGCAAAAAGGACAATTGCTGTTGTTAGAAGCATGTCGAAATTTGAAGGAAAAAGGCCTTGAATTTGAGTTGTTGCTTGCTGGAGATGGGGAAATGCGTTCGGAAGTCGAGCGGATGGTTCGTATTTATGATTTAAGTGACAATGTGAAAATCACAGGCTGGATTAGTAGCAAACAAGTACGGGATGAAATATTAGCTGCAGATGTTATGGTGCTACCAAGCTTTGCCGAGGGTCTTCCAGTCGTGATTATGGAAGCAATGGCATTGAGACGCCCTGTAATAAGCACTTACGTTGCAGGAATCCCGGAATTGGTCATAAATGGACAGAATGGTTGGCTGGTTCCAGCAGGTTCAGTTGCAGAACTCTCACTTGCCATCGAACAATTGCTGAGTACACCGATGCAGCAGCTAAAGGACATGGGGGATAACGCCTACGCGAGGGTAAGGCAGAGGCATGATATTGAGACCGAAGCAGAAAAGTTGGCAGTTTTGTTCCGTGAAAGTGCAAGATGAGCTTAATTGAGTGCTTACTCGTAGTGGTAGCAGTGATATTGCTCATTCCAGCTTTAGTTGTGTTTGTGCAAGTCTTAGCGGCATGCTTACCTCAACGACGTAACATTTTTACTATCTCTGAAGATATGCATATCGCGGTATTAATACCCGCCCATAATGAGTCTTCAGGAATTATAGCTACCCTAAACTCTATAAGGCCGCAGTTAAAATCAACTGATCGCCTGCTTGTCGTTGCAGATAACTGTGATGACGATACCGCTGAAATTGCAACTGCAAATGGTGCCGAGGTTATTGAGCGCCATGATACAACTAAACGGGGAAAAGGTTTTGCATTGGATTTTGGTATTCGCTACCTGTCTAAAAATCCGCTGGATGTAGTTGTAATTATTGATGCTGATTGTATTTTAGACGCCAATACACTGAAGCCACTTGCTGCTTATGCACTAAATCAAGGAAGGCCAGTACAGGCCCTATATCTAATGTATGCAAAAGCCGCTAACCTTAAATCTAGTATCGCAGTATTTGCTTGGTGCGTAAAAAATCTAGTGCGTCCACTTGGCTACGCGAACATAGGTTTACCATGCCAGTTAATGGGTACCGGCATGGCTTTCCCATGGAACATAATTGCAAATGCAGATTTAGCCAATGGGAATATCGTCGAAGATATGAAGCTTGGAATTGATCTTTCCGTAGCAGGTACACCACCGTTATTCTATTTAAATGCTAAAGTCACCAGCTATTTTCCTGTAGCAACTGAAGTGCAAGCCGGTCAAAGTACACGTTGGGAACACGGTCATCTAGCAATGATACTTTCTGAAGCGCCAAGGTTATTTATGCATGGTATTGCCAAGTTTAATAAAAACTTATTAGCCATGGCTCTGGATCTTTCTGTACCACCATTGGCTTTGCTTGTAATGTTGCTGTTCGGTTATGCCGTTGCAACAGGAGTAATCGCTACATTATTTGATTTTGCACACTTAGCCTTTCAAATTACGCTCGCAGGAGTGTCTCTTTTAGCTTTTGCTATCGCCATTGCCTGGGTGGGTTGGGGTAGAAATATCATTTCTTTATCTTCATTGCTGCTAGTACCGGTTTATGTAATATTAAAAATTCCTCATTATGTAAAGTTTTTGTTTAAACGACAAAAAACCTGGAATAAAACAGAAAGAGATGAGGTTTAAGTAATGGATGATTTTAATCGTGAAATATACTGTATAGCTGGTTTGCCTTTTGATGCCATTGATTTGACGCAGACAATAAATCGTTTGCATGATGCCAGACTAAATAAAACATCCTGTTTTTTGACTACTCCTAATCTTAACTTTTTAGCACTGGCTCAAGATGATGCAGCCTTTCGCGACTCAGTAATTCAGAGCAACATTGTGATTGCTGACGGAGCGCCAATAGTATGGGTAGCCATACTACTCGGTATTCCGATTCGAGAGAGGGTGGCTGGGTCAACTTTGTTTGAAGCACTCGGTCAGGACACACATAGAAAAATGGCGGTTTATTTCTTTGGAGGGCCAGATGGTGCGGGTGCTGAGGCAAGCAGGAGAATCAACGAAAAATCAACTGGCTTAACCTGTGTTGGCAACTATTCACCAGGGTTTGGCTCTATTGATGAAATGAGTACATCATCAATTATTGATCATATTAATTTGAGCTCAGCAGATTTTTTAGTTGTGGCTTTAGGCGCAAAAAAAGGCCAAGCATGGATTGTTAAAAATCTAAATAAAATTAAAGTGTCTTTAGTGAGTCATCTTGGAGCAGTAGTTAATTTTGAGGCAAAACGACTTAAAAGGGCGCCAGTAATTTTTCAAAAACTAGGGCTTGAGTGGTTGTGGCGTATTAAAGAAGAGCCACAGCTATGGAGGCGCTATTGGGGGGATGGTTGGTTTTTTCTACGTTTACTTCAGGAAAAAATACTTCCTCATGCATTGTGGTTATGTTTTAACAGAAAACGTTTACAGAAACTATCAAATATAAGCACAGTGAATTTGAATTCTGATGGGGTAGATTGTAAGCTAGTGATTTCTGGTGTGGTTTTAGATCCAATCTCGCCAAAAATACGAGAGCTTATCAGGCAGGCTAGTTCGCTAAATAAAAATGTAGAAGTAGATCTTACACATGCAGAATATCTTGGGTTCGGTTTTTTTGGATTGTTACTGTTATTAAAAAAACAACTAGAGCATCAGCAATTACAATTCAAAATTACAGGAGTTCAAGCTAAGATGAAAAAATTACTTCATTGGAATGGCTTAAGTTACCTGATTAAGTAGTAGATATTCTTTTAATTAAAGTGATAATCTTCAAAAGACTCTTAAAATACCGAAATATCAATAAGGCGTTATAAATATGTATGAAGCATTTTACGGACTGACAGAAAAACCATTTTCTATTCAGCCTGATCCAGATTTCTTATTTTTTGGACATAGGCACAGTATGGCTTACGCTATGCTTGAGTATGGTATTGCAAATCGCGCAGGTTTTACTGTGGTTTGTGGAGAAATCGGCTGCGGAAAAACGACGTTGGTGCGTCATTTGCTCAATAACGTTGATGTTGATGTTCTAGTGGGTATCGTCTATAACACACACCAAAAAGCTGATGACCTGTTAGGTTGGATTATGCTGGCCTTTGAACAGCCCTATCAAGGTCTATCAGAAATCGCACTTTTTGATGCTTTTCAGCAATTTTTGATTTCCAGCTATGTCGCTGGTCGCAGAGTTGTCCTGATTATTGATGAGGCTCAGAATTTGAGCCCCGCAGCTCTTGAGTCTTTGCGCATGTTGTCTAATATCAATGCAGACAAAGATCAGATGTTGCAAGTTGTATTAGTTGGGCAGCCACAATTAAGAGAGCTACTTCGCAGGCCTGATTTACAACAATTCTTTCAGCGTGTCGCTGTGGATTTTTTTATTCCACCTTTACAACCATTTGAGGTTGCCAAATACATTGAGCATCGCTTGAAAGTTGCAGGGCGTCAAGAACGTTTATTTACTCAGCGCGCTATAGAGCGTATTGCGGAGTCCAGTAAGGGAATTCCTAGAAGCATTAACATATTAAGCGATATGGTAATGGTCTATGGGTTTTCTAGCGGTGCGGAAAAAATAGGTGTGGATTTAGTTAATGAGGTTTTACGAGATCGTTCAGAATTTGGTGTGTTAGGTTAAATTACCTAAAGTTTTTGCATGACAACGGCCGTCGTTAGCAATACTTGTAAGTGCTAAATTCTCATGTGTTTTTGACGAAGGATTAAGTGCTATTTAAGGTGCTATAGTAATGCATGTGCCGAAACTTAACGATGTATGTAGTTGTAGCTACATCAGTACGTGACAAAAATACAATTAAATTTCAAGCTATTTTAAAAGTGCTGTAATTTAGTTTTTAATCTGATGGTGCCCGGAAGAGGACTCGAACCTCCACATCTTGCGATACTAGTACCTGAAACTAGCGCGTCTACCAATTCCGCCATCTGGGCTCAGATTGAATATAATGACTATCGTCATGTTTTAAAGTCAATTTTAAGCCATAACAATAAAAATGGCATTAAATTTTATAATAAAGGTATGTCTTGTCAATGACAAAAAATAGCAATCAAAACAGCAATAAACAAAACAAAAGAAATAGCGACCCACATGCGGATCGTGAAGCGAGTCGTTATGAAACACCGCTTCCAAGCCGTGAGCTTATATTATCAACTATGAGTGATCAAGGCATTCCATTGAGCGTAGAACAGTTGTATCTATTGCTGGAGATTAGTGATGATGAGCGCGAGATATTTAATAAGCGCCTGAATGCGATGGAGCGTGAAGGTCAGATTATCAAGAACAGGAAAGGTGCGTTATGTATCGCGGATAAACTTGATTTGATATCTGGCGTAGTTCAAGGTCATCCGGATGGGTTTGGGTTTTTAATTCCTGATGATAAAACCAAATTAAATGGTGAAGACTTATTTTTAAGCCCTAAAGAAATGTCGCAAGTGATGCATGGTGATCGTGCGATTGTACGTATGAGCGGATTGGACAGAAGGGGGCGTCCTGAGGGCAAGCTGGTAGAAGTGCTGGAGCGACGTACGCAAAAATTAGTTGGCCGCGTGATACGTACTAGCGGTGTGACTATCGTGGCAGCTGAAGATAAGCGCATCAATCAGGATATATTGATCCCATATCATTTGGATATGAATGCTAAATCCGGTCAGGTAGTCATGGTGGAACTCACCGAGCAGCCTTCATCACATGCGCAGCCTATGGGAAAAGTGGTTGAAATCCTCGGCAATTATGCAGATAGTGGCATGGAGATAGAAATTGCGTTGCGTAAGCACAACCTTCCACATGAATTTACCAAAGAAGCGGTGCAACTTGCTGAAGGTTATCCTAGATTAGTACAACCTGCTGACTTTAAAGGCCGTATTGATTGTCGTGAAATGCCTTTGATTACCATTGATGGTGAAACTGCTCGCGACTTTGATGATGCCGTTTATGCAGAGCCGCAAGGCAAAGGCTGGCGCTTGGTTGTAGCGATTGCAGACGTAAGTTTTTACGTGAAACCTAACGATGCTTTAGACAAAGGTGCGTTTGAACGTGGTAATTCTGTGTATTTTCCACGCCGAGTGATACCAATGTTACCTGAAGCGCTTTCTAACGGTTTATGCTCATTGAATCCCGACGTTGAGCGTCTCTGTATGATATGCGACATGCAGGTGGATGGTTTGGGAATTGTAAAACAATATAATTTTTACCCATCAGTCATGCGCTCGCAGGCTCGTATGACTTACACGCAAGTACACGAAATATTACAAAATCCACAAGGCGAATTAGCCACTGAATACACTTGGTTGATGCCGCATTTGCAACATTTGCAAAGCGTGTACAAGTTAATGCTTGCACAGCGCGAAAAACGTGGTGCTATTGAATTTGAGTCATCAGAAACAATGATGATATTCAATGACCAAGGAAAAATAGAGCAGATTGTGCCGGTTACACGTAATGAGGCTCATAGATTAATTGAGGAGTGTATGTTAGCCGCCAATGTGTGCGCTGCTAACTTTTTGAAAAGCCATGAACATCCTGCCTTGTATCGTATCCATGAAGGCCCAACCCCTGAAAAGCTTGAGCTACTGCGTGCATTTATGGGTGAGTTTGGCTTTGGCGTTGGCGGTGGCGATACACCGCATGCTAAAGACTATGGCAAACTATTAGCAAAAATCAAAGAGCGCCCAGATGCACAGTTGCTACAAACAGTGTTATTGCGCTCGATGATGCAAGCTGTGTACAGCCCAGATAATGTCGGTCACTTTGGTTTGGCGTATGAAGCTTATGCTCATTTCACCTCACCGATCCGCCGTTATCCTGATTTGCTTATTCATCGTGCTATTAAAGCTGTGCTTAATGGTGACAAGTATAAGGCAGGGGATTGGAGTGCTTTAGGTATTCAGTGTTCAATGACAGAGCGCCGTGCAGATGATGCTACGCGTGATGTCACTAATTGGCTCAAATGTTTTTACATGCAAGATAAAATCGGCGAAGTCTTTGAAGGTACTGTCGCCGGTGTGACTAGCTTTGGCCTATTTGTGGCATTAGATGGCGTTTATGTAGAAGGTTTGTTGCATGTGACAGAGCTAGGTAATGATTACTTCCATTACGACAAAACGCGCCACGAAATGGCTGGAGAGCGCACTGGCGTGCGTTATCGTTTAGGCGATAGATTAACCATAAAAGTGGTACGTGTAGATTTAGAAACCACTAAAATAGACTTTACTTTAGTGAATAAAAACAAATCGGTAGGCGATGATTCTGATCTAAATTCTGATGATTCAAAAATTACGCTTGATGATGGTTTTAAAAGGCGTAGTAATGCTCAATCTACTGTAAAATCCAGTGCTAAGTTTGACGATGGCTTTGGAATCAAGCCTGCCAAAAAATCAGCATCTTCCAGTAAACCAGGCAGTTCAAATAAAAAAAGTACCGGTGGTAAATTGACGTTGGGTTCCAAACCTAAGTCAAAAGGTTCAAACCAAAATGGTGGTAAGAACCCGCCAAAACCAACTAAATCAAAAAAATCGACAAAAAAGACGACTAAGCGTTAGTGCTAAATTGTAATGTCAGTATTTAAAAAATTAACCAAAAAATGAATTTAAGGTAAAGAAATGAGTGATGCACGTATTTTATTTGGCTTTCATGCCGTATTAAGCCGTTTACGCCAACACAGCGCAAGTGTGCAAGAGATTTTGATTGACCGCGACCGCATGGATGCGCGTATGAAAGATTTGCTTAAAATGGCGGAAAGTTCAGGCGTGCGCACTATGGAGGTAGAGCGTAGCCGTTTAGATGGCATGGCTGGCATGAATGGTCGTCATCAAGGAGTGATTGCACGTGTAGTAGATACGCCAATCCCGTACAAAGATATTCACGATATCCTGGAGTCTGATCTAACTGAACCACCATTCTTTTTGATTCTAGATGGTGTTGAAGACCCGCATAACCTAGGTGCCTGTTTACGTGTGGCCGATGCAATGGGTGTGCATGCGGTGATTGCCCCGAAAGATCGTGCAGTAGGCTTAAATGCCACTGTCCGCAAAGTGGCGTGCGGTGCAGCTGAGACAGTACCATTTATTGCTGTCACTAACTTGGCTAGAACAATTCGCGAGCTTAAAGAGGCTGGGGTGTTTGTAATTGGAACAACGATGGACGCACCAAGTAGCCTATTAAACACAAAGCTAGATGGGCCGATTGCAATTGTTTTGGGGGCTGAAGGTGATGGTATTCGCAGATTAACCGCAGAAACATGTGATGCTTTAGTAACGATTCCAATGTTTGGTTCTGTTGAGAGTTTAAACGTGAGTGTAGCCAGTGGTATTTGTTTGTACGAAGCTAGGCGTCAACGTAGTTTGGCTAATATAGCTATTTAGCGCTATGCGCTTAATTTGATAACACTGAAATAAGAGCGCTTTAAAAATCGCTCTTATTTACGAGAGTTTCAGTGTTTTCAAAGTTCTTTGACGAACTGTTTGCGACAATTTCGCATCATTGATTAACGATTCCCCATAACTTGGCACCAGCGCTTTCATTTTTTGTTGCCAAGCGTTAGTTTGCATTTGAGTACTGAAGCACTGTTCAATCACATTAATCATGGCTTGTACTGCCACTGAAGCACCTGGCGATGCCCCTAATAGGGCCGCAATAGAGCCATCCTGTGCGGCGACAATCTCAGTACCAAATTCAAGCTTACCGCCTTTTTCATCACATTTTTTGATGATTTGAACGCGTTTCCCGGCATTTTCCAGATGCCAGTCTGCCTCTACTGCCTCTGGATAAAACTGGCGCAAAGTAATCACACGCGAAGAATGATTTTGTAATGCTTCACCTATTAAATAGCGAGTTAAATCAATATTATGTCGGCCCGCACTAAGCATAGGCTTCATATTGCTTGGTTTTACTGATTTAATTAAATCTAAATAAGAGCCCTTATTTAAAAATTTGGTAGTAAATCCAGCATAAGGACCAAAGAGCAGGGCTGGTTTGCCGTTAATGATGCGAGTGTCTAGATGTGGTACAGACATAGGTGGCGCGCCTATGGCGGCCTTACCGTACACTTTGCTGTTGTGTTTTTGAATCACTTCCTGATTGTTACAAACCAGCCATTGCCCGCTCACTGGGAAGCCGCCATAACCGCGACTTTCTGGCACCCCTGATTTTTGTAGTAACTTCAATGCACCACCACCCGCGCCCAAAAATACAAAGCCTGCATTGATTATTGTTATTTTTTTGCTAATTATATCTTTTACGCGTACTTGCCAGCGGCCATTTTTTAGCTGTTTTAAGCTTTTAACTTCTGTATGAAGGGCAAGCTTAAAGTGATGTTCAGATTCTTGACTCTTAGTTTCTAGATTTGTGACTAGATTGCGCGTTAAGGCACCAAAATCTACGTCAGTGCCATAGTTAACGCGTGTAGCGGCCAATTTTTCATTAGTATGACGCTGTTGCATAATAAGTGGCATCCAGGTTTTCAATATCTCTGGATCATCGCTAAACTCTATATCCTGAAATAAGTGGTGCGCTTTAAGTAAATCATAGCGTTTGCGTAAAAAATCTACATCTGCATCGCCCCAAACAAAGCTTAAATGTGGGGTAGCATTGATGAAATTTTTAGGTATAGGTAGCGTATTTTTTTCAACCAAATAAGACCAAAACTGCAAAGATACTTCAAACGAGGCGTTGATGGCTAAAGCGCGACTGATATCGATGTTTCCATCAGCTTTTACCGGCGTGTAATTCAGTTCGCAATAGCCCGCATGGCCTGTACCGGCATTGTTCCATGCGTCAGTGCTTTCTGTAGCAACATTGGCAAGCCGCTCTACCATCATCATAGTCATTGACGCATCCAACTCTGATAATAGTGTAGCTAGCGTGGCGCTCATTACGCCACTCCCTACTAATAGCACATCTACTTTATTTGCAGTCGTCATCGAATTTATTTGCCATTTTTAAACATTAAGTCGGTAAGTTTTAATCAATAAAAAAGCCTGTTATTTACAGGCTTTGGTCTCCCCAAGGAGGTGTATTTTTGCTTGTTAACGAGTTTAATTTTGTAATATTTGAGCAAATTTTACATTAAATATTATAGTTTTGGTGAATAATAACTTAAAGTTAGATTGTTGTACCAAGCCAAATAGAAGCTGGTTTGCATGGCTGAAGTGCTAGTTAGAGTACTAAGTTGCTTTTAGTTTGAAATGTTAATGAAGCTAGGCGGGAAAAGTACCAAAAATAAGAGGTCTTATATAAGAGTTAAATTCGTATTCATAGTAAGTAGTAACTAAAAAATAAATAGTAAAAAATTACAGATATAGAGCTTTTAGGTGAAATTGATAGTTTTTAGAGTTAAGTTAAATGAGTCTTTTCGTTATACTTAAGCTAATTAACGTCAATTCTGAATCGAATAAACTTGAATAGGGAATCAATGAATATATTAGTAGTAGGTGGTGCAGGATATATCGGTTCACATACATGCGTGCAATTACTCGCAGCAGGGCATCAAATTGTGGTGTTAGATAACCTATCGAACAGTCAAGCTGAGTCAGTTAAGCGAGTACGTCAGATATCAGGGCAGGACTTTGCTTTTTTTGAAGCGGATATTCGTGATAAATTAGCGTTAAGGTTGGTTTTTTCTGAGCACAAAATTGATGCGGTGATTCACTTCGCGGGTTTGAAAGCTGTAGGTGAATCAAGTGAAAAACCACTCATGTATTACGATAATAACGTTGGTGGCACTGTTGCTTTACTAGAGGTGATGGCAGAGGTTAACGTTAAAAATATTGTCTTCAGTTCGTCTGCTACTGTGTATGGCGACCCTCTGTCTGTACCAATTTCAGAGGATTTCCCATTAAGTGCAACTAACCCTTACGGGCGCACTAAATTAATGATTGAGGATATCTTGCGAGATTTACAGCAATCAGACTCAAGTTGGCGTGTCAGTATATTGCGTTACTTTAACCCTATAGGTGCACATGAGAGCGGATTGATTGGTGAGGATCCTAATGGTATTCCCAATAATTTATTGCCTTATGTGACACAAGTGGCGGTGGGCAGATTGGCTAGGTTGCGGGTATTTGGCAACGATTACGCAACCTTAGATGGCACTGGCGTGCGCGATTATATTCATGTGATGGATTTAGCGGATGGCCATGTCGCAGCTCTAAATCACCTATTCGCAAATGCTGGTCTGATGACAGTTAATTTAGGTACAGGTATTGGCTATTCTGTATTACAGGTAGTACAGGCTTTTAGTGAGGCATGTGGCAAGCAAATTGATTACGAGTTCATGCCGCGTAGAGCGGGAGATATTTCAGTAAACTATGCGAATGCAAGCCTAGCTAAAAATATACTTGGCTGGTCGGCCACGCGGGATTTAGCAACCATGTGTGCTGACTCTTGGCGCTGGCAGTCAAAAAATCCGCAGGGTTATCGAAGTGATTAATATTTTAGGCTAACTATTAGTTGTTACCAATCCAAATGGTTAGCCTTAATTTAGGTGTATTTTTCATCATACATCCAATCATTATTATGATTTCTTTTTAGCGTTTACGAATTCATCCCAACTTACTTCAGAAACTTTATATTCGCCATCTGTGTTAGTTAACGTGTGTATATCTGCGAAATAGGTGTCTTCACTTGCTTTGATGTACTTTTCCTCTTGAGGGTATGATTCCCTCTGTACCTGAACGGGAAAGCGCCAATAAATTTTCTCCACTATGTAGCCTGTGATTTTGTATATATGGGAGATGATATTGCTTTCTAACACATTGGAATAACGGAAACGTTTTAGCGGTTGAGATTCTATCAAAGTGACAAATCGTTTATTACCATCAACTTTGAAACAAGAAACCTGAACTTCAGCCCCGGTATGCATAAAATAATCTGTAATAAATACAGTAATCTTTTGGATGGCCTTTTCTAAATTCCTTTTCTTTTGATAGATATATAACACATACGTTAGCAATATAAGAATGTCGACCGCAACAATGTAAAGTGACAGGGAATCTAAACTAACCGTCAATGTAAACATGATTTCCTTTTTATTATTAGCATAATGAGTATAGTGTTACGGTAATTAAGCGGTATCATCAAATTAAATTAACTCATATATGATAATGAGTATATAGGTTAATTTATCACTAATTAAGGTTTAAATTCATCTCAAATTTAATTTTGTGAATTGAACAGAAAACTAACACCAACCTTGTTGCAATAAAGGTCAAATAGTTGTGTAGTGTATGAGGAATGCTGTGTATAAATCTGTCCTAATCACAAGAATGTCTCTAATCTCAAATTGCTTGTCAATTTCAGTTTTTGTATTTTTTTCATCGTTAGCCCTCTTTTCATGTACATCATTTGCTTTAGATGATATTGCTAAGTTAAAAAAAGTAACTGTACAGCTCAAATGGAAGCATCAATTTCAATTTGCGGGTTATTACGTTGCCAAAGAAAAGGGCTTTTACGCACAAGAAGGCTTAAATGTTGAAATTTTAGAAGGTGGGGCTAAGTACTCACCAATTGACAGGGTCTTGGATGGATATGCGGACTTTGGCATTGGTGACTCGGACATATTGCTAGCTAGGGCGCAAGGAAAACCTTTGGTAGCACTCGCTGCCATTTTTCAACATTCGCCTTACATCATTTTAAGTCGTCGTGATCGAAACATATTTACGCCATCTGACTTGATAGGCAAGCGTGTGATGATGTCGAAAGATCAGGGCGCTGCTCAATTAATGGCCATGTTAATACAAGAAGGTATTACTACTAACTTAGTATCAATCACTCAACACTCTTGGGATATGAACGATCTTATTCAGGGGAAAGTCGATGCGATTTCAGCATACTCTACTGTTGAACCAGATTATTTAATACAGCGTGGGATCAAGCCCGCAGTATTAAATAGTATGAGCTATGGCGTAGATTTTTATGGTGACACTATATTTACCACAGAATCAACCATCGCTAAAAATCCCAAACAGGTAGATGCATTTTTGAGAGCCAGTTTTAAAGGCTGGCGCTATGCACTAGAACATATAGAAGAAACTGCTGATTTGATTTACCGGATGGATGGTGTGGCAGAGCGGGTTAATCGTGAAATGCTCATTAAGGAAGGTAAGAATATGCAACCGCTCATTCTGCCAGACTTGATCGAGATCGGGCATATGAATCCTGGTCGTTGGGAATATGTTGCAAATGTACTATTTAAAACAGGGATAGTGAGTTCACAACCTGACATAAGAGGGTTTATATACGAACCTAAAAAGCCCATAGATCCCAAAGTAGTCAGCTGGATTGCAGCAGTGGTGGGTTTACTTTTATTCATCTCAACTTTTATTATTTTTTGGAATTTACGTATCCGGCACCGTGTTAAAACAACAACAGGTGAGCTGGATACGGAAATCAAGTTCCGTAAAAGTATAGAGTCTAGGCTAGAGAATAGTCAGGCTCTTGTCAGGTTAACATTTCATGCCACCGGCGCGGGTATTGCAATTTTGGATACTGAGGGAAAGTTTTTAATAGCTAACCCTGCATATTGTCGGATGGTTGGATATACAGAATCTGAGTTGTTAGAAAAAGACATTCAATCGATTACCCATCATGACGACAAAACAAAAAGCTTGGTACAGATGGATCAACTTCTTGAAGGGGTTATCGAAGACTTTACGTTTGAAAAGCGCTACTTAAAAAAACAGGGGGAAGTTGTTTGGGTAAGGGCCAGTATTTCACTGGTACGCTCACCAGAAACAAGATTGCCTACTAATCTCATTGCAGTTACTGAAAATATCACAGAGCGTAAACGTCTTGAAACGTTGAAAGTTGAACAAGATACAATTCTTGAAAGAATCGCTGTAGGCGCACCTTTACTAGAAATCTTAAACTCTTTAATTGTGACTGTAGAAAGGCAATATTCAACTTTAATTTGTTCTATTCATTTGTTATCTGCAGATGGAAAGCGTATTCATCATGGGGCTTCAATAAACTTACCTAGCGAGTATATTGAAGCGTTAGAGGGAATTGAAATAGGCCCTAACGTTGGGTCTTGCGGTACAGCAGCTTTTGAACACAGAACTGTGGTGGTTGAAGATATTGCAAATGATCCGCTTTGGACAAACTATAAAGACTTGGCACTTAAGTATGGCTTACGTTCATGTTGGTCTATGCCGATTTACACTAGTAAAAATCAAGTGTTAGGAACTTTTGCAGTTTACAGTAAGTTGATTAGTGCACCAGATGAAGATCAGCTGGCACTGCTAGAATCGTTTTCTCATATTGTTGGCATTGCCATTGAAAAACACAATTCGGAAGAAAATCTAAAACTGGCAGATTCACATATTCGTGATCAAGCTTCGCTATTAGATAAAGCTCAAGATGCAATTATCGTAAGAAATATCGATAACCGAGTGATATATTGGAATAAGGGTGCTGAAAAACTTTATGGCTGGAAGAGTGAAGAGGTAATCGACCATCCAATTGAAGATATTTTGTATGAAGATGTAAATAAGTTTGAAGATGTGAATCGTAAGCTTTTTGAAGAAGGTGAATGGAGTGGAGAACTTACGCAATTAAACAAAAATGGACAAGGTTTTTTAGTAGAGGCGCATTGGACATTGGTAAAAGATGAGGAGGGTAAGCCTAAATCTGTTCTCTGTATCAATACTAATATTACTGAACGTAAAGAAGCAGAAAAGAAAATCCAGCAACTCGCATTCTATGACCATTTAACAGGCCTTCCCAATAGGCAGCTGCTATTGGATCGGCTACAAGTAGCCCTTAACTCAACTCTACGTAAGAATCATCACGGTGCTATTCTTTTCATTGATCTAGATAACTTTAAAACACTTAATGATGCAATGGGACACGATTACGGGGATATGTTGCTGCGGCAGGTGGGGCAGCGCTTGACTTCATGTGTACGCGATGGCGATACGGTAGCTAGGATAGGCGGAGATGAGTTTGTCGTAATGCTGAACAATCTTAGCTTTAATGATCAAGAGGCTGCATCGCAGACCCAGACGATAGGTAATAAGATACTCAATGTATTCAACTTGCCATTCCGCCTTGAGCAATATGAATACCACTCCACGACCAGTATAGGGGTAGCGCTTATTGACGATCAATCAACTACTGTTGATATATTACTAAAACGAGCTGATATGGCGATGTATCAGGCAAAAAACTCTGGTCGCAATACCATTCGATTTTTTGATCCAGCCATGCAGGCAATCATCAATAGTCGTGTGGAGTTAGAAGCAAATCTTCGTCTAGCATTATTGCAAAATAACTTCATTCTTTTTTATCAATCTCAAGTGGATGAAAAAGGAAATATTTTTGGATTTGAAGCGTTAATCCGTTGGAAAGATCCTTTAAAAGGCATGATTTCCCCAGCTTTTTTTATACCTTTAGCAGAAGAGTCTGGGTTGATTCTACCTATTGGATTATGGGTAATGGAAACAGCCTGCCAGCAATTGGTTGAGTGGGGTAAAGAGTTACACACATGCCATCTTTCAATCTCTGTGAATGTGAGTGCAAGACAATTCAAGCAATCTAATTTTGTGGCACAAGTTACTTCGGTAATAGCCTCAACTGGCGCTGACCCGGAAAAACTAAAATTTGAACTAACCGAAAGTATGCTTGCTGATGACGTGGAAGAAATCATCAAGAAAATGACGAGTCTTAAAACATTGGGCATTAGGTTTTCATTAGATGATTTCGGTACTGGATACTCATCCCTCTCTTATTTAAAACGCCTTCCACTTTATCAATTAAAAATCGACCAATCATTTGTAAGAAATGTATGTACAGATAACAACGATGCCGCAATCACAAGAGCCATAATCACACTTGGGCAAACGCTAGGTTTATCTGTTATTGCAGAGGGTGTTGAAACCTCAGTACAGAAAGACTTTTTAATAAGTAATGGCTGTTATCATTTTCAAGGTTATTTGTTCAACAAGCCGTTAGCAATAGATCAAGTAAATTTTATGCTCGGCAACAACATTCTCGAATCTAAATCACTGCTAAATTAAACATAATCATTACAAATTTTTATGAGAGTGATTGAATAGGATTAACTTAAAATCTAGACCTTATAAGTAGATTGTTCAAAAATACTACGATTAACCCTTTCCCATCCTGGCCAAATACTTAGCACTCCTATCCCCACCCAGCCCACAATGTTATCCACAGAAATTGTGGAATGCTAAACAAGTTTTTTACGTGGCAATCTTTGGCGCAAAGTGTTTTTCTTTGCCTAGAGAAACGTCTAAACTATTATTTACTAAAAGATAATTTTCAGCCTGATAGATATAAAGACGAGTTAACAAGAGGTTTTATGAATTCTGATGATTTACAACGCTTAGTTACCTTGAGTATGCCTTATGGCAAATACAAAGGCCGTGTTATCGCTGACTTGCCTGGTCAATACCTGAATTGGTTTGCCCGAGAGGGATTCCCACCTAACGAGCTAGGGCGCTTATTGGCATTGATGCAAGAAATAGATCACAATGGACTGTCGCCATTACTTGAACCACTACGAAAGTAACATCACTTTGCTATTCAACTGAATTAGATTTTTTAGCAAACTCAGTCCGGGTAATGTCTTTTGACATAGCAATATAAAGCTCTTCTACCTTTTCACGTGCCCATGGCGTTTTACGCAAAAACTTCAGGCTTGACGATACGCTGGGGTCATTACTAAAGCAACGCACGGGTATACGTTCAGCCAATCCAACCCAACCAAAATGAGCCTCCAGAGCAGTGACTATGGTCACTAGTGTTATCCCATGTAAAGGATTATTTTGTTGTTTTGAATGTGGCACAACCGGCTGAATGTCAGAAGTGCTGGGTTCAGTAACTGTTTGAGGTTTCATCTGTTGTTTTATAGTGATCTGGTATTCATAGCTAATTATATGCTTGTTAGGCTTCAATAATTTGACTCCTAACTAAGTAACATGGATTAACAGAATATCTTTATTATTGATATGCTGTTACAACTCTTCAGTTTCTCTGAACTCATAAGCATCACGTAACTTTGCATTAATTGCGTCCATATCAACAATATCCGGTGGGAGTGAACCAGTAGTTGTTTCAGTCACTGTTTTTGCCGTACTTGTAGTGCCAATAGATGAAGCTGTAAACCATTTTTCAAATGGCTTAGAATCTACCCCTTGTGGCACATACCACTGCTTCAACTCTGCATTCCATCTTGCACCTAATGCCTTAGCTTGGTCTTTTTCATTAAATGGTACTTTAAGGTTGATGTTGGCTGCAGTCATGCTTATCCTAAAAAATTAATATATTTCGTTTACAGTATTTTAATTGGTTATGGGAGTTTTATGATGAAATTTAGATTTTTTATCAAAACTATTAATCAGTTAAGACGGATAAATATCTTAGCTAATAGAACAATTATTTTTGTCTAGATTAAGACAGTTACTAACTTATTATATTTTAGGCAATCAAGAAATCACAAAGCTCAAAACGGCCGTTAAAATAGTTTAAAGTGGCACATGCAGATTAAAGTAATAATTGTGGTCTGAAACGAAAAGGCCTACATTGCTGTAGGCTCTATTGTATTTGGTTCACCAAAGCAAACAATACTGAGAACTGGATTGTTGTTATTAGAATTGTTTACCCCACATGATTAATCTATACACTAACTTTATTATATATTTCCATGCGATAAATTAAAGATAGAAATAGCCAATGATAAAATTGAAAAAATGAACGCGAAAATCGCCAGATAGTTTTTTGGCTTTTCAATCGACGCTACATTTAAGGGCTGAATAAGGGAGTCTTCATTGTCTGCATTGGTAGAGGTTTGTAGCAGCTTAAGTACTTTTGCCGTCATCACAGCATCAAACTTGTATGGGTCAAAGCTTTTATAGCCATTAGCTTGCAACTCAGTATTTAATTTGGCTTCTAATGGAACATATTTCATGGCCCAATCAGTAAATGATAATGCGCTTATAGGCTTTCTTGAAATAAGCATTAGATTTTTATGTCTAGGATCTTGTTGGAGCTTTGCATAAAGCTTGTCAATTTCTGCCTCTTCACCTTCTAAACATTGGAAGAAACATCCATCTCCAAAATATAACACCCCGACTAGTCCATTTTTTCGATTATTGACACGAGATTTCGCTAATATGCGTGCTACATTCGGTTCAATGCCGGCTGAGTTTATTGTGGGTATAAAACTTGACCTGCTAACATAAATGATTTGAACTAGTCTGTCCATTGTCTTCTCCTGATGGTTATGATTTTTTTGGTTGCATTGAACTATCGAAAGTTGCTGCTTGATTTCTACCCATCTCCTTAGCTCTATAAAGTGCCAAGTCTGCCTGATGTAGCAATTGTTTTGGCGCTTTGTTAATATTGGGTTTAAAACATGCTACACCACAGCTTATTGTAAGAAATCCATGTGGAGAAGTAGCATGCGGCACTTCTAATTCTCTGATTTTCAGACAGATATGTTGTGCGTAGCTAATTGCCTGATTTTCAGACATTTCTGAAGCCAATACTATAAATTCTTCACCTCCGTACCTGGCCACAAAATCACTAATCCTTCTTAATGATTCGTAAAGAGTAGTAGCGACTTTTTTTAATGCCTCATCACCCGCTATATGCCCATAGGTGTCATTGAAGCGTTTGAAGTAGTCAATATCTACAAACATAACGGCCAAATGACCTTGTGCATCCGCTTGATATTCCCAGAAAGAATAAAACTGATCTTCAAAATATCGTCGGTTGTAGACACCAGTTAAAGAATCGTAAATGATAAGTTTCTCTAGGGTAGCTTTACTTTGTTCCAATAGCTTACGTTCTTCAATCAAGCGGTGCTCTAAAATGACGCGTGCTGTCACATCTTTTTGAATCCCAATGAAGTGGGTTAACAAACCAGATTTTTCGAAAACGGGTGAAATACTCAACTCATTCCAGAACATCGTTCCATCCTTACGATAATTTCTGATTGTCACAAGACAAGAACGTTGTTGGTGAATTGCTTCTTGCAGGATTTTCAACTGACGTTGGTCCCTGTCATTGCCCTGTAAATATCTACAGTTTTTTGAAAGTATCTCCTCTTTTGAATAGCCAGTAAGAGTTTCGAATGCAGGATTAACAAAAATAAGAGGGTAATTAGGAATTGTGGCGTCTGCAATGGTTATAGAATCTCTGGATTCCATGATAGCTTGCATTAGAATTTCTTGATTAAACATATATACCTACATTTCGAATTTATTATTAAGTTTCTTATCAAGTATTGATGCCATTTGACAATATAGTGGTTATATAATTTACGGCTTGAACTATTGACTATAAATTTAGCCTTATGTTCGGTAGCTAACATAATTTGCTTTCCATGCTAACCTTTATGAAAAGATAGTTAAAAACGACAGAGGTGAAAAATGAATTCCGTAGGTATCAATATCGAAGTGGAGAAGTCGCATGCCTGTGCAGGATGCTCTAACCCTAATGAACTAGATTTTGATTTTGAATATGCCTTCCAACCTATAGTCGATTTAAGTACAAGGACTATATATGCTCATGAAGCATTGATTAGGGGTGTTAATGGTGAAGGCGCTCTTACAATATTGAGTAGGATCAACAGTCATAACATGTATAGATTTGATCAGGCTTGCCGGGTCAAAGCAGTCAAAACTGCTGCCGAATTACAACTCAAGAGTTTGTTATCTATCAATTTCATGCCGAATGCTGTTTACAGACCTGAGCTCTGTATTAGCACCACCCTTGCTGCTGCTGAAAAATATAATTTCCCAGCGAATAATATTATTTTTGAATTCACAGAAGGGGAAAAAATCAACATAAAACATTTGCACAACATCATTAGTGAATACAAGAAACTAGGATTTAAAACCGCGATTGATGATTTTGGAGCAGGCTACGCGGGGCTTTCACTGCTTGTTCAATTTCAGCCTGACATTGTAAAAATTGATATGGAACTGCTACGTAATATTGATTC
>JBKJUR010000059.1:0-41859 GCA_046590165.1 Methylotenera sp.
TACTGTTATCAATGGTACTGGGAATGGCGGTGATAACATCCTTACAGGTAACTCTGCAGCAAATATCCTCAATGGTGGTGGTGGTAACGACACACTGATTGGTGGTTTAGGTAATGACACTCTAACTGGCGAGCTAGGTGATGACATATTTAAATGGGGGTTATCAGATAAAAGCGCTATGGGGATACCTAGCATTGACAAAGTCACTGACTTTAGAATAAATGAAAATGATACACTTGATATACGAGATTTGCTCTCGGGCGAATCGATTTTATCAGATAACCTATTGAATTATATTGACATCAAAACTACTACCGCTGGCACTGAGATACACATTAGCTCTAACGGCCATTTTGCATCAGGTAATTACAGCGTAGGGAATGAAGATGCACGTATCGTACTTGCTGGGGTGGATTTATATGCAGTTACTGGTATGACTAACGAGCACGACTTGATTCAAAACCTCATAACTACAAATAAATTGATAGTCGATAATTAACAGTAGATTAAAAATTGTTATATAAATTCTTCAAGCAGAGTTTTCACAAACTCTGTTCGATGATTCACATTGTCCAATTGTACTTTAACACTCAGTTAATCTGGTCCATTCATACGGCAGCGGCGGTCACGTTACAGCAAATTCACAAGCTTCATCGGTTCTAAGTCAGCTTTCAAATTCAACTATAGTTTAATTGCCGCATCAGACGCGTCAACTTTAACAATCCCCACTGGCTTGGGTTGGGGGTTAGGGATCAGCTCACCCATAATGATTAGTTTTGATAACTGCCAACATTCATAATTCGCTGCTTACCAACAAAGCGATATCTGAATCTCCAAATTGGAATAGCAAAGTCTGTGCGGCAAGAGAGATAAAGGCCATCTCCATCACCTCGCATATCGAAATGCTCTTTTGATTTTATCCAGTTACGAATCATTAAATCTGATAGTTTTGCCATAGCATCAAACCCTTATAGTGTGTACCAGCAAATATGGAATTAACTAACTGACGGTACACTACGTAGCGCATAAACATTGCGCTTCCTTGATTCTTAATGCAATCAGACTCAACAAGAAATCCCTATAAATAAAGGGATTATGAATGGTTTTGATATGAGGTGATTTGAGATAAATAACTACTCTATATTTTGAATCTGCTCACGCATTTGTTCAATGAGTACTTTAAGCTCCATAGACACTTGCGTAGTTTGTACAGAAACAGATTTCGAGCCTAAAGTATTCGCCTCACGGTTCAGCTCTTGCATCAAAAAATCTAAACGCTTGCCAGCGGGTGCATCACTGTTCAAAATACGTTTTACTTCAGAAATGTGTGCCGTTAATCTTGTTAGCTCCTCATCTACATCAATACGCTGTGCGAATAACACCAGTTCTTGCGAAACGCGCTCCTGATCAATAGTTTTCAAGGTTTCTTGCAGCTTATTTTCCAGCTTTGCCTGATACTCTTTGGTGAGGGCTGGCAACAACGGTTTAACTTTTGCAACCAGCAGCTCAATTTGTGCGAGCCTATCTAGCACCAAGGCTTTCAGCTTTTCTCCTTCACGTACGCGCGAGGCATTTAGCTCTAGTAAACCTTGATTGACTAATTTTTTTACATCATCTGCAAGGGTAGCATTACTTAAAGCATCATTCAAAACCACACCTGGCCAACGTAAAACATCGGCAATACTTAATATACGACTTTGTGGGAAATGCACTTGTACTTTCGTTTGCATGGCAGCCAATTGCTGCATTAAAGCTTCATCAAGTTGCGTGGCTTGATTCGTTTGTACGCGCTGAATTAAATTAACCTTACATTCAATTTTACCGCGACTTAAATGTGTACCAATCAGCTCACGAATCGCAGGTTCTAGGCTCCTTAAATTTTCATCTAGCTTAAAATGTAGATCTAAATAGCGGCTATTCACTGCACGAAGTTCAAGTATCAACGTGGCATTGTCTATGGGCTGTTCTAAAGCGGCAAAGCCCGTCATGCTATAAGTCATAATGTGTGTTTCCTAATGTAACGTATTGAAATTGATGTCATGTTATCAAATACCCGTTGGTTCATGACAAAATAACTTCAACAAATAACTTTAAGTAGAAACAATTACGCGTTATATTGCTTACAGTACAGCAGGGTATAATATTGGTTAAAAACAAATATTTAAGGTTATCATCTTGAATATAACCATGAATCGTAAGATGTTATAAACTCAAGATTAATAAATTAACCTATAGAATAATTTATATAGTGTCCACAGCCAAAAATTTAGCATTGCCCTCTGGTTACCAATTACAAGACTATGAAATTAGAAAAGTCTTGAGTTCTGGTGGGTTCAGCTTCGTCTATTTAGCACGTGATAAAGATAAAAAAATTGTCGCGATTAAAGAGTATTTACCAACATCCATTGCCGTTCGTGCTGACGGTGCGACCGTTTTACCCAATGCTGATGATGTAGCACTATTTAGACATGGCCTAAAATGCTTTTTCGATGAAGGTTTATCGCTCGCTAAAATTGACCACAAAAATATTGTACGGGTGATTAATTTTTTCCGCGAGAATGAAACCGTTTACATGGTGATGCAATACGAACGCGGAAAATCGTTACAAGACTATATTTTAAGCCAAACCGACTTAGTCTCTGAACAGTTTATTAGGCGCGTATTCGGAGAGTTATCTAACGGCCTGCGTGAAGTACATACGCAAAAATTGTTACATTTAGATATTAAACCAGCCAATATTTATATCCGTCTTGATGGCTCACCCGTATTACTAGATTTTGGATCTGCACGCCAAGCTTTAAGTGAAAGCCAAGCGAAAATTGCACCTAGTTACACACCTGGTTTTGCTTCACCCGAGCAGTATTACGATAGGAAACTATTAGGTCCCTGGAGCGATATTTACAGTATAGGCGCCACTATGTACTCTTGCATTACGCGCACCTCACCGCTTGCAGCGAATCAGCGTATTAAAAATGATCTTTTAGTGCCTGCAACAAAACTTGGTAAAGAGATGTACTCACAAAATTTACTCGCACTCATCGATAAATGCTTAAATCTAGACTACTTAGCTAGGCCGCAAAGCGTGTTTTCATTACAAAAAGCGATACTGGAATCACAGCCGCAGGCTAAGCAAAAAGTCAGCTTCGTGAATAAAATCGTTGGCATTTTGAATAAACCACTCTGATTAAACTCTTAAGAACAAATCATCATGAAATTTACTATTTTTCAAAATAGTCGCCAAGGTCCACGGCCTTATAATCAAGACCGGCTAGCCTATTCATATAGTAAAGATGCGCTCTTGCTAGTAGTGGCAGACGGTATGGGCGGGCATAAAAATGGTGAAATCGCCGCACAGCTTGCTGTTACCACCATGACTGAGGCTTTTCAGCGCTTAGCGGTACCTACGCTGTCTAGTCCAGCCAAGTTCTTAATTGAACACATCCAGCAAATTCACGACATGATAGATCAACTCACGCAAGCGCGTGAAATGCTCGAGTCTCCACGTACTACCATCGTCGTGGCAGTAGTACAACGTGGTATGTTGTACTGTGCGCATGTAGGCGATTCGCGTTTGTATCATTTTCGTGATGGGCATTTGCTGTATCGCACTGAAGATCACTCCATCGTGCAATCCCTTTATAACAAAGGGATGATTGAAAAGGGTGATATGTCTACACATCCTTACCGCCACAAAGTGTATAGCTGTTTAGGTGGTGATACACCACCTAAAATTGATTTATCCGACAGACATGAGTTGGCCGAGGGAGACACTATTTTGTTGTGTACCGATGGTGTTTGGGGAGCCGTGGCAGACGATCATATGAGACGCATACTCAACAACCCTTCTATTACAGATAGCGTTACCGAGTTGTTGAATCAAGCTGAATACGTCAGCCAGCAACAAGGCGACAATATGAGCGCCATCGGCTTGCAGTGGGGCGATAAACTTAGCAGCAGTTTAGCCGTTTCAACAGTCACCATGGCGATGGGTTCTACCACGACTATTATCAACCCTGTCACCAACCCAAACCAGGAAAATCTAGCTGACGATGGTTCTTTTAATAATGATTTAACCGCCGATGAAATTGAAAAAACCATCTCTGAGATACAAGAGGCTTTGCGCAAAACTCAACGTAAATAAGTCACTTTACAGAATAGATATTGATGTTCAAATAGCTTGAACCTAAGTATTTAAAACTTGAGAACTTTAACTACAGCTATTTTAAACACAGACATTAACCCCACATATTAAGCCTAGGCATTTTAAATTTAAATATTTAAAACCTAACTATTTTCAATATCAGGATTTAGCTACATGCAAAACAACTTTACCCGCCCCAGCCAACGGACTACTGATCAACTACGGAATGTGGAAATCATCCGCCATTACACCAAGCACGCTGAAGGTTCAGTCTTGGTAAAATTCGGTGATACACACGTGTTATGCACAGCCAGTGTAGAAGAAAGAGTACCAGGATTTCTAAAAGGCAAAGGGCAAGGTTGGGTAACTGCGGAATACGGCATGCTGCCACGCTCTACAGGCAGCCGCATGGATAGGGAAGCAGCGAAAGGTAAACAATCCGGTCGCACCCAGGAGATACAGCGCCTAATTGGCCGTTCATTACGTGCCATTATTGATTTAGAAAAATTAGGTGAGCGCAGCATACAGATTGACTGCGACGTCATCCAAGCTGATGGTGGCACCCGCACGGCAAGCATCACTGGCGCTTACGTGGCACTGCACGATGCGATTGCAACTTTATTAACTAGTGGAAAACTCTCAGTAAGCCCACTTAAGCAAGCCGTTGCAGCCATTTCTGTCGGTGTTTATAAAGGTCAGCCAGTATTGGATCTGGATTATATTGAAGACTCTGATTGCGATACCGACATGAATGTGGTGATGACTGCAGATGGTGGTTTTGTGGAAATCCAAGGGACCGCTGAAGGTGAGCCATTTAATCGCGATGCGATGAACGCAATGTTAGATTTGGCCAGTAGTGGTATCCAATCTTTAATCAGCAAACAAAATGCTGTTTTAGGACTGTAAGTCTAAAGTTGTAATGTTGGACTATATATTTTGAGCCGCATATGTTAAAAAAGTTGGTAATTGCCACGGGCAATAATGGAAAGCTACGTGAAATTCAAGCGTTACTTGCGCCGCTTAATATTGAAGTTATTTCGCAGTCTGCTTTTAACGTACCTGAAGCCGCTGAGCCGCACTGTACGTTTATCGAGAATGCGTTAGCAAAAGCACGTCATGCCAGCCAGTTAACCAATTTACCGGCGTTGGCAGACGACTCTGGTCTTTGTGTTGAGGCACTAGGTGGGGCACCGGGTGTGCATTCTGCTTACTTCGGCGGTGAGCCCAGAAGTGATGCTAAAAATAATGCATATTTGCTAGAAAGGCTAAAAGACCAGACTAATCGCCGTGCCTATTATTACTGCGCTATAGTATTAGTGCGTCGCCATGATGACCCGCAGCCATTAATCGCTGAAGGCATATGGACAGGTGAGATTTTACATGCGCCTCGCGGTACATTCGGTTTTGGCTACGACCCGCTATTTTTGGACGATATCACTGAGAAAACCGGTGCGGAACTAGCACCTGAAACTAAGAATCATATTAGCCATCGTGGTCATGCATTGCGTAAAATGCTGCACTTGATTGAAAAATCAAATTTAATCTAAGCATTATTTAGTTACAAGTTATTTAAAATATAAACATGAGTAAAAAACCTGACCATCCGCTCCCTATTTGGGTGCGTGACGATACATCCATAGTGGCCTGCACCGAAAAAATTAAGGTGATGCGTGAAAACTTTGATGAAATCCGTCAAATTGCGCAAGATGCACTAGAAGATGGCTTATTAATGGAAGTCAGCGAGGCGCAAATGCGCGAGGCTTTGCACCAACTCGTCGATATGCTGGTGAATCCCTATCAAAAAAATCATTGAAATCAAAGCTGAGGCAGCATTTAATACCAAGCCGATTAACACCATCGCGCCATTAGCAGGCGAAGCAACGGTTTCAGGCCTGACTAACCCGCCTCCACTAGCTTTGTACATCCATATTCCATGGTGTGTAAAAAAATGCCCTTATTGCGACTTCAATTCGCACGAAAGTCGACATAAAAATGGCGAGATTCCCGAAGCCGCTTATGTAGATGCACTGATTGCAGACCTTGAGCTTGCCACGCCTAAGGTATGGGGTCGAAAAATTAGAAGCATATTCTTTGGTGGCGGAACACCTAGTTTATTTTCAGCAGAAGCCATAGATAAGATTTTGAGCCATGTGCGCATGCTGACGCCACTGGAATTTGATGCAGAAATTACTTTAGAGGCTAATCCTGGTACTGTAGATTCAGCTCACTTTGTGGGCTATAAACAAGCAGGCGTCAATCGACTTTCCCTAGGCATACAAAGTTTTAATAATGGTTATTTAAAATCACTAGGCCGAATTCATGATAGCCAGCAAGCTTATGACGCCGTAGCGCTGGCACTCAAAACCTTTGAGCAAGTGAATTGCGACATTATGTATGGCTTACCTAATCAAAGCCTGGCAGATGCACTTAATGATGCAGAAACCGCCATAAAACTTAACCCTGCGCATTTGTCTTTTTACCATTTGACTTTAGAACCCAATACGCCGTTTTATCGAACACCGCCAAGCTTGCCTGATGATGACACCAGTAGCGATATGCAAATTGCCATTGAAGCGTTATTAGCGAAACATGGTTATGAACATTACGAGACGTCTGCATTTGCAAAAAAAGGCAAACAAGCCAAACACAACCTTAACTATTGGCAGTTTGGCGATTATTTAGGTATTGGTGCAGGTGCGCATAGCAAATTGAGCTATCACGACAAAATCACACGTGAAACACGTCCAAAACATCCTAAAGCCTATATGGAACAAGCTTTACAGGGTAAAGCAGTTGAGCGCGAATGGGTAATTAGTCAAGATGAGTTAGGTTTTGAATTTATGATGAATGCTTTACGCTTAGTAGATGGCGTTCCAGTCACCTTATTTCAACAACGCACTGGCTTAAACTTACACGTACTTGATGCAGCCATTAAAAAAGCCCAGAACAAAGGCCTATTAACTATTGATGAAGGCAATATGCAACCTACTTTGTTAGGTCAACGTTTTTTAAATGAGTTACTTGAATTATTTTTAGTTTAATTTAGACGCTTAAGGTTTAATAAGCTTCAATCTCTTCTTCGGTCTGCTTTTCACGCTCATCTAACAAGTTTCGTAGCGTCATAATTTCTTGAAAGACTTCCATACTAAAACCGGAGCGCTGACTATCACGATTATCTGTTAGTAGCTCATCTAGATAAGCCTTAGTTTGTGTGATGCTGTTAGCCTCTTTTTTACAGTCAGCCCATAATTTAGTCACTTTTGCGGTAATGTGTGAAAACTCCTCCAAACTAGAAGCGATTACCATCTTCAGCGGTGTATTTTCCCACAAAGGCATCATGACATTAAAGTTCTGATGCAACTGTTTCGCATGTTCCAAAAACTCTTCTTTTTGATTTGTTTCTCTATAAATATCTAAAAGGTATAGCCAATGTTGTAAGGACGCTTTTGGTGCAGCTTGAATTTGCGCTTTAAGTAACCGAATCGCATAACCTGCACGGTCAACTTGAACAAAAACTTTAGCCTGTCCTAACAATAATTCAGCTTCTTCCCTGTCATACGGCATCTCGGTAGCCTCTACTTTAGAAGCCGCCGCCGCAATCACTTTAGCATTCACTTCTGGGGTTACTGCAACATTTATCCTAGAGGCGGTTTCAGGTATCTTAGCTGCAATGTCAGGGCTTACTTCAGCACTGACTACTGGACTTGTTTCTGCCGCTAGACTTATTTCAGGTTTTATATCCGCGCCAGGCATGCTATGTTTAAACTCGCCCACTACTGGCGTATTCACTTTAAGAATTTTTATTTTTTTCTGGCTATCTAATTTATTCTTGATCATCAAGGATTTTTTTCTTATTTCGTCAGACTTAGTCATTTCAAAATTACTTGCTGTGGAACCTCGGCTCATCACTTGACGGCGTGTGAACAAAACAAACCCGACTAAACAACTAATCACCAATATTAAGTTAAAAATAGATAAAAATAAGTATGACGAATCATACGAAGATTTTACTTGGGTAGCTTTTGTGTTTGTTACTGGGGTTAATATTGGTTTGGATGTTAATTCAAGAGCTTTTGACTTTTGATTTTTCGCTAAATTAGCATTCAGCTGACCGGGTTGCTGTAATGCAACTTCTGGGTTTAATTTGGTATTAACTGCAGAGTCGGCATTAGCGTTAGCGCGCTCCACAAGACGAAGAATTTCAGACTTAAGCGTTACAAACACTTGCTCTAAATATGCCAATCTAGCATTTATTTTTTCTATTTCAACCTTCAAAAATTCATTCTTTTTTATTAACTTATCAAAATCAAACTGTAATCCAGAATTAATGAGTGCTGTTGTCACATCCGTTTGCGATTTTTCTTGCATTAGACGGATTGTGGAATTGTAATTTTTTGATGTAGCAGGCGGAATACTCTGCTTCGAAAGTTGCTTGATGTCAGGAATAACCACTAAAGTGATTGTATTTGCAGTGGTGCTAGCATGAAGATTGGGCTGAATTTTACGGCTTAAATACAGCGTTTTTGTAACAAATAACTGCTGCATCGCTTTATTTTTTGGATAAAATAATCTAGCCAGCCGATTCACACTTTCGCCAGGCATCAGAGACCATACCATTCCATTTTTTTCTAGTATAGATGGTGAAGCTTCTGCAAGTGAATTTTCCTGTAATGCATTTTCAAGCGTTGTATTTTCCTGAAGCGTACCCGCTTCTTGAGGAGAAATTTGCGCGAGCGAAAAATTGCTATAGCTCACGGCCATTAAAATTAATGCAAGTTTAATTTTTTTGTAAGTGATCGCCATTTATACTCAAATTATTAAAAAATCATTATAGGTTTAATTCTTTACGGGTACGTACAATCGCAGCGCTTACCTGTACCGGCGCTGTGCCTCCAATATGGTTGCGGCTATTGAGCGAGCCTTCCAGCGTTAATACCGCATAGACATCATCGCTAATTTCAGGTGCAAACTGCTGCAATGTCACTAGCGGCAAATCACTTAAATCTACTTTTTTATCTACTGCGTGACGCACGGCTAAAGCCACCACCTCGTGCGCATCCCTAAACGGCATACCCTTTTTAGCTAAATAATCAGCTAAATCAGTTGCCGTAGCAAAACCTTCACTTGCTGCTTGGCGCATGTTTTCTTTGTTCACGGTAATGCCACGCATCATGTCAGCATAAATTTCTAAGGTGATCAATAAAGTATCTGCAGTATCAAACAGCGGTTCTTTATCTTCCTGATTATCTTTGTTATACGCAAGTGGCTGCCCCTTCA
Organism: Methylotenera sp.; assembly: GCA_046590165.1. GTDB lineage: Bacteria > Pseudomonadota > Gammaproteobacteria > Burkholderiales > Methylophilaceae > Methylotenera. The sequence goes on from JBKJUR010000059.1 coordinate 9,419, forward strand.
TTAAGGTCAATAATGCAGTTAAATGCCCATACACACGGCCAGTTTTACCGCGCACTAGCTCCGGTACATCTGGGTTCTTTTTTTGCGGCATAATCGATGAGCCGGTACAAAATCTATCGGCAATATCCACAAAAGCGAATCTTGGCGAACTCCATAAAATAAGCTCTTCCGACAATCTTGATAAATGTGTCATCACTAGCGATGCAGCAAAAGTAAACTCAATCGCAAAATCGCGATCGGACACCGCGTCTAGTGAGTTTTCACATACACCATCAAAACCTAGCTTCTTCGCAACTAATTCACGGTCAATCGGGTAGCTTGTACCGGCCAGGGCAGCAGCGCCTAAAGGCAATCGATTAATGCGTTTACGGCAATCTGTAAAACGCGCTACATCACGTTTCAGCATTTCCACATACGCCATTAAGTGATGGCCAAAGGTCACGGGCTGTGCAACCTGCAAATGCGTAAAACCTGGCATCACCGTATCAAAATGTGTTTCTGCCAATTCCAGCAAACTAATTTGTAACTTTTTTAAACCTGCGATTACATCATCGGTCGTAGCACGTAACCACAGCCTCACATCGGTAGCCACTTGGTCATTACGGCTTCTGCCAGTGTGTAAGCGCTTACCTGCATCACCAATCTTATCGGTTAGGCGCTTTTCAATGTTCAGATGCACATCTTCTAAATCCAATAGCCACTCAAACTTTCCGGCTTCAATTTCTTGCATAATCTCAGCAAGGCCTGCTTCTATGGATTTCACATCATCATGACTGATGATTTTTTGTGCTCCTAGCATTTGCGCATGTGCCAATGAGCCTTGAATATCAAATGCTGCTAAACGTTGGTCGAAGCTTACTGAAGCCGTGTATTTTTTCACTAACTCAGCCACAGGCTCATTAAAACGGCCTGACCAACTAGTGTCTTTTTTATTAAGTGCGCTTGTTTTTTGGCTTTCTTTTTGTATCACTTTATCTTTCTCGCTTAACTTTTATCTTTTTTACATTTTTATCTTGAGCCATTTATCGGGCTTAAACTTTAAATTTATAACAGCGCTTTTAAAAATATTGTTTAATAATAATATACTTATATGATTAGTATAATGCAAAACACAAATGCTACGATGCAACTAAACGCAAAAACTGACCATGAATATTAGAATAAACAATGCGGATCAGAATATGAGTATAAAAAAGTGAGCATAAAGGAATGAGCGCTGAAAAATGAGAAAGCATAGCCGCTTGCCAAATATGAATAATTTAGGCGTGAATCTACGCATACTTGTCATCATCAATACCTTGCTGATACTAGCCGCGATGGTCTTAAGTAATAACCTGCGCGAGTTCTTAGCTACCATTACTGCAATTTCTGCAGTTGCGCAGCCTATGTTGCTAGTGAGTTTATTACTGCTTTATCTAAGCTACCCTCTTCTCAAAAAATTGCCTTATTGGTATGGGATAGCCGCCATTGTATCGATTGTTTTATTTGCATGCGGTAGCGTGCATGGCCTAATTTCACAACTTTTAATATTTAATGATTTACCTGGTTTGATACGCACGATTTTTTTCGTCTTGATACTCACCGCCTTCACTTTATATTATTTTAATTTACACCTGCGCGCTTATTCACCCGCTGTAGCTGAAGCAAGATTACAAGCCCTGCAAGCGAGGATTCGCCCACACTTTTTGTTTAATAGTATCAATGCGGTGTTATCACTTATTCGCAGCCAACCCAAACAAGCTGAAACTGCTTTAGAAGATATGGCAGATTTATTTCGTGTACTCATGGCGGATAACCGTGATTTGGTACCGCTGGCTCAAGAAATCGCCTTATGCCGCCAATATTTGGCACTAGAGAAATTGCGCCTAGAAGACCGACTCATTATTCAATGGCAAATTGACGACATGCCGCCAGATGCACTTATACCGCCATTACTACTTCAGCCGCTAATTGAAAATGCGGTATATCACGGTATTGAGCCATTAGCAGCAGGCGGTGTAATCACGATGCAAATTTATACCAAACGCAACGAAGTACATATAATATTAAGTAATCCATATAATGCAAAAAGTAATCACAATGGCGGCAACAAAATGGCACTTAATAACATTAAGGAGCGTTTAACCTTACATTTCGACCTCGAAGCCTCGTTAAGAATCACGCGATCCAATTGCCGCTATCAGGTGCACATTAAGTTGCCCCACACGATTAAATGACAGTCTCAGACCAATGACCGCCATATTAAAACTGATTATTGCCGATGATGAAGCCCCTGCAAGAAATAGGCTACGCGAGCTATTGTCGGATATCGACACGATTCATGTGGTTGCTGAAGCGAAAAACGGCCAGGAGGCACTGCATCTAGCGAATGAGTATTTGCCGAATATTGTACTGCTCGATATTCGCATGCCGAGCATGGATGGTATAGAAGCGGCACAGCATTTACAAAAAATGTCTAATCCGCCCGCTATCATATTTACGACTGCATTTGATAGTTACGCCATGCAAGCCTTTGATATACATGCGGTAGATTACTTGCTCAAACCCATCCGTTTTGAACGACTCCAAACTGCCATCAGCAAAGCACGTGCTTTGTTGCCAAGCCAACTCGAAGCCCTCGCCCCACTTAACCCACGCAGGACATATATAAGCATCAATGAACGCGGCAGGATTCTATTAGTGCCAATTACTGAAATCGTTTATTTACGTGCTGAGCTTAAATACATTACCGTGCGCACAGCAGAACGTGAATACTTGTTAGAAGAGTCACTCACACATTTAGAACAAGAGTTTGGTGATATTTTCGTACGCCTGCATCGTAACTGTTTAGTGGCGAATGCTTATATTGTAGGTTATGAAAAACGCAGTGTGGAAAACCGCAGTGATAGCTACCATGAGCATAGTAGTGAAAATCATGTTGGCGCATTTGAAGGCAATGATCTTGGCGAAAAGCAATGGTTTGCATTATTAAAAAATGTGCCAGAAGTCATTGCTGTTAGCCGCCGTCAACAACATATCGTACGCAAAACTTAACGTATTTTTAACGTTAAGTTTTGTAATATTTGAAACTTGATTTTGCTACTTTTTAGTTTTATTCATCTCTTCAATGACTTTTGCTGCCCATTCTTTTCCACCAAGGCCGAATGCAATAGCCAGCGCTAAAAAGAATGCACCAAACACGATAACAAATAGTGAATTAATAAGCTGCGTACCAATACCCAACTGCTCTAACGCCACAAATATAGCCAATATTTGTATGCCATACTCCGCTGAAGTGCTCACTTCTAAAGCACGCTCAAATTTAATGCTATACAACCATGCGAACACCAATCGATTTACAAATCTCGCCAATAAAGTACCAAAAATGAGCACCAAAATAGCCACAATGATATGCGGTAAATAGCTAGCTAATTGTTGTAGCAAAAGCGCCACTTCATTCAAACCCAGCATATTTGAGCCGGTAATAATAAATAAGATGATTACTAGCCAGTACACAAGGTGGCTGATGATGCCACTTAAACTTAAATCAAAATTGCCGTGGTTCATAAAGGCTTCCAGCCCCGATTTTTGTGCAAATTTATCAAACTGCGTTAGCTCCAGCGTGCGCTTTACCGCTGCTCTGGCAAACTTAGCCAATAACCAGCCAAAGAATATAATCACAATTACTGCCAATAATTTAGGCACAAAATTGACGAGCTGTATCCAAAATTGGTTGAGTGAGTTGATAAAAATATCTAGTTGGTATTGCATAAAAATCTCCTAACAATAAAGTTAATGCTGGAATTAACTAAGCTCTGAATTTAGGCTACTAATTTAATTTTAGTGATAACAGACTTTAAGCTTAACCCAAATATGCTCTATTTAACAAATGCTATTACGTCTACCAATTACAAATGGCAATTTACAAAGTTACCCTGTGATAAAATTCAAAGTATGAACACTACTACTATTCCAGCTACGCTAAAAAAACTTGTAATCGCTTCGCGCGAAAGCCCTTTGGCGATGTGGCAAGCGCTACACATACAAGGTCGTTTACAAAGCCTTTATCCAAATACAACGGTAGAAATTTTGGGCATGACCACTACGGGTGACCAAATTTTAGACACGCCATTGGCTAAGGTTGGCGGTAAAGGTCTGTTTGTTAAAGAGTTAGAAATGGCTTTAGCGGATGGCCGTGCAGATTTAGCTGTACATAGCATGAAAGACGTGCCGATGAACCTGCCTGAAGGCTTCATGATGGCCGCCACGGGTGAGCGTGAAGATCCACGTGATGCGTTTGTTTCTAACAACTTTGCTTCGCTAGAAGCATTACCAGCTGGCAGCATCGTTGGCACTTCTAGCTTGCGTCGCCAAAGTCAATTACAGGCACGATTGCCTCATTTAAAAATAGAATCGCTACGCGGTAACTTGCAAACACGTTTACGTAAATTGGATGAAGGCCAATATGCAGCGATTATTCTTGCTGCTGCAGGCTTAATTCGACTAGGTCTTGAAGCACGAATTCGTAACGTCATTTCACCAGAACATAGCATTCCAGCCGTTGGACAAGGCGCACTGGGCATAGAAATCAGTGCAAGCCGACCAGATTTGCTAGCAGTACTTGCGCCGCTTAACCATGCTGACACTCAAGTGTGTGTAGAAGCAGAGCGTGGCATGAGCCGTGCGCTGGCTGGCAGTTGTACGGTGCCGTTAGGCGCTTATGCGACTTGCGAAGCCGACACAATTCACATCACTGGCTTTGTAGCAAGTGTAGATGGTAAACAAATGCTGGTTGAAACCGCAAGCGGTGACAGAAATCACGCTGAAGCATTAGGCAAAGCATTAGCAGATAAAATGCGCGCCAAAGGTGCTGATAAGATTTTAGCGTTACTAGATTAACGTTCCGTCATGCTCAACCTAACAATAGCTTAACTTTTAAGTATGGAGAATCCGCTCAAAGGTATTGGCATTGCAATTACGCGACCGATGGCACAGGCCACAAAGTTAGGCGCTTTAATCCGCGAAAATGAAGGTACGCCGATTAGTTTTCCACTAATAGACATCGTGCCATTGCAAGATTACAGCGTATTTGATAGCACGATACAAGCACTTGAAACCTGCGATTGGGCGATTTTTATCAGCAGCAATGCTGTGCAAAATGGCATGCCGCGTGTACTAGCGCAATTTCATGAATTGCCTCAAGAGCTTGAGTTTGCTGCGATAGGGCCTGTTACCGCTTGTGAACTAATGCAGATGGACGTGCCACGCGTACTCATCCCAAAAAATAGATTTGATAGTGAATCACTGTTAAGTTTGCCTGAAATGCAGGCAATGCAAGGCAAAAAAGTCATGATTTTTCGTGGTATTGGCGGCCGTGAAGTATTGGCAGACACGCTTAAAACACGTGGTGCAGAAGTCACTTTTGCCGAATGCTATCAACGTATTAATCCTCAAAGTGATTGTTTGCTACTCGAACAGTTATGGCAAAATAAACAATGCCATGCGATAGTAGTCACCAGCTCTGAGGCGATGCGGCACTTGCTAGAAATGACCAATAACGGGAGTGATGAATGGATACGCAATATGCAAATCTTTGTTAACCATGCACGTATCGCAGAAGATGCTCCCACAATCGGATTACATGTTACCGTTGCCAATGCACCAGGTGATGAAGCAATGCTCGCCTGCTTACAATTAGCTTTATCTGAAAGTATGATTTAAACACATGAGCGATAATCAAACTTTATCAACGTCAGTAGTTGCTGAGAACGCCGTTTCAGGGCGTGTACGTAAGCCTTCACTCTTTGCCAGCACAGCGCTGGTACTAGTGTTAATTGCATTATTCACGCTAGCTTGGCAATGGCTAAACACACGGCATCGTTTTAATGAAATTGAAAAAGCACTGAGCCAAAAACTAGAAAATTACCAATCTCTTAATCAACAAAGCCTAGCACTGGCCAAGCAAGCGGAAGAACGCAGCACGCAGGCGAATGCACGCACGGTGATTTTAGAGCAAAAACTAGAAGAGTCGCGCGATCAACAAGACGTTTTACAAACACTATATGACCAATTAGCAGAAAACCGCGAAGCCACGGCACTTGCTGAAGTAGAGCAGTTATTAACCATTGCCAATCAACAATTGCAACTCGCCGGTAATGTAAAATCTGCACTATTAGCCTTGCAGGCGGCCGACAAACGCTTGGAGCCACTTGATTTACCACGTGCCACACAACTACGTGAAACGCTTGCCGCCGAAATTGAGGCCTTGCGCAAATTACCGCAAGTTGACGTCATGAGCATCAGCGCGCAGCTAGAAAGCCTAGGTGATTTATGTGCTACCCTGCCTTTAATCAGCGAACGCCAACCAACATTGAATTTATCCGCTGCCAAACAAGACGCTCCCTTAGCCTCAGACTCCAATGCAGTTCAGAAATTAAGCGCTTTGCAAAAATTTAGTCTTACAATGTGGGAAGATATTAAAAATCTAGTCACGGTTGAACGCATCGAAAAGCCAGAACCGCCGCTGTTATCGGCTGACCACGCGTTCTACCTGCGAGAAAACTTAAAGTTAAGGCTACTGACTGCACGTATTGCTTTGCTGCAGCATGATGAAGCTAGTTACAACGCTGACATTAACTCCGTTAACAGTTGGCTAAATCAATATTTCGATACTAAGCATCCTGACACAATCAAAGCCTTTAAACTACTCAAAAAACTATCCGGTAGTAATGTTGGCATTGAACTGCCACAACTCACAGAAAGCTTGGCTGCCGTCAACCGCTACAAGCAAAGTCTTGAAAAAAGCGATTAGACATTATGTTTAATTCCAAGGAACCCGCTAGCAGTTCACAACCTTTAAAATCTATGCGCTTAATGCAGCTTATAAAACGCAAACTCTTTTGGTCTGTACTGATGCTTTTATTGCTTGTAAGCATCGTGTGGTTAGCAAGCAATAATCAAGGCTACGTACTCATAGTGCGCGCGCCTTATCGCTTTCAGTTTTCATTCAATTTTTTACTGATTTTAATAGTGCTAGGCTTTTTAGCCATCCATTTTTGCTTAAGATTTGTACTTTTTTTGCGCCGCTTACCCGCAAACAGGTTAAGAAAAAAAGAAGCCCGTTGGTTAAAAGCAGGAAACGTTGCCTTGCTTGAAGGCATGCATGCACTTGCAGAAGGCGATTTTGACAAAGCTGAAGCCGCAGCAAAGCGTGCGCACGAATTAATACAGAATACTGACCTTGAAACACTCATTAAAAACCTGGCCGAGCAGAAGAACAAACAATCTATTTTGTTTAAATAACCTTAAATAAAATTTCTTTATAAGCCACATAAGCCATATTTAACTAATATTTCGCTGTGAATGTCTTCTGCCGCGGTGGATTCAACTGATCGATCCAACACATGCTTTAAATTGGAAAATTTAGAGATTATTGAATCACCGCGATTGACCGATGACGATGAACGACCCATAGAAAACACTAAAAATCTTCAATTTTCCTTGTCGGCCTAATCCTACATAATAATCATTGGTAGACTTACATTCATTAATTTGATTTTTTTTCATAATATTTAACACCTAACTTACTGTTAAGTAACTTCAGTATTGTGAAAGAGAGAATCATGATTAATCCAAATAATATTATGCCCGGTATGCCAGTTATTTCTTCAGATGAGAGTCAATTTGCCACTGTAGATTTTATCGTTTATGAAGATGCAATTAAATTAAAAAATGGTAAAGACAATATGCACCATTACATTCCAGTGTCATGGGTAGTATCAACAGAAAATGGGAAAGTTGTAATTGATCGCCCAGCTGCGCAGGCTATGCATGAGTGGTCAATGATTCGGCCATGGCTTGCTTCATTGTATTGACTAATTATTTGGCTCTAATTGGGTTAACTTAACTTTTAAATTTAGTTGTAGTAGTTACTATCACAGTGGCGCCACCTAAAAAATGGGTTTAGAAAAATACGCTCATTTTTTTGGTGTAGTTCTAGGCACTAATGTTCCTGTAACCACTACAACTTTTTTATCCTGTTTTGGCTTCTTAATTTCCTTGTTCTTTTTTTGCTGACCTTTTGCCATGATTGTTCTCCAGATTGTGTGGTTTAAAAATTGATTAGATCATCTACAAATAACATGACCAATGTGGATTCATCATAGGCTGATGCAAGAATATAGGTAAATTACTTTCAAGCAGTTTTATAGATATTGCTTACTTATCTATTTCATCATTAATGCATACCCGCAACATCATCAAAGTCAATCGAATCTCACTAAACAAAGGTCGTGCATTTACCTCTAATTGAGCACAATTCCGTTGCAATGCACTCAGCGCATCGAAGACATGCTGAGCATCAGGCATAACATCACAACGATCCAGTAACTCTTCTAATAAACAAGCAAATGCCCGTACCTCTAAACGTTGAATACCTTTGGCGCGAATTAAATTATGTAGTGGTACAAAGGAAGCGCCGCCGAAATCGCCTAGCAAACTATCATTTTTTTTATTCCACAAAATGTTATGTGCATAGAAGTCACCATGCATCACACCTTTTGAATGCATATGCTCCAGTACTGAAGCAACGCTCAGCACCATATTTAAAAGAGTTGGCAAAGTAAATCGGGTTGTTGCTGAATAACTGTCACGTGTACAAGATTCTAAAGTGGGAGGTTCTGCAAGGTTAACAAAGCTTGGTTGGATTAGGGTCATGACTAATCCTGTTGCATTTTCTGGATGCCCGATGATTTCCCCAATGACTGGAATCAAACCTGAGTGTAGCCCAACAGCAATGTAGGCGGCTTTTTCACTACTAGGCAAACCATCACTAGTGACAGCGCTTTTGAATACCTTAACCGCCACAGCTGTAGTGACGCCATTCGATTGATGATGTGCACGGTAAATGACTCCAGACGCCCCCTCACCCAGAGGCTGCTGTAATTCAAGACTGGACCAATTGATTGGTGTAATTGTTTGTTCAGCGGTTGCTAGCGCTTCATCGGCATCACTAAATGGGTTGCCTGCATAAGCCAACCACGCAAGTCGCGGTAGCGATAACAACCAATCTGGTAATTGTGTAAAACAGTTAGCTGATATCCGTAGCAACTCTAATCGAGTACAGGCAACCATCTGCATAGGTAGTTCCTGTAATTGATTGCCACTCAACATCAGCTTTTGCATACGCGTGCATGCTCCAATTTCGCTGGGTAATTCAGTGATTTTATTATCAGTCAGAATCAACCAACGCATCTGCTTTGGCAAGGACAATGCAGACACTTTATTGATTTGATTGGCTTTGAAGCCCACCATCTCAAGCTGTAGACATTGCCCTAATACCTCTGGCAATTCCGTAAAAAGATTTTCCGAGCAAAAAATCACACGTAACTTATGTAATTTTGGCAAACTATCTGGCAAGCTAGTAAGTGCATTGCCCGATAAATTAAGAATCTCTAACGAATCAGCAAGGTCAAAGATTTCATTGGGGAAATCGGTCAGGCCACAGGAAAGGTCAAGACGTTTGATACCAGCTAATTCGCCAGCGCGTAATTGTGAAAGCGTATGCATAGTGTCACTATATCAAACCTAGCGACATACTCAGCAATGACTAATCAGTAAAAATCGCCATTGACGGCGATATTAGACGTTAACCGCTACATTTACTTCCGCAGTTACTGCAGGTTTTGCATAACTAAACGCATCTGAGAAAAATGCATCCTCGGCGAGTCCTGCTTGCAGGAAACTAGCATGCGCTATTTCCACCATGCCAGGTGCGCCGCAACAATACACTTCATATTCAGCTAAACCAACCTCAGCAAAATCATCTAACACGGCTTGATGCACAAAACCTGTGCGACCCTGCCAATTGTCTTCAACCGTTGCATCAGATAACACTGGGATGAAGGTAATATGCGGATGCGCTGCAGCCCAAGCTTCAGGCAAAGCAGGCATGTAGAGATCTTGCAAGGTTCGCGCGCCCCAATATAAAGTGATTTTGCGATTCATATTGTGATGCAACATGTGCTCTATGATGCCTTTAATCGGCGCAAATCCAGTACCGCCAGCCACCATAATGATGGGTTTATCTGAATCATTTCGCAGGTAAAAGCTGCCGAGCGGCGCTTCAATACGCATGATGGCTTTATCTGGCATTTCGTTGAACACATATTGGGTGAACTGCCCTCCGGGAATCAAACGCAAATGTAACTCTAACAAGCCATCAATATGCGGCGCGTTGGCAAGTGAGAAAGCACGGCGTTTGCCATCCCTGAGTAAAAACTCAATGTATTGCCCTGCTTTAAACTGCAGAGATTGGCTACTGGGCAATTTTAAAAACAAGGCCATCACATCATGTGAAAGCTGCTCTTTACGCTCTACTCGCGCAGGAATAATGCGCGCTGGCGTAAAATCCATGTTCATTTCACGGCACTCTAAGGTCAGATCTGACAGCGGGTGGGCGCAGCAGAATAGCGCTTTGCCTGCGGCTTTTTCAGCATCGCTTAATGCACTTGCCGCATAGTCCCCGTAATCAACCTCACCACTTATAATATACCCTTTACAACTACCACATGTACCATTACGGCAACCGTAAGGAATATTAAATCCTGCGTTAATTGCTGATTCCAGTACAGTTTCATAAGCCTTGGCGGTATAGCTATTGCCACTCGGTTGAAGGGTAATTTGATGCGTCATACTTATGTTCTCAAATGGGGTTTAATTTTTTAATCATGCTTGTTAGTCTGACTGAATATAAAAACCTTACTAACTATTTTATTTACCAAAAAATGGCGTTAATCCTCGCGACGAAACTCACCTTCAATCACATCATCGTTCGCAGCCTTTCGAGTTTGATGATTTGATGCATTTTGCCCATCTTTGTTCACTGGAATCAATAACAAAACAACGGCAATCAGATCTGTGATAACCCCTGGAATAATCAGTAATACGCCTGCAATAATATTGCGCGCGCTACCGAAGATAGCTTTTACAGGATTACCCCCTTGCGTAAGGCTTTGCATCATGCGCCCTGAAAACAATAATTTTTCATCGCGAATCAGTTGTAAGCCGAGCACTGCTATAACGACTAAATATAGCAACACCCACCAGCCGTACGCATCGGCTAAGCTGATTAAAAGCCAGATTTCGGCAATAGGGAATGCCAGTAGCGCTAGTGTTAATAATAACCGCATGTAATAGATTTCCTTAATTCATTGAACGTATGATACCAATTACCTATCTAGATAATTGGTAATCAATTTAGTTACTTAATTTATAATGTATGGTGCATTTACAAAAAAATACAAGTGAAAATTTGATAGTGATGCAATATCTTTAAAGATGCAATAAGCTGATTTGCTAACTACAATGGCTTAAATTATTAAAAATGGAACGTGATGGAACATAAACGCGTAAAAAATTTAGCTCTAAAAAATCTGCTTGCCAGCCTTTTAAGCCTAGTTAGTATTTTAATTATCGTTACGGTTGGATTTTTACAACCCAGCTTTGCGGATGAAGCAAACAAAAGCTCTATTACCAACTCGTTATTAGTTAATGACAGTGAAGATGAGTTTTTATCACCTGATGTAGCGTTTAAGCTCAATTTAAGCGCGACAGATGCGACCAATATTCGAGCTGCGTTTACCGTAGCACCTGGTTATTATTTGTATCGTGAAAGAATCAAATTCATCATTCAACCCGCAACCGTCGGCTCAATATCTGAGGTAACCCTGCCTGCCGGTGAAATCAAAAATGATCCAAATTTTGGCAAACAAGAAGTCTATCATCATGACTTTAATGCCAATATTAAGCTTGCTACTGTTAAGAATAACAGTGTCACAATAGCAGCAACCTACCAAGGCTGTAGCGAAAAAGGTTTATGTTACGCACCGCTTAAAAAAACCTTTACTGTAGATTTACCTACTGCGAATAATGGGGTGAACGCGTCTGGTACACCATTAACAAATGATAACGATACCGACATTACCAAAGTCTTAAAGTCAGGCAATTTATGGTTAGTGATCGCTGGCTTTTTTGCCGCTGGCCTGCTGTTATCCCTCACTCCCTGCGTTTTGCCGATGATACCGATTTTGTCCAGCATCATTGTTGGCAGTCAAAGTAAACAGGTTAAACCATCAAAACTACATGCATTTGGCTTGTCTGTGGCTTATGTATTAGGCATGGCTTTAAGCTATACATTAGCAGGTATTGCCGCCGGGTTATCAGGCAGTTTGCTTAGCCAATCACTGCAAAACCCTTGGGTGCTAGGTGTTACTGCGATGTTGTTTGTGGGTTTTGCGCTTTCTATGTATGGGTTTTATGAATTAAAACTACCCGTTAACTTTGAAAGTAAATTGATGAATTCCAGCAATAAACTCAAAGGCGGCGAGTTTCTAGGCGTATTCACCATGGGCATACTTTCTGCGTTAATTGTTAGCCCTTGCGTAGCTGCTCCACTGGCTGGGGCGCTTATTTATATTGGTCAAACACATAATGTATTACTCGGTGGCGTAGGTTTATTTGCTCTGGCAATCGGCATGGGTATGCCATTGTTACTGATAGGTGCATCCGCAGGCAGTTTGTTACCTAGAACTGGTAATTGGATGAATGCAGTGCGCAACTTTTTTGGCACTTTAATGCTGGGTATGGCAATTTGGTTAATATCCCCCATCATTCCAACCAGCATTCAGTTGGGATTGTGGTCGGCATTGTTGATTGTGAACGCGGTTTACCTCAATGCATTGGATAGCTTGCCGACGCATGCCAATAATTTTGCAAAATTTTGGAAAGGCATCGCTGTTATTCTTTTGATTATTGGTGTGGCATTACTCATTGGTGCACTTTCTGGCGCTAAATCAATACGACAACCTTTTAGCGGCTTTAACAGCAACATTGTGACTACAAGTAACAATCAGCAAAAAAATGAATCTGCTCTGGCGTTTAATCGAATCACTAGTATTGCTGAATTAGACAAAATATTGGCCGATACTAAGGGTCAGCCCGTGATGCTGGATTTCTATGCAGATTGGTGTGTCGCCTGCAAGGAGCTTGAGGAATATACTTTTAGTGACCCAAAAGTACAGCAATCACTCAAAAATACTACGCTGTTGCAAGTTGATGTTACTGCGAACTCTGAAGAGGACAAGGCATTACTAAAACGTTTTGCTTTATATGGCCCCCCTGGCATCGTGTTCTTTAATAAAAATGGTGAAGAAATGACGACCATCAAAACAATAGGCTTTCAAAATGCCGACCGCTTTATGACAACGCTTACTAAACGCGATAGCTGTATCTTGCCTACTGATAAGGATATAACCGTTAAATGTTAAAAAAAATACTTTCTGGTTTTGCTTACCTAGCGGTTATGTTAACGCTAGGGTTCGCTATTTACTATTACGTGCTGGGCCCTAATAAACTGAATCTTGATACAGGCAACAAATATAAATCGTTATCTACTCAAACTTTGTTTGCCGCTAATTTACCTAATGAAAACGGCGTGAAGCAGGCATTAAGCCAATACAAAGGTAAAGTAATTGTGCTTAATTTTTGGGCAACATGGTGTCCACCGTGTAGAGAAGAAATGCCTGAGCTCTCACAACTACATCAAGAATATGCGAATAAAAATGTTGTTGTATTGGGTATAGCGATTGACGAAATTAGCCTGGTAAAAGAATTTACCCAAGCCACACCGGTGAGTTACCCATTATTTGCAGCCGAGGATGAAGGTATGGCGCTAGGTAACGCCTTGGGTAACAATAAAGGCGTATTACCTTACACCATCATTATTGACACTAATGGTAATGTTGTAAAAACTTACTTTGGTCGTATCAGTAAACCGCTTTTAGAAACCACGCTCAGTAGTTTAGTAGCAAAATAAGGCAATTTGTCAGCACAGTAAGATTGCTGTTTTTTGACAGTGTCATATGTTAATAATATCAACCACTTAATTAGCTAACCTTAGCTAATTTCGTTCAATTACGCTAATGTAGCTGGACAAATCCTGCTAACTTCGGCAAACTTGCGTTTATGAATTACCGCAATTTACGCAATAAAGCATCCAAAAAAGCAGAATGCCATGTCAACTAAATCTATTTTAGTGTTGCATGGCCCTAACCTCAATTTACTGGGGTTACGTGAGCCTGAGCATTATGGTAACACGACGTTAGCTTCTATCAATCAAACGCTAGAGGAAATCGCAAAGCAGGCTAATGTTAATTTAAAAACCTTTCAGAGTAATGCTGAAGCTGAACTTGTCACTAAAATACAGACCATCGCAACTACACCTGTAGATTTTGTCATTATCAACCCTGCCGCGTTTACGCACACTTCTGTTGCTATGCGTGATGCACTTTCTGCTGTTAAAGTACCTTTTATTGAAGTACATTTATCTAATGTATATGCACGAGAAGCGTTTCGTCATCATTCTTACTTTACTGATATTGCAGTTGGTGTTATCAGCGGCCTAGGCGCACAAGGTTATGCGTTGGCACTTGATTATGCCATTCGGCACATCCATCGTTCTTAAGCTATTTACAGTATCAAACACTCATTTAACAAGATTATTAATTAACTAGATTTTTAGAGGTTATTATGGATTTACGCAAACTTAAAAAATTAATTGATTTGGTCGAAGAATCAGGCATTTCCGAGCTTGAACTTACCGAAGATGGCGAGAAAGTACGTATTAGTCGTAACTTTACATCGAATAACCCAGGTAATAATGCTGGTGCACCATACCAAAACTTCGCTAATTATGCGCCTATGCAATATGCGCCTGCTGGTCAAGCGCCTGCTGCTGTTGAGGCGGTAGCGCCTGTGGTTGTAGATGAAGGTCATGCAGTAAAATCACCTATGGTCGGTACGTTTTACCGCTCACCATCACCAGATGCAAAATCTTTTGTTGAAGTGGGTGATACTGTTGCCGTAGGCGACACGCTATGCATTATTGAAGCGATGAAACTATTAAATGAAATTGAGTCAGATAAAGCAGGTGTCGTTAAAAAAATATTATTAGAAAACGGCGTAGCAGTTGAGTACGGCGAACCTCTTTTTATCATTGCTTAAAATATAGGATTTTTATTACATGGCTATGTTTGACAAAATCTTAATCGCTAACCGCGGTGAAATTGCCTTACGCGTACAGCGCGCCTGCCGCGAACTTGGTATCAAAACTGTGGCAGTGCATTCCGAAGCTGACCGTGAAGCTAAATATGTAAAATTAGCAGATGAATCCGTCTGTATTGGCCCTGCATCTTCAAGCCAAAGTTACTTAAACGTACCTGCCGTCATTAGCGCAGCTGAAGTGACTGACGCACAAGCAATTCACCCAGGCTATGGTTTTTTATCTGAAAACGCTGATTTTGCTGAGCGCGTAGAACAAAGCGGCTTTGTATTCATTGGCCCAAAAGCCGAAACCATCCGCTTAATGGGCGATAAAGTCTCTGCAAAAGATGCGATGAAGAAAGCCGGCGTACCTTGTGTGCCAGGCTCAGAAGGTGCGCTATCTGACGACCCAGCTGAAATTCTTAAAACTGCCAAACAGGTAGGCTACCCAGTCATTATTAAAGCAGCTGGTGGTGGTGGTGGACGTGGTATGCGCGTAGTGCACACTGAGGCAGCGCTATTAACTTCAGTGAATATGACCAAGGCCGAAGCGCAAGCAGCTTTTGGTAATCCAGTGGTTTATATGGAGAAATACCTAGAAAAACCGCGCCATATCGAAATCCAAGTACTAGCCGACCAATATGGCAACGCAGTGTTTTTGGGCGAACGTGATTGCTCTATGCAACGTCGTCATCAAAAAATCCTTGAAGAGGCGCCAGCACCATTACTTAATGCTAGATTACGTGACAAAATCGGCGAACGTTGTGCAGAAGCCTGCCGTAAAATCAAATATCGCGGTGTCGGTACATTCGAATTTTTATACGAAAACAATGAATTCTATTTCATTGAAATGAACACGCGCTTGCAAGTTGAACACACTGTGACAGAGATGATTACGGGCATAGACTTAGTGCAACAGCAAATTTTTGTTGCCGCAGGTGAAAAACTTAGTTTCCGCCAAAAAGACATCGTGCTCAAAGGCCATGCGATTGAATGCCGAATCAATGCTGAAGACCCATACACTTTCGTGCCTTCGCCCGGAAAAATCAATAAATTCCATATGCCAGGCGGCCCGGGTGTAC
Organism: Methylotenera sp.; assembly: GCA_046590165.1. Taxonomy (GTDB): domain Bacteria; phylum Pseudomonadota; class Gammaproteobacteria; order Burkholderiales; family Methylophilaceae; genus Methylotenera. Next base: position 25,579 of record JBKJUR010000059.1, read on the forward strand.
GTATCGATACCCATGCTTATTCTGGCTATACGGTTCCGCCACATTACGATTCTATGATTGGCAAGCTCATTACTTATGGTGATACTCGCGAGCAAGCCATCGCCCGCATGCGTATTGCACTCTCTGAAATGATGATTGATGGTATTAGTACAAATGTTGCACTGCATGCTGATTTAATGGCGGATGCCGCTTTTCATTTAGGTGGCACTAGCATTCATTATCTTGAACAAAAACTTGGTATTTATAACAAGTAAACGTTCGAATTCAGCATCATAAATACACGTAAATAGGTTAAGCATGGCTTGGGTATCGCTAAAAATTGAAGCACAAGATAACACCGCTGATTTAATTAGCGATACTCTGATGGAACTTGGTGCGCTTTCTGCCATTATTGAGGACGCTAATGCCGACACGTTGGATGAGCAACCCATATTCGGCGAGCCTGGTGATCCGCCGCCCGGCATTTGGCAACAGAATTTGGTTAGTGCCTTGTTCGATGAAGGCATTGATGTCAGTAAAATTATGACGGACTTACAACTTCAAACTAAGCTAGCCAACCTGCAATATTCAACTGAAAATATTCAAGAACAAGACTGGGTACGTGCAACACAATCTCAGTTTGATCCCATCAAAATCACTGACCGCTTATGGATAGTACCTACTTGGCACAGCGCTCCTAATACCGATGCCATTAATATCATTTTAGACCCGGGTTTAGCTTTTGGTACGGGCAGCCACCCAACCACGCACCTGTGTCTTGCATGGCTTACACAAACCGTTTCTATAGATCATACTGTGCTTGATTACGGTTGCGGTTCTGGAATTTTAGCAATTGCTGCTAAAAAACTAGGCGCGAGTCACGTAGTGGGTACGGATATTGACCCGCAAGCGATTCAATCAAGCTTATATAACGCTGAGCAGAATAGTGTAGTGGCTGAGTTTTACCATGCCGCTAAGTACCAAACGCAAGCGTTTGATATTGTGGTCGCAAATATTCTCTCTAGCGCATTAAGTGTATTGGCACCGGCACTAGCAAAGTCATGTAAAACCGGTGGCAAAATTGCACTTTCTGGCATTCTAAAAGAGCAAGCAGCCGATGTTTCTGCCATCTATGCGGAATGGTTTACGATGAATGAGCCGCAATATATGGACGCTTGGGTGTTACTTACAGGCACTAAAAAATGAGTTCCATCACTAATTGCCCAAGCTGCCAGACGCAGTTTATTGTGACGGATGAGCAACTCAACCAACACAACGGCAAAGTGCGCTGTGGCAATTGCCTCAATGTTTTTGATGCGACAGAACAGATTGTTCAATTAGATGCTGATTTAACAACCCCCGACGATACGGTAACTGACGATACTGAATTCCATGATTCATCATTAGCTGAAGTTCAAGTCTATGAAATTGAATTTCCTGCAGTAAATAGTGAAATTAATACTCAAGAAGTCGAAGCTGATGTAGATGTTCATGTTGAAGCTCGTGAACCAGCAATTGCTATACCTGCTAATGATTATCAACCTAGTATCTTTGATGATCTAGCTGGTAAATCTAAACTTAACGCTAAAAAGTTGGCTAAAAAACCGCGTAAATGGTTAATACTGTTATTGGCATTTATATTATTGCTAATAGCTGTTATACAAAGTGTATATTTTTTGCGTAGTGAAATTGCTATTTACTATCCCAAGTTAAAACCTTATCTCGTACAAGCATGTAAGCAGCTTGGTTGCAGTATTGAATTACCCAAGAAAATTGAATTAATTGTGATTGATGATTCCGATATTCAAGAAGATACAGATTATATTGGCTTAATGCGTTTATCCAGCACATTAATCAATCAGGCAGGGTTTAATCAAGCTTATCCAAATCTGGAGCTCACCCTTACTGACATTGATGACAAGCCCAAATTAAGACGAATTTTCAAACCCAGTGACTACTTAGCCGCCAATACTAATATTGCCAATGGTTTAGCTGCGGGTGAAGAAGTAAAAGTAAAATTAGCAATTACCACAGATGGTGAAACAGTTGCAGGTTATCGGGTTTTTGTTACTTATTAGGTAAGTGATTAAATACTCAATTACAAAAACACTAATGAAAATCATGACTGCTATTTAATCACTTTACATAGCTGGCTTTTGCAACAGTTCTGTATTATTTAAGTCATAGATTGTGTAGTAATTAATAAATAACTTTAGGAGAATTATTATGTGGACAACACCAGCTGCTACTGAAATGCGTTTCGGTTTCGAAGTAACAATGTACGTAATGAATAAATAAGTTTTATGCAGTTACACAAAAGGACGCTCAGGCGTCCTTTTTGTTTTTCTAGCACATAATTTTTTATGCTTATTTAACCAGTACTAAGCATTCCGACTTCATCTCTTTAATCGCATCTGCCAAGCAATTCACCGCTAGCTCTCTCGAATAGCTTTTACGCCAAGCCAAAGCAATTCTGCGTACAGGCACAGGTGCTGCAAACGGAATCACTTTCACTAATGGATTTACATGGCGTTCAGTTGCTGCGCTGCAAGGCAGTACGGTAATACCTAAGTTTGAAGAAACCATATTACGAATAGTTTCCAGTGAATTGCCTTGCAGCACCTGACCCTTACGCGATAAATCTGGGCAGGCTTGTAAGACCTGATGGCTATAACAATGACCGCTATTGAGTAACAATACATTTTCTTCAGCCAAATCTTCAGCTTTAATCGATGTTCGATTAGCCCAAGGGTGATCGATAGGTACCATCACCACATATTTTTCATCGTACAAAGGCATGGTTTTAATGCCAGCCGCTTCAAATGGCAACGCAACAATTGCGGCATCAATCACACCACTTTTAAGTTGCGCTTCTAATTGTGCGGTCAGATTTTCTTCAATATCCAAAGGCATGTCAGGTGCAGTAACGCGCAATATTGGGATAATTTCTGGCAGTAAATAAGGCCCTACAGAGTAAATCAACCCCAATCTAAATGCCCCACCTAATTGGTTACTACCCTGTTTAGCGATTTCGCGAATGTGTGCCACTTCTTCAATCGCACGAATGGCTTGCTCAATGATCTGCTCACCTATCGGGGTTGCGCTTACGTCAGTGCGGCTGCGCTCAAAAATCAGTACGCCTAAATCTTCCTCTAACTTTTTTATTGCCAAGCTCAAGGCCGGTTGGCTGACAAAACATTTTTCTGCCGCACGTCTAAAATTGCGCTCTTTTGCAACAGCCACTACAAAACGCAGCTCACTTAGTGTCATGATTAAATTTCCTAATTAATCTTTATATATTCTATTTATGATAAGTTTAGCATATCAATAAGTTTTGAACATTCAATTATACATATCAATAATAATTACTTATCATTGATTCCTAGTAATTAAATAAATTCATCAGGAGATAGCAAAATGAGTCAATTAATCCATGCTGTTTTGAATAAAACAAAAATTTCAAATCAGAAAGCAATAACACAACTTTTAACATCTGAGCTACTGGCCACTTATGCACTAACGCATTAATGTTCGCAAAATTTTATTACCTAAACTTATTAACAGCAATCAGTACCAAATATATACCATCCATTAGGAGAGCTTTATGAGCAACACAACATTAACTACTTCTGCAGGCGCACCAGTTGCAGATGATAACAATAGTATTTCTGTAGGACCACGTGGCCCATTAACTTACGATAATCACTATTTGTTTGAGAAACTTGCACACTTTAACCGTGAGCGTATACCAGAGCGTGTAGTGCATGCGCGCGGTACAGCAGCTCATGGTACTTTTACGGTCACTAAAAGCTTAAAAGACCATACTATTGCAAACTTCTTGCAAGAAGTCGGTCAGCAGACTGATGTGTTCTTACGCTTTTCTACTGTGGGTGGCGGTCAAGATTCCAGTGATTACGCACGTGATCCGCGTGGTTTTTCAGTCAAGTTTTACACCAAAGAAGGTAATTGGGACATGGTAGGTAATAACACGCCTGTGTTCTTTTTGAATGACCCAATCAAGTTTCCTGACTTTATCCATAGTCAAAAGAAGGATGCACGCACTAATTTGCCAAACCCAGCTAACGCATTTGAGTTTTGGGCGAATCATCCGCAATCATTGCATCAGATGACAATCTTGATGTCTGATCGTGGTATCCCATTGTCATATCGTCATGTGCATGGTTTTAGCAGCCATACGTTGAGCTTCTATAACGCCAAAGGTGAGCGTGTCTGGTGCAAATGGCACTTCAAAACTAATCAAGGTATCAAAACTTTGACCAATGAAGAAGCCGCTAAAATGCCAGCCAACGGCGCGCAAAAAGACTTGGTTGATGCGATTGACCACGGCGATTTTCCATCATGGCGCGTTGAAGTACAGATCATGACTGAAGCGGAAGCCAAGACTTACCATATCAACCCATTCGATTTAACGAAAGTATGGCCATATGCAGACTTTCCAGTGATTGAAATTGGCAAGTTAGAATTGAACAAGAACGTCAATAATTACTTCTCAGAAACAGAACAAGTAGCATTTGCACCAAGCAATTTTGTGCCTGGCATCAATGCATCACCAGATAAAATGTTGCAAGGCCGATTATTGGCATACCAAGATGCACATCGCTACAGAATCGGGGCAAACGTGAACCAGATTCCGGTGAACGCCGCCAGATGCCCAGTGAATCATTACCAGCGCGATGGTGCTTTTGCAGGCATGGGTTGTCCAGTTGGTCACAGTAGCGGCGAAGCAAACTATACCAACGCAACAAGCACTGTGAGCGCTTCAAACTTTTACCCTAACGATAGGGCTGGCCAAGGAGCACCAGTACCCGCACCGCACGTTGCAGCACCGCCTATGCCAGTGTTAGGTGATGCTTGGATTGGTTACCATGACCAAAGCGATGAAGATTACTATTCACAAGCAGGCGCATTGTTCCGCATTATGAATGATAACCAGAAAGCGCAATTGTTTGGCAATATTGCAGGCGGCTTATCTACAGCTAATGCGAGCATACAAGAACGCATGTTGGCACAGTTTGCAAAAGCTGATCCTGCTTATGCAGAAGGTGTTAAAAAGGCAATTGCAGCAATTAACTAATCCATAAAAAACCAAAGCCCGCTTTAATAGCGGGCTTTTTTATTTGGCTCATCAAGTGTAAGCTTTCAAGCTTGTGTACGACAAAATGATGTAATTTATTACAAACCTTTAATTTATTGAATGAGTGAAGCTGGAATAATCATGAAAATGTGGCAATGTTTAGTATGTGGTTTAATTTACGAAGAAGAAAAAGGCTGGCCTGAAGATGGTATTGCGCCTGGCACGCGCTGGGAAGATGTGCCTGCAGACTGGACATGCCCAGAGTGTGGTGCAACTAAAACCGAATTTGAAATGGTAGAGTTTTAACCCTAATGTTTAATCTTGATATTGATAGATTGTTATTAGCTAAGATGGCAGCAACTTAACTTTGCTGCCGTGCGCTACCCATTACTTACGTCTATTTTCAATACTGCTTAGACGCATTCTAATGAACTCTCTTTGCTAGCTCTCCATGAAATAATGATGTCCTCATAAGTCTCCAGCAGACTTAATAATAAACATTACATCTCCAAGTGGAATCTCTCACTCAGTCGTATTTAGTAGTATGATGAATTAACTTAATCTATTTAATATAGTTTAAATTCTAGTCAATTAATACTTAGTTTTAATTTGATTACTGCATGTTTAATCCATCTAGAAAGGCCGTCATCATGAACAAGACTCAGCCACCCCAAGATAAAATCGACGTAAAAGAAAATGCTCCTAACGTTGATTTAAGTTCAAGCTACGAATCATCACTAGAAAAAGCCTTACATCAATCGAAACAGGATGACACGAGTATTCACCAGTTACTTGAGGAGGATAATCCCAAGAGCTCGAACCAACTTTATTCAGATGAAATTGGTAAGATAAAACGGTCCATCAAACGCGATTTAATAGACGCCGCGCAACATATGAGTGAAACGGGCAAAGAACTCAAAGATTGGCTGGGTTTTGATATTGCCCTCATCAAAACAGAATTGTGGCTAAGCTTTACCGAAGCCACTGACAAAACCACACTGGAACTGCTAAAACTTAAGCAAATCGCGGCTCAGGCGGAGTATCATACCGGGGAGATTATTGGTTTGGGTACCTTGACTTGCGACACATGCAAAGCTTCTCTACATTTTCATAAACCAGGGCACATTCCACCTTGCAGTAAATGTCATGGTACGCGCTTTCATAGGCTAAATCTTAACGGTTAATTACCAATGAAATTTAAAAACTATTACGAAATCCTGGGCGTTGCTCGCACAGCAACTACCGATGAAATCAAAAAGGCCTATCGTAAACTCGCACACCAATATCATCCTGACGTGTCAAAAGACCCTACCGGTGAAGAGAAATTCAAAGAAATTGGAGAGGCTTACGCCACCCTAAAAGATAAAGAAAAACGCGCCGCTTATGATGACTTAGGTCGTCATCCATCAGGACAAGAGTTCAGGCCGCCACCTAATTGGGCTAAAAACCAAGCTAACTATACATCAGGCAATCAAGAATACACTTTTGACGACATTGACCTCGCGGATTTGTTTGCCAGCTTTTCTAGTGGTAAACATCACTCTCGAAACCAAGATCATAGTCGACCCATCCCTGGGCAGGATTATGAATTGGCGACGCAAATTTCTCTTGAAGACGCAAATCATGGTGTCACGTTAGACCTCAATTTTACAGTGCCAGAATATGATAGCCAAGGCCAATTGAAGCAAGTACCGCATACCTTTAAGGCACGTATTCCAAAAGGTGTAATTAACGGCCAAAAAATGCTGTTACGCGGTAAAGGTGGTAAAGGTTTTCATGGCGGTACCGATGGTAATCTCTATTTAAATATTAACTTTATTCCCCATCAATTATTTCGTGTCATTGATCACGACCTTTTCATAGATTTACCACTCACTCCATGGGAAGCCGCGCTCGGTGCAACTGTTAAAGTACCTACCTTAAACGGTGAAGTTAATCTCAAAATACCTGCAGGTACTCGAAGTGGACAAAAGCTTCGTATCGGCAAACGCGGCATGCCTAAACAGAATCAAGAACATGGCGATCTGTTTGCAGTTACAAACATAGCTGTTCCAACAAACCTGACTGAACATGAGCGTGAATTAATGAAATCGTTAGCGGATACCTCAACCTTTAATCCACGTGCGCATTTCGAATAGGGGCAATCTATGACCACTGAACAAACTGAATTAATCTGGCTTGATGAGCAGCATGAGGTTTCTCTGAATGAACTTATCGAACTGTCTGGGCTATCGCTAGAAGAGCTACATCTGTTAGTAGAATGTGGCGCGCTCACCCCCAACAATACAAACGCTGAAAAGCTTACAGCGGATGCTTGGCAATTCAACAGTCACTGCCTCGTATCGATACGTACTCTCTCAAGACTCAAGCATGATTTCGAACTGGAACCTAATGCACTAGGTTTAACACTGGTTTTCCTGGAACGAATTCGTACACTAGAGTTTCAATTGCATCAGTTAAAGCGCACAAAAATTTAATGCTAAACGCTACGGCAATCTAACCGCTATTTATCTGCCTTGGAATCTATTTGTCTTAAAAAGTTAACTTTGTTGATAGTTTAAATACAGTATGATTTATTTCATGTGCGCCTAAAATTGACGAGAATTATCATGAAAAACATACTGATTGCTAATCCCAAAGGTGGAAGCGGCAAGACTACGCTTGCAACGAATCTTGCTGGGTATTTCGCAGTGCGCGGTCAACAAGCCATCTTTTCTGACTTAGACCGCCAGCAATCATCTACACAGTGGTTACAACGTCGTCCTTCTAACTTTCCCGTGATTGGTTCTTACAGCCTAAAAAACCATCATTCAAAAAAAACACCCTCCCATTCCGCTGCGGAATGGATCATTGTTGACTCGCCAGCTGGACTCCGTGATGAAAAGCTTTCTGATGCGGTTAAATTGGCAGATTGTGTAATTGTTCCCGTACAGCCTTCTGCTTTCGACATTGGCGCGACTCAAGAATTTCTTGATTTGTTAATGGAAGAAAAAGCCGTTAGAAAACAAAAAACTTTCGTAGCTTTAGTAGCTATGCGTGTCAATAGCCGCACCCTTTCGGCCGCTAAACTAGTCGGATTTATGGATCAAACAAGCTTTCCCTTGCTAACTTCTCTACGTAATGCACAAGTGTATGTTACTGCTGCAGAACAAGGCTTAAGTTTGTTTGATATGCGCCCATCACTTGTTACACAAGATTTAGAACAATGGTCGCCGCTACTGGATTGGATAATAGACACTACTGCTGTCGAATAGTACTTCCATCACACTTGCACCGTCATAAAAGATTCATAATTCTTGTAATTGTTCGCATGATAATAACGGATGTTAATTGCCCGCTAAACAACAAGGATCTAGTGTTATGAAAATCAAATCTGCTAGTCAAGAGTATCTGGACAAAGCAAAAGTATTAACTGATGAAGAATCTGAGCGGTTACTTTCAAGAATGAGTGGTAAATTACCGCGTAGATTAGAAAAAGATAAGTTAACTAGAGAAGAAGCGCTGGCGTTTCAACTTGAGTTAGAAGATGACCAACTCGATGAGTGGCGTGAAAAAATGGCTAAGATTAGAGAAAAGCATAAAGATTAACTAAAAGTTATTTATTCTTAGTGCTATCCGTTTTTCTATAAATATAACAGTTCGGTAATGAGGTGTTATTTTTTATTTCTAATATCACTCTACCAAAAACTCCTTGGCTCATTCATGTTAATTTGCGGGGGCTATTTTGTGTAACAACCTCTAGGCACGCTATATTTTAACCGCCGTTCGCTTAAACCAAATCTCCAACAATGTAGTTGTAACTGTTAACGTCACCGGGCCCAACACAAGCCCCGCTGCGCCAAACAGGATTAATCCGCCGACAACTGACATAAAAGCCAGTATGGTATGGAGTTTAAGTCGATTCCCAACGAAAATTGGTCTTAGCAAGTTATCAATCGTGCCGACTATGAGCATGCCCCACAGCACAAGTGTCAAGGCGTCTCCCCAATTACCCTCTAAAAGTAGAAATAGTGCCGCCGGCGCCCAAATAATAGCCGTCCCCAACATAGGAATAATTGCTAACAAACCCATCACCAGACCCCATAGCAACGGCGCAGGCAGCCCTAACCACCAGAACATTAAACCACCCAAAAAACCTTGCACAGCGGCGATAGCAAAGGTACCGTAAACGGTTGCATGAATAGTATCACCTACTTTAGTAAACAATTTCTCCATCTCAGCTTCTGAGAGTGGTGACAAAGTCTTAAGCGACTCGAGTGCCAAATGGCGATCACGAAGAAAAAAGAAAAGTACATAAAAAACTAAACACAACCCAATTACCTGAAAAACAGAACCTTTAACAATTGCACCTGCTTTAACACCTAACCATGCGGTAAATGTTTTTAGTGCGCCCGGTAAATCAATGTATTGCTCAATCTTATCTACAATAGGCGCCAATTCTGGCTGTGCCTCAAGGGTGCGCCGCCACTCACCAGAATTGACTTTCGTCTCGACTAATTGCGACCCTTTTACTGCCTGCAAAACCAGTTGCTGCCCAACAAACATCGCTGGAACAACGACAATCGGACCGATCAACAGAATGGAAATTAAGGCCGCCAGACTTGAATACTTTAGCCTAGACTCTAGCCAGCGTTGCAAGGGCGTAAATAGAACGGCCAGCGTCAATGCCCATGCTAACACTGGTAAAAAAGGCACTGCCATCTGATAGCAGAGATAAATCCCTATAACAGTCGCCAGCATTAATACGAGCGTCTGTACGTGATTTAGAGATCCCCAATTACTTTCCGTTGGAACATCGCCTTGCTTGGTTTTTATTACTTTCATTCTCTATAACTTTCAGTGATGACCACATTAATACCTAATAAATCTAGCTTTTACTTTATACGCCAACTCCTAAAAATTTGGTACATTAAATATCCACATGAATCTTTCAAAACATAGCACTATCGTTTAGTAGCGTGATGAATATATTCCAATTCGTCTGACTGCATTACTAATTACGAATAAGTAAAATCATGATGCTGTATTCATTGAACTGCATAGGGTTGAATTGAAACTGCCGAGTATGATGAGAATCATACAAGTAAGACATCAATATTGATGTGAAAAACCAAAGGAGAATTATTATGTGGACAACACCAGCAGCTACTGAGATGCGTTTTGGCTTTGAAGTTACAATGTACGTAATGAATAAGTAATATGCATTAAACTAGTAAAGTCAGACTTTACTAAATAAAAAAACCTAGTCATTTCTGATTAGGTTTTTTTATTTATACAACTGTTACTGTGCAGTAAATTTCATAGAGTTAATCAAAATCATCAGCATCTGTTAACTTTGTTTTGACTGATGAACCTAGCGCTTCAAACCCCGCCTTTTCTAACTCTATTCGATATTCACAAGAAGGAAGATGCCCCTCAAGCTTACCGTTGATAGTTGTCGTTTCTTCTTTACAGTAAGCACAACGATACCTGTGCATTTGCCCCTCAAAAGGCTCTTGAGGGAAATCTATGTAATAAGGTTTTTTCATTTAAATATCCAAGTTATTCGCACCCAACGCATTACTTTCAATAAATGCGCGCCTTGGCTCTACATTGTCACCCATTAAAGTAGTAAATATTTCATCTGCAGCAATCGCGTCATCAATCTGTACTTTTAATAATCGACGAACCGTTGGATCCATGGTGGTTTCCCATAGCTGAGATGGATTCATTTCACCCAAGCCTTTATAGCGCTGAATATTGAGATTGTGTTTAGCTTCTTCTAGTAGCCAATCTAAACCTTGTTTGAAGGTGGTAATCGTTTGTTCTTTTTCACCGCGCTTAATCAATGCACCCTCACCTAGCAAGCCTTGTAGCATCACTGACATTTTACTGATTTGTCGGTAATCACCTGAGCCTAAGAATTCTGCATTAATCACACAACATTGCAAGTTACCATGTACGAATTTATTGATTTCTAGACGATACTCGCTGGTTTCTTGATCAAAACCTACAATGACTTCTGAGCCAATTGCGCCTAATATTGGGCGTAATTTTTCAGCTGCGGCTTCTGTTGTTTCTTTGGTGCCTAAGCTTAATTCGCCTAAGTCTTGCATGGCGCGTAATACGCTTTCATCATAATGCGATGCAATGCGACGTATGACGGCTTCTGTTAACACCATTTGCTTGGCAATTTCTGTTAATGGCGCACCAGTAATCATTTCACCATCTGTTTTAGTCGTCAGTTCAGCGCCTTTAAGTGCAGATTGCAATAGGTATTGGTCTAGCTCTTGTTGGTCTTTTAAATAGCGCTCATCTTTACCTTGTTTGACTTTATAAAGTGGCGGTTGCGCAATATAAATGTGACCACGTTCGACTAATTCAGTCATTTGGCGATAGAAGAATGTAAGTAGCAAAGTACGAATGTGTGCGCCGTCGACGTCAGCATCGGTCATGATGATAATACGATGGTAGCGTAATTTTTCTACATTAAAATCTGCTTTCCCTATACTGGTACCTAATGCGGTAATAAGCGTAGCAATCTCTTGTGAGCCAATTAGTTTATCGAAACGTGCTTTTTCTACGTTTAAAATCTTGCCTTTTAACGGTAAGATCGCTTGGAATTTACGATCACGACCTTGTTTAGCTGAGCCTCCAGCTGAGTCGCCTTCTACTAAGTAAATTTCACATTTTGCAGGGTCACGCTCTTGGCAATCTGCCAACTTACCTGGCAAGCCCATGGTATCCATTACGCCTTTGCGGCGCGTAATTTCACGCGCTTTACGTGCAGCTTCACGCGCACGGGCGGCATCTACAATTTTACCAACGATGATTTTGGCATCGACTGGATTTTCTTGTAAGAACTCAGCTAATTTGGCTGAAACCACTTCAGACACCACTGGCTGTACTTCACTTGATACCAATTTATCTTTAGTTTGTGATGAGAATTTTGGATCTGGCACTTTCACTGATAATACGCAGCATATACCCTCACGCATATCATCGCCCATCGTTTCTACCTTGGCTTTTTTTGCCATTTCGGTTTGTTCGATATATTGATTGAGCGTGCGTGTCATCGCTGTTCGTAAGCCCGTTAAATGAGTACCGCCATCGCGCTGTGGAATATTATTGGTAAAACATTGTACGGTTTCAGAGTAAGAGTCGTTCCATTGCATGGCTACTTCTATCGTCATGCCATCTTTTTCACCCATCGCGTAAAAGGTTTTTGGGTGTAGTACGGTTTTGGTACGGTTCATGTATTCCACAAACCCTTTAATGCCGCCTGAATATGCAAAGTTCTCGCTTCTGTCATTACGTTGATCTACTAATTCAATTTTTACGCCATTATTCAAAAACGATAACTCACGAATTCGTTTAGCTAAAATCTCAAAGTGGTACTCAACTAAAACAAAGGTTTCTACTGAAGCTAAAAAGTGTACTTCTGTGCCGCGTTTTTCAGTTTTACCTGTTAGCGCAAGTGGTGCCATCGCAACCCCGCGTTGAAATTCCATTTGATGCACTTCACCATTACGGTAGATTTTTAATCTTAACCAATCTGATAAGGCATTAACTACAGAGACACCCACACCATGCAAACCACCAGAAACCTTATAAGAGTTCTGGTCAAACTTACCACCAGCATGTAGTTCGGTCATTACAATTTCTGCGGCTGAGCGTTTTACTGCTTTAATGTCATCATATTTAATATCTGTAGGAATACCACGGCCGTTATCGGTCACACTGATTGAATTGTCTAAGTGAATAGTCACTTTAATATCGTTACAATGTCCCGCTAAAGCTTCATCAATCGCGTTATCCAGCACCTCAAACACCATGTGATGCAAGCCGGAGCCATCGGACGTATCGCCGATGTACATACCTGGGCGTTTGCGTACCGCATCTAATCCTTCAAGAATTTTAATACTAGATGAATCATAATCTGGTGATATTGCTTTGTTTTCAGCCATGCTAGTTGTCTTTATATAAGTATTTTTTGTATTAATTTAATAATAGTTTCACGTGAAACATTCGTTCAATTTATTGCAAATCTTTTATTTATATGCGCATTGGCATTACTACGTATTTGTAGTCTAGATTATTAGGTAAGGTAATCAAACAACTGCTATTCGCATCAGCAAATGAAAATGTTGCTTGCTCACTATTGGAGTTATTTAATACATCAATTAAATATGTCACGTTAAAGCCAATATCGAGTGTGTCGCCGTTATAGCTTACTTCTAACTCTTCTTCTGCCTCTTCTTGATCACTATTGGTACTAATTAACTTTAGATTGTTATTACTCAATACCATGCGAATGCCACGGTATTTTTCATTTGATAAAATAGAGGCACGTTGCATTGCCAACAGAATACCCACTCTGTCAGTAGTAAATGTGTTTTGATGTCCTGTTGGAATTACGCGGTTATAGTCTGGGAATTTTCCGTCTATCACTTTTGATATTAACTTAAAATTACCAAAACTAAAATTAACTTGATTACTAGATAATTCAATTTGTACATCTTCTTCACTATCATCTAGCAGCTTAATCAATTCAACTACAGTTTTACGGGGCAAGATAATATCTTGTTTTTCATAACTTTCTTTTAATTCCGTTGATGTAAAACTTAGACGGTGACCATCTGTACCTACGATATTTAAGCGGTTGTCCGCCACTTCAAACAATAAACCATTCAAGTAATAACGAATATCTTGTTGCGCCATCGCAAATTCAACTTGTTTTAATAAAGCTTTTAGTTGGTGTTGGCCTATAGTAACCAGCGTACTCTCACCTTGGGTTTTTGACATCACAGGATAATCAGCTGCCGGCAAGGTTTGTAAATTAAATCGGCTTTTTCCAGCTTTCAAAATCACACGGCTATCATTGGTTGCCATATTAATTTCTGAGCTATCAGGTAAAGATCTACAAATATCCAATAATTTTTTAGCTGAAATAGTTGTTGAAAAATCACTGCCAGACGCACTATCAACAGATAAAGAGATCTGCATTTCTAAATCCGTGGCTGTTAAGTAAATCTTATTTTGTTTTGCTTCTAATAAAAGATTAGAAAGTATAGGCAAAGTATGTCTTTTTTCAACAATGCTTGTAACTGCAGTAAGTGGTTTTAATAACGTTTCACGGTTGATTTGTATATTCATCTTTATAACCTAAATAATATATATATAAATAATAACAATAATAATGTTGCTTTTTTTTGTGGATAACTCACTATTTTACTTATAAATCAAATTCTTATATCGCGTATTTCAATCTTGGCAATGCAATATTCTACTGTGGGTTAATTGTTGAGAAAAAAATGAATTTTGCAAATACGCAACCTTATGCTCATTTTATCCACAACTAATCCATAAGATTTGTATCAATTAACAACATTTTCTTACTTATTCACAGGCCTAACAATTCATAACCGAAACATCTAACAACAACATTAACAGAGATTTAATTTAGTCTCTGATGACCTGAATTAAGAAACTAATATCTCTTGTATACGATGGGTCATTTTGCCTTAATAAATCTATTTCATCGCATGCATGCATCACAGTAGTATGGTGTCTGCCACCAAACGCTTCACCTATCTCAGGAAAGCTGTGATTGGTAAGTTCACGTGCTAAGGCCATCGCAATTTGTCTTGGTCTTGCAAAATTACGCGTGCGTTTTTTGCTGTACATCTCAGCGACTTTAATTTTGTAATAATCAGCCACGGTTTTTTGAATATTTTCCATGGTAATTTGCCTGCCACGTACCGCAATTAAATCGCGTAAGGCATCTTTCGCTAAATGTACGTCAATAGCATGACCTGTAAACTTGGCCATTGCAATAATACGATTGAGTGCGCCTTCAAGCTCGCGTACGCTGGAGCGTATCTGTTTAGCAATAAAAAACGCCACATCTTCTGGTAGTGTTAAATTCACGGCCTCTGCTTTTTTGAGCAAAATGGCTACGCGCATTTCTAACTCTGGTGGTTCTACCGCAACCGTTAAGCCCCAGCTAAAACGTGTTCTTAAGCGCTCATCAACGTCAATGATTTCTTTTGGATAAGTATCGCAAGTAATGACAATCTGTTTTTTTGCTTCAATCAAAGCATTAAAGGCGTAAAAAAACTCTTCTTGAGTACGATTTTTCTTTGCAAAAAACTGAATATCATCAATCAACAATAAATCTAGTGAATGATATTGCTGCTTGAATTCATCAAACGCTTTATGTTCATAGGCTTTTACTACATCGGTTACATAGCGTTCAGCATGCAAGTAGCGAATTTTTGCATCAGGATTATGTAACTTTAATTCATTACCAATCGCTTGCAATAAATGCGTTTTACCTAATCCTACTCCGCCGTAAATGAATAATGGGTTGTATGCAGTACCTGGGTTTTCTGCCACCTGTATCGCGGCGGCGCGAGCGAGTTGGTTCGCGCGGCCAGTCACATAATTAGTAAAGTTAAAAGAGTCGTTTAAACCAGAAGCTATACCGCCAGCGCCATGATTTTTACTATTAGAGGCTTTGAGTTGAGAAACTACTTGATGTAGATTTTTTTTATGCTTGATTTGAACATCGGATAACTCTTGCGAACCATCTGTATTAATTTCGTTAATATCGATGCTGATTTTTAATTTTTCAGTATTTGATTTTACAGCCGCAGGTTTTGAGGCAACATCGGATAACACTAAATCGATTTGTATATTAACGAGATCTAATTCAGTGGCGAGTTGTTCAATTTTCTTAAGGAAGCGTTCTTTTACCCACTGCATTACAAAACGATTAGGCGCAAACAAGCGGATGGCGTTACCCTCTATTTCTGATCGTAGAGGTTTAATCCATGTGTTGAATTGTTGTGTTGAGAGCTCTTGTTCAAAACGACTGAGACAAGTAGGCCAAAAATTTTCCATCTGTGGTGGTTTACCTTAGCAATAGCATGATGCGTATAACAACAACAGCTATATTTTATTGTAACTAACTGTTTTTACGTGATTATTATAATTTATGAGTACGTATTTTCTTCAAATAATGCACTTTAGAAACTACATTATTTTGATATAATTACCGTCATATTCTAGCTGGTTTAACCTAACTTATCCACAGGCAAACGTTAATTTACTAAACTAAATAAACATTGACAAAATAGAGGGTTATCGTGTCTAATAACGCCCTTTATAGCATTATGCTTGCTGGAGAATTACATGAAACGTACTTACCAACCATCTAAAACACG
>JBKJUR010000052.1:0-72696 GCA_046590165.1 Methylotenera sp.
ATTGGTGGTGAAAGAGGGACTTGAACCCTCGACCCCAGGATTATGAATCCTGTGCTCTAACCAGCTGAGCTACATCACCATTTAAATTGTGTAAAAGTTAAACTTTTAGCAAGGCGGCAATTCTAGAGCTTTAGTCGTTTATTGTCAAAGTAAAAACCGGTGTAGACCAGTATTTTATTGGATCATATGCTTGATGCGACAATAACCCTGTTAGCTGGCTTATAAGGTGCAACTTCTAAACCATTAAAATCAATTGGTTAACATTAGCAATGATGTCATATCAAGCAATTATCAAGCTGCATAAAGTACAAGTTACTTCTAAAATTAACGCATAAGACGCAACTCACTTTTACCACACTAAATCAAGCTAAAACTCTTTTGCCCCTTGCATTAAAAATGTAAAGCGAATTGCTTAGCCTCTACAGACACATTAACGAAGACTTTAGCTTGTCCAGGTATAGGGTTAAAAGAGTCATCAATAAACTCAATGGCGTCAAATAGTGATGGCTGCCATTTCACAAAGACTATCGCTCTATCAAATCTTTTACTTAAGGTTTCAGGAGTAATATAAAAATAGCCACTAATAACCTTCTTGTCGTAATCAAAGTTACCAAAAGTCACTACATAGGCTTTAGCTTCGGAATAACTACTCTCTATTAACTGCTGATGTTCTAGCATTTTTTCTTTTAGCAGAATACTGGTTAGAGGACTGCTATTTTCAGGTGCTGGCAACTCAAGTATCCAATTTTCACCGTCATCATTTTCAAGTGAATTGATTCTCAGAGCATTCTTAAAATTATGATCAGTCCATTTTACAAATTGATTGTTAAGTCTAGATAGAACCCAACCTTTATCTTCTATGTTAAAAGCATCTGGTTCGCGACCATGTTTTTCAACAAATTTTTCTAATAAAAAATAAACTTCATTTTCCAAGTCCTCAACTTCAAATTCGCCTTTAGTTCTGTAAGATATCTTTTTTAAGTCAAGCGCCACCTGTTCAAAAAAGTCCTTTATAAATAAATAGTTCATATTTAATATTAATCTTAATTATTAGATATGAAAAGTAGATTTAACTATATCAATTGATAGTAAATTAAGCTTAAATAATTAAATGGCTAATGATGACTATGAAGTAATTAGCTATCCAGTATCTTAATTTGTGTCATGCATAACTTTCAAATAATTTCTTATAGTCTAAAAATAACTATCAAAAGCAAATGTTTATCACGTAGATAAAACTTAAAACTATTTACTTAACAACATGATGTGTTTATGGCATCGACATATATTTAACTTGTGTCGATAAAAATTAAATATATAGACACAAACAATTGATGTGTCGATGAATTTTAAAAACGTAAACATGAACTTCAGTAATTTTATTGATTTTTCGAAAGTCGCATACTTGTTAGCCAAGACACCATAATAGCATTCAGGTAGCCCGCTGAAGTGCCTAATACTAAAGAGACGCCTATCGCCACAATTGCATTTTGAAATGACGTTGAAAGTAAAGTTTCTTGATTAAACGTACCTGGCACACTCAAGAATGCCCAAATAGACGCGTAGCCATAAATGATTGCTGGAGTTACTGAGAACTGGATATAAGCGCTCATCTTCATCAATAGAGCAATTACTGCCGCAATCAGTATGGGTGCCCATAGCTGATTTGCAAGCTCGCCAGATAATGGATTATTAAGCACAATCAACGCTGAAATCCACGAAGCAATAGCCCCTAGTCCGATATGCCTTAAGTTGGCAAAGAACGCCTGATTTTTGTTAATGCCGCCATCCATGTGAAAGAAGCATGCCCAAGTGATAAATACGCTCCAAACAGGTATAAACGGAAAATGTCCCAGAATATATAACGCTACCGCAGTGAGCACGAATCCTGAAAGGGCGACTGCATTGATAGGCTTCATATTGCCTCCTGAAAGTATTGCTGCCGAAATAGATTAAACTTGGTCACTAAACTACGTCTGTATTGAGCGAGCATCATGCATATTGCCACTAGAATTAATAGCCAATCTACTGGGAAGCGCGTTGTGTCATAGCCCGCAGGTTTTTGTTTGTTCATGGCTCCTAATAGCTTGTCTGCACTAGTGGCTCTTATGTACTTCGCCCCAATTTCACGAGAGAG
Organism: Methylotenera sp.; assembly: GCA_046590165.1. Classification (GTDB taxonomy): domain Bacteria; phylum Pseudomonadota; class Gammaproteobacteria; order Burkholderiales; family Methylophilaceae; genus Methylotenera. The sequence goes on from JBKJUR010000052.1 coordinate 2,138, forward strand.
TTCTTGTAAATAAGCGCCTTCTAGTTTTGATAGATAGCGGTTGTAATCTTCGGTGGCAATTGAGTCATCGCGCGTTCCAACAGAGTCTTCAGATATCACCTGTGAAGGCGCCATAATAGAGTTCGAATATGCCCAATACCCTAATACTTTATTCTCACTGTCTAACTTAGGTATAGGTGTAGGCTCATCACTACCTACACCTAACACCAACCAATTGCGACCACCTTGCCACTCAGATAAGTCAGTTTTATTGGTTGCATTTAACTTAGGCGCTTCATCACCATCAGTAATAAATATCACTTGGGCTGGCGCATTTAGTGAGCTCAATATGGCGGACACGGACTGCATCCCAAAACGCAGTCTGCTATTACCACGCCAGGCCATACGCCACTCTAGATGCGCAGCGTTATCTTGAATGGCATCATAGTTTTTACAAACTTCTATGGGCGTATAAAGCAAAGCAACACTCTCTGCGGAGAACACGCTCATGCTGACATTGGTGCCACATGGTAACTGGGCGATAGTGTCTTTTAGCAACTTACGTGTATAAGCTAACCTACTCACAGCTTCACCGTTCACTCGCATATCCATGGTATTCATGCTCTGCGTCACATCCACTACAAATAGGTAATTATGCAAATCTCGTTTGAGCGGAATCGTTGGATTAAACAATGCCGCAATTAACAATATCAATGCAGTCAACAGCAATAAGGTATCTTGATTTTTGAGTAACTGCTTCATGGCAATCCACTCGGAATACTGCCCATTACGATACCTAATTGATCTTGTTCATCTTTGGCAATAGTGTTTTCAGGTAATAATCTTAGTACACGATCTAAGTTGTACTTGGCATCGATATGATTATTATCTAACCGCAGAGATTGTTGATATACCATCTTGGCCTGTGTAATCAGGTATTCAGCTTCATCTTTTACGGCGTCGCCGTTGTGGTTTACAAGTAAACCCCTGGTAAGAAAGATGTTGCCAAGGTTGTATTGCACAGCGGAAACTTGCGACTTGGTAGCTTTCATTTCCATTAATTGACCAAACAGCTGACTGGCATCTTGATAACGACCACTTTTAGCAAGCTGGTATGCAGAGGCGAATTTGGCTTCAAACTTAAAGTCACTATTGTTGACTTTCCCATTGTTAGTTAGCGCTCGATTAAACTGTTCGATGGTATACAAGTGTTTACCTGTAGCGAGTGCCCCAATAAGCCCTAGTATGAGCATGATAACTAATAGCTTATTTTTTCCAGCAACTGTCATCTTCTTAGTCATTTTTGTTTTGCTAGTCATGCTTGCCTCCATGCACTAACCCCTAAAAATTTGATGAGTAAATGCAGCGCAACTAATGCTGAAGCCACGCTGATGAAAAGGGAAGAGTAGTCATGTCCTGGAGTTTTTTCTAAGTAACGTATGGGCTTGCGTTCTCGCAGATTGATATCCTCAATCGCTGATTGCAGCGTCTTGGGATCTTCTGCCTCATAAGCTTGATATTTGGTTTTAAGTGTCCGGAAAAACTTATGCAGTTCAATTTCCGCAGGTTCTTCCAAGTCAGTTACCCCCTGATATTTCGGGTTGAAAATGCTGATGCCATCTGGTTGGCGTAGTACTATCCAATACAAATTGACATGCTGCCTTGCAATCCAGTCTGCTATCTTTTGCTTGGCCTTGGGTGAAATTCGCCCTGCGCCATCTGATAACAATAGAATCACCCTAGAACCTGAGTCCGGCATTTTTTCAAACATTGTCACGCCAGTAGTAACTCCCGCACCAATATTGGTTTGTAATAATCCAGATCCGCCAGCTGCCGTAATTGCTGCATGTATTGCCTCACGGCTTTGGGTGAGTGGAATGATATGCATGGCCGAATTACTAAATGTAACAATCCCCACCATATCGTCTTTCCTAGCATCAACGAACTGGGTAATCAAACGCTTGGCAGCGCCAGACTTTGTTTCACCTACGCGTCCATTCACGCCTGCACCTGCGAATGGGTCGTCCATACTCGCACTGCGATCTATCACCATTACCACTTGTGCACCTTTGCCAGTGCGTTCAATTTGGGTGATTGCACCTTGCAATCCAGACATAGCAAAAACCATACAGGCAATAATAATTACTGAAAGATAGCGTAATAGTAAACTGGCAATATCTGACAATCGGTCTTGCGGCGCCAGTGCTAACCAAGAGTAGACACGACCCTCTTGACGATTAAGCCATAGTGGCACAAGCGCTAATGGCAATAACAATAATGCCCAAGGTTGTGTGAATGTCATGCCACGCTTCTTTCACAATGACGGCATTGCTCGCAGAACTTTTTCAATGCTGCAATAGAAGTGGTATTAGTTGAGTTGGTAGTAAATAACACCTGATTGGATTGTTGAAAGAATTGATCAATATCTGCTTGAAGACTTACAAAATTGGGGTGTTTTTGCAAGAAAGTATTGATGTCAGTAGTAAATACATTCTCACCATAGGTTTTATTGAAAGCACGGTGGATGCTCGTAGTGGCTTGCTGTAGTAATACAACATTCTGTTTCGTGTGGCTTTCAAACCCAGCAAGTTCTCGATAACTCATTGCAAATGGACCGCCCATACCTGGGAACCAAGCGCGATCTGCATTAATGTAGGTTAATCCTAGCAGCGTAAGCAATATCATGCTTAAAAACAAGCCAAGCATCAGTTTTGCATAACCACTTCCTACCAACATTGGACCTCGATACGGACTCATATCGTGTTCGACATACACTTCACCATCTACGGCTAAAGGGGATACACGGAACTGCCAACCAGGCACCATCACTATCGTAGCTTTACCCGCATGCGTTATTTTGAGGGGATATTTAGCGACTTCTAGCATCTTCACCACTGAACTACTAGTGAATACTTGATATTTAAGCTCTATTTGATAATGCGTTACTTTATAAGTCCTCTTCTCAGTCAACTTCACCGCGCTCAATTCAATGCCATGTTGACTTGAGCTTTTAACCGGCAATGATGCTGTTGAAAGCTTATAAGGCGCTTTAACATCTAACAATACTGTTCGAGTAAAGGTATCTCCCACTACATAGCCAATGTCTTTTTTAGGGTTCTGCACACTTAAGTCATAAAGCGTAGCGGCTATGCTTGTTATGGTGAATAACTGGAGCAGGAGTGCGATCAGTATTTTTGTTGTTTTTATATACATAACTTTATAGTGAAGAGAATTGATAAAAATATTCTGAGATGGCATCTGCTTCAAAACCATTTTCAACAAAATGAGCTGGAGACTCATAACGCATGAATAAGCTTTCGATGTCAGCCCTGCGTTTTGTGAACATTTCTTCAAAACGCTTTTTCAGTTCTTTTCTAAAAAATAAAGTGCGTTGCTGACCAGATTCAGGATCCACGATGGTGGAGAATCCAAAATTAGGCAGTGACTTATATTCTTCTACATCCCACAATACGATGGGCACTACATGATGGTTGGATAGCGTATTCAAAGCTGCTTCAAGTGTTTCTAGTGGCATGTGAAAGTCTGAAATGATAAACACCAGGCCACACGCTTGACCTAAATATTGAGTTACTTCCAATAATCCGTCTGAGCCAGTTGCTGCTGGTTGATAACTTAACAAACGTTTAGCCATGTCGTAAGCATCTTGCATGCGATAACTGGATTTTGTGAGCCAATCTTCACGCACAACATCGTCAAACCCTACAAAACTGAAAGTGTCCGCCGCTTGATTTGCCGAATAGGCAATCGAAGCTGTAATTTCCGCCATCAACGCCATTTTATTAAACTGGCCAGTAAATTGCATGGAGCCAGAAAGATCACAAACCGCATAAATAGGCGTCGCGTTCTTTTGGTTAAAGATTCTGACTTGTACTTGTTCATTAGGGTCGCGTATGGTTTGACTGATGTCGATGCGTCGTGCATCTGGGTAATCGACCAAGGGAACGTTTCCCCTAAACTCGTTACCCAGACCACCTTGATTACCGCGATGGTATCCAGAGTGGTAACTGCGAGAACGCCAGTTCACCTGATAAGTAAAGCGCTTTGCGAAATCTGGAATCATGATAAGAAAAAATTTATGGCACAGCTACTGTACGAATGATCGCGGTCATTAAATCTCGCGTCAGCACAGTTCGACGTGCTTCATACATAGAAGTTAATACCAAGCGATGTGCAATGGTTTCATGGAAAACCGTGTGGATGTCTTCAGGTAGTACCGCATCACGCCCTGATAGCCATGCATTTACTCTCGCCGCTTTTAGTAACATGCCCATACCACGCGGACTAGCGCCAGCATGCACCAAACGTTTGATATCTACGCCGTCTATCTTTATGCCATACCTAGCTGGCGTTAGTGTTGCTTGCCATAAGTCCATCGCATAGTTTTCAATGCGCGGACTTGATTGGACATGAGACTGTAACCGTACGCTAAAATCATTGAGCTGATCGAACTCTAAAACGCCCGCTTCAACTTGTTCTGTCAGACTATCGGTATCATGAAACTTGGTATTGAATACCAGTGATTTACGAATATCTAAATCGGTGGGCACTGTAATAGGAATTTCCATCATAAAGCGGTCACGCGCAGCTGAAGGAATCTCAAAAGTCTCTTCTTTTTCCACTTGGTTACGGTCTGCAAATACCAGCATATGGGGCAGGCGGTGTTCACGTTTGAATGCATAGAGGCTTCGCTCCGCCATCACTCGCAATAATAGTGAATGCACTTGTGGTCTCGCACGATTAATTTCGTTAAAGAAGAATACCGATAGATTCTCACCCGATCGTAGCAATGGTCCTGGGTCAATCTGCGGCTTACCTTCATTACCTAAGTGTGTGTGATAGACGAGGTCATTTGGCATCAAGTCCACAGTGCCTTCTACGCGCTCATAACCACCGCCAATACCTCTGGTGACAGCGCGTAGTAGAGTGGTCTTTCCTACGCCAACATCACCTTCAAGTAGCACATGCCCACGTGCAAAAATCGCAATCAAGATTAATCTTATCGCTTTATCCTGACCTATAATTACTTTTTGCACTTCTGATTCAAGATTAAGCGCATGCTCACGCATGTCATTTAGTTGATTATCTGTGACAGCCATATCCATAGTTTTTCCTAGTAACTTTTCGAGTACCAATTCATTATTGTTCGTAAACACTGTCAATCAAGCTTCGCCTTTAAGCACCATTTCAACGTATTGCTCTGTTGTAATGGTTCCACCTAATGTGTCGGCAATATGCTTATCTCGATCAGGTAGCGAATACTGCAAGTTATCGATACGCTTCCATTGTGCTAGCGGTACGTTGCAATCTTGTTTCGGTACATATTTTGAAGACTCAAGACGCTTATGCCTATGAATATAACGAGTACAATTTATAAATACCTCAGTGATATTGACGGTGACAATCATTTCCGAACCAGGAAATGCATCACGTAAAGGGCTATTGGCATCTGCCGTCGCTATGCCATGTACACGCACACGGTGTGGTGTTTCAAAGTCAATAAACAACATTCCTACTTTTGGATTAGAGGTGATATTGCCCATGGATAAAAACATGCCATTACCATCGTAACTAGGAAACGCAAGCGTCTTACTATCCAATGCTTTGACAAAGCCCACGCTACCACCCTTGTAAGAGCATGTTGGGTAGCCTCTGTGATCTACAGTGGTAAGAAAAAACAAGTCACGGCTCTCTATAAAGCCCTTGTGCTCATCCGCTAATTCATTCACAACGATGTTGGATTTGACCGCATCTGCCAGCGTTTCTGTATCAAAGGCTTTTTGCAATGCTCTGTGTTGATTGCCATATAACTCGCTCATAAAATCTCCTCATTTATTCATTCCATTAATCGGATATCAATAAAATATAGTTTGTATTTTTATGAAAACATATTAATAATTAGTAACAATAACAGTCAATACAACGGGTCTATTTACATGTCCGATATATGGACACAATAATTGGAAATCATTATGAAAATCAGGAAATCACATGTTTCTAGCAATGGAAGTACCAACCAAGCAGCAGGCAGTTTAAATCGCTCATTAATACTGATTAATGCGATTGCGCGTGGCTCTAGGAAAGGTAGTTCAATGACTGAGCTGGTGACGCGCACAAACTTACCGCGACCTACGATCCACCGCGTGTTGGACATGTTGATTGAAATCGGCTGGGTAATACGAGATGATGAAACATCACGTTTTAATCTAGGCTTAGATTTGGCGGCGCTAGGTTATTCTGCCATTTTACGCAACCCAATTGAGCGAATTGCAGGTACCGAGTTAAGTAAACTCGCTGAAGATTTAAAACAAATCGTTTATTTAGGTGTGCGGTCAGGGTTGGACATGGTCTGCATAGGTCGTTATGAGAGCCAATCTCAAATCATGGTAGGGCGTGGCTGGGTGGGACTAAGAGGCCCTTTGGGTATGAGCCCAAGTTGTATGGGCATATTTGCTAAAATGCCTTTTGAGGAAGTTCAAGAAATTGTAAAAGCTAACATGGCTCGCTATCACCGCATTGAAGGTTTTGATGAAAGTGGATTTCATCGCACATTGGAGCAAGCAATGCAAACTGGATATGGAACCTACGATAATATTATTTTGGACAGAACCACCAGTGGCTTTGGTGTGGCTATTTTAGATGACTCTGGTTATCCAATTGCCACTATTGGCACAACTTACATCACGGGTTGGTTATCAGAAGAGCAGAAGCTAAAATGTTTGGATCAATTAAAAGCCACCGCTTTGAAAATTTCTCAATCTTTAAAAGGGCAGTATCTTTCTGGAGCTTATATAGCCTAGTATTATTCACATACGAGTATCAAAACACACAGAGTTAAAATTTATACGCAGTGAGAAAAGCCACAAACCAAACACGGCATTAACCGACTCTGAAGACCGGGTGCGGAACGTAAAGTTTATATATTTGAGCTTAAGCGTTTTAGTATGTACCTTTAAAACGTTTAATCAATAATTTCCTTTCCCACTGGCACCAAGTTCTCCCAATCTTTTAAAATCGTACTTGCATCAGAAGGTGAATTCAAATCACATTGTGCTAGCAACTCTGCTAAGGTGTATTTCGACTTGACAGGTGTTGATGCAATACCGTCTTTGTTATGCTCAACTCTCAAGCTTTGCCCTTGTGTCAGGTTAAGTTCTTTAACGGTCTTGCTCGGCAAAATCAAACCAGTAGTGTTACCAATTTTTTTTAATCGTGGTTTTCATGATTTTAACTTTCATTAAAATAGTGCTTTGTTCTAGTGCGACATAGGTTCTATCTAACGGTTACTTAGCTCCTAATAGTAAATTTACTAGAACAAACTAAACGACCACGCCGTAACTGATAGCAGTAAGTATTTTTTGACTTCAATAAGCCTGAGATTGATTAGGCAGTCGAATTGGGGGAATTGCCTAAAATGGGATGAATCGTATCAAGCCAGTTATCAGCTTTTGATTTTGTACCGAAAGTTTCAATTGCCAGAACATGAATCTCGGCTATGTGGGGTGGAAATGTAGATTTGGTCTTCATGAGCAAACTCCACAAGTTGTGGCATAAGCTTTACACGGCATTTTCCGACTCTCTTGACCGGTTGCGGGACGTAAAGCTTATGACAAAATCATTATATCAACTTACATTCACTTTTAAAATATTTAAGGTGTCATGCTGCTTTGGAGTAGATAACATCCGCCGCGTCTACAATACCTAATAACGGTAATTGAGTCTTTTCAATCCATATTATTGTGGGTTTAAACATATCAGTTTGCGAGACTTGAATCAGCTTAATTTTTAAATCATGACATAGTTCAATAACAGCTTTTATTGATAATGACTTTATCTGCGCAATCTGAGCACAAGTGACATATTCAGCATCGAAATCGACAACAGACTGTTCAACCACACTCAAGGTTAAATCTGAATATTGATATTGATACTGCAGGACATCATTTTTAACTAACGATAATAATGTTTTCTGATCTACTTGCAAGATTTCTTTAGCCGTTTCAAATGAAACTCCCCCACACAATCTTTGCTTAATGTCTGTCAGATGTTTTTTAGTGGTGTAAAGATCAAATACTAGGCCACTAGGTTTGTTTGATACGGTTCCAAGTGGGGTAATGCGTCTATTTTTAACATCCGCAATAAAAGTTGCCTTAACATCAGCATTAGTTTTCATGCGCATGACTTGCGCCATCGTAATGTGACGGTCACTTATAAATACTTTGCATGGTTCGCAACCATGCATAAGGTCTTGATGCAAACTTTCCACATCGCGTTCATGGAATAATTCAATAGGTATAGCCAGGTACCTGGCTTGGTAATAACCTCTGGCGCGATAGACTCTCAGTATAGCTACTGGTAAATCTAGAATCTCTGCCGCTTTTTTAATACTTAAATTTTTACCTGCAGCAAAAGCAAATTGCTGTTGAGGGGATAGCTCAATTAACTTGCGAGTTTGATTAAGTTCACTCATTGTGACTTGCACCAATCCTCTAGCAATGAGCTTTTTGGCGGTTGCAGGTCGCACACCAATTTTTTCAGAAAAGGCTTGCATGCCCAACCCATAGCTAAGCGGATTGGCAGAAGTTTGTTCACTGAGTAATTTAGAATGAATACCCGCTTGGCGCCAGCGCTCCTGTCCAAACTTTACAAAAGCATCACGCATGAATTGTAGTTCTTGGTCTTGTTCGATATTTTTAAAGAATGACTCATAGAAAGAATTAAACTGACCACGTAATCCGCTGACTTTAAGATTAGCAGTAGGTGCATGAACTGTTTCCAAATAATCATGAAACTTGTTTGGCCAATCGGACAACACTTCTGCGGTAGTTTTGAGTGCTAGCCAGTCTGCCTCAATTTCGTTTTCAATTAACTGTTGCTTTTGATTAAACAAGCCAAAGCGGTAAATCATTGAGAGCAATGTTTGTATGGATAGCTGCTCAATCGCATCAATCGGAAAACCTGATGCTTTCATTTCATCATGTTGCAAAGGCTCGCGCATCAACTTGGCATGGAGAATGCCGAGCAAGATTAATATCGTAGCGTTTTCAACTTTCTGAGGAAGCAACACAGATAAGTCAGCACCACAACTACATGTCGTTAGATTGCGACGCTGCCAGTTCAAAGGGCTGTGACAGCTTGGACAAGCTAATATCGTTTTGCAATGATGCTGCGGGCAGGCAAGCGCGTATTTAAGCTCATGGAAAGCAGAAATAAATCCATGCTCTTGTACACACTGCAAACAAAGCCCTGCGTTCTTACTACGTGTAAACATGAATGGAATGCATTGTCCCATCACAGGCAGATGTCTAGCTGGTGTCGCGTCATTTATATGATCTAAACCAGCTGAGATTAGCTCATTTTCAGTTTTTCCATAAAGCGGTGCTAGCTTTTCTAAAGGTGGTCGGACTGAACGCGCTTCGTTATCTGTCATGTCAGCATAACTAAATAGCTTTGCAGGATTAGCATAACCATTCTGCGCTGAGGTTCTTAGAATAAAGCCTGATAACGCCTCCCCCTTTGCAGGGGAAGGCGTAACAGCCAACGGTTGCTTAAACACAATACTCATGCAGCCAAGACACTTGCAGCACTAGGTGCTTCAGGTTGACGAACTCTACTGGCACGAGGTTTGTACACTTCAGGACTGGCAGTGCCAACCTGCTTAGCCATTTCAAGTAATTGCTCTACAGGACTTGCATCAAAATTGGCTGAGAATGGATTCTTGAGTGGTCTAACAGTATCTGTCCACACGGCTTCTTCGTATGCAATTGCAAGATTTTGCATAGTGATGATTTTGGTGTCTGCCATCTGCGCATTCAAGCAAGCTTGGTACAGAATCTTAACTATATAGCCTATCAAACCACCGGTCGCACAATAAAACCGAAACGCGATTTCATCAGAGCCCAGTTCCGGAAAATCATACCGCTTCAATCCCTCCTGGAAAGATTCCAAACAAGCAGCAAATTCACCCTGTTCTTCTGCGGTACTCCATCCAAATCTAGGCATATAAATTGGTGCTACGAAGCGACCACGTAGCTGTTCGTTCTGGTTGATTACCGCCATACAATCAGGCAGACCTGCAACGATAATCATCAGCCCAGTACGGTCTACAAAGTTCTTTAGCCAATCAGACAGGTAATGCTGTACTTTATGAGATGCCTTGTCATAAAAGTGCTGGAACTCATCGATGATCAAAGTATGCGTACTGACCTGTTTGAGTAGGATATATAGCTGCTCCGTCTTCTCTGTTTCCGAGCCACGTTTAAACCAGAGTGGATCTCCAATCTCACGGAGCATAATTTCTACTAAGCCTTTGACTGTTGGCTTAGCAGGGGTTTTAATTGAAAGCACTGGAATAACAACGCCTTCCGCTGTACGTGTTTTTGGATGCTCTTTGGTAATACATTCCAGCAGTCTAGATTTACCGGCACGTGAATCTCCTATGATGGCAATACAGATTGGCTCGTGATAATGTTGCGCAGCCATTAAGTGGGTTTCAATACGTTCTTTAGCTTTGTTAAAGACCAAATGCGGAACCAATATTTGATCCACGTCGACAGGGATGTAAGTCTTGTTGTTCATGATGTTATCCTTTTGCGCTAATTAACTACGTTGATCAATAATGGGTGCGTACTTAGGTCTAGCCAGAGGTATTACTTTTGCTCTGGTCTGTGTGTTGGCATTTCTAATCACAGGTAAAACCACAGACTCAGGCGGACTAGACTGACCGCTTGACTTAGTTTTTGCTGCACTTTTTGCTTTAGACGCCTGATTGGTATCTTTGTAGCGCGCTACACGGGCATTGGATTTACGGCGTTTAAGTTTCAGCTCGTTTTCTACGATTTCACGAATTTCAGTCTTAGCAAGTGCATAGCTATACACATCAACTTTTTTGAAATGTTTTTTAGCATAGCTGCGGCAGATGTTATGTAGCCATAAGCTCACACCGTTGGCATATTCTTGGTTGAGTGCTGGCACCTCAATATAGCCCTGGTTATCTTTTAGGATGACATAGACATGACCGACATCACTTTCATCAATGCGTATCTCGACGGTAAGGTCTTCACCGTACTGACGTCTGAGCAACATGAGTTCAGGTGAGTTATAGAGGAGACAATTAATCTCAATACCTTTGTGTGTCACTTTCTTGTCTGCAACAGTTTTACCGAGCAATATGTCCATCTCAGCTGGGTTGTGTGCCAAAGCGATATCTTCTGGAAGTACGCTACTATTCCAGACAACTGCCGGCGTTTGCTGGTCTAAACTACGGTGTGGTTTTTGGTGATAGTAGTCTACAATCCATTTATGAATAATGAGACGTAAAGTGCTCAAGGTGACGACGGCATGCTTAGCTGGGTCATAGTCATCTTTTTCAAAAATGTTACTAAAAGTTGTACCTGCAATGCCATGACTGACTCCAGCATTAATGGTGCGATTAAAGCGTTCAATTTTGCCTTTGAACCAAGGTGTTTTGCGTGGGGTGTAGATAATTTCAACGCCAAAAGCAAAACAGGCTTTCTCTAGGCTAACACTGTGAAACTCCATCCCGTTATCAACAAATAACTGCTCCATCACACCGTGCGCTTCCCATGCATGCCTGATTTCTGGGAACTGTTGCTGCATATTGGTCTTTGGTAAGAAAGCATGTTTCAAGCATTTACCTACCGTCAGATAACTAGGTGGCTCAAAGCCAATATATATACCTAGAATGCAACGCGTATGGCTATCAATACATATAGTGAGCCAAGGTCTACCAAGCGGGATATGTGAGTCGTCATCAATCACAAATAGGTCTAGCTGCGTGTGGTCAATCTGTGCAGATTCCAGCGCTTTTTTAGTAATTAAATGTTTCGTTTTGCTTCGATATAAACGATTAGCAGCAATACGCCCATATCTAGCTGCACATCGATCAAATGCCGGGATAAGGCTAATTAATCGTTCAATCAGTCGTCTAGTGGGTAGTGGTAATTGCAGTGAGCTAAGACGTTGTTTATTCTCACGCGTTACTTGTACTACGGCTTCTTCTACAGTGTCTTCAACAGTTACTCGCTCACGCTTTAAGTACAAACGCTCAATACAATCTTCTGCAATTTCAACAACCTCAATCGGATAACGAGGCTTACGATTACCTTTACGCTGATGTTGTGGTGTGATTGCATAAGCATCTTTACCATTTTTTAGGTATTTTTTCTTCCAAGCACATACGGTCACCCAATGTGGTGGTGGGTCAGTGAGTTTAAGCTTTTCACAAACTTCTTTGATGGCTTGTTTAACAATACTCTCAGTAGCTGGTAAATGCTCAATAGCTTTGACATAGGCACGTTTTATTTTAGCTTTATTCCATTCGCTTCCCTCTAACTGACGATTAATACTTGATGGCCTGCTATCAAAATCTGCATTGCGCTTAGCAATTTTTGCTGGGTCTTCGGTAAATACTAGCTTCCCATCTGCATAATGTTGTTGCAATACTTGAGTACTGTATCCATGAATACGTCCAATGCGTACTTCACTGACTTGCCACAAACCTTTGTTGATTTCTTGTGCAATTAAATAGTCACGTCCATCCATATTGAATGTTGTGTTTTTACATAAATGTGCGATTGCCATGATAGTGCTCCTAGTGTTGGGTATAAAAGTTGCTGTGGATTTGTGTTGTGGCATGTATTGGTTGGTTTATGTCGATACTTAACTTACCTTCCAAAATAAGACGGCTGATTTGCCTCAAGGCAGTTGGTGATTGGTTTTCAAATACTCCCCAATCCATGACAGGCTGCTCTTTAAATAAACGACGAAGTGTTTCGTGCTGAATAAACGTAAGCGCTTGTCGACCAAGTTTGTTGAGTCTTTTGATATTGTTTAACTGAGGTTGTGAAGCTAATGATTCTGCGATGACCATGCGATAGCTGTAACCATAAAAGGGCAGTGCTTCTGTTAAAAAGGCTGTGCGTTCTGCTACTTCAAGTTGGGCTGCATCTTTTGCAGTCTTTACCTCCCAAAGTTCTTTTTGGTCAGCTTCTATTACTAATAAATCAGGATAGTGGCGACGTTCTTCACCATTCAAGATGAAGATGACTTCACATGGCTGCTCGTTGAATGAGATAACACAGGGATTTGCATCAAGTATGCGCATGGCATTACCTTCATGTACTGACTCCCACTGCATCATGCGTTGCATCTTCCAGCTAGGGTACTTGCCGGTGTTGCGAGCATTGGAGCGTTTGACTACTTTACGACTACGAATTTTTCCATCTTGTGGAAAGTTAATGACTATCTTTGGTACTACTGTTAAATGACTCATTGTTAACTCCTAATTTTCTTAAATCGGAGTAACTCAGAAATTTTGGCGTAGAGGGGCCGACTCGCTAATCAGTAATTTTTTACCAATCAGTAAGTTGGGGCTGCAAGAAACCGCTAGACTATCGTCTGGATTTGACAAAACTAACTATTGTCGTAGAATGTACTTAACTATTTGGACGCTAGGTGTTATGCACAATCAATCGACTCAAGAGAATTTCGCTTGGGTCCTTTGCGTTTTAAAGACCTAATAAATTAGGCCACATACTCTAAGCTGTTATTTCTTCGATACTTCCTTTCTAAAAATGGCAGTCTTTAAACTGCCGCTTAATCAAACCACCTCAAATAAATTCATTTGTAGGTCGTCTGAAAGTCAAATTATCATATTTTTTTGATTGCGCAACTTTTGCTATAACAATAACAATTAATCTATTTTTGAAAATATTGCAACCACAATATTTGTTCAACACATTGATTTTTATGGATATATTTCAAATGGTGGTTTAAATGGGAACTGTTGGTTACCAAACCAATACTCGGGAACATGAAAAAGCCGCTTATTCAGCGGCTAAATTTGACATAATAAATTTATGTGAATGTTGTACAGCTATTAGAAACCACCAGTTCTTAAGAAAAAAGAAGTTGATTTCAGAAATCTATTTAATAGCTAAATTTGTCAGACTAACTATTAAATTATTTAAGATAGTACCCATAAAATTACACTAATTCATAAGTTAACCATTCGTTTTTTTATTTTGCACAGAAATCCTGAATCATAAACATAATTAAAGCTTAAATCTTGCAGCATAAACTTGTCCTTTAATGCACCTAGTACCCCTGCTAGGCTGATTTGTTTCAAATTCCTTGGTATATTCAATACATAAGTTATTACTAAATCAAATTAGCGTCTATTGCCTTTGTTTGCTTGATTAGGCTATAGTTGAATAAAGCAGTAAACGCTGTACCTAAAAAATAATAGTAATAACAATAATAAACGTATAAAAATACAGGGGGGGTACAGTGGCAAAACCACTGCACTTAGAGGGCTTTGTTTGGGCTTGCGGCGCGTTTTGTCAGCTGAATCGTATTCCGCATGACGCTGCTTTACTCATCAAACAATTCCCACCACCTTATAACCTTTACAATCTCCAGCAAGCACTCAACAGTTTCGGGCTTAACAATAGTCTTAAACAATGCTCAATAGATCACCTCCCCAACGCAAGCCTGCCTAGCCTAGCGATTCTTCAGCCTGCACCACCCGTTAGTTCCATCCCGCAAACTGGCATCCCAGATATCTCAGCTCTAACAGGTGAGACTCCCGCAAACTCTGAGCCAGACAGCAATGATGCCGAACCTGTATATGGCATTGCCTTAATTTTACGACGAGATGATCAACGTCTATTAGTCATACAACCAGGCCAGGCAGAACCGGTCGCTATCAGTCAAAGTGATTTCGCCAAACAACTAACAGGTGACTTTCTGATGGTGCGTAAAGCCGAAGAAAGCGTGGGCGATGATGGCAATCCCATCCCTGCCAGCAATGCCAATGCAAAGAATGCAACAGAGCAAACATTCGGTTTCCGTTGGTTTATTCCGGAGTTATTAAAATACAAACGGATTTGGTCAGAGGTTCTACTCGCTTCTTTGACCATTCAGCTGGTTGGTTTAGCCGTACCTATCTGCACACAAATCGTCATTGATAAAGTAGTGGTGCATCACACCACGAGTACCTTGATTGTGATTGCTACTGCTCTATTTATATTCTTAATCTTTACCTCAGTCATGGGTTGGGTAAGGCAATATCTGGTGCTGCATACCGGTAACCGGATTGATGCCACCTTAGGCCATAAAGTCTTTAGTCATTTGCTAGATTTACCGGTACGTTATTATGACCATAGACCTACAGGGGTAGTCATTGCCCGTGTGCATGGGGTTGAAACGATTCGTGAGTTTCTGGCAGGTGGACTGGTGACCCTTCTTCTCGACTTCCCATTCCTGATTGTGTTTCTTGCCATCATGTTCTGGTATAGCTGGCAACTCAGTTTAATTGCTGTGGCTTGTTTAACACTTATCTCTATCTTGAGCTTCTTAGTAACACCTATCATTCGTGCCAAACTCAATCACCAGTTTATGCTCGGTGCGCGTAATCAAGCATTCCTTACTGAGTATGTTTCAGGTATGGAAACGGTGAAGTCTCTGCAAATGGAGCCACAACTCAAACAGAAGTTTGGTAATTATTTAAGTACTTACCTCACAGCCAGTTTTGATAGCCGTAAGCTCTCTATCACCTATAACACCGCTGCGAATACGCTAGACCAAATCCAAACCCTGGCAATACTTTGTGTAGGCGCATGGCTGGTCATGCATAACAGCAACTTCACCATCGGTATGCTCGTTGCCTTTCAGATGTTTTCAGGGAGGTTGTCAGGCCCTGTGATGCGCCTGGTCGGCTTATGGCAAGAATTCCAGCAGGCTGATATCGCCGTGAAACGTCTCGGTGATGTCATGAATGCCCCTGCAGAACCGATGACCTTGATTCCTACACGGGCAAACACTAATCAATCAACCAATATCACCGTAGATAGCCTGGGCTTCAAGTATTCAGATGAGCATCCGTGGTTATATCAAAACCTTAGCTTCAATATTCTGGCAGGGCATTGTGTTGTAGTCATGGGGCCGAGTGGTTGCGGTAAAAGTACCTTAGCTAAACTGTTATTAGGTTTTTACCAACCACAAGAAGGCAACATCAAACTCAATGGTCAGGACATCCGCTACTTAGCCGCGAATGAACTCAGAAATCACTTCGGGGTAGTGCCGCAAGAAACGGTCATTTTCTCAGGCACCATTTATGACAATCTCATTCTCGCTAATCCACATGCCAGTTTTGAGCAAATCATCCAAGCCTGCAAACTCGCAGAGATTCATACCGCCATAGAGAAACTCCCGCAAGGTTATCAAACCATCGTCGGTGAGCACGGCACAGGTTTAAGTGGCGGGCAGAAGCAACGCATTGCCATTGCCAGAGCACTGCTCAAACAACCCAAAGTACTCATCTTTGATGAAGCGGTTTCAAACCTTGATCAACAGACTGCTGAGCACTTTGCGCAGACGGTGAATAAGCTCAAGGGCAAGGTCACCATCCTGTTTATAACACATCAGCTACCAAAAGGGCTCAATGTGGATGAGGCGGTGCTTTTGGGGAAAGATAAAAAAAACCAAAGTGAACAACTAGCAACAACCAAAAACAACACACAAACAAGTAATTCAGAAGTGGTGAAACATGAATAAAATTAAGTTAAATGAGATAGGGAATCGAATGCCTTCGCTTATTTGTTATGGAAAAGACAACACTACTGCAGCGAATGATGATGTTTGGAGGGTGGTTGCATAATGGACAAAAAACGAGGGTTGTTTGGTATTAAAGAAGGTATTTACCTAGTTATCATTTCGCTAGTAATAATCCTACCAATAAGTTACTTGTATTTTACTGCGCCACCAGTTGGGTGGTGTGTGGCAGAAAATCTGCTTTCTATCTAATAATGAAAAAATAGAAAAGGTTGTTGTGGATGTTTTAAAAAACTATCCTCACGCTTACCATCGAGAAGCTTGGCAAGGTGAACCCCGTGAAGGAGAGTTTGCGGACGGGAACTGGTTAATACCGCACGGAGAAGGCGATGGTAGTTCGAGGTCAGTGAGAATGTATAAACCATCCTATCCTCTTCCCTATAAAGACATAAAAACTTTTTTTGAGTTAAACCCTAGCTGCTGTTTTGTAACGCAAGACTATCAATCAAAATATCACGATGGTGGAAATAGTATTACTGATTGGGACCGTATCGCGGGTAAAAAATCGGCTATTGTGGTTGTGATGTGGCTGTTGCGGTATGTGGATAACGATGGAGCGTTACGTACCGAAGTGCTTGAGCGTTATCAAGCAATGGATAACTGTGGTAATTTTGTTGACGAAGAATATTAATAAAGGATATTGAGATGAGTTTACCTAGCGCCAGCACTATCATGAAGCTATTTTTATTCGGCACAACTGAGCCAGTAGATTATGTAAGTGAAGAGCGAATTCGCCCCAATAATGTCACCACTCCGTGGAGTGTTGATATGAATGAATACATGAATAGTATTGGGCGATTTGCTACGCTAGGTAAATTTAAAGTGGTTCAGGAGTTTTTCAATCAGTTAAATGCTGCATCCAATAATTTAGCTCTTGGCATTAGCTTGGAAGGGCGGGTAGCAGCGAATGATGTGGATTGGAGGATGGTGGCGTGAACCTGATGCAAAAATTATCAAGAATGCTAGGTATTACAAGTGCAGCCCACCAACCTGCACGGGTAATCAGTGATGTTATTTATATTGTGATTACGGTGTTAGCAGTAGTGCTACCAGCGGCTTATTGGTATTTTACCGCACCTCCACCCGGATATTGCGTTGAGCAAGGACGTGTATTGTCAGATAAAGAAGTTATTGAGTTAGCAGGGGTTTACGGTGGCAAACAATATGGACAAAAAATGGTTGATGGCAAAGCATCGCCACCCTTACTTTGTTGTTATTTAAAACGACGTGAAGGTGGTTTCTGGTCAAAGATGTTCAGGATCGATGAAGGTGTAGATATTGGATGGTTTTACGAGAGAAGCCAAGAGGCAATGCAAATATTTAATATAAAAGATAAATATAATCAGGCAGATCGCACATTCGACAGTTGTGTAATTAGAGATTTGCATGTATTCGATACGACTGTTAATAGCATTCCAAAAAATAAGCAACCTAACACAAAATAAAAGGAAGCAAAATGGCACTTAGCTGGTCACAAATTACAAATGAACTTATCACTAATTGGTTTTTATATGGGCAGGCGACCAAGCCAGCGGATTTGGTGAGTGATCAGTGGATTCGCCCTGCAGACAAACCTGGGGATGGTGACAATATTAAATTGATTCTTGACATGGCTAGTTTTATGTCTAGCGGGCCAGGTCGTTTTGCTTTTGGTTCTAATTCTGCATTGGTGAAAGCATTTATGGAAGGTGAGCCTATTGCAGGTTTAGTTGCGGGCATGGAGTACACACAAGACGAGATATATAACAAATTTATTGGTAGCGGTTATAACCCAGGGGTGGATAGTACAAAACCCGATAGAACAACTCAGTTCTCAATGAAACAGATGTACTACAGTGACGGCAGCCCTGATTTTGGCATGCGCACCTATATCTATAATACGCAAGCTTTTGTTATTTCGAAAGATGCAAGATTTGTTGTAGACGCCAATGGGACAAGGCATATTAAAAATTATGCGATATATGCCCTTCAGGACAACTTTGATTTTACCGGGGGAGTTCCAATCGTGGGACCGATTGGAGAGTCGGTGGTAGATCCATCGCACATAGGTCGCACGGTGTATATGGATTTCTTAAATCCAGAGAGTGCGCCAACTAAAGATTATTATGTGGCTGATTTTAATATGGATAAGGCCAAAAATTCTCAATATTTTGATGTCGGGCATGCTGCGGTTGCTATAGCGGAAGCAGGGGCAATTGCAATTGAACTATTTAGTCAGGGCAATCGTGTAACAAGAGCTTTAGACGAATTCAACCGCCCCATCCTTTACGGCACAGATGACAACAACGCCATGAGTGCATCATTCACGCGTGATGAAGCCCCATTATTATTTGACTACAAAAATAATGGCGTTGTGCTAATTGGTGGTGATGGTAACGATGTACTCACAGGGGGAGACCACTCAGATTTACTGATTGGTGGTGAAGGCTACAGTAGCTATTTTGTTGGTAATGGCGACAGAATCATCGACTTGCCAACGCCTCCCGATCCAGCAATAAAATCTGACGGCATGGTTGTATTTGACAATGTAGAACTTATTGGCGGTACGAAAAGAGCGGGCGACTTATATTACAAAGATGATCGTGGCAATCGCTTCAGTCTATCGGGAACAACCCTTACGGTTGAAAACATCAATACGAACAGCACTTTTGTAATTGAAAACTTTAAAAATCATGATTTAGGTATTAATCTGGAACAGCTTGGCTTAAACCCAGGCATAGAGATAGGCCCAAATACACCAATTGTAGAGCGTCCACCAGTCACCCAGCCTATTTACACCCCCCCACCTCCAGTGCCGGGTAAAATATGGGAACCCGTTATTATTGTTTCACCAGATGGTACTACCTTTACAGATAGTGGCAAACGCGTACTAGTATGGCCTAATAGTGCTCCACATTATATTGACCCCAATGGAATGCCAATTAAGAAAGATGGTGACAAGTGGGTGCCTAAATATACTCCACCAGCAGGTGACGGTAGTTCGCCTAACGGAAGTACACCTACTGGACCTGTAAAACCTTTAACAGACCCAACCCCGTTTCCTCAAACCGGTGGCCCGTTTACAGATCCAAATACACCATACACTAGCCCAGCAGATAAAGACGGAAACGGCATTCCCGACATCCACGAAGGCAAGTGGCAGACACCGGACCCTAAAACCAAAACCTGGTGGGAACGCGCTAGAGACTTCATTTTCCGCCGTGACCCTCTCACCTTCGACTTGGACGGTGATGGCTTGGAAACTATTGGCATTTCTTCCACAGCCCCCATCCTCTTTGACCACGACGGCGATGGCATAAAAAATGGTACCGGCTGGATCAAATCTGATGATGGTTTCTTGGTACTTGACCGGAATGGTAATGGAACTATTGACAATGGTACCGAACTCTTCGGCGATTCCACCCCCTTATACGCGGGTGGTAAAGCTGCCGACGGCTTCGCAGCACTAGCTCAAGAAGATACCAATCATGATGGCATCGTTAATGCCAATGATGCCCACTTTGCAGACTTGCGTATATGGCGGGATCTTAATCAAGATGGTGAGTCTCAAGCCAACGAACTTTTCAAACTTGATGAATTGGACATTATTGGTATTAATGTTGCCAGTACTGACCACAACCAAATTCTAGGCAATGGTAACCAACTCGCCGATACTGGCAGCTTCATCAAAGCCGATGGTGTCTCCGGCACCGTAGGCGCAGTCAGTGGCGACCTCGGTGACATCAATCTTGCACATGACACTTTTCACCGTGAATTTCCTGATCATTTAGATACCAGCACAGTTATCAATCTGCCTGATATGCAAGGCAGTGGTGCGGTGCGTGACTTGCAGGAAGCCGCAACGCAATCCACCTCTTTAAAAAACCTCCTTACCCAATATGCAGCTACCACCACACGTGATGCACAACGTGCACAACTCGATTCCATTCTTTCTGCCTGGGCTGACACCAGTGGTTATGCTAAAAGCTACGCTGATCGATTAGCTGGAATTGAATTTACCCTTGAAGACTTCGGGGGGGTTCGTCAGGTGCCGTACACAGTAAGCTACGAAGCATTTGGGAGCATTACTAATGCTACTTATATTGATACAAGTGGCACTTATGTGACTTCCAGTGGAAGTGGTGGTGGGGGAGCTACATTAGGTATAGAAGTAGAACTTACACCAGAGTACCAAGCCCTTATTAATAGTTGGAATAAAAAGATTCATATCCTTGAAGCCTTTAATGGTAGTTACTTCTTTGGTCTGCCTACACAGCCTAGTGTAGGCGCTAAAACGGGAATTACCTTCAGTAGTGCAAGCAGCGGTGGTGGGGGAAGTTTGACCATTATCAACTCCATACCGATTAATATCCGTTACGCACAACAACAGCTTGATTTCCTGCAACAAAGCTACGATGCACTTAAAGAATCTGTTTATGATTCACTGCTATTGCAAACTCGCCTCAGGCCTTATATTGATTCGGTCACTATGATGATTGATAGTGGAGGTATTTACTTAAATTTTACCGAAATGAATGCGCTGTTAGCGCAGCTTCACAGCAGCAATCCAGCGGTAGCTATTGGCGATATTTTGGATCTACGCCGCGTGCTTGGCGATACACTTACCAGCGAAGGCTGGGCTGGGTTGGAAATGCTAGGTGATTGGCTCACTGTCGATGCAAGCAACCCTGCTGTTCTCGCTACCTTAGCAGAGTTTGGCTACAGCGGCATTCGCTTAAATGCCAATGGAGCACTGGTGGAAAGTGACTCTCATTCTGAAATGGTCGTGGGCAAGATAGGTAACGATCTATTGCTAGGTAATGCTGGCAACGATCTTTTAATTGCCGGTAAAGGTGACGATACCCTAAGTGGCGGTACTGGCAACGATATTTTACATGGTGGTGAAGGCAACGATACTTATGTGTTTAATATTGGCGATGGTGCTGATATTGTGCTTGAAACCCATGGTTATTCCGGCGACGATATACTTCAGTTTGGCGCTGGTATCTCCACTGGCGACCTGAGTATTTCACGAGATAGTGATAATTTAGTTATCAGTCTTGCTAACGGCAAAGACCAAGTCACTATTCAGCATTGGTTTGCTAATGATGGCGGACTACACAGACTAGACACCATCAGCTTCGCAGATGGCCGCATGCTTGACCTTAATGCCATGCAGATTGGCAATATCGGTTCAGATAATTTGGTAGGCACTGATGCCAACGACATACTGTTTGGCGGCGGTGGCGATGATACTTTAACTGGCGGCTTGGGGGATGACTGGCTGTCAGGCGGCCAAGGTGCCGACCTGATGGTAGGCGGCGAAGGCAATGACATCTATGCTGTGGATAATGCACTTGACCAAGTGGTAGAAGCAGATGGCGAAGGCATCGATCTAGTAGAAAGCACTATTAGCTACGCATTAAGTGATACTTTAGAAAACCTCAATCTACTTGGTGGTGGCGCTACTTCTGGCACTGGCAATGCATTTGATAATGTAATCAATGGCAACAATGGCGCAAACCTATTGCAAGGCATGGCAGGTAACGATAACTTATCCGGTGGTGCTGGCGATGACACTTTAGATGGCGGCACAGGTAGCGATGCCATGGCAGGCGGCGGCAGCAATGATACGTATATCGTTGATAACGTTGATGACACAATATCCGAAGCAGCTATTCAAGGCAAAGATACGGTTAAGAGTAGTATCACTTACACTCTCGGTGAAAACCTGGAAAATCTCATCCTAACCGGAAGTGAAAACCTAGCAGGATTAGGCAACAGCCTTAATAATGTTATCACTGGTAACAGTGGCGATAACTTGCTGCAAGGTTTGGATGGTAATGACATCTTGGATGGTGACGTAGGCAGCGATACCTTAGTGGGCGGCCAAGGTAATGATGGCTATATAGTAGATAATATTAATGACCTTGTTCAAGAAAATGCCGGAGAAGGCATTGACGAAGTTAAATCTAGTATTAGCTATACCTTAACTGAGAATGTTGAAAACTTAACACTGACAGGTGCTGCCAATTTAGATGGCATGGGCAACATTTCAGATAATGTAATTAAAGGCAATAGCGGCAACAATGTTTTAACTGGATTCGAAGGTAACGACATACTAGATGGTGCAGGTGGTACGGATACTTTGATAGGCGGGACAGGTAATGACACTTACATCATTGATAATATCAATGATGTAGTGATTGAGAATGCTGGGGAAGGCTCAGATACAGTTCAATCCTCAATCACTTATACCTTAGCGGATACGCTGGAAAATCTTACGTTGATTGGCGGCGAACAGATTAACGCTACCGGCAATGCTCTTAATAACGTTCTTGTTGGCAACAGTGTTAATAACGTGCTTGATGGCGGTGCAGGTGCGGACATTATGGCCGGCAGTTATGGTAATGATACCTATATTCTAGATAACCAGGCGGATGTTGTCACAGAATTAAGTGGCCAGGGAAATGATACGGTCATCAGTCCATTCGATTACACACTGACAGCCAATGCGGAAAACCTGATTCTTACAGGCTCCGCGCTCAACGGCACAGGTAATAACAGCGATAACCTGATTGTAGGCACTACTGCCGACAACACTCTAATTGGCCTTGATGGCAAAGATAGTTTAGATGGCGGCGCAGGTGCGGATACTCTGGTAGGAGGCACGGGTGACGATACTTATATGGTCGATACTTTGCAGGACAGTATTATCGAATTGGCAGACGAAGGCCTAGATACTGTACAAAGCAACCTGACGTGGACTCTAACAGACAATTTTGAAAATCTTACCCTAACCGGTACAGCAGATATCAGCGGCACAGGTAACGCGGCTGACAATATCATTATTGGTAACAGTGGCATAAATACATTGGTAAGCCTCGAAGGCAACGATACACTAGATGGCGGCAGCGGTGCTGACGTCATGTTAGGTGGAGTGGGCAATGATACTTATGTAGTCGACAATGCCGAAGATTTTGTAGAAGAGAATGCCGATGCGGGTATCGATATCGTTAAATCAAGCGTTACCCATACGCTGGGAAACAATTTTGAAAATCTCACCCTGACAGGTTTAGTAGCCATCAACGGTAATGGCAATGAGTTGAATAATATATTAGTTGGTAATAGCGCCAGCAACGTTCTGTCTGGACTGGATGGCGATGATAGTCTGGATGGTGGTGCTGGAGCAGATACCCTTATTGGTGGTGCAGGCAATGATACTTACACGGTCGACAATGCAGGCGATGTTGTACAGGAAAGCTTAGCCGAAGGTTTGGATCGAGTAAGGGCCAGCGTTTCGCACACGCTTAGCAGCAATGTAGAGAACCTGACACTTACTGGCAGTGGCAACATCAGTGGCATAGGTAATGATCTTGCCAACACGATAACGGGCAATAGCGGCAACAATTCACTTTCAGGCCTTGCTGGTGATGATGTGCTAATAGGTAACTCTGGAAACGATACGTTAGATGGTGGAGTCGGTGCCGATAGTATGACAGGTGGCCAAGGCGGTGACACTTATGTTGTTGATAATACGGGCGACATTGTCAATGAGAATGCCAATGAAGGAGTAGACCTTGTTCAGGCTAGTATTTCTTATACTCTAGGTGCTAACCTTGAAAATCTCCAATTAACCGGGGTAGCGGATATTGATGGCACTGGTAACTCAACCCAGAATACTATTCTCGCGAATGGTGGTAACAATAACCTCTTTGGGTTGGCAGGTAATGACAAACTCATTGGAAAAGAAGGCAATGACCTGCTGGATGGCGGTACTGGTACCGATGCCATGATAGGCGGGACAGGCGATGATACCTATGTGGTAGATAATGCCGAAGATGTGGTTGTCGAATTGGCTGGCGAGGGCTCAGATACTGTTCAGTCCAGTATCAGTTACACGCTGGCCGATACATTAGAAAACCTCACCCTGACCGGCTCAAATGCTATCAGCGGTACTGGCAATGCACAAAATAACGTAATAAATGGCAATGCAGGCAGTAATCTCCTTGATGGCAAGGCTGGAGCTGACACCATGGCTGGTGGAACTGGCAATGACACCTATATCGTCAATGAAACCGGCGATATCGTTATTGAAGACACGAATGCAGGCATCGATAATGTTGAGTCCACAGTCAGCTATACCCTGACCAAGAACGTAGAGAATCTTACATTCACGGGTACAGGCAATCTCATTGGAATAGGTAATGCGTTAAACAACACCATTACAGGTACTGATGGAGACAACATTCTTGATGGCGGTGCAGGCATAGATAACCTTGCAGCGGGTGTTGGCAATGACGTCTATATTGTCGACAACACAGCAGATACGATTGTCGAGAATGCAGGTGAAGGCACGGATACGGTACTATCATCTGCGGATTACACACTGTCTGGCAACATCGAAAACCTTACCTTAACGGGCATAGCTGACATCAAGGGCACTGGTAATGTCCTTGATAACACCATCACGGGTAATAGCGGCATCAATGTACTTACTGGTGGGGCTGGCAATGACACTTATATTGTCGACAACACAGCAGATGCCATCGTCGAGAATGCAGGTGAAGGCACGGATACGGTACTATCATCTGCGGATTACACACTGTCTGGCAACATCGAAAACCTTATCCTTACTGGGGAGGCTAATATCGACGGTACGGGCAGCGCACAAAACAACACGTTGATCGGTAACACAGGCGATAACGTACTTGATGGTGCTGCCGGGGCAGATGTAATGGCGGGTGATGCAGGTAACGATACCTACATCGTTGATAATATTAGCGATGTGGTAACCGAAGTTGCCAATGCCGGTATTGACACCATACAGTCTTCTGTCAGCTACACGTTAGCAGCCAATGTCGAAAATATGATGCTAACTGGTGCGGCAGATATTAACGCCACAGGCAATACGCTTGATAATGAGCTTAGCGGTAATACAGGGAATAATCAGCTATTCGGCCTTGCTGGCAATGACACATTGGCTGGTAATCAAGGTAACGATCTGCTTGATGGCGGAAGTGGCACAGATACAATGGCGGGAAGTGCCGGCAACGATACTTATGTAGTGGATAACGCAGGTGATGTGGTAAGTGAGAATGTCGATGAAGGCACTGATACCGTGCAGTCTGGCATTTCCTACACCCTCACTGATAATGTCGAAAACCTCACACTCACTGGCACGGCAGCCATCAACGGTACTGGCAATGCGCTTGATAACGTAATCACAGGCAATAGTGCCAATAATGTAATCGATGGTGGAACCGGTGTTGATACGATGTCGGGCGGATCTGGTAATGATACCTATGTGGTGGACAGTAACGCAGATGTGGTGGTTGAAGGTCTTAACGCGGGCACAGACACAGTGCTTGCAAGCGACACTTACACACTCTCAACCAATGTGGAAAATTTAACGCTAACTGGTACTGGTGATATTAACGGTATAGGCAACGCATTGGCCAACATTATCACTGCGAATAGTGGGCTCAATGTGCTATCTGGTGGTGCTGGCAACGATACTTACCTCGTAGATAGTACTGACGATGTGGTGGTAGAAAATGCCAATGAAGGTACCGACCTCGTGCAATCTTCGGCAACATATACGCTGTTAGACAATGTAGAGAATTTGACATTGGCTGGTACAGCGAACATCGATGGCACTGGCAATATGCTTGCCAACACCATCATCGGTAATAGCGGCAATAATGTGATCGATGGTGGTACCGGCGCGGACACTATGTCTGGCGGTACGGGCAACGATACTTATATCGTCGATAACAGCGGTGACGTGGTGACTGAAGCTGCGAGTGCGGGCACCGATTTGGTTTATTCTTCCGTGAACTACACACTGACAACCAACGTCGAGAATCTTACACTTACTGCTACCGGCAATGTTAACGGAACCGGCAATGTGCTGAATAACATCATACTGGGTAACGATGGCAACAACGTACTTGATGGTGCTACCGGTGCAGACACGATGCTGGGTGGTGTTGGGAACGACACTTATATGGTCGATAATGCTGGTGATATCGTTACTGAGAATGCAGATGAAGGCATCGATACAGTGCAGTCCAGCGTTACTCATACACTCTCTAGTAATGTTGAAAACCTAACGCTTACCGGTACGAGCAGTATCAACGGTAACGGCAACGCTTTGAATAATCTTATTGTCGGTAACGGTGGTAATAATATTCTTTCCGGCATGGCGGGAAACGATACGCTGACTGGTAATGCGGGAACAGATATATTAGATGGCGGTATTGATGCGGATACAATGGCCGGCAATGCTGGCAATGACACCTATGTGGTGGACAACGCAGGCGATCTTGTCACAGAAAACCTCAACGAAGGGACTGATCTCGTTCAGTCGTCTATTACCTACACGCTCACTAATAACGTCGAGAACTTAACGCTGACTGGCACCGCTAGCATTGACGGCACTGGCAATACGCTCGCCAATGTCATCATAGGGAATAGCGGCGCCAACATCCTTGATGGCGGAGCGGGTGACGACAATGTCGCAGCTGGCGCAGGCAACGATACCTTAATCGGTGACGACGGTAATGACTCTCTTTCTGGTGAGGCAGGTATCGATACGATTAGCGGCAATGCCGGTAACGACACGCTGAATGGAGGATTGGATGCCGATAACATGACGGGCGGAATCGGTAACGATATCTACGTAGTGGACAATGCTGGCGATATGGTCATTGAGAATGCAGCGGAAGGTATTGACCTCGTGCAATCCTCAATCACTTACACATTGACTGACAATGTTGAAAATCTCACATTGACTGGTAGCGCGGCCATTAACGGTACCGGTAACATGCTGAATAACATCGTAATCGGCAATAGCGGCGTCAACACGCTCTATGGCCTTGAAGGTGATGATACGCTGGATGGCGCTACAGGTGCAGACGCGATGCTGGGTGGTGTTGGCAACGATACTTATATTGTCGATAATGCTGGGGATGTTGTAGTTGAGGCAATAGATGAAGGGTTAGACTTGGTTCAAGCGAGTGTAACTTACACACTCTCTGCGAATGCCGAAAATCTGACGCTTACGGGCACGGGCAATATTAACGGCACCGGTAATACACTCAACAACACCATCATAGGCAATAGCGGCAGTAACGTGCTTTCGGGTTTGGCGGGCAACGATATATTAACCGGCAATGTCGGCAACGACACGCTCGATGGCGGGCTAGATGCCGACACAATGAGTGGGGGTGTAGGCAATGATACCTATGTGGTGGACAACGCAGGTGATCTTGTCACAGAAAATCTCAATGAAGGTACCGATATTGTCCAGTCTTCCATTACCTATGCCTTAACAAATAATGTTGAAAATCTTACTCTCACCGGGGCGGCGGAGATTGATGGAACGGGCAATACCTTAAATAACATTATCATCGGCAATAGCGGTATCAACATCCTTGATGGTGGATTAGGTGACGACACCATCAATGCGGGTGCTGGCACAGACATTTTGGTTGGCGGTGATGGCAATGACTCACTTTCCGGTGAGGCAGGCAATGATACGCTCAGCGGTAATACAGGCAATGACACGCTGAATGGTGGGTTAGACGCCGATACTATGTTGGGCGGTATTGGGAATGATACCTACGTGGTGGACAATGTAGGCGATCTGGTAACAGAGAACTTGAATGAGGGTACCGATCTTGTCCAGTCCACCATTACATACACGCTGACTGATAATGTGGAAAACCTTACTCTCACGGGTGCAACGAGTATCAATGGTACAGGCAACGTACTTAATAACGTCATAATCGGTAATAGCGGTGCCAATACCCTGATCGGTCTCGACGGCAACGATACCTTAGATGGTGGGACAGGCGCTGATACGATGCTTGGCGGTATGGATAACGATACCTATGTAGTCGATAACGTAGCTGATGTCGTGGTTGAGAATGTGGGCGAAGGTATTGATATTGTGCAGTCAACAGTGTCATACACATTATCTGCTAATGTCGAAAACTTGACTCTTACTGGCACAGGCAACATCAACGGCACTGGTAACGAGTTAAACAATATTATCCTCGGCAACAGTGGTAATAATGTACTTAGTGGTTTGGCGGGTAACGATACGCTAACTGGTAATGCTGGCATTGATACGCTGGATGGCGGGCTTGATGCCGACACGATGGCAGGCAATGCGGGCAATGACACTTACGTAGTGGATAACGTTGGTGATGTTGTGATTGAGAATGCAAGCGAAGGCACTGACCTTGTCCAAGCCTCCATCAACCATACGCTAAGTACCAATGTTGAGAATCTCACATTAACTGGCATAGCGGACATCAACGGCACCGGCAACACCTTAGCTAACCTTATTACAGGCAATAGCGGTAATAACATCATTGATGGCGGCGTTGGCGTCGATACCATGATCGGTGGTCTAGGAGATGATACCTACATCGTCGATAATTCAAGCGATGTGATTACAGAAAATATCAATGGCGGCACTGATTCAGTATTATCTGGCGTTACCTATACACTGAGTGCCAATATTGAAAACTTGACCCTTACCGGCACAGCCAATATTAATGGTACTGGCAACGTCAATAACAATCTGATTCTTGGCAATAGCGGCGCTAATACCCTTAGCGGTGATGCCGGCAACGACATTCTGGATGGTGGACTGGGGGCCGACTTACTTTTAGGTGGCGTTGGTGATGATACTTACATCATAGAAAACACTGGTGACAGCGTACTTGAGGCGACGAATGCTGGTATTGATTCGGTCCTGTCTAGCATTACCTACACGCTAACCGATAATGTAGAAAATCTCACCCTGACAAGTGCAGGTAACATTAGCGGAACCGGTAACATCCTCAATAATGTTATCTTGGGCAATGACGCCAACAATGTTCTTTCTGGCTTGGCTGGCAATGACACTTTAGTGGGCAATGGCGGTAATGATACGTTAAACGGTGGTCTCGACATTGACGCTATGTCTGGCGGTACAGGTGACGACACCTATATCGTCGACAACGTCGCCGACACTGTGACTGAGAACCTTGATGAAGGCCTAGACAGCGTGCAATCCAGTGTGACTTATACGCTGAGCAGCAACGTAGAGAACCTGACCTTAACGGGCAGCGGCAATATCAACGGTACTGGCAATGGGCTCAACAACCTCCTCACTGGCAATACCGGCAACAACGTACTCTCAGGTCTGGCTGGTACAGACACCTTGATAGGCAATGCAGGCAACGACACACTGGATGGTGGATTAGACGCTGACAACATGGCCGGTGGTCAAGGCAATGATGTTTATGTTGTAGACAATACAGGCGACATCGTCACGGAAGCGCTCAATGAAGGCACGGACTTGGTACAGTCTGGCATTACTTACACGCTGACCAACAACGTCGAGAACCTGACCCTGACTGGCACAACTGACATCAACGGTACGGGTAATGCCCTGGCTAATATCATCACTGGCAATAGCGGCAATAACATTCTTAACGGCTTAGAGGGTAATGACACATTGGTAGGCGCCATAGGCGATGATGTTCTAAATGGTGGATATGGTGCGGACAATATGGCTGGGGGTGCGGGTAATGACTTCTACCAGGTTGATGATGCAGGCGATGTTATCACTGAAGCTTTGAATGAAGGTAACGATACAGTCGAATCCAGCATTAGCTACAACTTGACTGCTAATGTTGAGAATTTATTCCTTACTGGCATAGACAATCTCAACGGTACCGGCAATGCCCTTGATAATTTCATTGTAGGTAATGAGGGTAATAATGTTCTAGATGGTAGTTTAGGCGCAGATAAACTTATTGGTGGTACAGGTAACGATACTTACATCATAGACAACACAGATGATGTCATCGTGGAAATTGTAGATGAAGGTGTCGAAACCGTCCTGGCAAGTGCTAGCTATGCACTCTCTAATAACGTCGAGAACTTGACTCTGACCGGCAGCGGCAACATCAACGGCATGGGCAATGCGATGGATAACGTGATTACCGGTAACAGCGGTAATAACTTTCTGTCTGGTGGTGCCGGCAATGACACTTACTTAGTGGATAGCACTGCAGACGTTGTGGCTGAGAATGCAGAGGAAGGAACCGATACAGTTTACTCTTCTGCGACTTATAGTCTAACCGCTAATATTGAGAACCTGAACTTGACTGGAACAACGGACATTAACGCTACCGGTAATGATCTGGACAATTTAATTAACGGCACAAGTGGGGATAACGTGCTTGATGGCGGAGCAGGTGCCGATACTTTAAATGGTGGTGACGGAAATGATACATATGTAGTCGATAATGCGGGCGATGTTGTAACCGAATCTACAGCTGCCGGTATCGATACTGTTCAGAGCGGCATCGATTATACTTTGGGATCCAACCTTGAGAACCTGATCCTAGTCAACGGGGCAATCCAAGGTCATGGCAATGAGTTGGATAATGTCATTACAGGTAATAGTTCTGGCAATGTTTTGTATGGGGCTGGGGGCAATGATACTCTAAATGGTGGCGCGGGAAGCGATGTGCTCGATGGCGGCACAGGTGTCAATTTATTGAATGGTGATGCCGGAGACGATACCTATATCATTCATAGCGACAGCGATAGCGTATTTGAAGGCGCCGAACTTGGTATTGATACTGTTAAAGCTGAAATCGACTATATCCTTGGCGCAAATATCGAGAATCTGATTCTTGAGGATGGTGCTATAGAGGGTTCTGGCAATAATCTGAACAATATTCTTATTGGAAATGACGCTGCCAATGTTCTTTCTGGTTTGGCCGGCAATGACACTTTAGTGGGCAATGGCGGTAATGATACGTTAGACGGCGGTCTCGACATTGACGCCATGTCTGGCGGTACAGGTGACGACACCTATATCGTCGACAATATCGCCGATACCTTGACAGAGAACCTCGATGAAGGCCTAGACAATGTGCAGTCCAGCGTGACCTATACGCTAAGCAGCAACGTAGAGAACCTGACCCTGACCGGCAGCGGCAGCGGCAGCGGCAACATCAATGGTACCGGCAATGGGCTCAACAACATCCTCACAGGCAATACCGGCAACAACGTACTCTCGGGTCTGGCTGGTGCAGACACCTTGATAGGCAATGCCGGCAACGACACGCTTGATGGTGGATTGGACGCTGACAGCATGGCTGGTGGCCAAGGCAATGACGTTTATGTCGTAGACAATGCAGGCGACATAGTCACGGAAGCTGCTGGCGAAGGCATAGATACTGTACAGGCTTCGGTTAACTACACACTGGGGGCCAATCTTGAGAACTTAGTGCTGACAGGTGATGCACTCAGCGGTACCGGTAATGCCCTGAACAATATCATTACGGCAAATGACCTTGGTGATCATCTATCTGGCGCAACCGGTGATGATAGTCTGATCGGTGGGTTCGGCAACGACGTGCTAGATGGCGGTATTGGCGCTGATGTCATGATGGGCAGTGGCGGTGATGATACATATATTATCAATGAGTCCGGGGATCAGGTGGTCGAAGCTGGCAATGGCGGAATTGATACCATTAAGGCTAGCATTAACTATATTTTGAATGAACAGGTAGAAAATCTTGTGCTGTCAGGTAGTGCTACCCAAGGTGTCGGAAATGCATTAAATAATCATCTGACCGGTAATGATTTGGGTAATACGCTTTTTGGTGAGGCAGGTGATGACATTTTAGTAAGCGGTGCAGGCAATGATCAATTAGATGGTGGTGTGGATGCGGACACGATGTCTGGTGGCGCAGGCAATGATACTTATTACGTTGATAATATTAATGACGTGATCGTAGAAGCGTTCAACGCTGGGACTGACAATGTTCAGTCTAGTGTCACCTACACACTTTCCTCCAATACGGAAAACTTAGTGTTAACTGGATCAGCCAATTTAACGGGTACCGGTAATAGTTTGGATAATATTATTCAAGGTAACAATGGCGACAACTTGCTTGATGGCGCTGCCGGTGCTGATAGTATGTCGGGCGGTCTAGGCAATGATATCTATGTAGTCGATAACGTTCTTGATAGCGCTGTCGAGTCATTGTTTGGCGGAACCGATACTGTCGTATCCTCTATCAATTATGTACTTGGGGATAACTTCGAAAATCTAACGCTTACAGGAATCGGCAGCCTTACTGCCACGGGTAATAATGTAGCCAACATTTTGCAGGGTAATAGCGGCAATAACCTGCTAAATGGCGGTCTTGGCGCTGACACTATGGCGGGGGGTGCTGGCAACGATATCTATGTGGTCGACAATGCTGGCGATGCGATATTTGAAGCGGCTAACGAAGGTATCGATACAGTGCAGGCCTCGGTAACTTACACAGCTTCAGCCAATGTAGAGAATCTGACCTTAACAGGTTTTGCAAACATCAATGCCTATGGTAATAGTCTGGCTAACCTGATTAACGGTAACGGCGGTAATAACGTACTTGATGGCGCGGATGGAAATGATATCTTGATCGGTTCCGCCGGCAATGACCTATTGATGGGTGGCCAAGGCAATGACACCTATTACTACAATTTGGGCGATGGGCTGGATGAGATTGTCGAGGCATCTGGTATAGACACCATGCGCTTTGGTATAGGTATGTCGTTAGACAATATATCTATGCGTGTTGTTAATATTGATGGACAAAATGTAGTTCAGTTGCGTCTGTTAGATGCAACCGGCCTAGAAATTGAAACTCAAGGTTTTAATTTCGCAATCACTAATGATGAAAATGACGATATCGTTTCACCGATAGAAAAATTCGTTTTTGAGGATGGTGAAGAATTGGTCGTTAACGATTTACTAGTTAAGCAGACCACACTCTACGGTACCAACAAAAGCGAGACCTTGATTGGTGACCGTAACGATAACACCATCTTTGGCGGTACTGGCCAGGATACAATTTATGGATACAGTGCTAACGATGTACTTTTTGGGGAAGATGGCAATGATATTCTTTATGGTGGCCTAGGTAAGGATAAATTGTATGGGGGTAACGGTATTGATAATCTTTATGGTGAAGCAGGTAATGACCTATTAGATGGCGGAAATGGTGCAGATAATCTGTATGGTGGTAATGGTAATGACATTATGCAAGGCATGAGTGGTAATGACCTGCTGTCTGATACCGTAGGTAAAAATGTATTCGATGGTGGGATGGATATCGACTCAATAATTGCGGGAAATGCTAACGATCTTATCATTGGGGGTAAAGGCAATGACACCCTCACTACAGGTACTGGCTATGACGTTATTTCCTTTAACAAAGGCGATGGTCAAGACATCATTAATGCCTCTGTGGGCGCGGATAACACATTGAGCCTGGGTGGAAACTTTGCTTATAGCGATTTAAGTCTGACTAAAACTGGTAACAACCTCATCCTTAAAATGGGCACTACGGATCAGATCACACTAAAAGATTGGTACTTGGGCACTACCAACCATTCCGTGGTTAATTTGCAGGTCATTGCAGAAGCCATTCAAGGTTTTAGCCTGGGGTCAGCAGATAACCTACGTAACAATAGGATCGAAAATTTCAACTTTACTAACTTAGTTGCGGCTTTCGATGCATCTGGTGCAACTTCCAACTGGAAGCTAACTGATACAAGACTCACTGCTCACCTCCAAGCGGGTAGTGATACAGCAGCTATCGGTGGTGACCTGGCTTACCAGTACGGTAAGAACAGTAGCCTTGCTGGAATGGGCGTCTTGAATGTACAAAGTGTCATAGCCGCTGCCTCATTTGGTCAGACTGCACAAACACTGAACAGCCCAACCGTGTGGCAAGCAGAGGTGGCAAAACTTGCTTAATCGTTTGGTTTTATTAAAGCATCAAGGTTTGATCTTGGATTGTAATTGTGTAGAGGGTGGAGTGAGGAGTTCGAATGAACTTCCTTAATCCAGCTTCTAATCTATCCACATCTAAATCGATGCCAGCAAATCTTGATGACTTTGATTTCTCACCTGGTGTTCTAGGAGTACAGGAACGTCCACCATCCCCTTTGCCTCGCATGGTATTACGCGGGGTTATGGTGTTAATACTATTGATGCTGATCTGGGCGATCTTTGGTCGCCTGGATATTGTTTCTGTAGCAGAAGGTAAACTGGTGCCAGTCAGTTACATCAAGATAGTGCAACCTTCCGAAGCTGGCATAGTACGTGAGATTGCCATCAAGGAAGGCCAGCTAGTAAGCAAAGACCAGGTGCTTATTCGTATGGATGCCAATCTATCCGAAGCTGATAGCAAATCCTTGCAAGCAGCCTTGCAGCACAAGTCTCTGGAGTTACGTCGCATCGAGGCTGAGCTCTCTGACCGAACATTTAAGCGTGAATCCAATGACTCTAACGAACTCTATAATCGTATTTATGCTGAGTATCAATCCAACCGCCATGCTTTAGATGACGATATCGCCGCTGAGAATGCCAATCTACAAAAAGCTCATAGTGACTTGAGCGCCACAATAGAGGTTCAGCACAAGCTAGAACAAACCTTACCCAGTTATCAGGCACAAGAAGCAGCTTACGATAAATTAGTTAAAGATGGTTTTGCCGGCAAACTCATGGGTCAAGAAAAGCAACGTGACCGCATAACCGCAGAACAAGACTTACGTGCTCAGGAATACAACGCTAAGAGCCTGCAAGCGAGTATTGCGCAATCTCAAAAGCGTCTCAATCAAGTCCAATCAGACTATCGCCAAAAGCTAGAAGCTGAGCGTGTTGCCACCTATGCTGAGTTTCAACGATTAGAGCAGGAATGGGCTAAGCAGTCTCACAAAAACAGCTTACTTGAACTTCGTGCCCCACAGGCAGGGATTGTTAAAGACTTAGCGACCCATACGCCTGGTACAGTTGTATCACCTGGTACTGTATTAATGACATTAGTGCCTAACAATGAAGAACTGCAAGCGGAAGTCTGGCTTAAAAATGAAGATGCAGGATTTGTATATGCCAATCAGCCAGTAAAAGTAAAGCTTTCAGCATATCCATTTCAGAAATATGGCATGGTCGATGGCAAGGTATTACAAGTCAGTGCAGATGCAACAGATAAATCAACATCAAATAGCAACCAAAACGCCGAGCAAAACCAATCAGGCTCAAATACTCAACTTGCTTACCGCACTATCATTCAACTCAACAAACAAAACCTTGAAATTGAGAAGGAAAAGCTAGGCTTAGCACCTGGTATGCAAGTTGTAGCAGAAATAAAACTGGCAGATCAAACTGTAATGGAATACTTGTTATCCCCAGTCACTCAAGCATTTCATGAGGCTGGCAGAGAGCGTTAAGTAATCGCAATGGTGATTAAATATAAAGTGAAATCTGTTTTAAGAATTTTGTTGGAAGCATAAAACTATCTTTTGGAAGATTATGCTTCCTCTAACAAAATTAGCAATATAAACTGATATTTAATATCCATGCTACATACAAAAAATCCAGCTCAAATTTAATTGAGCTGGATTCTGAGACTAAAACTGCTAGCCTGTTATGCGTAAATTACTAGCCGCTTATGAGGTTGAACTAGCCACTTATGGGGTGGCTTACAAAACCCGCACATTCTTAACCTTATAAGTTACTTATCCACACTTAGATTCGCCACAATTAAGGCAAGTTAAACATCCATCCATCACAATCGAGGCTTTGGTTTGGCACTTATTACAAAGGCTGGCGTTTTTTGGAAAGCCTTCTGCGTTCATCTCTTCGCCTGATTTAGCATGTTTTTGTAGATACTCGGTCTTTTTTTCATCGACTAATTTTTGTTGATGCTCGTCTAAACCTAGCTTTTTGAGCATACCAATTGATTGCAGATGTTGCTCAACGACTTCACCAATCTCTGCAACTAAACTTGGTACAAATTTACCACCTTTTTTGAAGTAGCCTCCGCTTGGTTCAAATACGCTTTTGAGTTCTTCTACCAAAAATGTGACATCGCCACCCTTACGGAACACAGCAGACATTACGCGGGTCAGGGCGACTATCCATTGGAAGTGATCCATATTTTTGGAGTTAATAAAAATCTCGAATGGGCGGCGATGCTCTTGTGGTGTGCCTTCATTCATCACTACGTCGTTGATGGTGATATAAAGTGCATGCTCAGTGACCGGGGTTTTAACCTTATAAGTTGAGCCTGTTATTTTCTCTGGACGGTCTAGCGGCTCGCCAATTTGTACAATTTTTGCATTAAGGTCTTTTAACTCGGTCGCTTTTGCAGCAGCATCAATTTTATCCTGCTCGTTTACTAGCGCGTAGCCTGTGATTTTTTTATCTATTTTAACTGCCATAATATTTTCTCCTATTTGCTGTCATTCGCGCTTTACACTGAATACAGCACTTTAAGTCACTAGATTCCGACTTTCGTCGGAATGACAATTTACTTAGAGCAACGGAACTGTTAATCCGTTGCTCTATAGTTAAAATTTGCCGTAGTAGCCTTCTTTTAACGCATCATATAGATTCGCGGCTGAGTGAATTTCGCCATCGTATTCAATCTCTTCGTTGCCTTTTACTTCTAGCTCAGTACCATCATCTAACGTGAATTTGTAGGTAGTATTTTCCAAATCTTTTTCAGTGACTAACACGCCTTGGAACGCTTCTGGGTTGAACCTGAAAGTGGTACAACCTTTTAAACCTTTGTCGTAAGCGTAGAGATAGATGTTTTTGAAGTCTTCAAAATCATAATCCGTTGGCACATTGATGGTTTTTGAAATCGAGCTATCAATCCATTTTTGTGATGCGGCTTGAATATCCACGTGGGCTTTCGCCATGATGGTTGAAGAATCCAAGAAGTAATCCGGCAACTGCTCTTCAGGTTTATCACTGAAAGGCATCGCTTTTGGGTTGATTAACTCGCGGTAGGCCAATAACTCATAAGAGAATACATCGACTTTCTCTTTTGATTTTTTGCCTTCACGAATCACGTTACGTGCATAGTGATGTGCGAAAGATGGCTCAATACCGTTACTGGCGTTATTCGCTAATGAAAGTGAAATCGTACCTGTTGGTGCAATTGAACTATGATGCGTAAAGCGGACCCCTTTAGTAGCGATTTGGTTACGCAAACCTTCAGGAAACTGCTGCATGTAGCGGCTATATTTACCTAACAACACTTTACCTGCTACTTTGCTGCCTACTTTAATACCATCTGCCGCCATTTCTGGGCGTTTTGCCAGCATGTCTGCAGTAATTTCAAACTTCTCTTCCATGATAGGTGCAGGGCCTTTTTCAGTCGCCAACTCTACGCCAACTTCCCAGCCCACTTCTGCCATCATGCGGGTGACTTCATCAGTGAATTTCAATGAATCGTCTTCACCATATTTCATTTTCATCATGGTGAGTGCAGAACCTAAACCTAAATAACCCATACCGTGACGACGTTTACGCGCAATTTCATCGCGTTGTTGTTGTAATGGTAAGCCATTGATTTCAACTACGTTATCTAACATGCGAGTGAAAATCGCAACCACATCACGATATTCTGCCCAGTCAAAATAAGCTTCATCAGTGAATGGTTTTTTCACGAACTTAGTAAGATTCACAGAGCCTAGTAAACATGCACCATATGGCGGCAATGGCTGTTCACCGCAAGGATTAGTTGCGCGGATGTTCTCACAGAACCAGTTGTTGTTCATTTCATTGACACGGTCAATCAAGATAAAACCTGGCTCAGCAAAGTCGTAGGTGCTGGACATGATGACATCCCAAAGTCTACGTGCTTTGATAGTTTTGTATACGCGGCATGCTACTTTGCCTGCATCAACACCGTCTAACTTCGTGAGATATTTGCCTTTTACTGGCCACTCGCGCCACACTACTTGGGTGACGTCATTGGTATTCAAGCCATCGACAATCGCTTCTTTTTCAGTCACTGGGAATGCTAATTTCCACTCAGAATCCGCTTTGACGGCTTCCATGAATTCTTTGGTGATTAGGCATGAGAGGTTGAATTGGCGCAAACGACCATTTTCACGTTTAGCTTTGATGAAATCAGTCACATCAGGATGTGAGATATCAAACGTGGCCATTTGCGCACCACGACGTCCACCAGCACTAGACACGGTAAAACACATTTTGTCGTAGATATCCATGAAAGATAATGGGCCGCTAGTGTAAGCACCTGCACCCGCTACAAATGCGCCTTTTGGACGCAACGTTGAGAACTCATAACCAATACCGCAACCAGCTTTTAGGGTTAGCCCTGCCTCGTGTACTTTGCCGAGGATATTGTCCATGCTGTCTTCAATCACGCCAGATACTGTGCAATTGATGGTTGAAGTGGCAGGCTTATGCTCTAGCGCGCCTGCATTTGAAGTAATGCGACCTGCTGGAATCGCGCCACGGCGTAACGCCCATAGGAATTTCTCATGCCACTCATGACGTTTTTCTTCAGTAGTTTCTACATCAGCCAGCGCTCGCGCCACGCGTGAGTAGGAGTCATCTATGTTTTTATCAACAAGCTCACCCGTTTTAGTTTTTAGACAGTATTTTTTATCCCAAATATCGAGCGACACCGGCTGAATAGGAATCTCTTTTTCCGTATTTGCATTTTGCAAGTTCAAATTTTTAGCAGTTTCAACGGCTTTCAGCATGAATTTAACCCCTTATTGGTAGGCCTAAATCTCACACTACAACGAATGAGCTAAGCCGGAATTTTTGTTTAATTAAATGTAAGCAATTTTTATTAATGCTATGCATTAAGTAAATTTAAGTATTGTGGCAACAAACGACTTAACCACAACATATTGTGCTTTTTTTAGTAATTTAGTCATTTTGTAGTGGTCGGTCAAGCTGTTTTTGAAGAAAACTTAACAAAATATTTACAATTTTAAGCATGATTTCACTTGCAAATTTGGCGAGCAATACTGGCATTGGCTTGCAACTAAGTTGGCAATAAAAATCACAATTGCTCGGCTCAAAAAATTTGTGCGAAAATAGCAAAATGACGCGTACTGTTTACACTTTTTTACTTTATCTACTGCTACCATTCACTCCAATAAAATTATTATGGCGCGGACGCAAACAACCCGAATATTTGCAATATTGGCGTGAGCGTTACGGTTTTTATTCAGTTTTGATAAGCAAACCTGTTATTTGGTTGCATTGCGTTTCAGTGGGTGAAACACGTGCAGCAGCGCCTTTGGTTAAGGCTTTATTACAGCAATATCCAAACCACCAAATTTTATTGACCCACACCACACCCACTGGTCGCGCTACCAGTGAGCAGTTATTTGGCGATAGCATTAACAGAGTTTATTTACCTTACGATGTACCATTTGCCGTAAACAGCTTTTTAAAACACTTTAAGCCTGCCATTGGCGTGTTAATGGAAACCGAGCTTTGGTTTAACTTAATTGCTCGCTGTAAGCAACAAAATATTCCGCTATTACTGGTAAATGCTCGCTTATCAGAAAAGTCAGCCATTGGTTACACTAAGTTGGGGCGTTTGGTCAGTGAAGGTTTGCAAAATCTATCTGCCATTGCCGCACAAACCCAAGAGGATGCTGCACGATTGCAAATGTTGGGCGCACGCGACGTAATGGTGACAGGCAACTTAAAATTTGACGTAAAACCGCCAGAAGACAGTTTAGAAAAAGGCTTGCAGTTGCGCACACTTTTAAATACAAAACGTGTTGTTTTCTTGGCTGCCAGCACACGCGAAGGTGAAGAGGCCTTAATTTTAGAAGCGGTAAAAGATTTGGATATTTTGACGATTATCGTGCCGCGCCATCCCCAACGCTTTGATGAGGTTGCTGCACTTATTGAAAAACACGTTGAAAAACACGGATTGAATTACATGCGCCGTTCAGATTTGGAGTCGCAATTGGGGCATCGTGCGAAACAAGAACACGAAGGCAAAGAAGAAGCGCCGCAGACAGTACAAAACGTACGGCTAGGCGCTGATGATGCAACCGACAAAGTTATCGTGAAGCAAGATGTCTCAATTGTGTTGGGTGATAGCATGGGTGAGCTCTTTACCTACTACGCCGCTTGCGATTTTACATTTGTAGGTGGTAGCTTATTGAAATTTGGCGGACAAAATTTAATTGAAGCCACCAGCATGGGCAAGCCCGTTCTGATTGGCCCACACACATTTAACTTTGCCGATGCGACAAAAAACGCAATTACTGTGGGTGCGGCTATATTAGTGAATAATGTCGCCGAGTTACGTGAAAAAATTCAATTTTTGCAACACAATGCGGCAAAACAAGAAAAAATGCGCGATGCGGCCTTAAATTACTGCCAAAGTGCCACCGGTGCGACAAAACGAATGCTAGCCATTATAGCCATACATCTCCGTTGCAATTAAGCCCTTTCTTGCATTTGATTGCGTCAGTAATTGATCTATTTCTATTACGGGCAAAGGTCCGTAAAACAAATAGCCTTGTACTTTAGCGCAGTTTTTTTGTTTAAGAAAATCGTATTGCGCTTCTGT
This sequence comes from Methylotenera sp., assembly GCA_046590165.1. Classification (GTDB taxonomy): domain Bacteria; phylum Pseudomonadota; class Gammaproteobacteria; order Burkholderiales; family Methylophilaceae; genus Methylotenera. The sequence continues at coordinate 43,195 of JBKJUR010000052.1, forward strand.
TTCTACGCCTTCTGCAACGACATCAAGTTTTAAGCCTTTTGCTAATGCAAAAATCGCTTCCACAATAGCTGTGTCAACGTCATCTTTGGGTATGCCTCTTACAAAGCATTTATCAATTTTAATGGTATCCACTGGGAACTGCTTGAGATAACCCATTGAGGAGTGACCAGTGCCAAAATCATCCACTGCAATACCCACGCCCAATTTTTTAAGCTCACTGAGTATGCCTATGGCTCTATCTACATCCTCCATCAGGCTAGATTCTGTTAACTCCAAGTTGATGCATTTTGGGTCAACCTCAAACTCTAAAATAGCGTCACCAATCACATCAATAATGCGTTTATCAAACAACTGACGTGCCGAAATATTCACATTGACAAACAATTGTGGCCCATTTGATTTTTCCCATATTTTAAGTTGCTTAAGCGCCTCTCTAATTACCCATTCGCCTATCGGCGCGATAAGTCCTGTTTTTTCAGCAATGGGAATAAAGACATCTGGGTTAATCATGCCTTCATCTTGATTGTGCCAACGCAATAAGGCTTCTACACCCATCATTTGCCCAGTCTTTACATTAATAATGGGTTGGTAAACAAGTTCTAATTCATTGTCTCTTAAAGCATCTTGTAAATCAGTGGTAATTTTTTGCAAAAAGTAATTCGCTGTTTCAATTTCTGCAGAGTAAAACTTAAAGGTATTTTTACCAGCTGATTTGGCCCAATACATGGCAGCATCGGCATTTTTAATCAAATGGGTTTCTGAAAAGTTACGGTTTTGATATTGCGCAATACCAATACTGACACCCACAAAAATTTCGTGCCCATTCACCATAAATTTTTGCGAAATGGTTTCAGTAATTCGACTACATATTTTTTCAACATCATGAGTAGATTTAATATCCTTTAACACGATGGCAAACTCATCCCCACCTATTCTAAATACGAGGTCTTCTTCGTTAAGCATCCCATGAAGACGTTGCCCGCACTGCCACAAAAGCTGATCACCTACGTCGTGACCACAACTATCATTGACAACTTTAAAGTTATCTAAATCTAACACTAGCAAATAAAAATGCTCAATGGCTTCATCCCCTAACCCCATTAACCTGTTGATAGAGGCAGTGAAAGCATGGCGGTTTGGTAATTCTGTTTGATTATCTAAATACGCTAACCGATCAAGCTTTTGTTCTACTATGGCTCTACGATCAAGCTCTTCAAGTAGCTTGTTATCTCGTTGTTGAATACCATCCAGCATGTTGTTGATGCCTGTAGATAAAGCGCCAATTTCATCGTTTGAGCGAATCATTGATCGCTGTAAATAATCGCGGTTTTTAGTGATTTTCGTTACCAATTGCTCCAAAGAGATAATTGGCTCAGTGATATATCGACTCAATCTATCGGAAACATATTTAGCTAATAGCACAGCTACTGACATTGCAATCATTAAGAAAAGCGAGAAAATATTGATGCGGTGCTGTACCTGATTTAAGTTTGCATCTAAATGAACACTGCCTACCGACATGCCATTGACAATAATGGCTCTAGTAATGTGCACATCCCCATTTTTTTTAGCTGCTTTACTTAGTGGTAGATTTACCCCACCTGTTTTATTTTTAGTTTGGTATTCAGCAAATATTTTGTGATTTTCGAGCTGAACGTAAGCTTTATCTATACTTTTGTCTAAGCGTAATGTCTGAAGAATCTCATCTGCGGTGACTATATCCTCAAAAGCAATAGCAGAGCCAAGGTTACTCTCAATCACTGAAATTTGTGAGTGCAGGTTAGAGATTAACTCATTCTTATAAGTCACGTACTGATAGGCGACCGTTAATACAAACAAAAATAGCATGGCAAAGCCTACCACCAAGAAATGCATAAGCAGTAGTTTTTCTTTGATGACTCTTTTCACAAAATAAGATGTTAACATTGCTAATACACCTTAGTTGCAAGCCGCAAAAGCTTGGAGCTCACCATGAGGTTTAGCTGCTTGGCCGCTTGATTATTAATAGTAAAATTGTATTTTTTATTTTCTAGCTTGATATTGATAATACCTAGGCTATCCAATTGATGACTACTTTCTGAAACGGTTAAAATGGCTAGCTTATCAATCAGTTGTGAATACTTACTGTTATAGATTTGCCTCGCCTCTTCTAGATAAAGCACTTGGCAGGTTTTGACATCTGCCGCATCACGAATCACTTTAAAATGAATAGGTTTCCCATTAATCTTCTTTGATTCGAGCAAACTCGCATTAATGTTTTCTTCGTCGTCTTCAAACGTGCAAACATTAAAACTATTACTATTCACTTCTGGCCAAGCGGTGTAAATGGAAAAGTTATAGATAAGGGCTGCCTTCATATCACGCTCGTCAACGAGTATGGTATTTGCCTGCGCCGGCAAAACCAGCAAGGCCAATGAGCAAATAATATGATTTAAGCGCTTCACTATTTTTAAAAATCGCTACTTAAAATCGTAAGTCAGCTGAAGCCAAAAGTTTCGATTGTCCTGAGCAAAACTATCTGGAGTATAAAAAATAGGCGTTGCAACAGAATAATTTTTATCGAACAGGTTTTTAACACTTGCTGAAATTGTGGTATTTTTGAGTAATGTTGTGTTATATAAACTCAAATTAGTGACTACATAGCTACCCAAGGTGTTTTGTTGCTCGGTTAAACGCTTACCAACATATTGGACTTCAAGCCCAACATGTAGATTGTCGTTAAACAAGCCTTGTGCATAATTTAATTTAGCCAAATTTTTAGGCGAATTCACTAGCCACTTACCGCTATCATTTCTGGCATATTGCCATGCATAGCTCGCCCTTACACGGGACGATGCACTCAATTTTCTCTCATACTCAAAATCAATCCCTCTTGTCCTATTGGTTCCTTCATTCTGAGCTTGCAGCAAACCTAGCATCACGGGCGAATTATCAACCTCGATTAAATTTTTTGTTCTATAAAAAAACAACGAACTTAAAAACTTACTGAAGTTATCTGGTCTATACTCAAATACCAGCTCAGACGCTGATACTTGTTCTTTTTTTACATCTGGATTTGCAATTTGCGTGGCGCCAGCATCGTCGTAATATTTCTCATATGGGTTAGGGCGTCTGAATGCCGTTGAATAGGACGCCTTAATATCCATATCTGTTGTGGGTGAGTATATTGCCGCTACTCTAGGGCTGATGTCACTTGCATTTTTACCACCATAATCTGCACGAACACCAGCATTGATTGCCCATGCATTGTTCAACCTATATTCGTCTTGCAAATACCCGCTCAGCATATAACTATTGTGCTTTAGGCTACCCGTGGGGAGATAAAAGTCTTGCTGATAATCGCTGCGATATTCAACCCCATAGACAATCTGCTGTTTATCAAAACCAGTGTAAGCGAAGGTAGATTGTGCACCCCACCACCTACCCATGTCATGTTCTGCATAAGGCACACCACTAGATGCGTTTTTTGCGGAGTACATGTATTGTCCGTAGTAGAGTCTTGATGAATTTTTTAAATTTTGACTAACGCTCACTTCATACTTGAGATTAATAAACGCATTGGCGTCCTGTAAATAATTTGGCTTACTATTGAAATCTGTACCGTAAGCAGCTGCGGGGTCGCCTTTTTTTCTACTCACATAAGCAGATTCTAAAGACCAGTTTTGATAGTTAGCTTTTAAAAATAATCGCTTATTTTTGTCTTCATCTTGATTATTGGCCACACCAAAATTAGTTGTAAGTGTATCAAAAGCACTAAAGTAAAGATCTTGCCCTTGACTGTGAAAACCCGAAGCAGAAAGCAAGATATTCGCACCATTATCTAGTTTGTTGCCATAGGTCGCTCTACCCTTGTAACCATCGTGGCTTTGCGCATCAACCGCCACTTGCGCGCCACCAAAATCACTGCCTTTTTTAGTGATGACATTGATGATTCCATAAAAAGCGCCGTTCCCATAGGTAACAGCACCAGGACCAGAGACATACTCAACGCGTTCAATTAACTCAGTATCTAGTAGGCCGTCTGTAGCTAAATAAGATGAGTTATACAAATTATCATTTGCTTGGTAACCATCAATAAGCAACATGACTCTGCCAGGATAATCACCAGAGCGTCCAAAGCCGCGACCACTCATGTAAGTGTAAACATGGTCACTCGAGGTATTTAAACCACGCATGCTATTGATAATTTCGGCCAATGTGCGATAGCCATAAGATTTAATATCTTTAGCCGTCACAATACTGACAGCTGAGGGAGAGTCACTGACTTGCTGAGCAATTTTTGATGCTGTAACAACTTCTTTTGAAAGTAGGCTTTCTATGTCAATTTCTGTCAGATTTTCATTACTTTTGGCGAAAACTTTGGCACTCACAAAAAAAAGATAAAATCCAATTAAGAAAACCATCATCATCCTATTAAAATCAATAGGATAGAATACTTTTAATCGCTTAGTTCTTAATGCAGATATCATAAGTTTTAGCTGCTAATTTGTTCGCAATGCTGCTTATTCGGAAGACTAACCTTAAACCTGCAAGTTATATGCAAGTTATATGCCACTTGAATACTATTAACGGAACAGTTTATGAAAAGTTCAGTGAGGAGTTTTAATTTTAGATGATTACTTAAGTGTGAGTTTTTTACCTGCACCACTTCAAAAGCACCAGCGCCTGTATCAATGCGGGTGATGGCGCTTTTCCAATGCCAACCATTGGCTGCTTTGGCTTCAATTAAATAACCACTTAATTTAACCACTTGGCCTGTGCGAATCGCCTTTAAAGTTTTTTCAATTTGCACATCAGCAGGAATTATATGCATATTGGCACTGTGAGTTTCTATTTCCAGGCGGGGGGAAGGAATTCATTAACGTGCCAATAGTAAAACGCCCAGTTTGCGAAATCTCAATATTTTTTAGCACCGCCTCATCCGACACTGTGCCGCAACACAGAGCCAAATCGACTGGTGACAAATCTGCCACTCGCCACATTGAATAATGTTCTGCCGACAGCACGCGCTTCGATTTCAAACGATTCCAGCGGCTTAATCAATTAGCTATTCAAGTTAAAACTGGCATTGTTGGTAAACTCTTGAATTGGCTCTAGTACGGCTATGACGCCAGCACCGCACGATGGGCATAGTGGTGATAAGCGCCGTAACCGAGTAGCACAATAACGAGGGTAAGCTTCCAGTTCAAAGACACTCGCTATTTAATGAATTTGGAGATTGCCTTAAACGCCTCGTGATTGGCGTTGCCCAACCACTCAAACAACACAGATTCAGTATTGGTGATGATGCAGCCTGCATCGCGCATTCTAGCTAGTGCATTAGCCTTATTAACGGGGTCGCGTGAAATAATCGCATCTTCCACCACAAATACTTGCTTGCCTGCAGCAACTAAGCTCATCGCGGTTTGCAATACGCAAATATGTGCTTCCATCCCAGCCAAAATGATTTGTGAATGATCACGAGTCAGATGGCGACTAAATTTTGCTTCAGCCATGCATGAAAAAGTGATTTTCTCTACTGGTTTAACATTTGGCAGCAAACTCAATAATTCAGGCACAGTATTGCCTAAACCACTTGGATATTGCTCGGTAACTATCACTGGCACTTCAAGCATCGCGGCGGCTTGTGCCAAAATTCCACTATTTTTAATAATAGTTTGCATTGCATCTTGTGGCATTACACTGGTTAATCGCGTTTGCATATCCACAATAACCAGCTGACTCAAGCTTGCCAATGTCATTAAGTTTGCAGTCATTATTTAAGTACCAACTGTTGATTAATATCAGCTAAATCTACTTCCGCCACCACGCCAGAAGCTGCTTTTAAGCGAATAATATTTACTAAATAATTATAGCGAGATTGCAATAAATCACGCTTAGCGCTAAATAATTGTTGTTGCGCATTTAATACATCAACACTGGTACGCACACCAACTTCGTAACCTAATTTGGTTGAATCTACTTGGCTCTGGCTACTGATAAGCGCTTGCTCGTAGGCCTTCACCTGCGCAATGCTGGTACTTAAATTTAAATACGCGCGCTGCGTTTCTAAATCAGTATTACGGCGGGCGATTTGTACATCATCCTGTGCTTTTTGCTTATTCAATACCGCTTGTCTTACTCTAGAGCTAACAGCACCGCCTTGATACAAAGGAATCTGTAACTGCAAACCTATCACACCACTTTTAAGCTCGGTACCCGTGCCTGTAGAACTACCATTGGCATAATTATCCTCATAACTAGCCACTGCATCCAGTGTAGGCAAATGCCCAGCCTTGGCACGCTCTATCTCTTGCTCAGAGAGCTTTAGCGTATCTTGCTGAATGCGTATATTCAAATTGTTTTGCGCCGCGACCTCTAACCATTTATCCATGCCTTGTTCTAAATTATTGGTTTTAATATCAGCTTTTACCGGTGCTAATTTTTGTGGAATCTCACCCGTAATCGCTTGTATTGATCGCTTAGCAATTTGATGCTCGTTGATTGCCGCAATCTCTTGCGCCACGATTAAGTCATAGCGCGCTTGCGCTTCGTTCACATCGGTTACGGTGGCAGTGCCTACTTCAAAATTAGCATTAGCCTGATCTAACTGACTTAAAATGGCCGCTTTTTGCGCAATAATCAGCTCAATCTTATCTTGGGCGATCAACACATCAAAATAGGCTTGTGTAGTACGCAAAATAAGCGCTTGCTGACTTAACGCATATTGCTTATCGGCTTGGCTGACCTGAGTTATTGATTGGTCTATTTGTACTAAATTTTCCTTACGGAAAATCGGCTGTCGCGCATCAATGCCATAATTGTAACCTTCATATTTAGAGCGCCCTTGAAACCTGAATGGATTATTACTAGAGGCATTAATGAACCGAATGTCAGTTTGTGACGCGTTTGCACCCGCGCTAAAATTAACCGTTGGACGATACAAGGCCTTACCTTGCTCAATCAATTCTTGCGCAGCTTGATTGGCGCTTGATGCAGAAGCCAACACTGGGTCATGCGCGAGTGCCTGCTGATAAATGTCAACTAAAGACTGCTGCTTTTCCTGTATTTGCATGTCAGCCGCAAGCACTTTTGGTACATAAGCGGTACCAGAAAATATTAATGAAACAGCAAGAGTGAGTTGTTTTAGCATCGTTTAGATTATGATTAAATTACGTTAAAACTCGAATTTTTCAGCTTGTGGCGCGTTGATCAATGGCGGTAAACAAGTTTCAAACAGTGTATCGTGCCTAAAAGCATCTTCGCTGATACGTTGCGTTAAGTTGGCTTGCATAATCGGCATTTCACCAGTCACCACAAACAAACGACCACCCGCATTCAACATTCTTTCAGCCGCAATCGGACGCAATTGCAATGAACCTGTGAAGACGATGACATCATAAGGTCCGCTAAAAGCTGAGTTAGACGCAAAGCCATTTACACCATCACCCACGACCAAAGTCACATTGTTGATGTTTTGTTGTTGTAAACGCACTTTCGCAATATCAGACAGCGCCGGGTTGATTTCAATGGCATCGACATGCGCTGCCAAGCTTGCTAACAAAGCAGTTAAGTAGCCGCTGCCAGTGCCAATCACTAACACTTTATCCGTTTTTTTAACTGCTAAAGCCTGCAGAATTCGCCCTTCAAGCTTAGGTGATAACATGGTTTGGCCATAGCCAATCGGCAGTTCTACATCGGCAAAGGCTAGGCCGGCTTGCGATGCCGCAACAAAGTTTTCACGCGGCACTTCGTCTAGTAAGGCAAGTACAACTGGGTCTAATACTTCCCATGTACGAATTTGCTGTTCAATCATATTGAACCTTGCTTCGCGCATATTAAATCCTGCAGTTTCTGTTGCTAAATTAATATCTGTTTGTTCAGTGTGTGTCATTACAAATTTCTACTTAATTAAATTTTTAATCATTATAACTTAGCCTTATCAATATCACTTGGCACTTGTTAGCTTCGTCGCATTGATGTTAGTTTATGTTTGTTGCGGTATTTTTACCCTGAACCAAGCCGCATACAAAGCAGGCAAAAATAACACCGTTAGCAAGGTTGCAACAGCTAAGCCGCCCATAATCGCGACTGCCATCGGGCCAAAAAATACGCTTCTGGTTAACGGTATCATGGCTAATATCGCCGCTGCCGCAGTTAACACTATAGGCCTGAATCTGCGTATGGTCGACTCTACGATTGCCTGCCACTCTGGTAATCCTGAGGCTTTATCTTGGTCAATCTGGTCCACTAAAATCACCGAGTTACGCATAATCATGCCCGAAAGCGCAATGGTGCCTAGCATGGCGACAAAGCCAAACGGCTTATCAAACACCAGCAACGCTAATGTGACGCCAATTAAACCTAAAGGTGCCGTTAATATCACTAAAAATACGCGAGAAAAACTCTGCAACTGAATCATTAATATCGTTAGCACCGCAATCAAGAATAGCGGGAAACCTCTGGCGACCGACGCCGCGCCCTTAGCAGACTCCTCTACTGCGCCGCCTGTTTCTAAACTCACCCCTAATGGCAGATTCGCTTTAATGTCTGCTAACTTGGCTTCAACCTGCTGCGATACCACTGGCGCTTGCAAATGCCCCTGCAAATTAGCCCGCACAGTAATAGAGGGTTCACGGTTGCGCCGCCAAATAACACCCTCTTCAAAATCTGAAGTAATCGTAGCTAGTTGCGATAAAGGTACGCTAACGCCAGATTGTGTATTAATCATCAAATCTGGCAAACGCGATAATTTCGTACGCTCGAATTCAGGTCCGCGGGCAACTAGATCGATACGCTCATTACCTTCCCTAAACTCAGTTATGTACAGTTCTTGCATCGCGCCATTAAGCACATTAGCCACATTGACAGAGCTGATGCCGAGCAGACGCGCTTTGGCTTGGTTCACTGTTACATGCACGACCTTGCTCGGCTCCTCCCAACCCAGCTGCACGTTTACCAAGCCGCTATTGGTGCGCATGATATCAGCCACTTGATTTGCAATATCCCTAATCTGCGTAATGTCAGTGCCAGACACCCTAAATTGCACGGGAAAACCGACTGGCGGGCCATTCTCTAGCCGTAATACAGATGCACGTAAGGTAGGAAAGTTAGTTTCAAACTCTTTAAGCAGATCGGTACGCAGTGCTTCCCGCGCATTCAGATTTTTACTCAATATCACAAACTGCCCGAAACCCTGATGCGGCAATTGCACGTCTAATGGCAAATAATAACGAGGTGCGCCTGTGCCTATATAAGCCACAAAGTTTTCTATACCATTATGTTGCGTATTCCAAGCTTGTAACCAGCGCTCTAGTTGATGCACTTGCGCATCAGTAGCGGCATATGAAGCGCCTTCAGTCATGCGCAGATCAACCACTAACTCTAACCGAGTAGAGTCTGGGAAAAACTGTTGCTGTACTTTACCAAAACCAATAATGGATAAAACGAATAAAGCTAAAGTAATGACGATAACTGTTTTACGATAGCGCACACAAGTGGTGACTACATTACGAAATGCTTTATAAAACCCAGTGTTGTAAATATCGTGATGGTGGTTTTCAGGCTTTTCAGAAATGACTGAGCTAGTATTAGAAAGTGACTTAACACGCGATTGCAGCCAAATTTTGAAACGTGACGGCTTTACACTTTCTGCAGAACTATTTTGTAACAAGTGATAACCCAGATACGGCACAAACACGACTGCGGCAAACCAAGAAACAATTAAGGCAATGGCTGTTACCTGAAAAATTGACCGCGTATATTCACCAGTCGACGAGGCCGCTGTTGCGATTGGCAAAAAACCCGCTACTGTGACCAATGTGCCTGTTAGCATAGGCATGGCGGTTGAGTTATAGGCAAACGAGGCCGCTTTGACTCTATCCCAGCCTTGCTCCATTTTTGACGACATCATCTCTACAGCAATAATGGCATCATCAACCAGTAAACCCAGCGCTAGAATAAGTGCGCCCAACGAAATTTTATGCAGCCCAATATTAAGCATGTACATCACTAAAAACGTACTTGCCAGCACGACTGGAATAGTAATCGCCACCACGACACCGCTACGCCAACCGAGTGAAATCAAGCTGACGCCCAGTACAATCACTAGCGCTTCAATTAAAGAACTGACAAAATCATTCACAGAGTGCGCAACGATTTTCGGCTGCGAGGTCACTGTATCAAGCACTAAGCCTACCAACAATTTTTGTTTTACTTGTGCAATCGTTTTATCCAGCGCATGACCTAAGGCAATCACATCACCGCCGTCTTTCATGCTTACACCCAACAGCAGCGTGTCTCGGCCTTGAAAGCGTACACGGTCATGCGGCGGGTCTTCATAGCCACGATAAATGTGTGCAACATCTCCCAATCGAAAATCTTGATTATTCGCACGCAATCGCAAATCACGCAGGTTGTCTAAAGTATTGTAGCGGCCAGAAACCTCTATACGAATACGCTCAGTCGGTGAATCAAACGTACCGCCAGCAACTACTGCGTTTTGCGCCTGCAAGATACTGATGAGTGTTGCTGAACTTACACCGAGTGTAGAAAGTTTTGCGTTGGAAAGTTCGATAAAAACACGCTGCTTTTGCTCGCCGAAAAACTCGACTTTTTCTACATCTTTTATTTTAAGCAACTCGGAACGAATCAACTCAGCCTGTTTTTTCAGCGCCGCGTAATCAAAGCCATCGCCCGTCAGCGCGTACATGCTGCCATATACATCACTAAATTCATCATTAAACGTGAGACTAGCAATACCTTGCGGCAAAGTGTGGCGGATATCGCCAATTTTTTTACGCACCTGATACCACACCTCTGGAATATCTTTTGAGAACGTATCATCTTTAGCAATAATAAAGATGACTGATTCTCCAGGACGCGAATAACTGCTGGTGTAATCTAAATGCGCGATTTCTTGAATTTTCTTTTCAAGTTTATCCGTGACCTGCTGCTCAACTTCTTGCGCACTTGCACCAGGCCAACTGGTACGCACCAACATCACTTTAAAGGTAAAAGGCGGGTCTTCTGATTGCCCTAACTTAGTGTAGGTAAGTAGCCCAGCGATAGTAAGCACCAACATCAGATACAACACTAAAGTTTGATGCTTTAACGCCCAATCAGACAAGTTAAATCCGTTACTTGGCATATTGTTGGTCATATCGTCGTTATTTGGCTTATTGAGAGGCGCTTGATTTTCGGTCATGGCGCAGTGTTAACTTCGGCATTGACCTCGGCCTTAACCATAGACTCTACCGTTTTATCAACCACCGGCTTAACCTGCTGATTTTTAATAAGCGTATGTACTCCAGCAATCGCGATTTTTTCGCCTGCCTGTAAGCCGCTGGTAATCAACACACCTTCCTCACTAAACTGCCCTGCAACCACTTCACGAGGCTGCGCTTTATTATTTGCATCAATCACCCATACTATTTTTTTCCCGTTAGCTTCAGTCAGCGCACTTGTAGGAATTAACAATGCATTTTCCTTTTGTGTCTCGTTATGAGCATTCTTCTGATTAAATTTTACGCCTGCGGTCATACCTAACTTAATCGTATCATCAGCATCCTTAATGCTTACCCGCACATTAAAAGCACGGGTTGAAGAATCAGCTTCTGGTGCAATTTCACGTATCACGCCACTATAAGATTTTTCACGGTTGGCCCACATTTTAACCGTCACTGTTGCGTTTACTTTCACCTCCGACATACGCGACTCCGGCACGGCCATCAGCACTTCGGTTTCATTGGTATCCGCAATTTGCACAATCGCTTCGCCCGCTTCCACTACCTGACCAGGCTCGGCACGTATCATGGTCACCACGCCAGCGCGGTCTGCCGTTAAATTGGCATATTGCGTTTGATTACCCGAAACATTGGCCTGTGCACGCACTTGTGCAAGGCGTGCACTGGAAGTTTTAAGTTCTGCTTCACGAATATCCAGCGCTGAAGCAGAAATGAATTTTTTAGAAAACAATAAGCGCTGACGTTCTACCTCGGCCACAGCCAACGCATGACTGGCCTCTGCGGCGCGCACATCAGCCTGTGCTGCGGCTGCACTTAAATTCGCATCGGCTGCATCCAACTGAGCAATGACCTGACCTTTTTTTACGCGCGCGCCTATGTCCACTTTACGTGCTGTAATTTTGCCGTTGATTCTAAAACCTTGGCTAGATTCATATCTAGGGCGCACTTCACCAACCAACACCATGCCATTTTCTGCTGCGGTTGCGCCCACTACCATCACTAGAGCTGGCCGAGGCGGCGCTAAAGGCTCGACTGGCTTATCGCAAGCGGCGAGTATAAAACTTAAAAAAATGATTATTTTTTTCATATCGTTTCTCTCATAAACCCACTTACCATCACTGTTTGCATGGTTTGCAAACGTGTCGAGATGTCTCGCCAGCTTACCCAGCTATCTTGCGCCATCACAATCTCTAACGAACAAACACCATGCACACCAGCCCAAATAGTTTGCGCAATCAATTCAGGGTCAGTAAATTCCGGCTTAAATTTACCCGCAACAAAGACTTCATTTACCACTGTTTTGAGTTGAAAGTAAGCATCCTGTTCTGGATTGTTTTGCAGTAAAGAGGATGTTTCAGGCGCATAAGGCTGATGTGGTGTCATGAACATCAAGCGATAATGATTAGGGTAGGCGAGTGCAAATTGGGCATAGCCATCCGCCAATGCATGCATACGCTCCACAGGATCTTCAATTTCAAGGATATTTTTTAAAGCTGTTGCCAGCGCCAAAAAGTCGGTGTCGCATATTGCGCGCATCAAGGATTCTTTATCTGCAAAGTGTAAATAGATGCTAGTTGCCGAGTAGCCGATACGCTTGGCTATCTCACGCATAGTCACTGCCTCCACACCGCGTGATACGAACAACGCTCGTGCTGCATCAATGATCAGCGTGCGCAATTGTTGGCGTTCAGCTTCGGTTTTAACTTTTGGCGGCATAATTGCAATGGTTTCAACGAGTAATAAAATTATTACTTAACATCGTTAATTTAACAACGTTAAGTAATCGTTGTCAAGTAGTAAAAGTAAGTCTAAAAAATTAAACTTGGTGGAGATAAACCGATTCTTGAAGTAACTTACTTCAGTTGATACTGCTCTAGCTTGTACCATAGTGAACGCTCACTGATTTCTAGCAACTTTGCCGCTCGGCTTTTGTTGCCATTGGTAAAGTTAAGTGCATCAGCAATCAAGCGTTTTTCTAATGCTGTTACCGCAACGGGTAAAGCAAAATCATTAGTTGCAATATCACTGTTAGAAAGCTTTCCCGTATCGGTGATTTGCTCAGACGCGTTATTCAAGCTCACTATTTCTGTTGGCAAATGCTGCTCTGTGATGGTTTGTTTACCGCTGATAATAGCGGCGCGCTCGAGCACGTTTTCTAACTCGCGCACATTACCTGGCCAGTCATATTGCATCAATGTGTTGATTGCATCTGCAGAAATATCTACGTTACGTTTGGCTAGAAAATGTTTAGCTAATATCTCTATATCGGTTTTTCTAACCTTAAGCGCGGGCAATTCAATACGGAAAACATTCAATCTATAATACAAATCTTCGCGTAATTTACCCTCTTTAATGGCATCGCTTGGCGCTCTATTGGTTGCAGCAATCACGCGAATATCCACACTGATCGGACGGTTGCCGCCCAAGCGCTCAATCACGTTTTCCTGTAATGCGCGTAATAACTTCGCTTGCAGCTGCATCGGCATTTCAGTAACTTCATCCAAAAATAAAGTACCGCCATCCGCCAACTCAAACTTACCGATACGCTCTTTAATCGCGCCGGTAAAAGCTCCTTTTTCATGACCAAATAATTCAGACTCCAGCATTTCATGCGGGATGGCGGCACAATTAACAGCAACAAATAACCCTTTTTTACGTGGCGACCCTTCGTGAATCGCACGTGCCACCAGCTCTTTACCTGTACCCGTTTCACCAACAATTAAAGCCGTGGCTTTTTCTGGTGCTACTTGCTTAATCGCCTCATGCACTTTTTGCATGGCCGTGCTATTACCCACTAGCCCAGTATTAGGAATTTTGTCTTCACGTAAGAATTGGTTTTCTACTGATAATCGCGCAAATGACAACGCACGGTTAATAGCAACCTCCAGTACGTCCAAATCAAATGGACGCAAAATATAATCACTCGCACCCGATTTCATGGCATCAATCGCCGATTTAATCTCACCCTGTGCAGTAACGATAATCACTGGCAAATCGGTATTTTCTGTTCGAATTTCTTTAAGCAACTGCAAACCATCCATGCGCGGCATATGCAAATCGCTCACCACGCAATCTACGCCTTGCGTACGAATAATGTCCAGTGCTTCACGACCATCTTTTGCAGTGACTGGCTGGTAACCAGCTTGGCGCAAGCTAATTTCCAGCAAACGCAACATGCTCGGCTCATCGTCTACGGCTAATATGCGCTTAACAGTTTGTGACATAAAATTTTTACTCTTTAATTAACAAGTTTATTTAAGAAAATCACTATCGTAACTGCAGCTTGGGTAAAGTCACCCTGAAATCTGCGCCGTACTCCACAGTCGTGCCCTTACTGCGAGCTTGCTTAAGGCTAGCTAGATTACTTTTTTCAACATGAAGTGAGCCAAAATGTGCCGTTACAATCTGCCGCGACACTGCCAAGCCTAAGCCTATACCACCTGTACGTTGCGTGAAAAATGGATCAAAAATTTGTTCTCTCTGCGACTCATCAACCCCGCTACCGTTATCTGCGACACTAATAGTCACGCTATCCGCGGCTTCAGAAACAGTGACTTCAACTTTACCGCCCATAGGCAACACCTGGATAGCATTGAGCAACAAATTAAGCATGACTTGTGTCACCTGCTCGCCATCGCACTCAATTAATATAGTTTTAGGTAGGTTCAATCCAAGTAAAAACGTCAAGCCGATCTCTTTTTTATGTGCTTGCATGCGCAACATTGCAACGGCATGTTCAACTAAAGCAACAATATCATGCATGGCAAACTCGGGGTGGCGTGGACGGGCAGAATCCACTAGCGTAGAGACTAATTTATTCAGCCTTTCCGTTTCAGTAGCAATAAAACCAGCGACTTCTAAACCTTCAGCACTCAGATTTTTTTCACGCGATAAAACCTGTGCCGATGAACGCAATATTCCTAGCGGTGTACGCACTTCATGGCTCATCGCTGCGGCCATTTCACCTGCAACAGCAAGCTTGGCAGCACGGGTTAAATTTTCTTTTGATACAGTTAAATCATCCATCATTTTGCCAAATGCATTAGACATTGCTTGTACTTCAGCCGGCCCATCCGCTGGCGGCAATGTAACCTGAGATGAACGCATAAAACGGTTTGCATAATCAGTAAGCTTTTCTAGTGGCAAAGTAATTCGACGTGCCAAAGGTGTGGCTAAAATAGTCGTTAACAACGCAGTCGCCGCCAGTAAAAAAAGAAAGATATAGCCCATGCGTTGCACAGGCGCCATCGCTACGGCGCGATATTGTGTAATAGCAACCTGCCAATTAAAAATTGGTGGGTCCAGAGGGCTGTTGGCATATGAATACGCGGAGATTTCATAAGCCGCTAATATTTTTTGCCACTCGGCAGTGTAGGCAAGCGGCACACCTTGCTGATCCAACAAAGCGGCAGCACTGCCTTTATTCTCAGTATTTTTTAAAATATTGAGAATGTAACTCCAATCAAATACTACCCACAAAGTGCCAATCTTTTGATTATCTGCATCCACAATATATGTGGTGAATGGTAATGTCTGCTGCTGTTGCTTTTTTTGAATTTTAGCTAAAGCGATAGTCTGGTTAGCAAATTGAATCTGCATCCATTGTGGCGATGCGGTGGCGCGTTTTCCAATTTGAGCAGCATCACTTGAAGCCGTAATGATATTTTGGTTATTAACTACATAGAGTGTTTGGTAAACGCCTCGATAGCTGGTTTTTAACTCGCTTAAAAAGTTAGATAAGCGCTTATCAATATCACCAATCACTACCTCGTTCATCACCTCTAAACGACTCCAAGACGCTACATTTTGCAGCCGTTCAAACATCATGTTATCGATATCATCTAAGGCTGCTGCAGCTCGAGTTTGCATATCACGAGTGATCTCCTGACGCAAAATAGTGCGTGCTTGATTAAATGCCAACCACATCACGATCAACATTGGCAGCAAAGCGGTAAACAAAAAGCCTAACAGTAATAACTGCTTGACCGACATTGGCTTACGTACAAAAGACTTACTTTTAAATAGCTTACGCAGCATGTGTACTCATATTTGATAAAGAATAATGCTCTTAAAGATATAATAGCAAATGAGATATTCAGCTAGCTTTTATTCGGGCATAGCTATATTTGGAGCAATGGTGCATCTTACAAAACGACTATTGATTATTGGCAGTGTAGCCTTGCTAACCACGCTGTGCAAGGCTGCTTATGCCGATGGAAAATCGCGCTTTATTGATGGGTTCTCACTCGGTGGATACTCCAGCGCCAGCATTACAGTACCTAGAGATGACGAGGTTAAAGCTGCAGTCGATGAAATTAGTCTAATATTTGGCTGGGAAAGTGACAGCCGCTTTAAGTTTTTTGGTGAACTAGAGCTAGAAAATCCAATTTCATGGGGTGACAGTCAGCATTTCAGCACTAGGGAAAGATACTTAGATCTAGAGCGTCTATATCTTGACTATAACTATTCTGAAAAAATCAACTTCCGTGCCGGACGCTTTTTAACGCCAGCTGGTCGCTGGAACTTACTTCATGCAGCGCCATTGGTATGGACCAGCACACGGCCACTTGCCACCAGCCGGCTTTTTCCAATTGCAACAAACGGTTTTATGGCCTTTGGCGCAGTGCCACTGAGAGACAGTGCGTTTGAATACACCGTTTTTGTTGAAGCACTTGAAGACCAAATTGATGATGATAATGAAATCAAATTTAAAGATGTTAAAGGTGCCCGCTTTACTTTTGGACAAGACTTTAACTTTGGTTTAAACCTATTGTCATTTACTGAGAAAACAGCTTCTAATCCAAGCTATCGCATGCTGGGATTAGATTTTATTACGCATTATCAAGACATTGAATTTTTAGGTGAAGGCTTTCAGCGTTGGAACACTAACGATAAAGATGGTGGCAGTGGCGCTTATTTACAAACAGCTGTTCCATTGTCACGTTTAAATAATTGGTCGTATCTGAAAGATTGGTATGGTATAGCGCGGTTTGAGATTTTTGATCGCCCAGATGAGGGTAGGCAAGAACGCTGGTTATTAGGCACTACTTGGCGTATCAAACCAACACAACTATTAAAGCTTGAGTTTACTGGCGGCAGTGGCGACCAACCAGAATCGCCACGCGGATTTTTAGCGTCATTTGCGGTGTTGTTTTAATGCGTCTATTTTTAACTTTATTGGCGTTATTTTGCCTATTTTCAGTTAGGTACAGCGTTGCCAATGAGAAGTCTTTTAATGATCAATCAATAATCGCGGTGATTGTAGCTAATGACCAGGCGACCAAAACTATTTCACTACCCGAACTTAAGCTTATCTATTGGCGGAAAAAAGATTATTGGGCCAATGGTAAGCGCATGCATCCAGTAAATTTACCTGCCGAAAATCCGTTAAGAATGCAATTCTCTAAAAAAATATTAGGCAGCCTGCCCAGCACGCAAAATGATTACTGGAACGGCTTATATTTTCATGGCACATCACCGCCTCACGTAGTGAATTCTGAGGAAGCTGTAATACGATTTGTGGCTGAAACAAATGGAGCTGTGGGTTATATTGAAGCTTGTAGCTTGGATGCTCGAGTTAAACCAATAGCTTGGATTACTGAAAACGGAGAGTTAATCAATAAGTCTCCAGAGTACCGCTGCGGACCATAAAATGCTTAGGCTATTGCTCAGAATAACAATCTAAATTATTTTTTGGCGATAATACCTAAGCCAACTATGATGAAAGCTGCACCTAACACTATACGTAGCGTGATAACTTCTTTTAGTAACAACCAAGCAAGTAAAATCGCGATGACTACGCTACCTTTGTCAATCAGCGCTACTGTTGCGACATCACCGACTTTTAAGGCCTTATAATAAAATATCCAGGACAGCGCAGTAGTCATGCCAGATAAACCTAGCCACACATAATTCACTTTTTGCAGTGATTTTATTTCAGCGGGCGCCACTGCTAATACTGCAAACACGAGCACGAATATGCACACAAAAAGTGTACGTATAGTCAGCCCTAATTCAGCCGAGATACCTGCAAGACCTTGCTTGGCAATAACCGAAGTAAAACCAGCAAAGAACATTGAGATAAATGCATATAACACCCAGCGTTCCATACAATCCTATTCACAACCATTTAAATTAACTAGCACTAATTGGATACTATTTTATATATTTTTCTTTCCGAATGATTATATTCTCTTATTAATCCTGTTTAGTACGAAAACTAAATGTGACAAGCGAAAATACAACCAACAATATTAGCGATGCTGGCACGTTACCTAAATTAATGCCTTCAGGCTTAGTCATAAAATCGCCTAATGTTGCCCCCATCGGATGCGTGATAATGATCGCTACCCAATAACAAATTTCACGAGATACTTGTGTTAAAAGCACCAAAAACATCAGTAACACTAATAAGGTCATCAATAGTAATGCGCCACCGCCAAAACCAAGTGGAGTAGCATTGGCAACGTAATCACCAAATGCTGTACCCAAGGTACTGGAAAGTAAAATTGCCGCCCAATACAAAAATTCAGTTTTAACGCTAAATGTATCTTGCACCGACACATGCTTGGTTGCCTTGTGCCAAACGTAAAAAATAACCAACAACGCCATCGCTATCAGTAACGACCCCCAACCATAACCCAGACCCAAGGTTCGCGTTACATAATCTGAAATTGTTGTCCCGGCAAGGCTAGCCATAATAATCACTACCCAATACAGCGCTGGGTGCTGCACGGCAGTTTTTAACTCAATAAATAGTGCCAGTACAAATAACCCAATAAGCAGAATAGATGCACTCGCATAACCCAGATGAAGGCTTTGCGAAATTAGATCGCCACCTGTTTCGCCAAGCGTTGTTGCACTAATGATAAAAGCCCAATATTGAGCGTTGATAGTAGGTAGTTTTTTCATGTGACTTACTACTAGTTAGAGTCTTTAACAGTTACTTTAACGAACTCTTTTAAATCGCCATGCTTAAATGCCCGTGCTGCGGTCTGATAATAAGCAACCGCCTCATTCAATAGGCTTTCATTCATATTAGTCGGCGTGGCATCAAAAGTTAACGGATCTATTTTGTATGCTTCCACTTTTTGCTTAGGGCTTAACACAATTAAAGTATCGTTTTTGTAATAGCCTAATTCTTGATAATTACTGATAAATGCACGTTCTGGCATTTTCTCATTAGCCGCTTCAAAGAGTGATTGCCCGTAAAAATGGTCATCGCCTTTTGCACCAAGCACGTCTAGCAATGTCGGTACAATATCTATTTGGCTGGCAGTACGACTGTAATGCCCAGCAGGCAACAAATCTGGCGCGTAAAAGAATAACGGAATATGGTATTTAGCCACCGGCAATTTGCTTTTACCTGCTACCGATGCGCAGTGATCCGCCACGATGACAAATAGCGTATCTTTAAACCAAGGCTTAGTTTTTGCATTTTCAATAAACTTACCAATCGCGTAATCGGTATATTTCACTGCACCTGCACGGTGACCTTCTGGTAAGTCTATTTTTCCTTCAGGAAAAGTAAACGGCCTGTGGTTACTAGTCGTCATAATGTGCGCAAAAAATGGCTTGTGACTCTTAACATTTTCGTCAAAGATTTTGAGTGAATTATTAAATAAGCTTTCGTCATCTACACCCCACACGTTTTCTGCTTGAATGCTATTTTTATCAAAATCTGTACGATCTACTACTTTATAGTCGTTGCTTTTAAAGTAGGCATTCATGTTATCAAACACGCCATAACCGCCGTAGATGAAGAATGTCGAATAATCTTGCGCTTCTAGCAATTCGCCTATAGTCGCTAAATGATCATTATTTTGTCTGTGGACTACCGCTTGCCCTGGAATAGGTGGGATAGCAATCGATAGTGCATCCAAACCACGCACAGTACGGGTGCCCGTGGCAAAAAGCTTATCAAACACCAGACTTTCACTCGCCAATTTATCCAGGTAGGGGGTTAAGTGTTCTTTATTACCGTAAGTACCTAAATACTCAGCCGATAAACTTTCTACCGAAATAAGCACCACATTTTTCGGGTGGCGCTTAAATGGGCCAAGTTCTGCAATTTTATGTTCTTGGGCCTCTTTTTCTTCGGCTAAAACCTCGCTGGTTGGTTTGCGGTCTGAGCCGACTGAAAGCAAGGTCTTGAATGCAAGGGCTTGTGGTATCGTTTTATAAAATTTATCGTAATCAAGTTCATTACGATGTGCCGCAGCAGAAAAACTAAATAAACCATTACCTGCCAACTCATTGGCATAGGCATTTTTGCTAAACTCCATCTGGTCTACATTGCCTAGCTGAAAGCTCAACAATGGCAATATAATAGCGGCAGAAAAATAACTGACTTTTTTCTTGAGTGATATCGCTGCAGAATCAAAACTCACAAATCTATGTAGCACAAATAAAATGACTAAGCCCACGAGCGCTATTATCATTAATATCATGGGTACTGGGTAAGACTCACGAATATTGCCAATGACTTCACTGGTGTAAATTAAGTAATCAACCGCAATAAAATTAAAGCGTGTAGTAAATTCCTGCCAAAAGATATACTCAGACACCGCACCAAATAACAGGCCAAATGTAACTAAAAATGCCAAAATCCAACGTGCATTGTTCAGCCAGGCTTTACCACGCCAATTGTTTGGTATCAGCATTGAAGCCAGCAAAAAAGGCACCAGCAAAAAACACAGCGCGTTAATATCAAACCATAAACCAAGTCCATCGGCTTTAAGCGCCGTACCGAATGGGATTTGGCTTACGCCCACATCTACCCAAAGTACTAAACGCAGCAATAGCCATATCGCCAGTGCAATAGCTGCAATAAATGTAAAAAATGGAATTTTGTAACGTGTGGTGTTACTTGCTAACAGTGTCATGCATGAACCTAAAGAGAATTAAACTGCATCCTCATCTGCAATTGTCATGCCTAACTTCTAAGTATATGTTTCTATTAACTAAACAACAAAAAATAGATTTATTCTCTCTCTACTTTTCGTGCAATAAAAACAGTGTCTGCTACTTTTTTTGCGGGGTTAATGTTTTGGAGTGCTGGAATTTGTCAGATTTAGCACTTAGGGCTATCTATAACCATTAGGTTTCCATATCAAATATTGAGCGAGCAATATCATCCATATAATCCAGGCTGTCCATAAATTATGTGACATAAAATGCGCGCCACGCATGACTTGCGCCCATCCCATTGCAAGACCCAATATTAAACCAATAACCAGCCCAATATTAGCGAACCTGATATTGACTATTTTGACGTCGGTATCTTTAAAACCAAAATAAAAAGCCATTAATGAAAATCCACCGGCAGCGTGTCCACCAGGGAAACAATGACCTGGTGATGCACCAAATGGTAAGGCTTCAAAAAGTGCGAATAAAGGTTGGTCACCGCCATATATCAACAAATCCCAAGGGCAGGCATGATTACTGAAGTGTTTAAATATCGAAATTGAAGCTGTAGAAATCAACATCCCCACAAATACCCATAAAAACCGCTGGTGGTAGCGTTGTAACCATCTACATTTAAACCGCGTACTAATAAGTGTCATCACTCTTATTCCACCCAGCCAAAAAATCACTAAAGCCAGCGCAATAAGTACCACCAAATATTTTAAGTAGGTATGCATGACCTCTTGTAAAAACCAATCATGCTTTAGCGGAAATGCCAATATTTTTACATCGTAAAATGGATGGATGAGTAGGGCATCTAAACCAGTGGATGGATATAAATACAGTAAAAAAACTGCCGATATAACCGGTAAAATTAAATGCAGTAACCAGAATTTAGAGCGGTATTCACTTATATGTTTTAAAAAATTTGATTGATACATAAAAGCATTAATACCTTGTATTTAAAAAATGGCATAGAAATGATAGCCTGCAAAAAACCGCATACACTCTATACAATAAATACAAAGTTTGCATTAAGATTAATACATTTAATTATTAAGCTATTGATTTAATTATAAAATTTACGAAGTCATGAACTTTACTCATTAAAACTTATCTTTATCAAAAGGTGAATGTGATGACAAGTAGCAATTCAGCACACAATTTTTTATTCAAATCAGACGCATTTAATGCAGAAACAGCTTATGCATATAGAAATGAAACTAATGTTAAACGCAAAAAGGCTGTGAGTATTACAACATCAGTATTAGAGCGCAACGCACCACATCGAGGAGAAGTGGAGGAGTTCATTGCCCAAGTATTTGCCGATGCTTATGGCGCAGAAATCAAATACTTTATATATGTTAATTAACAATGCCGCTATTTTGGACTTTATACAGCTTGAAGATCAAAGCTTTGAGCGTATCGCGCAAATGATTCAGACTAACGTCACCGCACCTATTCAGCTTGCACGCGCCGTATTGCCAAGCTTTCAATCTAGCAATCAAGGCCACTTTGTGATGATAGGTTCAATATTCGGCTCACTAGGATTTCCGCATTACGCCACATACTGTGCCAGCAAATTTGCTATTCACGGCTTTTCTCAAGCCTTGCGACGCGAGTTAGTAGGTACAGAGATTGACGTAACTTACATTGCGCCACGCGGTGTTAAAACGCCAATGAATGATGCCGCCACTGTTGCAATGATGGAAAAATCCGGCAGCAACTTAGATACTCCCGAAAAAGTAGCTGCAATTGTGGTAAAAGCGTTAGAAAATGAAAAACAAGAGGTATTTATTGGTCAGCCAGAATCATTTTTTGCATGGCTGAATGGCGTTCTGCCCAAGGCAGTAAATTTAGGCCTAAAGAAACAGACTAAATTAGCTAAACATTACGTAGTGAGAGACTCGAATAAATAGTTAATAATTAAAGTATCAGTTTATATCGCACGTAAATTCTTAAGATGACTTAAAGATATAACACCACTGGAAATACAGTAACAGCCAACACCAATACCAGCCATTCCATTCCCCAGCGCTCTAGCTGTCCAGTAAAATGAAAAACTAAAGTTGTGATGGCAACTGCGTAATAAAGCAGATAAATAATTAAGGTCATAAATTTACCAGTACTGAAGTTTACTAATAATATAAGTTTAACAATAAATACTCAACAAAACTTAACTATTGAACCTGCAAGAATTAAAACTGCCGTTAAATTTTATAATTTATGCCTAATAATTAGCAATTCGTGTACATCTGCAGAGAATTCTGTTTTTTCTTATCCTTTTTCTTAACCAACCAGCGTGATAAGCACTTGGTTTTATTGCAACTTTAGCGTATATTTCGTCTATTGCTAGGGGTCTGTATTTTAGAGGTTTTTCATAAAATTTCTAAAAATCACAGTGAGAATCACCCTTTGAACCTGATGCGGGTAATGCCGCCGTAGGAAAGCAGCTTGATGCCTTCCTACGAATTAAAAATAATGAAAGTAGTTGATGCTTTATATTATTTGAACAAATAAATAGGAATGCACCATGAACGCCATCGATAAAACACTACACAAAAATACCGCAAACTTTGACGGTGAAACCGCTCAAATTGATCCAGATACTATTAAGCCTTTTGCTAAATCACGCAAAATTTACGTGCAAGGTTCACGTGCTGATATTCAAGTGCCTTTCCGTGAAATTAGCCTAAGCGATACTCCTTCTATGTTTGGTGCTGATATAAATGCGCCAGTGGTTGTTTATGACACCAGCGGCGCATATACAGACTTAGACGTTAAAATTGATATTCGTAGCGGCTTAAACACAGTACGCTCTGGTTGGATTGAAGAGCGCAACGATACCGAACAATTAGATGGCCCAAGTTCAGAGTTTGGTCAACAACGCTTAGTTGATCCAGAATTACGTGCGATGCGCTTTAACCTTACACGCAAACCGTTACGCGCTAAAGCGGGCAAAAACGTCAGCCAAATGCATTACGCACGCCAAGGTATTATTACTCCTGAAATGGAATATATTGCCATTCGTGAAAATCAACGCCGTGAAAACATGAGCGAGTTGCTACAAACGCAACATAAAGGCCAAGATTTTGGCGCGAATATCCCTAAAATGATTACGCCAGAATTTGTACGTAGCGAAGTGGCTCTTGGCCGCGCGATTATCCCAGCTAATATTAATCACCCAGAAGTTGAGCCGATGATTATTGGCCGTAATTTCTTGGTTAAAATTAACGCTAATATTGGTAACTCTGCGTTAGGTTCTAGCATCACCGAAGAAGTTGAAAAAATGGTGTGGGCTACACGTTGGGGTGCGGATAACGTGATGGATTTATCAACCGGTAAAAACATCCACGAAACACGCGAATGGATTATTCGTAACTCACCAGTGCCAATTGGCACGGTGCCAATCTACCAAGCACTAGAAAAAGTAAATGGTAAGGCTGAAGATTTAACGTGGGAAATTTTCCGCGACACCTTAATTGAACAAGCCGAACAAGGTGTGGATTACTTCACGATTCATGCGGGTGTACGCTTGGCTTATATTCCTATGACTGCAAAACGCATGACAGGTATTGTGTCGCGCGGTGGTTCTATTATGGCGAAATGGTGTTTAGCGCATCATAAAGAGTCATTCCTGTACGAGCATTTTGAAGACATCTGCGAAATCATGAAAGCCTACGATGTGAGCTTCTCATTGGGTGATGGTTTACGCCCGGGCTCAATTTATGACGCTAACGATGAAGCGCAATTTGCCGAACTCATTACGCTAGGTGAGCTTACACAAATCGCTTGGAAACACGATGTACAGACCATGATTGAAGGCCCAGGTCACGTGCCTATGCATTTGATTAAAGAAAATATGGAATTACAGCTTGAGCATTGCGGCGAAGCTCCATTCTATACATTAGGCCCATTAACAACGGATATTGCACCGGGTTATGACCATATCACTTCGGGCATTGGTGCTGCAATGATTGGTTGGTATGGCTGTGCAATGCTTTGCTACGTAACACCTAAAGAACACTTAGGCTTACCAGATAAAGAAGACGTGCGTGTAGGCGTGATTACCTACAAAATCGCGGCTCACGCGGCAGACTTAGCTAAAGGTCACCCCGGCGCACAAATTCGCGACAACGCATTATCAAAAGCACGATTCGAATTCCGTTGGGAAGATCAATTTAACCTAGGCCTAGATCCAGAAAAAGCCAAGGAATTCCATGATGAAACACTACCGCAAGATGGCGCAAAACAAGCGCACTTCTGCTCAATGTGCGGCCCGCATTTCTGCTCAATGAAAATCACACAAGATGTACGTGATTATGCGGCTACTTTAGGTGTGAGCGAGCAAGAAGCGCTTGGCAAAGGCATGGAAGCGAAAGCGATTGAGTTTGTGAAAAAAGGTAGCGAAGTGTATCAAAAGGTTTAATTTAAACTTTAAATTGCCAATAAAAAAGCCAGCTAAAGCTGGTTTTTTTATTGGGTTCGAGCCCAACGTGGATGACCAAATCTCACAAAACAGAGAACTGGAATGAGTCAGTATCAATCAGCTAAATTAAATAATTCTGTATCAATAAATTGTATGGTTAAAAGGGTACGTAGAATACTCAGTTAATTTTATCGGCAAAATTTCCAAAATATTTTTTCATTGCACCTACGATTTCATGTCTACTGTCATCTTTTGCCAAACGAATTACTAATTCAGGCAATTCCCCCTTTTTTAGTCCAAGTACAGTGCTTACCTGTTCTGGAAGATTTTTTCGATTATAAAGTGATAACAAAGCCTCGTAATCATGGGAACTTATAACCGAATTAAAATCTGCAATTGTTTGCGAATGTAAATCCTTTACATCTATTTCACTAAAAAGTTTTTGAAGGGCACTTTCTAATGCAGTTACACCTTTCTGTGATTGATCAAACATGTTTAGTTTAAATTTTATCTCACAAGCTACTCTCAAGGAAACCTGAGTTTCAAGCTCACTATTCAAACGAGTAAATACATAATCTGAAACTTCCTTGAAGTCCTTATCTGGATTTCTAGCTAAACGCATACTAACTATTTGAATCACTTCTTTTACACAAAATAAATTTTCAACTTCTGCTACGTTGAGTACAAAAATTGAATCTTGTTCTAATTTAGCCACTTCTTCTGAAAGGCGTCTATCTCGATCTATAATTCCGTAAACATTCAAATTGTGAAGTTGATTATTTGCTTTTAAAGCTTTTACTGATTGAATTACTTGTGTACAACTGCCACGAGGTATAACTAAAAATGATGGTAGCAATGCTCTGTACAAAGCGGAATCATAACTGTTGAGATCTCCCTCTACAAAAACTACTGGTTTGCGACTGCCAAGAATTTCTAATAGTAAATCTTGGGGTAAATTATCATCTTCCCGAATCTCTTCCCAATCCCAAACAGTCCCATTAAATGATTTTAACCAGATTTTTTTCGATTCTTCTTTGGCAGCGGCAAAATCAACATCGTGTGTTAGATAAACAAACATACAGTCTTGTCTTAGATTTTCTATATCATTCCATAGAGAAGTTTGAATTGACTTATGCAGATGAAGCTCTGGTTCGTCAATTACAATAATTCCATTTTGTGGGGCTGCCAAACACTGACCAATTAAATAAAATATTACTCTTTCACCATCACTCATTTCAGATGAACTGTACTTCTCAGTATCACCTCCTTTCACCTGTGTCTGTATTCTAAGTCCACCTACAATGAGCTCCCTATGGGGAAGGGTTTTTTCCCATAATTCTTTTACTAAATCAAGTTTCGTTTGCGGAGGATCTATCTTGCTTGTAGATGCTCTCTGGCATACCTTAAATTTAGCATTTTCTTCCGTCTCATCAGAAAAAAGATAAACCATCAATTTCTGAAAATCATTTAGGAATGAAATTGCAGGTCTACTTTGCCATTTATGTCCAGATTTGTATCCGTGCTCATTGCCAACTGCTGCATCAGCACTTCCAAATAGTAAGTCTCTTTCCGCACGTTCAATTGATACTGGAGTAGTTGTGTCTGGCATTGCAAGAGATTTTTGCGCTGAAAGTCTATGAACAATTTTGTGATCTGGGGATACCAGATCTATCCATGTTCCTAACCTTGTTTTCCCTGCGCCATTGGCTCCGATTAGTAAAACACTTTGGTTAACCATTAATTCAACAATGCTTCCATCAGCTTTTGGCAGTGAAAGTTTCTTTTGTTGCATTTTTTCCATTTTTACCTTCCATGTTCCCGTTTATGTAACACGGGTGGCTATAAATACATCTATCAATGCAGATTAACAGGCTAGCCAAAAGAATACAAATGAGGCAATTTTGGTTATCAAAATTGAGTAGGTGAAAGTTCTGTTTTTCGCATTAAATTGGCTCCCCAAATAAGGCTCGAACTATATAAGTGCAACTGCTTTATTTAATAAATACAAATATTCAGTGATATTTTGTTAAAATGCTTTATTCATCTAAATTTGTATTCACGCCATTTTGACCACCTTAAAAATTACAAAAAAACCTTCTGAAACGCCTGTGGCACAAAAAGCACCAGTACGCCGTGCTGAGCCTACTAAGCGTGACCGCACTGTAGCACCACAGAAGGCGATTCGCCCCACCGAGGCACAAGCTGAACCACAGCGTGAGCAAGCAGCACCAGCACAATCAAAAGCTGGGCAGCGTAATCATCGGTTTGATGGTAAAGCGCACGGTGAACCATATGTTGAGTCTATACCGCAAAGCGCTGATGAAAATGTTGCGCGTAAACCAAAACCGCATGGCGTTGATACCCGCACCACACCGAAAGCTAACCGCGAAGAGCCACAATACCGCCAATCACCACGCCGTGGCGGTAAAGTGCGCGATGGTTATGATGCCAATGCGCCAGCCTATGGCGCGGCGGCAAAAGCGGCATATAAATCTACTGCGGTAAGTGATGATTTACCACGTTTATCTAAAGTGATGGCAGAGCGTGGAATTTGCTCACGCCGTGAAGCAGACGAATGGATTGCTAATGGTTGGGTAATGGTGAATGGTGACATTATTGATACGCTAGGCACGCGCATAGACCCAAACGCTGAGATTATTATCAGTAGCTACGCCTATGAAACGCAGGCAGAAAGCGTTACGATTATTCTGCATAAGCCCGTGGGTTACGTGAGCGGGCAGGCCGAAGATGGCTACGAACCGGCGATTGTACTGGTACACCCAGACAATCAGTGGGAAGATGACCCAACACTACATACCCATCACCCTAAAGAATTTCAACGTCGGTATTTACAAGGGTTGGCTCCTGCTGGCCGCTTGGATATTGATTCAACAGGGATGTTAGTACTCACTCAGGATGGACGTGTGGCGCGCCATTTAATTGGTGAAAATTCTGATGTGGAAAAAGAATACCTCGTGCGCGTGGAAGGCACACTAACCGAAAATGGCATGAAACTTTTGAACCACGGCTTGAGCTTAGATGGTGAAAAACTCAAACCCGCCAAAGTAAGCTGGCAGAATGAAGACCAGCTAAGATTCGCACTACGCGAAGGCAAAAAACGCCAAATTCGCCGCATGTGTGAAATGGTTGGGCTACATGTAGTAGGCTTAAAGCGGGTTAGGATTGGCAGTATTAATTTAGGTAAATTGCCAGTAGGGCAATGGCGTTATTTGAGGCCCGAGGAAAAATTCTAAACCAGAAGCTTTAGAATTTAAAAAAGATTATGAGCCTGCTTAAATCGCATGTTCATAATCTTTTTTTAATAACAATCACGTGTTCTTAATAGGTTTTATAAGGTAAAAATTTACCATTCAACACAATTTTCACACGGTCACCATTTGGATTAGCTTCGCGCTGAATATCCATAGAAAAATCAATCGCACTCATAATACCGTCGCCGAACTCTTCATGAATGAGCGACTTAATCGTAGTGCCGTACACATTAATCAACTCATAAAAACGATATAGCAGCGGGTCAGTAGGTACGGCGGTTGGTAGTGTGCCTTTATAGGGCGCCACTTGTAATAGCGCAACCGCCTCAGTAGGTAAATCTAAAGTGTTACCAATAATGTCAGCTTGGGCTTTTGTAAGCGTCATCTGACCTAATAAGGCGGCAGTCGTCCATTCTTTTGAGAGACCAATCTTATTGGCAATTTCCTCCCACTTGAGCCCTTTAGTTATTTTTGCCGTCACTATCAATTCTGTTACATCATGGCGATTCATACTTCACTCTCTTTCGTTTTAAAGTGCTTAGTTAATCTTGTAAAACAAAATCAAGAAAGCAAAATCTAAGCCCAGATAATATTAGGTGGCGACCAAGCAAAATGGCGCACTGTATTTTTTGCATGTCACTTAAGCACCAATTTGGTGCTTAAGTGATAA